>JAZNXL010000055.1:0-72527 GCA_045593905.1 Eubacteriales bacterium
ATATACCGCCTGTTACAAGAGCTGCGCTTGTCAGCATTTGTATAGCCGCAAGTGTAAAGTATTTAACAACTGATTTTGATACGCTTTTATCACTGTGAAATACAAACTTGTAGTTTATAAGGCAGTTGTATGTTGCTGATATAATTCTTGCAACAACTGTTGCTATTGTTGCATAAAAAACAGGAAAACCGGGTTTTAATACTACCGAGAACATTGCAAAAAGCGTAATGTCAACAACGCACGAAGAAAGGGATGAGAGCAAATACTTTACAAACATACCAAAGAATATTTTGTAAATTCGTATTGAGTCTAAAATGGGGTTAAAGTGTGTTTTATGGTTTTCTTTTGAATCATAAACGGTTTCAATTTCAACCTCGACAATTTCGTGCTTGTTTTTGGTTTCAATAAGCATATATGTTTCAAACTCAAACCGCTCACCCTTAACATCTAATAACTCACGCATAAACTGTGTAGGTATTCCTCTAAGTCCTGTTTGAGTGTCAGATACTTTAACACCGCAAAAAGTCGAGCAAATCTTTTTGGTAAGCTCGTTACCAAACCTGCTTTTAGGCGGAACATTTTCACCTGAAAAATCTCGGCAACCAAGCACTAAGGCATTAGGTTTTTCTACAAGCGCATCCATACACTTTTTAATGTCTTTAGGCAGGTGCTGACCGTCAGAATCGGCAGTGATACAGCCTATTGCATCAGGCATATTTTTTAATATGTAGTCAAAAGCAGTTTTTAAAGCTCTGCCTTTGCCCTTGTTTACCTCATGTGTTAACAGGGTTACACCAAGCTCGTTTTTAACTGTTTCAAAATATGTATCATATTCCTTTTCACTACCGTCATTTATAACAATTATGTTACTGTAGCCTGCATCAATAATGCCTTTACAAGCGGAATATAAACACTCATCAGGCTGGTAAGACGGAATAACTATCGGTATGTTTTTGTTCATTTGACTACCTTTTAATAATTATTAAATAATAATTTTTAATAATTATATCACTGCTTTTTTAAAGCGTCAATACGCTCTGTAAAACAAAAGCCCGTAGGGTTTAACCTACAGGCTTTTTAATTATGCTTTGATTTTGTTCATTTCTTTATCGCTTGATTTAAGCTTGTATTCTTTACCAAGGTCTTCGATGTGGTGTTCCCAATCGTGAGCTTTTTTATCAGATGTTGCTTGAATCTTCCAAGCAATATCACCTTTGCCTTCAAAGTACATTACGTGGTAACCGCTATCGGTTTTTATAACACCAACGTCGCCTTGATTTCTTGTGGCATCAAATGACCAGTTAACAAATTCTTCGGGGTATGAAGATGTGTTTTTGGTAACGCCTTCGTAAAGACCACCGTTTGTTGAAGCGTTAGCGTCTTCGCTGTTTTCTTTAGCAAGTGCTTCGAAAGCTTCGCTTGTTTTTTCGCCTTCGTTAAACTTTTTAACAAGCTCGTCGGCCTTTGCTTTTGCTTCGTCCCAAGCGGTTTGGTCAGCCTCTGTGCTGACTGAAAGTAAAATGTGTCTTACGTTTACTGTTTCGTAATCGTCGCGGTACTCGGGTTTAACCATCATATAAACGGTGTAGGCTGTTTTGTCTTCAGCAGGTTCAACAACGAGTGTCTCATTAACTTTTGTTGCGTTGTTAAATAACCATTTTTCAAGTTCGGTTTGTTCTTTTTCTTCTTTGGTGGGGAAGTAAGCAGTTGCATTTGCTGCATCAAGACCAGCCTCTACATCTGTTTTTGTTTTATCTTCAGACTCTGCTTCGGCAGCATTTTTCTCGGTATAGTAGTCGGTTAAAAATGTCTCCAAAACCGACTTGAATTGTTCGGATGTTTTGGTTGCTGCAAGTTTATCAGCAATATCCTTTGATTCTTGCTTTGCAGCGTCTTTATCGCTGTTTGAAGACTCAAATGAATACTTTAAGTAATCAGCCTTAACATAGCTTGATTTGTTTTCTTCAAAATATTTATTAAGGTCGTCGTCAGTATACTCGAGCTTTTTATTAAAATCTTCGCTGTAGTTAGATGCAAGTAACGAAAGCTCCATAGCGCGTCTTACATCGTCTTCGTTAATACCTGCTGCAAAAGCTGCTGAAAGGTATTTTTTAAGTGTCATTTTGTTTTGTTTTGCATAAGTTTGCATTGTTTCAATTGACTCGTCAATAGACTTTTTGTCGTCTTTTGAAAGCTCCATGCCTTCAGCTTTTGCTTTTTCTGCGCAAAGTAAAACGTCGTTTACTGAATTTTTAGCTTGTGATAAAAAGTAGTCAAACCAGGTTCCGTCGCCATAGCTTTGTGACCTTAAGCTTTTCGATGTATCAAGACCATACATTGTTAAATAATCAGCATACTGGTTTGTAAAAGAATAGTATTCATTCTTTAAGTAATATGTCATCATAGCGTTGTCAACTTCAAAGTTTTTAGACGACATAGCAACAGTGTTTCTTAAAAAGTAGCCTGTACTTGCAATTGTGTTGTAGGTTATAAGTGCAACAACAGCAACAGCTGCAACACCTGCAACTGAATAGCCTACAATTTTAGTGATTTTTTGACGTAATGCGAGCTTTTTAGCTCTAATTTTCATTTCTTGTCTTTTGCCTGCGCGGGCTTCGCGCACACGTTTACCTTTTCCCATGATAAACCTCCGTAATCAAATAACTTTTTTAATAATACCACATAAATAAAATTCGGTCAATATCTTCAAATGTAAATTATTTATCAACATTTAAAATGTAGTTACACAAAATTTCAGCGGCATTTTTTGCAGCTATTCTTGAAAAAGTAGGGTAGTCAACGCAAGCTTTTCCGTCAGCACTGTCTGATATTGCACGTATAATGCAAAACGGAATATTATTTACATAGCACACATGACCTATTGCGCCTGCTTCCATATCACAAGCAACCGCGTTAAAGGTTGACTCGATAAAATCTTTGTCGTCTTTACTTGCAACAAACTTATCGCCCGATGCAATAACTCCTGTTAAAACTTTTAAACTGCTCTGCGTTGCAATGTTTTTAATACTGTTTAAAGTATCATTGTCGCAGTTGAAGTTAATAATGTTAATTCCGGAAATAAGACCTTTTGGGTCACCAAGAGGGGAAGTGTCCATATCGTGTTGAACAACGCTTGTTGCAATGGTAATATCGCCGCAACCAAGCTCTTTATGTATTGCACCTGCGACACCGCTATTAATTACAACGTCGGGTGAAAACTTAAGCGCCATAATTTCAGCGCACATTGCGGCAAAAACCTTGCCAACACCACAAACTGCAATAATAACCTCGTTATTACCAAGCTTTCCATGTGTAAAGGTGATTGCGCTTACAGTTGTTTTGACAGTGTTTGTGAGCCTTGATTCAATAAGCTCTGCTTCATATTGCAAAGCACATATAATTCCTATCTTCATTTTTTATTCTCCGTAGCTATAGCTTGTATTTTCAAAGTTATTTAGTATGTTTAAGTACTGCTTACACTCGGTTTTTGCCTTTGAAAGCTCAAGGGTTTTGTAATTTCCGCACTCAATGGCCGATGCACCAAAAACTTCGCCGTCGTGGTCAATAATTTGTTCTAAAATTTGTTTGGTAATTTCAAAAACCTTATCGTTATCAGCGTTTCTTACAAGTAGATAAAACCCTGTTTGACAGCCCATTGGTCCAAAATAAATAACGTCATCTTTGATTTCGCTGTTTCGTACAAATGTAGCAAACATATGCTCGACAGTGTGCATTGTAACATTGTCCATTAAATCGTTAGTATTAGGTTGTTTAGTTCTTAAATCATATGTGGTAATATCGCCGTCAATACGCGAAATATAAAACCCCGGTTTTAGCGTGGTATGGTCAATTTCAAAGCTTGTTATTCTTTGCATAAAGTGACTCCTTGTTTGTTATTTCTAATAAATTATACAATAAATAAAATATATTTCAATATCTATTGATATATTTTAAAAAGATTGATATAATTACCATTAGTTTTTTTGTGGAGGATGTCATGAGTAAAAAATTTAAAGCGAATCTATTAATGATGCTAACAGCAATGATTTGGGGCTTTTCGTTTATATCACAGCTTCTTGGCTTTGATTATATGGGCCCGTTTACGTTTAATGCTGTTCGTTTTGTTATGGGCGCACTATCATTAATTCCTGTTATATTAATTTTTGAAAAAATTGATGACAAGCCGTTAAAACATACAATCGTTTCGGGCATTATAGCAGGTACAATATTGTTTACTGCATCTTCACTTCAGCAATACGGAATAATGATTACACAAAGTGCGGGTAAATCAGCATTTATTACAGGCCTTTATACTGTTTTAGTTCCGTTTATAGCTGTATTCTTCGGTAAAAAAACAAAAATCAATACCTGGATTGGCGCAGTTATCGTTATTGTAGGACTTTATCTTTTAAGCTTTTCAAACGGTATTTCGTCAATTGGCATTGGTGATATTGTTCTACTTATTGGTGCTGTGTTCTGGGCATTACATATTATTTTCATTGACTTAAACGGCAACAAAATTTATTCACTCCGCTTTGCAATGATACAGTTTTTAACAAGCAGCTTATTAAGCTTTATTGTTGCGTTTTTAATCGAAGACGTATCGTGGCAGGGAATACTCGATGGCCGTTACACAGTTCTTTACTCCGGTCTTATGTCGGTAGGTGTTGCATATACCTGTCAAATCATCGGTCAAAAACATGCAGACCCTGCAACCTCGGCTATTATTTTGTCATTTGAATCATTCTTTGGCGCTATAGGCGAAGCCATCTTCTTCACCTTTATAATGACAAGCCGTGACTATGTTCCGCTAACAGTTAAAAACTATATCGGTTGCGCTATTATGTTTGTTGGCATAATTGTTTCGCAATTAAATATTAAATTAAAAAATAAATCATAAAAAGCTATTGACTTTACTGTGTTATCGTGGTAAAGTATTAAAGTAAAATTACAATTATAGGAGAAATTATGCTTATTAACGATACAGTTTTAAAATCGGATGAGAGCGCTGCTTTTGCGCTTCGTTCTTTATATAAAAGCTATGGCTACAGCCATTATAAAATGAGCAAGTTTGAAGAATATGCGCTTTATATCAAAAACAAAGACTTTTTGGTATCAGACGGTATTATAACTTTTACCGACACAAGCGGTAAGCTTTTAGCGCTCAAGCCTGACGTTACTTTGTCTATTATTAACAACTCAAAAGATATTGCAGGTCAGGTGCAAAAACTCTATTATGACGAAAACGTATATAGAATTTCTCCTGATTCAAATACCTATAAAGAAATTAAGCAGACAGGTCTTGAGTGTATTGGCGACGTTGGTATTTACGAGGTTTGCGAGGTAGTAATGGTTGCTATCCGTTCATTAAAGACCATTACCGATAACTTTATGCTTGAAATATCGCACGCAGGTATTGTTGAAAGCGTTTTTGAAGAACTCGGTATTTTTGGCGATAACAAAAAAACACTTTTAAACTGCATCTGGAGTAAAAACTCGGGTGAGCTTTTAGATAAGTGCGATGAGTTTGGATATGACGAAGGCGTAAAAAAATCGCTTGTTTCATTTGTGCAAAACTATACAAGCTTTGAAACTGCAATTTCATCACTTGAGCAAATTTGTATAGGTGAAAAATCAAAAGCACAGTTAGTTGAGTTTAAAAGCATACTTGATGTAATTTGCAAAAACTCACTCGATAATAATGTTTGTATTGATTTTTCTCTTTCTAACAATATGAACTACTACAGCGGTGTTGCTTTTAAAGGTTATATCGAGGGAATACCTACAAGCGTAATCTCAGGCGGAAGATATGACAAGTTAATGCAAAATATGGGCAAAAATTCAGGTGCTGTCGGTTTTGCGGTATATCTTGATGCGCTTGAAAGATACAACTTTAGCGAAAAAGAGTACGATGTTGATACCATTATTATTCACAATAACAACATCACAAAAGCCCTTGATAAAGCAAATGAGCTTATAAACAGCGGTCTTACTGTACGGGTGTGTGAAAAAGCACCTGCTGACATTAAGTATAAAAATGTAATCACTTTGCAAGGGGGAGGAAAAGTAAAATGTTAGATATAGCACTCCCTAAAGGAAGACTCGGTCAAAAAGTTCTTTCAATGTTTGAAAAGGCAGGCTTTGAGTGCCCGTCTATTCATGAAGAAAACCGAAAACTCATTTTTGAAAACACAGAGCTTGGTATCCGCTTTTTTTGGGTAAAACCGTCTGACGTTGCAATATACGTTGAACGTGGCGCCGCTGACATCGGCGTTGCAGGTAAAGATATTCTTTTAGAGTACAACCCAGATGTTTACGAACTGTTAGACCTTAATATTGGCAAGTGTAAAATGGCGGTTGCCGCAAAAAAAGGCTTTACCGATAATACCGATATGACACTTCGCGTTGCTACCAAGTTTTCAAACATTGCGCGCAGTCACTATGCAAAAAAGAGCAGAGATATTGATATTATCCACTTAAACGGCTCAATCGAACTTGCGCCAATACTTGACCTTGCTGATGTAATCGTTGATATTGTAGAAACAGGTAAAACACTTTTAGAAAACGACCTTTGTCCATTTGAAACAATAGTACCCATCAGCGCAAGGCTTATTTCAAATAAAGCAAGCTATCGATTTAAAAACGAACAAATCGAACTTATAAAATCACGCCTGTCACAACAGGTAAGGAGTAAATAATGATTAAAATTTTACAATACGGACAAGTTGAAACATCGCAAATATTTAGTCGCGGCACTGCCGCTACCGATGTTTCGGGAGTTGTTAGCGAAATTATAAATAATGTCCGCAAAAACGGCGATAAAGCGCTCTTTGAGTATTGTGAGCGTTTTGACGGCGCTAAACTTTCGTCACTTTTAGTAACTGAAGCCGAGATTGACGAGGCTTTTGCACAGGTTGAACCAAGATTTATTGAAATTTTAGAAAAAGCCGCAAAAAACATTCGCGCTTTTCACCAAAAACAAGTTAAAAACAGTTTTATTATTAACGATACCGACGGTGTTGTAATTGGTCAAAAGGTTATTCCCGTTGAAAAAGCAGGTCTTTATGTACCGGGTGGCACCGCCGCTTATCCCTCAACCGTTTTAATGGACTCTATTCCTGCAAAAATTGCGGGCTGTAAAGAAGTGGTAATAACAACACCGCCCAACAAAGAGGGGAAAGTAAACCCTGTTATTCTTGCCGCTGCAAAAATCGCAGGCGTTACAAAAATATTTAAGGTTGGTGGCGCACAGGCAATTGCCGCGCTTTCATACGGCACCGAGTCAATTCCTAAGGTTGACAAGATTGTTGGCCCCGGTAACGCGTTTGTTGCCGAAGCAAAAAAACAAGTCTACGGTCAGGTTTCAATTGATATGATTGCAGGCCCCAGCGAAATTTTAATTGTGTCGGATAGCAACAGTAACCCCCGTTTTGTTGCGGCTGACCTTTTATCACAGGCTGAACACGACAAAATGGCAAGCGCAGTACTTGTTACCGATAGCTATTCGTTCGCAAACAAGGTTAGTGCCCAACTCGAAATTCAAATTCCGCTTTTACCGCGCGCCGATATTGCAAGAACATCAATAGATAATAACGGCAAAATCATAGTCGTTGACAATATTTTAAAAGCCATTGATATTTCAAATGAGATTGCACCCGAGCATTTAGAGCTTTGTGTTGATAATCCGTTTGACTACCTTGATAAAATCAAGCACGCAGGCTCAATCTTTATGGGTAGATACTGCCCTGAGTCACTTGGTGACTATTTTGCAGGCCCTAACCACACATTGCCTACAAGCGGTACCGCAAGGTTTTCAAGCCCGCTTTCAGTAGACGATTTTGTTAAGAAAACACAGTATACATACTACACCAAAGACGCACTTAAATCAGTTGCCGATGATGTTGCGTTTTTTGCAAACAAAGAGGGACTTGATGCCCACGCAAAAGCGGCAACAATACGTTTTGAGGAAGAAAATGAGTAAATTTTTAAACCAAAAATACCAATCACTACAAGCTTATACCCCCGGTGAACAACCGCAGGATAAGCAGTATATAAAGCTTAACACAAACGAGTCACCGTATCCGCCCTCACAAGCTGTAATTGACGCAATAACAAGCGACGAGGTGAAAAAGCTACGCCTTTACTGTGACCCCGATTGTAAAAAGCTTAAAAAAAGTATTGCCGACCTTTATGGTGTTGAGCCGTCAAATGTGTTTTTATCAAACGGCTCTGACGATATACTCAACTTTTCTTTTATGGCTTTTGCATCAAAGGAATGTCCTGCAATATTTCCCGAAATAAGCTACGGCTTTTATAAGGTTTATGCAAAACTTCATGGTGTTGCTTTTGAGCAAATACCGCTTAATGCTGATTTTACGATTAATTATAACGATTATTGCAACAAAAACGCTTTTGTTGTAATTGCAAACCCAAATGCGCCCACAGGTCTTGCTTTGACGCTCAACCAAATCGAAGATATTGTTAAATCAAACCCCAATAACGTAGTTTTAATTGACGAGGCGTATGTTGATTTTGGCGCAGAGTCGTGCGTTGAGCTTACTAAAAAGTATAAAAACCTTTTGGTTGTTCAAACCTTTTCAAAATCACGCTCGCTTGCAGGTGCAAGACTTGGCTTTGCAATTGCCGACAGCGAGATAATTGCCGACCTTGAGCGTATTAAATATTCTACCAATCCATATAACGTTAACCGTCTTACTCAAATTGCAGGCGAGGCGGCAATATCAGATAACGCTTACTATATGCAAAACTGCAAAGAGATTATTAAAACTCGCGATTTTACAGTAAGCGAGCTTAAAAAACTCGGCTTTGATGTAATAGACTCAAAAGCAAACTTTATTTTTGCCAAAACTCAAAAAATCGGCGGCGAACAGCTTTATTTAAAATTAAAAGAAAAGGGTATACTTGTTCGTCATTTTAATACCGAAAGTATAAAAGAGTTTAATCGCATAACAATCGGCACACCTGATGAGATGCGTTCGCTTATAAGCGCAGTAAAACAAATTATGGAGGAGCAGTTATGAGAACATCATCACTTACCCGTAAAACCAACGAAACAGATATTACTTTAACATTAAATATCGACGGCACAGGAAAATCAAATATTGATACAGGCTGTGGTTTTTTAGACCATATGCTAACACTTTTTGCATCACACTCACGTTTTGATTTAGATATAACCTGCAAAGGCGATACCCACGTTGACTACCACCACACAGTCGAAGACGTTGCAATTGCTCTTGGCAGTGCACTTTCTGAGGCGCTTGGTGATAAACGCGGTATTGTTCGTTACGGTAGCTTTATTCTTCCAATGGACGACGCACTAATACTTACAGCAATTGATATTTCGGGTAGAAGCTATCTTGGTTACGGTCTTTCAATTCCCGCTTTTAAAGTAGGTGATTTTGATACCGAACTCACACAAGAGTTTTTTGCTGCAATTGTTCGTAATGCAAACATTACAATTCATATTAAGCAGTTTGACGGTATTAACTCGCACCATATCATAGAGGGAACATTCAAATCGTTTGCTCGTTCACTTAAAGCCGCGGTTGCTATTGATAAAGACTATGCAAACGAAATACCCTCAACCAAGGGAGTTTTATAATGATTGCAATAATTGACTACGGTGTAGGCAACCTGTTTTCGCTTATGTGCTCCTTTAAGGCAGTTGGTGCCGATGTTATAGTAACAGGCGACAAAGATGTAATTGAAAAGGCTGACAAGCTTGTTTTACCGGGCGTTGGCGCATTTGAAGACGCCGCCAAAAAGCTATTTGATTCAGGCCTTGCCGATGTTGTGATTGAACGCGCAAAAGCGGGTACACCGCTTCTTGGTATATGTCTTGGTATGCAAATGCTTTTTGAAAAGAGCTACGAGTATGGTGAGCATAACGGTCTTGGACTTATTAAAGGCTCTGTTGTTTCAATGCAGGGGAGGATACCCCAAAACCTTAATATTCCGCATATCGGCTGGAATGCACTCAAAAAAACAACTGACAGCCCAATACTTAAATACGTTAATAATGGCGACTGTGTTTATTTTGTTCACTCCTACTTTGCAACAGACTGTGACAATAGCGTTTCGTCAGTTGCCGATTACGGCATAGATATTACCGCTTCAGTAGAAAACGGCAACGTCTTCGGTTGTCAGTTCCACCCCGAAAAAAGCGGTAACGTCGGACTTTCTATTTTACGAGCATTTTGTGAACTTGGAGAAAACTAATGAATATATTTCCTGCAATAGATATTGTAAAAGGTTGTGCGGTGCGTCTTTTTAAAGGTGACTACAACCAAATGACAGTTTATAGCGATAACCCCGCAAAAATTGCAATAGATTTTGAGCGCGAAGGCGCAAAGTTTTTACACCTTGTTGACCTTGAAGGCGCAAAAGACGGCACAACCCCAAACCTTGAAACAATTAAACATATTCGTGAAAACTGCAATTTGTTTATTGAAATAGGCGGCGGTATAAGAAATATTGAAACTATAAAAAAATATTTAGATATTGGCATTGATAGGGTAATACTCGGCACAGCCGCAGTAAACGACCGCGAATTTTTGATTGATGCCATTAACAAATACGGCGATAAAATAGCAGTTGGTGTTGACATTAAAGACGGCTTTGTTGCAATAAAAGGCTGGACCGAAAAATCAACTTTTACAGGCTTTGATTTTTGTAAGCAAATGCAAGACTTAGGTGTTAAAACCATTATTTGTACCGATATTTCAAAAGACGGTGCAATGAAAGGTACTAACCACGAGCTTTACAACGAGCTTAGCCAAAAACTCGATGTAAACATTACAGCATCGGGCGGTGTTTCGTCACTTAACGATGTTAAACGCCTTGCAAAGCTTAATATTTACGGCGCAATTATTGGAAAAGCCTATTATACAGGCGCAATTTCTATAAAAGACGCCTTGGAGGCGGCAAAATGATAACAAAACGCATTATCCCTTGCCTTGATGTAAGAAATGGCAGGGTTGTAAAGGGTACCAACTTTACAAATTTAAACGATGTATCTTCGCCTGTTTCACTTGCAAAATACTATAGTGATAACGGCGCTGATGAGCTTGTTTTTTATGATATTACGGCATCATACGAAGAACGACAGCTTTTTACCGATATTTTAGCCGAGGTTGCATCGCAAATATTTATTCCGCTCACTGTTGGCGGCGGAATTAACACACTTGACGATTTTGAACGTGTTCTTGCAAACGGCGCCGATAAAGTAAGTGTTAATTCGGGCGCTATTGCAAACCCGAGCCTTGTAAATGAGGCGGCAAAAAAATACGGAGACCAATGTGTTGTTTTAAGCGCCGATATAAAGCGTGTTGACGGACAGTTCCACGTTTTTTCAAAAGGCGGTAGAATTGATACCGGAATGGAAGCAATCTCGTGGATAAAACGCTGTGTTGATATGGGCGCGGGCGAGGTTGTTGTAAACTCAATTGATACTGATGGTGTTAAAGGCGGCTTTGACCTTGAACTGCTTGATATTGTTTGTAATGCAGTTTCAGTTCCTGTTGTAGCATCAGGCGGTGCCGGCGGTATTAATAGCTTTATTGACCTTTTTAAGACAGTTCCAAACGTGTCAGCAGGTCTTGCGGCATCAATCTTCCATTTTGGTCAGGTTGAAATTGCCGACCTTAAACAAAATTTAAAACAAAACGGAATAATTGTGAGGACATTATGATTAATATAAATGAATTAAAATTTGACCAAAACGGACTTATCCCTGCAATCGTAGTTGATGCTGCTACGAAAAAAGTTTTAACACTTGCATATATGAACAAAGAAAGCCTTGAAATTTCTATAGAAAAAAGACTTACTTGTTTTTATAGCCGTTCTCGTAATCAGCTTTGGTTAAAGGGTGAAACAAGCGGTAACTACCAACACATTGTAAAAATTGTTGCCGATTGTGATAACGACGCACTTGTTGTACTTGTAAATAAAGACGGTCCCGCTTGCCATACAGGCAGTGAATCTTGCTTTACAAAGGAAGTTTATAGCGACCCAAAACACGCGCCGTTTTCAATAGATTCGCTTTATGCTATGCTCGAGCAAAGAAAAATTGACCTTCCAAGCGGCTCGTACACATCTTACCTTTTTGAAAAGGGTATTGATAAAATACTCAAAAAGATTGGCGAGGAGTCAACCGAGGTTATTATTGCTTCAAAAGCGAACGATAAAAAAGAAACCGTTTACGAAATTGCCGATTTGTGTTATCACATAATGGTAATGATGGTTGAAATGGGTATTTCGGTTGACGATGTAAAAAAAGAACTCGCTTCACGCCACATTATAGATACAAAAGTTAAACAAGAAAAAATGACAAAATAACTTTGAGGTAACAAGATGAACTTACAGTATTTTTCAATTAACGACTGGCTTTATCCCGACAGCGAATTTACAGCAAAAACAAACAACGTTATACTCCATTCAGCTCGCGGCGCAGACGCTTGTTTTCAACTGCTTACCGATGTAACTGTTGATGCCGGTACATTTTGCGATTTTACTTGCGATTTTAATAACGCAGGGATTAAAACAACTGTTTTAGAGCTTGGCGCAGTTAATATTCCGCTTAACAGTCACGCCGAAATGCTCACTACAAGCGATTACGAGTCGGTTAAGCACTTTGTAACACGCAAGGCGCCTTTTGATGTGTTCGACATTACATATCCTATTGTTAATAACAAGTTACACGGCGGTAGAGTTGCATTTTTAGTGCGCATCGACATTGATAAAGACGTGGCACCCTCAACATATAACGGAACACTCACAATCAAAGTCGGCGAAAACGAAAGCTCTGTTAACATTGAACTCAACGTTTATAAAGCTGTTGTTAAACACCCAAAAGAATCTATGTATTCAATGGTTAACTGGATAATTCCCGATTCACTTGCGTTTATGCACAAGGTTGAGCGCGGTAGCGAAGAATACTACAATATGTTCGCAAAATATTTAGCCGAGCAGGTTGATATGCGCAACACCCATTTTCAGTTACCTTCATTATTACCTATAAAAGATGGAAACGGCAAAATTATAGATTTTGATACAACCGAAAATGAACGAATCGGTAAAATTTGTCTTGATGCAGGTTTCAGATATATCTTTGGCGGCTTTGTTACAAGATTTAAGTATTGGCGCGAGTCGGAAATGTATCTTGTATGGGACAAAGAAACCTGTTCGGAACAATACGAGGGTATCCGCCAGCTTAATATATATTTTAAACGCATTAAAGAAATGATTGAGCGTAATGGTTGGCAAGATGTTTATATGCAAGGTCTTGTTGACGAACCTCAGGTTGCAAGTTCAATGACATATCGCGCGCTTTGCGGCTTTTTCAGAAAGGCAGTACCCGGTATTAAAATTATCGACCCTATCGAAACACCCGATATCCACGCAAGTTGTGATATTCACGTTGTAAAACAGGCTTGCTACGATAAAGATAAAGACGCATACGATAAACTCCGCGAAACGTCTGACGAATTGTGGGTTTACACCTGCGGTTTCCCGACAGGCTATTGGATGAACCGTGTAAACGACCTTCCGCTTGCCGCAACACGCCTTCCAACCTGGATGAGCGTTCGCTACGATATGAAAGGCTTTTTACATTGGGGATATAACGCATACCTTGACTGTATGGACTCAATGAAAGATACAATGTATCCTTGTACATATAAAGGCGAGGACCGTTTCTATCCCGCAGGCAACCACGCTATCATTTATGGCGATAAAGATAACTTTTACGAAAGCGTGCGCGCTCACGTTCAAAGAATTTCAGCAGTTGATGCCGAGCTTTTATTAATGTTAAAAGAAAAAGATGAGAAGCTTTGCTACTCGCTTATTGATACCGTCTGCACCAACTTTAATGATTACACAAACGATGCAGCCGAAATTGATAACGCTCATAAAAAACTATTACAATATCTTGATTAATAAAAAGGAGAGAAAAAATCTCTCCTTTTTATATTGACAAATGCTCTAATGTGTTAGAGTATATATGAACTCTAATAGATTAGAGAAAGGGGTTGCTTTTATGGAAACACCAAAAGTATTTGAGAGTGAATATCGTTTTTGTCTTATTTTGTGGGAGAATGAGCCGATTAAAAGTTCAGAGCTTGTAAAGCTTTGCAAAGAGCAGCTTGATTGGAAGCCCACCACTACTTATACAGTAATCAAACGACTTTCTGAACGCGGCGTGCTCAAAAACGAAAATACCATTGTTACGTCACTTGTTAGCAAAGACGAGGTTCAGGCGGCTGAAATTGACGAGATGGTACAAAAAACCTTTGAAGGCTCGCTGCCTGCATTTATTGCGGCATTTACAAAACACCAAAACATCTCCAAGGAGGAAATTGATGCGGTTCAACAAATGATTGACCGATTCAGGAAAGGAGAACAGTAATGGCTAACATCTTTTTAAAAGTAGTAAATATGAGTATTTCGGCAAGCTGGATAGTAATTGCAGTACTACTGTTTAGACTGCTGTTCAAAAAAGCGCCAAAATGGATAAACGTTGTACTGTGGGGTTTTGTTGGACTTCGCCTTATAATGCCGTTTTCATTTGAAAGCATATTAAGTCTTTTGCCAAGTACCCAGACTGTCAGCCCTACAATTATGATGGATAAATCACCGCAAATTGATATTGGCATTGATGCTGTAAATAATGTAATCAACCCAATTATTACAGGCTCTTTTGCTCCTGAGCCAATGGCGAGTGCAAACCCTCTTCAAATTGTTATTCCCATAATATCAAACTTGTGGCTTTTAGGTGTTGCTGTGTTGATTTTATACACAATAATCAGCTATTTACGCTTAAAATTTAAAATTGGCACTGCTATATTATATAGTGATAATATTTATCAAAGTGAAAATGTTGCGTCACCCTTTGTTCTTGGAATTATTAAGCCAAAAATCTATTTGCCGTTTAGTATTAACGACCAAGATATAGAGCACGTTATCGCTCACGAGAGAGCGCACATAAAACGCAAAGACTATTTATGGAAACCTATTGGCTTTTTGCTTTTAACACTTCATTGGTTTAACCCGCTTATGTGGCTTGGATATGTGCTGCTTTGTAGAGATATAGAGCTTGCTTGCGACCAAAAGGTTATAAACGAGCTTACAAATGAGCAAAAGGCGGACTATTCGCAGGCACTTTTAACCTGTAGTATAAACCGTCGTATAATCTCAGCTTGCCCGCTTGCTTTCGGCGAGGTTAGTGTAAAAAACAGGGTAAAATCGATTTTAAA
The DNA here is from genome assembly GCA_045593905.1 of Eubacteriales bacterium. Classification (GTDB taxonomy): domain Bacteria; phylum Bacillota; class Clostridia; order Oscillospirales; family QAKW01; genus RGIG9041. The sequence goes on from JAZNXL010000055.1 coordinate 15,276, forward strand.
CTACAAAAAACCTGCCTTTTGGATAATTATAGCCGCAGTTATTGTAAGTATAGCTTTGGCAGTTTGCTTTTTAACCGACCCTGCCGTAACAACACTCAAAAACATTGAAAACTGTTCCTTTGATTCAATAACCGAGAGTACGTATGTGCTTGTACGTGTTGGTGAGGAAAGTAACCAAATAGGTATAGTTGATAAAGACCTTTTGCAAAAACTCTCTGATATAAAAATATCTAAAAAGGAAATTTCTTCAGACCGTAGTGAATACAGAAGTTCTTTAAATGAAATTGTTTTGCAAACAAATAAAGAGCTTTATAGCACTACTTTTAATTTTAATTCTGATTTTACAGAAGTATGGGCACAAGACGGTGCTAAACCAACTTTGAGTTATAAGGTTATAAGCCCTAAAAGAGCTAAAGAAATTTTCAATAACTTTTTAAATTATTGGCTCTATAAATCGAAGGTTATATTAGCTGATTCAAGCGAGTTTAATATAAATCTTTATACACCCGAGGATGTAACTGAAGCATTATTAAATCCCAAACAAAACAAACAAATATTAGAACAAACCACATATCAAAAAACATCACTTGGTATAAAGTTCCCACATGTTAACCCGTCAAACATACAACCTTATAATTCTCCAAAAATAGAAACGCTTGCGGAAAAAGACGTGTTTATTAAAGAACTAGAAGAACATGGAATAACCGATTATGATATTACATTATATGAGTATCAGCTTATTGAAAAATCGTGGCTACTTGATAGCAAAATGATTTCGATGGTAAAAGGTATGTACCCTGAACTTGAAAATATAGATTTAAGTAACTGGACAATTGGCAAAGAACAAGCGTATACCGAAGAAAGAAATAGCGAAAACTTAAAAAGCAGATTTACCGCTGAGCAACTTGTTGAGCTTGAAAAACGAGAAATTCAAATTAACGATACATTTTACCTCTTTAAAGAATTTCATAACGCTGATACTATACTAAAACAAACTGACGAGGTTCTTAAAGAAACTATCGAGGGTTATTACCGAAAATATCTTTCATTTGCACTTGGCGAAGATGCATACTATAAAATCGCCGAAAAATACGATAACTAAAAAAAGACGGCTTGGCCGTCTTTTTTATTTTAAAAACTTTTCAACTCTTGGCATTAATCCTACCTTTGTGGGTGTGTAAGCGGGGAGCTGTAAAATATCGTGACCGGGGAAGCAGTTGCCCTCGATAATTTGAATACTGTCTTTAGAAACTGCAATATCCCAACCAACGTATCCAACTCCGTCAATAACTGTTGCAGCGTTTTTTACAAGCTCAATAATATTGTTCCACATAGGCATTTCAAAACCAACAATCTCTTTGTTGGTGTATGGGTGCGCGGTGTATTGTATGCCGTTTTTGTCGGCAGCGGGTAGGGTAATCTTGCCTGTTTCAATATCAACAATAGCCGCCATACCGCCGCTGTTTAAGTTATCAACAAACTTACCGTTGTTACCAATTCTCCAAAACGCAAATATTGGTGTAACGCTGTTGCCGTCGTTAATTGTAACAACCCTTACTGTGTTAATAGCAAGCGGATATACCTCATTAAGTTTATCGTGCTGTAAAACAATCTCTTCAATAATGCCGTCGGGCTTGTTTTTAATGCTTTCAAAAACCTCGTCAGCGTTATCGTTTATCATTATTTTTTCAATACCGCGCCCGCAGGTGCCATCCTTTGGCTTGTAAATAAACCCGTTTTTACCTTCTATAAACTTTAAAAATTCATCTTTTGAAAGTTTGTCGGTAAATAACCAGTCGCGGTTGATATAGTCTTTAAAAATGGTGTTAAACTCGTTTTTGTTATCAAAAATATGCCACATATCACGACGGTTAAACTTTTTAACAAGCGCATTATTAACACCGCGCGTTACATAGGTTTTTCTTTGGCTTTCGGTAAGAGTGTAAAACTCGAACAAATCATAATCGAGCGGACCTGCGCCGTAGCGCACACCGCAATAAAGCATATCAAACAATATTATTAAAAATGGCTTTTTCGACTTTTTAGCAACGCGTGACACATCACCAAAAACCCTAGAAAAGTCCATTTTAAATACTCTTTTTATAGCGTATCCAAGTGACATAAATTTTTCTTCCTTAAAAATTATTACATTAATTATATTTACACTTATAATAATTGTCAAGTTTATTAAATTTTATAAACCTGCTTGATTTTTTTAAAATTAGTGGTAAAATATGTTTAGCACTCTAAACCAAAGACTGCTAATTTTTAATATAAAGGTGAACAAAATGGCAAAAAAACAGTTTAAAACCGAGTCTAAAAAGCTACTTGATATGATGATTAATTCAATCTATACTCACAAAGAGATATTTCTGCGTGAGCTTTTGTCAAACGCAAGTGACGCTATTGATAAACTCTATTACCTGTCACTTACTGACGGTAATTTACAAATTTCAAAAGACAATCTCGAGATTAAATTAAGCGTTGATAAAGACAACCGCACACTCACTATCGAAGATAACGGTATTGGTATGACAAAAGACGAGCTTGAAAATAACCTTGGCACTATTGCAAAAAGCGGCTCGTTTGATTTTAAAAATACCGCCGACAAAAAAGACGATGTTGATATAATAGGTCAGTTTGGTGTTGGTTTTTATTCAGCGTTTATGGTTAGTGATAAAATAACAGTTGTATCACGCGCCTATAACAGTGACGAGGCTTACGAGTGGCAGTCGACAGGTGCTGACGGCTACACAATAAAACCTGCTGATAAAAAAACTTGCGGTACAGTTATTACACTTAATATTAAAGATGATACCGAGACCGAAAGCTATAGTGATTTTGTAGATACTTATAGCATTAAGGCTCTTGTTAAAAAATACTCCGACTATTTGCGCTATCCTATAAAAATGGATGTTGAAAAAGCGGTTCCACCTCAAAAAGAAGGTGAAAGCGCTACAACCACCATCGAAACTCAAACCCTTAATAGTATGGTTCCGCTTTGGAAAAAACAGGCATCCGATTGTACCGAAGAACAGTATAACAGTTTTTACAGAGAAAAGTTTTTTGACTATGAGCCGCCATTAAAGGTTGTTCACTCACGCTTTGAGGGTACTGTTTCAAGTAACGTGCTTTTGTTTATTCCAAAACACGCACCATTAGATTACTACACAAAAGACTTTGAAAAAGGTCTAATGCTCTATTCAAGCGGTGTACTTATAATGGATAAATGCGCCGACCTTTTGCCCGATTACTTTAGCTTTGTTCGCGGTGTTGCCGATAGCGCAGACTTAAGCCTTAACATCTCTCGTGAAATTTTACAACAAGACGCAAGCCTTAAATCAATTGCAAAAAGCGTTGAACGAAAAATTAAGTCAGAGCTTTCAAAAATGCTTGCAAACGAGCGTGAAAAGTACGAGGAGTTTTATAAGGCGTTTGGTACACAACTCACTTACGGTCTCTATTCCGATTACGGTATGCACAAAGATGTGCTGCAAGACCTTATTATGTTTATCTCGTCAAAAGATAAAAAGTACGTAACATTAAAAGAGTATGTTGAAAATGCAAAAGACGACCAAAACTCAATCTACTATGCATCAGGTGAAACTGTAGATAAAATTGATATGCTCCCGCAGGTTGAGGCGGTTAAAGAAAAAGGCTACGAGGTACTTTATCTTACACAAGAAATTGATGAGTTTGCTCTTAAGGTGCTTAACCAATATGCCGACAAAGAGTTTGTTAACGTTTGTGATAACAAGCTCGACCTTTTAACTGAAGACGAGCGCAAAGAACTTGATAATAAAAACAAAGATGCCGAGCAGCTTTTAAACGCACTCAAAGACGCACTTGGCGATAGCGTAAACGCGGTAAGATTTACAAAATCACTCAAAAACCATCCTGTTTGTCTTACAACCGAGGGCGGTCTTTCACTCGAAATGGAAAAAACACTTAACAAAATGCCCGGCGCTGAAGCCGAGGGTGTTAAGGCCCAAACAGTCCTTGAAATTAACGCTGACCACCCGATTTGCGCAAAGCTTATACAACTTTTTGATACCGATAAACAAAAACTTGCCGACTACTCGAAAATTCTTTATGCTCAGGCAAGACTTATAGGCGGTATGTCAATTGATAACCCCACCGAGCTTTCAAGCCTTATTTGTAACATACTTTCATAAAAAAATACCGTGATGCTGTTGCATCACGGTTTTATTATTTCTTTTCTTTAAGTAAATCTCTTATTTCTTCTAAAAGCTGAACTTCGTCGCTCTTTTTTGGCGGTTCGGGCTTAGGCTCTTCTTTTTTGCGGTTGAGTGCTGACATTATTTTAATAACAACAAACATACAAAACGCTATTATTACAAAGTCAATAATTGCCTGAATAAATACGCCGTATTTAATTGCACCCTCAACATTAAGCGGATATTGAAAGCCTGAAAAATCAGCGCCGCCGATTAAAAGACCAATAGCAGGCATGATAATATCTCCAACAAGTGAAGATACAATTTTGTTAAAGGTTGTAGCCATAACAACACCGATAGCCATATCAATTACGTTGCCACGCATTACAAACGCTTTAAATTCACCCATAATGCCTTTTATTTTATTTGTTTTTTTACCCATTTTACATGTGTCCTTTCACTTTTGTATAAGTTCATATTAACACACAAAAATGTTTTTGTATATAAATTTATCACAATTTGTCGATTTTAAATATTGTAGCAATGCCATCAGCTACTTTAAAATGTATGTCAAACTGTGAAAACTGCATACTGTACTCTCGTTCATCGTCTTGATACGATGGCCTTGGGTCGTCAGCTATGCAACCAATTACACATTCTTTTTGATACTCGTTTAAAATGCTTTCAACACCGTCTTTAAAAATAACTTTAAGTGCGTGGTCTTTTTGTGTATCTGAAAACCCGCCCGTTGCATCGGTGTGACAGTCGGTATAGGGGATATACGGTTTTATATCGTATATAGGTGTGCCGTTTAGCATGTCAACACCCGAAACGTAAAGCACAACACCCTCGGTTTCGGTTTTTTCAATTTTTTCAAGCTTCACCGAAGAAAGCCCGATGTTATTGGGTCTAAAGGGTGAGCGTGTTGCAAAAACACCGAGTCGGGTATTTCCGCCGAGCCTTGGCGGCCTTACTGTAGGCGGAGTGTTTTCTTTGTGTGCCTTTGAAAAATCAAAAATAAGCCAAAGGTGAGAAAACTGCTCAATACCGCGTAAATACTCTCTCTTGCGAAACTCAGGCAAAAATACAATCTTACCCAAAAGCGATTTTACACGTCCGCTTTGACGCGGAATACCAAACTTATTATTAAAATCAGTATAAATGTGTGCAATCGGTTTAATCATAAACTATCCTAACTGTTATATTTTGATATAAGGTCTTTTATAGGCTTTGATAACAGTAAAAAGTATGCGCCAACAACTGTTAAAACAAGCTCAGGCAACATATATGTTCCGTTGTACATTAATGAATAATAATAAACATTATCCCACTCACACCAAATATCAAATATGATAACACCTGTTGTATAGTGGCAAACAAAACGTAAAAACACAGTTATTATAATGCCTACAAGCGACATGTATTTCGATTTTTTTGTAAACATACCAGAAAAACCGAGTAGGGTGTACGGCACAATGTAATCAAACATTATTGTGCCAATAAGCGCAAGGGGAGTAAGCCCCCAGCTTACAACGTTTGCAATTGAGAGCGCCATTTGTAAAAGTCCGTAAACAAACGAACAGCAAAGCCCCCATTTTACGCCAAAAATTATAGATAGCAAGCACACAGGCAGCATTGAAAGTAATGTAACAGAGCCGCCAAGTGGCATCTGCCAAATCTTTGTAACGCTTAAAACTGTTGCAAGTGCTATCATAATTGCCGAGATGGTTAGTTTTTTTGTGTCAATTCTTTTCACGATTGACTCCTCCTTTAATAATAAAAAATCTCCGCAAGTATGATGCGGAGACTCGTTATTTGAGTAACGTGAAAATACACTATTTTCCTACGTCGGCATTATCCGCATCAGGTCACAGGTCGGAGCAAAAACGGCTCCCTCTCAGCCCGGCTTTACCGAGCTCCCTGAATATTGCTATTATATTGTATTGCATTTAAGTGGCGTTGTCAACCACTATTTTCCAAGCGCTCTTAAAATTTCGTCTTTTGTTCTGTAACCTACAATTTGGTCTACCATTTCGCCGTTTTTGATAATTGCCAAAAACGGAATACTAACAATGTTAAACGCCATTGCAAGCTGTTGATTATTATCAACGTTGACCTTGCCAACCACAATGTCGGGGTTTTCTTTTGCAATTTCTTCAACAATAGGCGCTATCATTTTGCAAGGACCGCACCAATCGGCATAAAAGTCAACCAAAACAGTTTTATCACTGCCTAAAACTTCGCTTTCAAAGTTATCATTTGTAAAAATTTTAACTGACATATCAATTCTCCTTTCGTTTATGTTTATTATAACATAAAATAATTTTAATACAATATTTTATTTACTTTATATGCCCAAAGTTTTATAATAAATAAAAAAGGAGATACCCTATGATTATAAACGGTTTTCAAAAATTAACATTACTTGACTTTCCATCAAAGGTCGCGTGTATCGTTTTTACACCTGGCTGCAACTTTAAATGCCCGTTTTGTCACAACGCTGCACTTGTAACACACATTAACCCTGGAGATAGAATGGATATAAACGATATTCTATCTTATTTAAATAATAGGAAAGGTCTTTTAGAGGGCGTTAGTATTACAGGCGGCGAACCGCTTATGCAAAAAGGTATTAAAGATTTTATAAAACAGGTTAAGGATATGGGTTATAGCGTTAAGGTTGACACAAACGGTACCTATCCCGAACTTTTAATTGAGCTTATAAACGAGAATCTTGTTGATTATGTTGCTATGGATATTAAGAACAACAAGCAAAATTACGCCAAAACAGCAGGCGTTGACAGTGTTGACCTTATCAATATTCAAAAGAGTATTTCATTTTTACTTGAGGGCAAGGTTGAGTACGAATTCAGAACAACTGTGGTTGATGGCTATCACACTGTTGATACAATTGCCGATATTGCCAATTGGATAAAAGGCGCTAAAAAATATTACCTTCAAAACTTTAAAGATTCGGGCGATACAATACAAAAAAATCTAAAATCTATACCCCAAAATACCCTTTTAGAAATGCAAAAAGCAGCGCAAAACCGCTTGGTACCTACGTTTATAAGATGACTTGTGGTATATAAAAAATAAACACAATATATTGTGAAAAAGTGCTTGACATACCACCATATATATCGTATAATTGTACAGGCGTAGAAAATTAACACAATATATAGGAGAGAAAGTTATGTACAACGTAGTTAAAAGAGACGGAAAAATAGCGTCATTTGACCTATCAAAAATCAGTTCCGCAATTACACAAGCGTTTGAGGCTTGTAACAAACAGTACAATTCAAACATTATCGACTTTTTAGCGCTTAAAGTTACAGCAGAATTTGAGCCTAAAATCGAAAATCAGGCAATTTCAGTAGAAAACATTCAAGACAGCGTTGAGTCGGTTCTTATTAAGGCGGGTTATGACGATGTTGCCAAAGCATACATCATTTATCGCCGTCAAAGAGAAAAAGTTCGTAACCTTACAGCAACAATGGTTGACTATAAGGCTATTATCGACAACTACCTTAACGTTAGCGACTGGCGCGTTAAAGAAAACTCAACAGTAACATATTCAGTAGGCGGTCTTATCCTTAGCAACTCTGGTGCAGTTACCGCTAACTACTGGCTCTCTGAAATATACGATGATGAAATCGGCAACGCTCACCGCAATGCTGATATTCATATTCATGACCTTTCAATGCTCACAGGCTACTGTGCAGGTTGGTCATTAAAACAACTTATTCAAGAAGGTCTTGGCGGTGTTCCGGGTAAAATCACATCAGCTCCCGCAGGCCACCTTTCAACTCTTTGCAACCAGATGGTAAATTTCCTTGGTATTATGCAAAACGAGTGGGCAGGCGCTCAGGCTTTCTCATCATTCGATACTTATCTTGCTCCCTTTGTAAAGGTAGATAACCTTACATACAAAGAGGTAAAACAGTGTATCCAAAGCTTTATTTACGGTGTAAATACTCCTTCAAGATGGGGTACACAGTCACCGTTTACCAACATTACACTTGACTGGACAGTTCCTGCTGACCTTGCTGAGCTTAACGCTATTGTTGGCGGCAAAGAAATGGACTTTAAGTATAAAGATTGTAAAAAAGAAATGGATATGGTTAACAAAGCCTTTATTGAAATTATGGTTGAAGGCGATGCTAACGGCCGTGGCTTCCAGTATCCTATTCCTACCTATTCAATCACACGTGATTTTGACTGGTCAGAAACCGAGAACAACAAGCTTCTCTTTGAAATGACTGCAAAATACGGCACACCTTATTTCTCGAACTACATCAACTCAGATATGGAGCCGAGCGATGTTCGTTCAATGTGCTGCAGACTCCGCCTTGACCTTCGTGAGCTTCGCAAAAAATCAGGCGGCTTCTTTGGTAGCGGTGAGTCAACTGGTTCAGTTGGTGTTGTTACCATTAACTTGCCCCGTATTGCGCATCTTGCAAAAGACGAGGCTGATTTCTATGCGCGTCTTGACAAAATGATGGATATTTCTGCACGTTCACTTCACGTTAAACGTACAGTTATTACCAAGCTTCTTGATGCAGGTCTTTATCCTTACACCAAGAGATACCTTGGCACATTTAACAATCACTTTTCAACTATCGGTCTTGTTGGTATGAACGAGGTTGGTCTTAACGCTAACTGGCTCAAAGCTGATATGACCCACGAAAAGACACAACAGTTTGCAAAAGATGTTCTTAACCATATGAGAACAAGACTTTCAGACTACCAAGAACAATACGGTGACCTTTACAACCTCGAGGCAACTCCTGCTGAGTCAACCGCATTCCGTCTTGCAAAACACGACCTTAAGCACTATCCCGGTATCATTACTGCAGGTAGCTGCGACGGTCAGACACCTTACTATACAAACAGTTCACATCTTCCTGTTGGCTATACACACGATATCTTTACAGCTCTTGATATGCAAGATGAGTTACACACTCTTTACACATCAGGTACAGTATTCCATGCATTCCTTGGTGAAAAACTCCCTGATTGGCAATCGTGTGCTAAGCTTGTAAGAAAGATTGCCGAAAACTACAGACTTCCTTACTACTCAATCTCGCCCACATACTCAGTATGTAAAAACCACGGCTACATCGCAGGCGAAGCATTTACATGTCCGCAGTGTGGCGAAGAGGCAGAGGTTTACAGCCGTATCACAGGCTACTATCGTCCTGTTAAAAACTGGAACGACGGTAAAACACAAGAGTACAAAGACCGTAAGGTTTATGATGTTGCTAACTCAAAGTTCACACGCGACGAGGTAAAACCCCAGGCTTGTGAGTGTGGAGCACCTAAAACAACCGAGTTAAACGATGCTGTGTATCTCTTTACAACAGCAACCTGCCCCAACTGTAAAATAGCTTGCGCTGTTCTTGATAAAGCCGGCGTTTCATACCAAAAACTCCTTGCAAACGAACACGCAGACCTTGTTGAACAGTTTGGTGTAAGACAGGCACCCACACTCGTTGTTGTAAAAGACGGCGTTGTATCAAAATTCACAGGTGTATCAGATATTAAAAAAATGCTTAATGTATAATTTAAGGGAAAAATAAAAAATGTATGACATTATAATAATCGGCGGCGGCCCTGCTGGGCTGACCGCCGCCCTATATGCCCGTAGGGCTAATAAAACCGTTTTGGTTATTGAAAAGGGCTCATTTGGCGGACAAATAACATACTCGCCAAAGGTAGAAAATATTCCCGGCTTTACCGAGGTTACAGGCAACGAATTTGCTGACAAACTCGTAGAACAAGTGCTTTATCAACAGGCTGATGTTGAGTGCGCCGAGGTTTTGAAAATTGTTGACGGACCTACAAAAACAGTTGTTACCGATTCGGGTGATTTTGAAGGTAAATCAGTTATTATTGCAACAGGTGCAAAGCATAGACTTTTAGGCCTTGAAAACGAACAAAATTTAATAGGCGAGGGTATCTCGTTTTGCGCCGTTTGTGACGGTGCATTTTATGAGGGTAAAACCGTTGCTGTAATAGGCGGCGGTAACTCGGCACTTCAAGAAGCAATACTGCTTTCTGACCTTGCAAAAGAGGTTATTGTTATTCAAAATTTAAGCTTTTTCACAGGCGAACAAAAGCTTGTAGAAAAGCTTGAGTCAAAGTCTAATGTTAAAACAATACTTGATACCACCGTTGAAAAGCTTGTTGGTCAAAATGTTTTAGAGGGAATTATTGTTAAAAACACAAAAACAGCCGAGCAAACCGAAATAAAACTTGACGGTATGTTTGTTGCAATCGGACTTGTTCCTCAAAACGAAGTGTTTGCTGATGTTATTGCACTCGATGAGCGTGGCTATGTAAGCTCAAGTGAAGATTGTGTTACAAATGCAAACGGTATATTTGTAGCAGGTGACTGCCGCACAAAAACTATAAGACAGGTAGTAACCGCAGCATCAGACGGTGCAACAGCAGCTCTTGCAGCTTGTGATTATATCGACAATTTATAAGTAAAAAACACCTTTTACAAAAAAAGGTGTTTTTATTTTGTTAACAAAAATTCACTTTTATTGACATTTAATTATAATTAATATAAAATTATATATTATTAATTATATTGGAGAATTATATGCTAAAACAAAAAAACAACAATATATGCATCGGCATAATCGTTGGTAATATAAGTTTTTATATTATCTCGGCGGTGTTTTTTGCAATGTATATTGTAAGCGATTATATCCCGTTTGTATTATTATCGGTTGCGGCAATAACCCTTTCTGCGTTAATTACAATGCAAATGTTATTTAAACGTTCGCTTAAATTGAAACAAATAGGCGATAAACCGTTTTCTCAAAATAAGGTTGTTGCGTTTTTACAAAAAATAGCTGTGTTTATCGTTAAAGCATTTAATTGCGCAGTCGATTTTTATAATAAGCACAGGGTTGCAATTAAATTGATTGTTACTTTTGGTTTGTTTGTGGCTTTTCATGCTTTGTTCTTAAGGTTTTTAAGATATCTCACAACACCCGTTATTGCAATTTGGCAGCCTGTAGTAGTTGCGGTTTTGTTTATTATAACAATTGTTGTAGATAAAATTTGTTTTCATATTGAGCCACAAAGCGAGCTTTACGTTGCTGTTAACAAAAACATTCGTGTTTTTATAAAGTTTATTTACTTTTTGCTTGCTTTAACAATTGTTTTTACTGCATTAAATTCACTCGGTATTTGGAACGGTGATAATATATTAAAATACATAATTGCTATAGTGTTTTACTATATCAGTACTTTTGTAATTATTTCGTATATTGGTATTATAGTTAAAAAAATAGTTGATGATTATCCGCTTTTAGTAATACCTGTACCGTTTTTAAAAACTGATAAAGACGGCGTTTCGGTGCTTGATTATTTAGAACAAAACACAGGAGTTTCAATGCGTGGGCTGTGGAGTATGCGCTTTGTGAAACAAATTGCACCTGTTACAGTTTTTGTTGTTGCAGTTTTATTATGGTTGTCAACAAGCATTGTACAAATCAACTCTAACAGCGAGGGCGCGGTATACAGGCTTGGCGTTTTACAAAAAAATACCTTGTCACCGGGTATACATTTGGTTTTGCCGTACCCCATTGATAATGTCGAGATTTACAACACCAAAACACTCAATACCATAACAATAGGCTATAGCTCTAAAAAAACAGGCGATAACCTTTGGACAGGTTCGCACGGTGCGCAAGAGCATAAGCTATTGCTTGGTAGCGGTGATGAGCTTGTGTCAATAAATCTGCGGCTTGAGTATAGAATAAGCGATACAATTAAGTATCTTACAAGCACATCTTCACCGGTTAAGTTTTTGGAGGCACAGGCGTATGACCTTGTCACCGATATGACAATAAACACCGACCTTACCGAGCTTTTGTCAACCGACCGTGATGCTTTTTCAAAAAGCTTTGAAAATCAACTTTCAAAAACAATCAAGTCGTATGACCTTGGTATAGAGCTTGTGAACGTTGTTCTTGAAAGCATACACCCACCAATCGAGGTTGCCGGTATGTTCCAAAGCACAGTTAGTGCGCAAATTGAGGCTGAGCAAATTATAACCGAGGCACAGATGTTTGCCGAAGAAGTAATAGTAGGTGCCAAAGAAACAAGCAACGATGAAATTGCAACTGCAACTGAAGAATATTATACAAAACTAGCGGCTGCTCAAACCGAGGTCGCCGAGTTTATGGCAGGTGTCGAGGCGTATAACGCTTACTCGAAAGAATACAAGTATTATAAATACCTCAGTGCAGTATCAAAGGCCTATAACAACTCAAAACTTGTTATTGTTGGCAAGGGTATAGACAGTTCAAGAATATACTTCGGTAGTTTCTCTGCCGCCGAAGCAAAGGAGTAGTTTTATGAAAAATATATTTAAAAAATCAATTGCCGGTGAACAGAAAACACTGTCGTTTAAATGGCTTAAAATAGCATTTTCAGCAATTGTTGCTATTATTCTCTTATATTTCATGTTTACCTGTGTAGTTCGCGAGGGTACAGGTGCAATAATTTTGCGCTTTGGTGCACCACGTGCTGAAATTACCGAAGCAGGTCTTTACTTAAAGTTGCCGTGGCCATTTGAAACAGTAGAAAAGTTTGAAAACCGTTTACAATACCTCGAATCAAATCACCTTGAAACAACCACAAAAGATAATAGAAATATTATTTTACAGTCGTATGCTGTTTGGAAGGTAAAAGACCCGCTTTTATACTATAACAGTGTTGGTGTTAACGGTAATATTGATTCGTTTATTAAAGACCAAATTTTTAGTGCAACCAATAGTGTTATGGGTGCTTATAACCTTAGCGACCTCGTTTCACTTGAAAAAGAGCAAATTAAAACCGAAGAAATTCAAGATAAGATTTTTAAAGAAGTAAAATCAACCTGCGAAAAGAACTATGGCATATATGTGTCTGATGTAAATATTCTTCGCATATCGCTTCCTCAAACAAACCTTGATAGTGTATTTTCACAAATGAACGCTGAAAGACAAAAGGATATTGACTCGATTTTAGCAAACGCAAGAAAAGATGCCAATAAAATAAAAGCTGACGCCGACGCCGAGGCGGCAAAAATAATTGCCGACGGTCAGATTGAGGCTGCCGAAATAAAGGCTAAAACCGAAACTGAGGTTGCTCAAATTTATGCAAAAGCACAAGCTGCAAATGTTGAGCTTTATAAGTTTTTACAAGAACTCGATACAATTGTTGCATCGGTAAACAAAAATACAGTTTTAGTTGTAACTGCTGATTCATATCCTTTTAACGTGTTGCTCGATTATAGTAAAACTGTCAGCAACGGAACATCAAACGAGCTTATTCTTCAAGACCTGAACTATATAATGACTCAGTTACCCGAAGAAGATGCAAAAGCAGTTTCAAATTCACTTTTTGAGCTTCTTAGCACTCAGCAAGGAGTTGCATAATGAAAAGAAACGAAATTTTTAAAGACGTTTTAAACACAACTACAAAGCTGTTTGTTTTTGTTGTTATTATTATCGTCGCACTTTTTTGCCTTTCTGGCATAAGGTTTATAAAAAGCGGTAATGTTGCGCTTGTTCTTCGTTTTGGTAAGCTTGTTGGCTCTACTGCCGAAGAGCAAATTCATGATGCAGGTATCCTTTTAGCGTTTCCTTCAATCATTGACGAGGTTATAACCGTACCTACATCGAGCGTTATTGAACAAAAAATTCAAACCCACTATACCTCTGGTAAAATGGGCTCTGACCTTTCTAAAAACAAATATGTAATTACAGGTGATAATAATATTGCGGTTATTTCAGCTTCGCTTAAATACACCGTTACCGACCCTGTAGCCTATGCTCTTAAAATCAAATCAATTGAGTCAATTATTGATGCAACAGTCAGCAACGCTATGGTAAAAACCTCTGCAAATATGTCAGTTGACGACATTTTAACATCGGGAAAAGAACAGTTTGCAAAACAAGTTGTAAAATCTGCACAGTCAGAACTTGATAAAATTGAGGTCGGCGTAACAATTAAAACAATTGAACTTACATACGTGGGTATGCCAAAAGAGGTAAGAGAGCTTTACGAAGGCGTAAACGCCGCAACGGTTGAAGCAAACACTTTAATTGAAAAAGCAGAGCAACATAAACAAACTGTTATTCCTTCTGCTGAAGCGTCGGCAAGCAGAGAAATAACAGCAGCACAGTCAGAATACTCAAATGCAGTTGCAAACGCAAACTCTGCACTTTCAGAGTTTTGGGGCGTGCTTGATGAATATAAGCAAAACAAAAGTGTTGTTCGCACAAGAATATACAATAAAAAAGTCGCAGCGGCTATTGCAAAAATAGGCACAGTAAAAATTGTAACCGACGGAAACAGCAGCATAATAATAGATTAGGTGTAATATGGAAAATATTGATAATATGGCAAAAAACAGCTTAAAAGCGCTGTCATATGATACTGTTTCACACAAAGAACAATCAAAATTAAAGCGTGAAATAATAAGCGGGACCGCTGCACTTTGCTGCGTTGCAGTTGGGCTTTTATACTCGCTTATTTTCCCGTCGCAGCAAACAATACCTGCGCTATTTTACACGGTTGCATTTTTGATTGAGGGTATACCTGTTTTTGTTGCCGCAGTAAAAGGTGTTTTTTCTGACCAACTTAAAAACGCAATGGAAATGCTTGTTTCAATAGCAATTATTGCTTGCTATTTAAGCGGACAGCTTATTCTTTCTGCTCTTATTCCGTTTATTTTGAATGTTGCGCACTTTTTAGAAGAACGCAGTATTATGGGCGGCAGGGAAGTTATTGACGGCCTTAAAAAGATGCAGCAAGATACCGCTATACTGTATGAAAACGGTACTGAGCGTGAGGTTGATGCTAAAACCCTAAAGGTCGGTCAGCAAATTATTGTAAAACCCGGCAGCGTTATTGCAATTGACGGTGTAGTGGTATCAGGCAGCAGCTATGTTGACCAAAAATCACTTACAGGCGAGCCTCAACCGGAGTTTGTAACAACTAACAGCAATGTATATGCAGGCACTCTTAACCTTGACGGTAAAATTATTATCGAGGTTAAAAAAGAGTATGTTGACACATCGTTTTCAAAGATACTTAAGCTTTTAGAAGAGTCTGAAAACATCGCAATACCAGAAACGCGAATTATTGACAGGTTTATGTGTTACTATATTCCGCTTATTCTTGCGATTGCAGGTGCTGTTGCGCTTGTGACAATGGATATTAACAAAGCAATAGCAATACTTGTTGTTTCTTGTCCGTGCGGTCAAATGCTTACAAGCTCTGCACCGATGATTGCAGCTTTGTCGGTTGCCACAAAACGCGGAATACTCATAAAAAACTCAAAGTTTATTGAAGAATTGACTGAGGTTGATACCGTTGTTTTTGATAAGACAGGTACAATTACAAAGGGTGACTTGACTTTATCGAATATTATAACCTGCAACGGCTTTGAGGCAAGTGATGTTGTAAAATATGCGGCATCAGTAGCTGTTGCATCAAACCACCCTGTATCACGCGCCCTCGTTTCGTCATGTGAAAAATCTGATATTGATTTAAACTTTAGCGTCAAAGAAATATCAGGTAAGGGTATGCAAGGACAAAAAGGCAATACCGTTGTTTTATTTGGTAACCTTGATTGGTTTAAAGAAAAGGGCATTGAAATTCCAAACGACATTTTGCCCGAGGCTTCCTCTTCGGTCAGCTTTGTTGCAAAAGACGGCGTATTGTTAGGTGCAGTATCGTTTTTGGATACAGTTCGTGATGAAGCAAAAGAGGGAATTGACGCGCTTTATAAAATCGGCATCAACAAAACTGTTATGCTTACAGGTGATAGAGAGCAAATTGCAAAAAGTATTTGTGAGCAGGTTGGCATTAACGAATATAAGGCAAAGCTTTTGCCCGAGGATAAGCTTGAACAGTTAAAGCTTTTAAAACAAAACTCGAATGTTTTAGCAGTTGGCGATGGCATAAACGACGCACTTGCGCTAAAAGAAGCGCAGGTTGGCGTTGCAATGGGTGCAATGGGTTCTGACCTTGCAATTCAGTCGGCTGATATTGCACTTATGAACAATAATCTTACAAATATTCCGTATGTTATAAAACTCTCGCGTCTTACACGAAAAGTGATATACCAAAATTTAACTCTTTCAATTTTAATAAGTATTGCAATGATAACGCTTTCTGCTTTTGGTGTAATATCTGCTTTTGCAGGCTCGATTTTACATAATTTGGGCGCTTTTGCAGTGCTTATAAACAGTTCAAGAATCATAAAAAATCAAGGTAAGTTAAATGAAAATAATTGATATATTAAATTCTAAAAAGCTTTCACTTTCTTTCGAGGTGTTTCCGCCTAAAACTGAAACATCTTTTGAAAGTGTAAAACACGCTACCGAAGAAATCGCAAAGCTTTCGCCATCATTTATGAGCGTTACCTACGGTGCAGGCGGCGGTACAAGCAAATACACACTTGAAATTGCTAAAAACATTAAAAAAATGTATGGTGTTCCAACGCTTGCGCATCTTACCTGTGTTTCGTCTACCAAAGACACCGTTTTACAAAAAATTAATGCTATCAAAGACGCGGGTATTGAAAATGTTATGGCTCTTCGCGGTGATATTCCTGATTACTTACAAAATTCTGACCGCAGTAATTGGGATTATAACTATGCAATTGACCTTGTTTTACAGTTGAAACAAGTAAATCCCGATTTTTGTATCGGAGGTGCGTGTTATCCCGAAATCCACCCCGAAAGTGCAAACCAAAATGACGATATAAACCATTTAAAACAAAAGGTGGATGCGGGCTGCGATTTTTTAACAACCCAAATGTTTTTTGATAACAATCTTTTATATAACTTTTTATATAAAATACGTGAAGCGGGTATAACTGTTCCTGTAATTCCGGGAATTATGCCTATCACCAATGCAAACCAAATTGAAAGAGCAATTAAGCTTTCGGGTTCGTTTATTCCTCAGCGTTTTAAAAGCCTTGTTGATAAATTTGGTAATAGCCCCGATGCTATGCATCAGGCAGGTATTGCGTATGCAACCGACCAAATAATAGACCTTTATGCTAATGGCATTACAAACGTTCACGTTTATTCAATGAACAAGCCTGAGGTTGCTATTAAAATACAACAAAATCTTTCGAATATTATTGAAAAATGAGCGTTTTAGTACAAATAAAAACTTATAATGCACCACCTGTTTGCTATGATACGGTTTTACATTACGCACAGTGTAAAAACAACGATTCACAAATGCAAACACTAATTGATGAGTGTCTTGCTGAACTTGAAAACAAGCTCACATTTAAGGTTTGCTTTGTTGAGATGCCAGTTAAAATAACAGGTGATAAGTGTGATTTTGATTTGTTTTTTGTAAACTCAAAAGACCTTGCTAAAAACCTTGCCGGTTGCAAAGGTGTAATTATGTTTGCTGCTACTATAGGCGTTGCACCTGATAGACTTATAGCAAAATACGGACGTATTTCTCCGTCAAAATCACTTATAATGCAAGCAATCGGCACTGAACGAATTGAGTCGCTTTGCAATATGTTTCAAAACGATATTGCAAAAGAGTTCATCACATCAAATCGTCCTCGTTTTAGTGTTGGTTACGGTGATTTACATCTTAACACTCAAAAAGATATTTTTAATATTTTAGACTGTTCAAAAAATATTGGTGTAACACTAAACGATAGTCTTATTATGTCGCCGTCAAAATCAGTAACGGCTTTTATAGGAGTTTTATGAATTTTAAAGAGTTTTTACAAAACAATATTGTCTATTTAGATGGCGGTATGGGTACGCTTTTGCAAAGCGCAGGTCTTAAGCCCGGCGAAAAGCCTGAACTTTGGAATATCGCCAACCCTGATGCTATTGTTAAAATACATAAAGACTATTTTGATGCCGGAAGCAACGTTGTATCTACCAATACTTTTGGCGCAAATATTTTAAAATTTGACCAAGACCAGCTTGACCAAATTGTTAAATGCGCAGTTGCTAACGCAAAAACTGCAAGGGATAGTTCAAAAAATCAGGCGCCAAAATTTATAGCTCTTGATATAGGTCCTACAGGTAAACTTTTAAAACCTTTGGGTGACCTTGATTTTGAAGACGCGGTAAGCGTTTTTTCAAAGACGGTTAAGCTCGGTGTAAAATACGGTGTTGACCTTATAATTATTGAAACAATGAACGATTGCTATGAAACAAAAGCGGCTGTGCTTGCGGCAAAAGAAAATAGCAATCTCCCAATAATTGTGACTAACGCGTATGGCGAGGACAAAAAGCTTATGACGGGTGCCACACCGCTTTCTATGGTTGCAATGCTTGAGGGTCTTGGTGTTGACGCAATAGGTGCAAACTGTTCGCTTGGTCCAAAACAGCTTTCGGGTGTTATTAAAGAACTGCTTAAATATGCATCAGTACCTGTTGTTTTAAAACCCAATGCAGGTCTTCCAAGAGTAGAAAGCGGCAAGACGGTTTACGATGTTGACGCCTATGAATTTTCAAAAGAAATTTTTACACTTGTTGAGCAGGGTGTTCGTGTTGTCGGCGGTTGTTGCGGTACAACTCCTGAATATATTAAAGCTTTGTTTGAAACAACAAGCTGTTTGTCGCCTAAACCAATTACTCACAAAAACGATACTGTTGTCAGTTCATATACCCACGCAGTAACCTTTGAAAAACCTGTTCTTATAGGCGAAAGAATTAACCCTACAGGTAAAAAACGCTTTAAACAAGCGCTTTTAGAAAACGATATTGACTATATTTTATCAGAAGGTGTCAGCCAACAAGAAAAAGGTGTTCATTTGCTTGATGTAAATGTCGGTCTGCCTGATATTGACGAGGCAAATATGCTTGTGTCTACTGTAAAAGAATTACAGGCTGTTGTTGATTTGCCGCTTCAAATTGATACTGCTGACACAGTTGCTATGGAAAAGGCTTTGCGTGTATATAACGGCAAGGCTATGATTAACTCGGTAAACGGCAAAAAAGAAAGTATGTCGGCTATATTCCCACTTGTTAAAAAATACGGCGGCGTAGTTGTGGCTCTCACTCTCGACGAAAACGGCATATCCGAAACTTTTGAAAAAAGGGTAGCAATTGCTAAAAATATTCTAAAAACTGCAAATCAATACGGAATTGATAAAAAAGATATTGTATTCGACCCGCTTGCAATGACTATTAGTGCCGATAACAATGCGGCGGTTACCACCTTAAATGCACTTAAAGTTATTAAAAACGAACTTGAATGTCATACTGTTTTAGGCGTTTCAAATGTATCGTTTGGTCTTCCTTGCCGCGATGTTGTTAACAGCACGTTTTTTGCACTTGCTCTACAAAATGGGCTTTCAGCGGCAATTATGAATCCGTTTTCGGTTGAAATGCAAAAAGCTTACTACTCTTTTTGTGCTCTTAGCGGACAAGATTTAAACTGTCAATGCTATATAGACGCAAGTAGTGAGTTTGCTATCGAGCCTGTTGCTTGTCAGAACGCTAAACAAAACCAGTTGCAGTATTCATCAGACCTTCAATACTCTATCATTAAAGGTCTTAAAGATAAGGCGTGTGAAATAACAAAACAACTTTTAACAACAGATGCGCCTCTTGATGTTGTAAATAACCATATAATTCCTGCTCTTGATACTGTAGGAATTGGTTTTGAAAATAAAACGGTATATCTTCCGCAGCTGCTTATGAGCGCCGAGGCTGCAAAGTCGGCTTTTGAAGTTATCAAGTCGTCAATGCTACCTCTTGAAAGCCAACAAGACGGACCTTGTATGATTCTTGCAACAGTAAAAGGCGATGTACACGATATCGGCAAAAATATTGTAAAGCTTTTACTTGAAAACTACGGTGTTAAAGTAATAGACCTTGGAAAAGACGTTGAGCCTCAAATTGTTGTTGATAAAGCAATTGAATACAATGCCGCTTTTGTTGGATTGAGCGCGCTTATGACAACAACGGTTCCTTCAATGGAGCAAACAATCAGACTTTTAAATAAACAAATGCCGAGCTGTAAAACAATTGTTGGCGGTGCGGTGCTCACAAAAGAGTATGCAGAAAGAATCGGTGCCGATAAATATTGCAAAGATGCCATGGAATGTGTACATTTTATTAAAAATATTGATTGATTTTGCCGATTATATGTGATAGTATTATAATGTCATTATATTTTTTTATTCGAAGGAGGCTAAAATGAAAGTTACAATCATTGGTGCCGGTGCCGTTGGTGCTGCAGCAGCATACTCAATACTAACACGCAGCGCTGCAAGTGAGGTTGTTTTAATTGATGTTAATATGGATAAAGCCCTTGGCGAGGCTCTTGATATTAAACAAGCAACACCATTTTTAGAGAACTGCGATATTTACGCAGGTGATTATGAAGATGCAGTAGATTCTGACTTTGTTATTATCACATCAGGTACAGGCAGAAAACCCGGTCAAACAAGGCTTGACCTTGTAAATACTAATATTCGTATAATTGAGAGCATTTCTAAAAAAATTGTACGATATGCCCCAAATGCTCTATATGTTTTGGTGGCTAACCCTGTTGACGTGTTAACTTATGCGTTCTTAAAATTTACAGGTCTTCCTAAAAATCAAGTTTTTGGTACAGGTACAGTTCTTGATACCATTAGACTCAGAACAAGACTTGCCGAAATTTACGGAATTAATAAGCAACAGGTTCACGCTCACGTTTTAGGTGAGCACGGCGACAGTTCGTTTGTTGCCTGGTCACAGGCAAGAATAGCAGGTGTTCCTCTTCTTGACTATACAAGTTCGGTTGTAAACCCTGTCAATATTCCTACTGAGTATAAGTTTGATGAGATTGAAACTTATGTTAAAAAATCAGGTGGTAAAATTATTGCAAGGAAGGGCTGTACTGTTTACGGTATTGCTACATCTTGTATGCATATTGTAAAAACAATTTCGGGTAACGCACTCACTGCAATGACTGTTTCTTCACTCCATGAGGGTGAATACGGTGTTAAAGATGTTTGCTTAAGTTCTCTTTCGCTTGTCGGCCATGATGGTGTTAGGTCTATCATTACCCAGCCGTTATCAGACGACGAAATAAGAAAAATGCATCAATCAGCTGAGGCACTCAAATCAATTATTAAATCGGTTGGTTTATAATTACATAAAAAAGACAAGGCTTTTTGCCTTGTCTTTATTTTTTATGGTCGGAGTAGCGTTATAGTAATCAAGCGAAAAACGCGCATAAATACTGGGTTTTTCGCAACTATAAAGATAGAACATCTCCTAAACAAATATAAGTATGTATGATACACTGCATAGCATCATCTTTAGAAATCTCATTATGAACACCTTTGCATTGCAAATTAATTAGATTGTCCATCCTATCAATTAAGTAAATTATGCTACTTCCGACTAAGCATTTATTTGTCGATTTATCTTGTAATTTTTCAATTACTGCTGATAACTTGTTTTTGTAATGTTCACCACTCACATCGATTTCTTTGCCTGATTTTGTTTTATACATTTTTCCTTTATAGTTAGGGAAATGAATTTTAAACAATTCATCTGCAACATCCTCAAACAATCTGCGACAAGTAGTAAGAGCTTGTGAATACAGTTCGGGATTATCCGAGTTGATTTTATCATCAATAGCACGAAGTTTGGATGTGATTTCGGTTGGGAATTTAGAAAAGTAATTATCAACTTTTTCACGATAAATTGAAAAAACATCTGCTGTTGTATTGCTAAACGATAGTTCAATGTGCTTTTTTGAAACATAATCATAATACTGTGCTCTTAACAAAGAAAGCTTTCTTTCGTCTTCTGTTATATCTTTTAATAACACTTCTGTCGACTCTGAAACGCTTCTTGTTAGCGCACCCATAGCAACCAATGCATAGTCCCCCGATACTGACGCACCGCTCATACTAAAATTTTTCAAAGCATCTTTTCGTGAAGAAATTCGCCCTTCTAACGTGGAGGATAATTGGGTAAATATTACTTTCTTCTTTTCTTTGTCATAACTGCCACGACCATGCTTCCAACCAACTTTCCAAGCATTAGCAAATATAAACCCATTTTCATCTTCTGGATAACCGCTATTTTCGTATTGGAGCCACGTAATAGCATCTTCATCGTTTGTTAATCTTGCAACACGCAAACACATCATAAGCATTGAAGATGTACTCATCGTTCCAAGTTCAACCCCTGTTAGTATTTTTTCACATGTTTCAAGAGCTTGTTCAAATTTTGTCATTAAAAATCTCCTTTATTTTGCGTTTACTATCATTTTTTGTTTTTTTACAAATAGGACAGCCACGACCTTTGTTTCTATCTGCAATCCTTGCCTGCCATTCGTGACCTTCGCTGCATTTCCACCAGACTTTTTTATTGCTGTTAGGTAATACATCCATAGGTGTTAATCCGTCATTTTTTTCATAATTCCATTCTTTTGCTAACGACGGATTAACCGTTTGCAAATCATTTTCTCCTTTTACGGCATATCGACCTGAACAATATGGGCAACTATTTCCTCTATTTCGCTCTATTATGCTTGCTTGCCATTCGTGACCTTCGCTGCATTTCCACCATACTTTTTTATTACTATTAGGCATTACGTCTGCAGGCGTTAATCCATTGTTCTTATCATAATGCCAATCTTTAGCTAAAGTTGGATTAACTGTTTCCAGATCGTTATAACCCTTTAAAACTTTTCTGCTTGAACAATATGGACATCCACGACCTTTATTTCTGTGATCAATTGTTGCTTGCCATTCGTGTCCTTCGCTACATTTCCACCATACCTTTTTATGGCTATTTGCTGCAAAATGTTCTGGTCTTAAATTACCGTTCTTTTCGGAATTCCATTCTTTCGCTATCTCTGGATTAGAAAATAATAGGGAAGTTTCTTTTTCTGAATATTCCCGCAAATTTTCTATGGCAATATTGTCTCTTTTAATGTCAACATCTACGTTAGTTTCGGTGATTTCACTTAAAAGAAGTTCAAGTATTTTTGATAGATCTTTTTGACTCCTTTGAACAACATAATCTATAGAACTGTCATTAAGAGGCGGTAGCCCTTCTCTTATTCGATATAGTTTAATTCCATCGTTTACGCAATTACGGTTTTTTATCAGATCTTGTTTCGTTTTGTTTTGGTGCCAAAAATACCCATCATATTCAATGGCAACTTTTTTGGATGGAATATAAACGTCTAACTCGTATCCTCTTTCTTTATAAGAATGGATTGTTTCTAAACCAAATTTTTCAAGATAGAAAACTATAGCATATTCGGGGAAAGAAGTGTTTTGTTCAGAATGACATATAGGACAGCCATTCCCTCTATTTCTACTACCTATTGTTGCTTGCCACTCGTGGCCTTTGTTACAAATCCACCATACTTTTTTATCACTATTAGGCCTTACGTCCATAGGTGTTAATCCAATGTTTTTATCATAGTTCCATTCTTTTGCCAAAGTTGGGTTAACGGTTTGTAAATCATTTACACCTTTAACAGTATGTCGCCTTGAACAGTATGGACATCCAATTCCGTTATTTCTACTATTTATTGTCGCTTGCCACTCGTGTCCACCGCTGCACTTCCACCATACTTTTTTATTGCTGTTAGGCATTACATCCATAGGTGTTAATTCGATGTTTTTTTCATAATTCCATTCGTTTGCTACAGTTGGATTAACCGTTTGCAAATCAGTTTCACCTTTAATGACGTATCGGCCAGAACAATATGGGCATCCTCGCCCATCATTTCTGCTACCTATTGTTGCTTGCCACTCGTGGCCTTTGATACATTTCCACCAAACTTTTTGCCCGCTATTGGGCATTACTTCTGCAGGTGTTAATCCATTGTTCTTTTCATAATGCCATTCTTTCGCTAAAGTTGGATTAACCGTTTGCAAATCATTATATCCTTTTAAAGCTTTTTTGCTTGAACAATATGGACATCCTCGCCCATTATTTCTATCCGCTATACTCGCTTGCCATTCATGCCCACAGGGACCAAGCCACCATGCTTTGCGATGACTATTTATAGTAACGCCTTTTGGGGTAAAATCGCTGTTTTTTGAGGGATGCCATTGCAAAGCGATTTCGGGCGCAAGTGTAGATAAATCATTATATCCGACAAGCACTTTTCTTCCAGAGCAAACAGGACATTGATTCCCAGCAACGCGACTGTAACAAGCCGCTTGCCATTCATGTCCTTTGCCACATTTCCACCATACTTTCTTTCCGCTACCAAGGGTTAATTGCGATGGATCAAAATTTGTATTTCTTTCCCAGTTCCATTCTGCCATCAGTTCGGCATTATCAATTATATAATTCTTTTCTGCCATAACTTAGGCACCTCGCTTTTTAAATTATTACTTATAAAGTATACCATAAAATTTTCCAATAGTAAACATGTGCTGTTTTACGATAAAAACTAATAAGAAAGGGGTGATGTTATTTGTTTGTTTAATAATTTTGAATCAGTAAAAATTTGACTGGATAATGTGAAAAAGTGTAAAAAGCGTTTATAAAAAAGAAAATGCCGAAATCGGCATTTTGCAAAATATTATAAATCCGTCTGCGAACCAAACACCGAACTTCTTCACTATTCACTATTACTTATTACTTCCAAAAATCCTTTATTCAAAATAGCAGAGAATAGTGAAAAGTGAAGAGTGAAAAGCGAAAAAGTAAAAATCCCCATTCTTACGAATGAGGATTTTTGGTGGGAGTGACAAGACTTGAACTTGCGGCCCCTAGACCCCCAGTCTAGTGCGCTACCAACTGCGCCACACCCCGATTACTTTATAGATTTTAATGCAAATATTAGCTTATGTCAATACAATTTTAAAATTTAATAAACAAAGATTCGCTCAACCGAAAACTAATTATAAACTAATAATCGGTCGAGCTTGTCTTTGGTATGGCTGGGATAGTTGGGTTCGAACCAACGAAATGACGGAGTCAAAGTCCGTTGCCTTACCGCTTGGCTATATCCCAGTATTAAATTAGAAAAAGTGGGGTGGATGATGGGACTCAAACCCACGACCTCCAGAGCCACAATCTGGCGCTCTAATCAACTGAACTACATCCACCATATAAAATTAAATGTGGCGCGCCTGAAGGGACTCGAACCCCTGGCCCACTGCTTAGAAGGCAGTTGCTCTATCCAGCTGAGCTACAGGCGCATCTGGAGCGGGTGATGGGAATCGAACCCACGTTATCAGCTTGGAAGGCTGGAGTTCTACCATTGAACCACACCCGCAAAATTTACGTGCTTAAATATATTAGCATAACTGCTTTATGTTGTCAAGCACATTTTTTAATAATTTATATTTAATATTAAACTTGACTAAAATTTATATTTAAAATATACTTATTTAATAAAAGAAGGTGTAATATGAAACAAAATGGGTTTTTAAAAACTAAAATGATGCAAGAGGCGAGTGAACAGTCGAAACCGAAAACTCGTTCTAAAGAGCTTTTAACATTTATTATTTTAAGTTTTATTATTTCAATAGCGCAGGGCTTTTTGGTAACACCTGCGTCGCTTATTTATGTATATACTGACAGCAAAATACTTAATATGATACGCTCAGCAAATCTTGATTTTGATGCTTTTACTGAACGTACGCTTGAACTTGCGAATAATCAACCTGACTGGCTTTCGATTTTAACATTGTTTTCAACTGCCGTAATGATATTAGGCGCTTGTGTATATTGTAAGTTTATCGAAAAGCGCTCGTTAAAATCAATGGGCTTTAGAAAAAACAGAGCGCTTGGCGAATACTTAACAGGAATTATTATTGGTGCAATTTTGATTTTTTCGGTTGTAGGTTTGCTAATATTAATGGGTATAATAAAGGTTGAAGGCATTAACTCTTTTTCGGCAATTACAATAGGTTTATACTTTTTAGCTTTTTTGGTACAAGGTGCCGCCGAAGAGGTTTTATTGCACGGTTATTATATGACAAGCCTTTCGCGTTGCAATTCGGTAAAATACTCAATGGTAAACTGCTCAATTTTATTTGCGCTTATGCACGGCTCAAACAATGGTATGTCAATACTCTCGTTTATTAATCTGTTTATGTTTGGACTGCTAATGTCAATGTACCTTGTAAAACGTGGTAATATATGGGGTATCTGCGCAATACACTCTATTTGGAACTTTGTTCAGGGCAATGTTTTTGGTTTGTCGGTTTCGGGTAATGCGAAAACAGCCAGCATATTTAAAACAACAGTTATTAGTGATGTATCAAATCTTACGGGCGGAGATTTTGGAATTGAAGCAAGTCTTATAACAACACTTGTTTTGTTTCTTGCAATAGGCGTAGTTATTATGCTAAAACAAAATAAATCAGAAATCGCACAGATTAAACCTGTATTAGAAGGAGACCAAAATGTCTAACATTTATAATTCAGTTGACCAGCTTATAGGTAACACTCCTATATTACAATTGAATAATCTGAAGAAAAAATTGGGACTATATGCCAATGTTTTTGCAAAACTTGAGTTTTTTAATCCTGCAGGCTCAGTAAAAGACCGTGTTGGTCTTATGATGCTTAACGAGGCTGAAAAAAGCGGGCAGTTAAAACCTGATTCAACTATAATTGAACCAACCTCGGGGAATACAGGTATTGGAATTGCGGCGGTTGCGGCTTGTCGCGGCTACAGGGTAATAATAGTTATGCCCGAAACAATGTCGGTTGAAAGGCGTATGCTTATGAAAGCTTTTGGCGCCGAGCTTGTTCTTACTGACGGCTCAAAGGGAATGAGCGGGGCTATTGAAAAAGCCAACCAACTTGCAAAAGAGATTAAAAACAGTTTTGTGCCGGGTCAGTTTACAAACCCTGCAAACCCAAAGGCACATTTTGAAACTACAGGTCCTGAAATTTATCGTGATACCGATGGTAATATTGACATTTTTGTAGCAGGTGTGGGTACAGGCGGTACTATAACAGGCACAGCAAAATATTTAAAATCAAAAAACAACGATATAAAAATAGTAGCTGTTGAACCTAAAGACTCGGCTGTTCTTTCGGGTAAAGATGCAGGCGCACATGCCATTCAAGGTATTGGCGCAGGTTTTATACCTGATGTGCTCGATACCTCCATTATTGACCAAATCATAACTGCGTCAACTGATAACGCTTTTGAAAGCGCACGTGTATTAGGTAAAACTGAGGGCGTTGTCGTTGGCATTTCATCGGGAGCTGCGCTGTATGCTGCTATTGAACTTGCAAAAGATGTTAATAACAAAGATAAAAACATTGTGGTACTGTTGCCTGATGCAGGCGACAGGTATTTATCAACCCCGCTTTTTAGTGAGTAATAAAAAATCACCAAATTAAATTTGGTGATTTTTATTTTTATTTAAGAGGTAATTCTTTAAATACCTTTTTAACTTTGTTGTTTTTCTTTGTGCAGTCTTCGCCGTCATAGTTTTTGTCGCCTGCAAGCATAAGTACAAAGTTTCCGTTTGAAACAGCTTCATATGTCTTTAAAACTTTTCCGCTTGAATCGCGAATGTTAAACTCGTTCTTTTCGGCAGCCTCTTTTATTTTAATTGAGCCGCTTTCATATTCGAATATTTCAATGTTGATTCCGTAGCAGTTTACTTTAAAGCTCGCTTTAACCTCGGGGTCGGTTGAATGTGTTTTGATTGCGGTTTCAACCTTATAAGCCTTTTCGTTAATTGCTGTTACAACCGAGAGTGCGGTTCCCTCATCAACCTTTTTTGATGATGGAACATAGAATTCACCAACATAGTCTTCGGGTGCTGTTAAAATGTTAACGCCTTTATCTTTGTTACATGAGCAAACGCCTAATAATGTGATTATACATAATAAAACTAATATTGATTTTTTAAATTTCATATCTTAAAACCGCCTTTCTTTTAAATAATATCACAACAACAAACTCATTTCAATAATAATTTATTGAAAATGCGGTGTTTATGTGTTATATTTTTAAGGACGGAGGAAAGATATGAAACGTGTAATATCATTTATTTTTTTAGTTTTAATATTGATTTCGCTTTGTTCGTGTAGCGGTTTAAAAATCACTCCTGAAATGGAGGGATATATTGAACTTTATAAAAAGGCGATTGAAAACACGACTGTTAAACAACAAGGTGAGGTTAAAGTAACTTCTGTTACAAATGATAACGCAATTGAATTTACCACAACAACATCTTTGATTGAGTTTGACTATTACATTAAAGACGATAAGGTTGTATTTAACCGAAACGACCACGTGAACGATGAGCTTTTGGCTGTGTATATTTGTAACGGTGACGAAATACTTGTTAAAAACGACGCCGAAGCCGAATTTAAAGACGCTACCAAACAAAACGAGTCGTTTTTATATGTCGATAAAAACCCGTTTATTACACTCTCACTGTTTAGGGTTGACAGTAACGGCAAAATCGACAGTTCGGTTTTAAACAATATTAAACAGTATACCGAAGACGAATACACTGTTGTTGAGTTTGTTTTGTCTGATAAGGCTGTGTCAACAGTACTTGGCTACACAAAAGCAGACGGTGTTGTTCGTAAGTCATCAGGACATACACGAAAATACTATATCGACACAAATAATAATGTTTGTAAAATACAAATTGATGCAAGTCAAAAAATAATTTCAAACGGTGTTGAGGGCGATTATATCACATCAATGACAGTAGAGATATCATAGTTTTACTATGATATCTTTTCTATTTCTTTACGTAGTCTTGAAATTATCTTTTTTTCAAGCCTTGATATGTAAGACTGAGATATACCAAGTAAATCGGCAACCTCTTTTTGAGTCATTTCTCGTTCGTTTTTTAAACCGTAGCGCATCTCGGTTATTTGCTTTTCGCGAGGTGAAAGCACTTTCATTGCTTGGTTTAGTAGCTGTATCTCGGCATCGGTTTCTAAATTTCTATAAACACTGTCGCTGTCGGTACCTAATATATCCGATAACAGTAGTTCGTTTCCGTCCCAGTCAATATTAAGCGGTTCGTCTAATGAAATTTCGTTTTTTTGAACATTGTTTTTTCTTAAAAACATTAGTATTTCATTTTCAATACAACGCGATGCGTATGTTGCAAGCTTAATGTTTTTATCAGCATTAAAAGTTTTAATTGCTTTAATAAGCCCAATACTGCCTATTGAGATAAGGTCGTCTGCCATAATGCCGGTGTTTTCAAACCTTTTTGCAATATATACTACAAGTCTTAAATTGTGTTCGATTAGTTTTTGTTCGGCATCTTTGTCGCCGTCTTTTAACAATGATATGTATTTGCTTTCTTGCTGTTGTGAGAGCGGGGGAGGCAGTGCAGTAAATGTTCCGATGTAGTAAAGGTTGCGGCCTAAAAGCTTAAATACTTTTTTAAAAAAGTTAAATCTTAATAAAAAACTTATAAAAGTGTTAAACATAATGATTCTCCTAATCATAAAACCTTGAATGCAGCAAGGCTGAATATTTTAAGTCGGGGCTTAATCTGTGCTCTACTATACCAATAAGCGTTTTTTGTAAAACCTTACTGTTGGTTATGTCGGTAACGCTGTCAGGCTTTATTGCTATAATACTGTTTGAATTACCTGATGCGTCGTAATAGGGAATTAAACGGGCTTTGTATTTTTTCGCAGTTTGGTAAAAGCCACTGCTTTTAGTATTTGTCAAACTATTTAGCTCACTACTACTTATTACCGAATGCAATTTGTCTTTTTGCAAAAGTATAACAGGCGTTGAAGTTATTGGGTCGTATAACGCGTTTCCAGTGTCAATTAAAGCATCGGTAATTATTGGCTTTTGGTTTATAATAATTTTAATTGTTGTAATAACGTTACTTAGCTTTTTTTGTGTTAACGTGTTATCAATTAGTTTTACTAAAAAGTAAAAAAATATTGCAAGTAGAATTATTAACCAAAGAGGCATGTCAATATAATATTCGCCGTTAGAATAGTTCATTTTACTGCCAAGATTAGAAAAGCGGTAAAAAGCGTACATACCACCGCCGTATATAAAGTTTATTATGTAGTAAATGACGGTTAATTTTGTGATGCGGTAAAAGCTTTTGTATCCAAACGCGATTAAGATTATCATAAAGCTTATAACAATTTTAAAAACGACAATATTTAATATTTTAAGTGTGGGAAAAAATATAACAGTGCTGTAAAGTGCACCAAAAGCCGAAGCGAGAATCACTCTAATTTTTTTGAAATTTAATGACGATAATAGTGCTGTTGAAGTAATTATTAAGTAATCAATAATAAAATTAAGAAAAAACAGTTCGTCTATGTATATAGTCAACTTAACCACCTGAATTAAGTTTACAACTTTTGTAGATTTAATTATGTCGATTAATGTTTGAGCGGGAAAGTTTTATGAAATTGTTTGCTATTTACATTTTTAAACGAGTGTGTTAAAATTTTTAAAAAACTGAAAGGGAATTGCTTTGGTACAAAAGAGTAACAAAAAATTATATATCTATATAATTCTTGTAATGGCTGTACTTTTAACAAAAGTTCTTGGCCTGGTACGCGGAATACTCTTGTCTTCGTTTTATGGCACAGGTATTGAGGCGTCGGCATTTACTGCTGTTTCAAACCTCCCTCTTATTTTATTTGATGTAACCTTTGGCACTGCTATATCCTCCGCTTTTGTACCTGTTTTTAACGAAAAGTTATCAAAAGAGGGTAAACAATCGGCAAACAAGTTTGCAAGTAATTTTGTTGCTATTGTTCTTTTAATTTCATTTGTTTTAGTGGCTGTTGGCATAACTTTTCCAAAAGCCACCGTTATGCTTACTGCTTATGGTTTTGCTAACAACGCTCAGGCAATGTCGCTTGCGTCACAGTTGATTCAGATAATTATGCCGATAATGAGTATTGCATGTGCAACGTTTATTTTTATCGGTGTGCTTCAGTCGTATGGAGAATTTATTGCACCTGCACTTGTTTCTCTTTTTTCAAACATTTCAATGATTTTATATTTTGTTTGTCTTAATAAAAGGTTTGGTATAAAAGGCCTTGCTGTTTCTTTTGTTTTTGGCTGGCTTTTGCAGTTTTTGTTTTTGGTACCCTTTTTAATTAAGAAAAAGTTTAAATTTAGCTTTGTACTTGACTTTAAATCTCCTGATGTTAAAAAGGTTGTAATTTTAACTCTTCCGCTTTTTGTAGCGGCACTCGCTCAACCTGTAAATCAACTTATATCATCAAATATCAGCTCGTCTGTTTCTGATACAGGTGTTGCTACTGTTAACTACGCCTATAATGCCTATTACATTGTTGCAGGTGTT
Source organism: Eubacteriales bacterium (assembly GCA_045593905.1). Lineage (GTDB taxonomy): Bacteria > Bacillota > Clostridia > Oscillospirales > QAKW01 > RGIG9041. The sequence continues at coordinate 46,743 of JAZNXL010000055.1, forward strand.
TTTGCTTACGCACTCACTAATATGTTCTTTCCTGAAATGTCAAGGTGCTTTGCGCGTGGCGATAAAAATACTGCTACAAAAATTTGTTCGAATATGCTTTCGAATATAACTGCAATAATTATGCCCGTTATGGCGTTTATGGGCGCTTGTTCATACGATGTTATTAAAATTTTGTATGAACGCGGTAAATTTACATCTTACGATACCAAAAACGTTTCGATTTTGCTCGCTATTTATGTTGTGGGCATGATTTTTATTTCTTGGCAAGATATATTGAACAAATTTTTTTATTCAATGCAAAAATCGGTTTTGCCAATGATTTGTGCAGCTGTGGGCATAAGCGTTAATATTACTTGCTCATTTTTGCTTACAAAAGTAATTGGCCTTGCAGGTCTTGCGGTGTCTACTGTTATTGCCGGTGCTGTTATGACATTGATGTTATCGGTATTTGCTCAAAAAACCACCCTCACTATTTTTAATAAACAATTCTTTGCAGAGGTCTTAAAACTAATTACCTCTGGTGCTATCTCTTTTGCTGTTTGTAAAACAGTAAATACTTATTTATATCTAGGCGACGGAATATTATGGCAAATTGCTGTGCTTGCTATTTCGTTTGTTTTATGCTTGGTTTCATATTTGTTGTCTCTTAAATTAATGAAATCTGAAAGCCTAAGTGCATTACTTTGCTTAATTACAAGAAAGGGGGGTAAGTAATATGTTTAATAATTTACTTAAAATTATTAAAAACTCCTTTTTTGTAAAACTTGTTTTAAAGACTGCAAATATTATATCGGGCTGTTTTAAAAAGAGTTTGTTTTATTCTTTTTTCACAAAACATAATATGCAGGACTATGCTCAAAACAGCAAAATCGTAAGCCTTATTAAAAATATTAAATTTTTCGATTTTGTAAAGACAAGCAAAATAATTTCGGCTGTTGTAAGTCTTCCCAAATACGTTATTTCAACACCAATACGTGTGTTTTCATTTTATTTGTTACCAAGCTCGCTTACACTGTTTTGCAAATATTTTGGCGATATACCTAAAATGATTGTTTTTGCCGCATTAACTATATTTGCAACAATACTATTCAGATTTAATTTTACTGTTAGTGACTTTATAAATTCTTCGCGTATATTAAAATCGTTTTGTTCGTTTTTTGAAATTAAGACTGATTACCCGATAAATACACACACCAAAAGGGTATATGCGCTTGCCTTGGTAACAGGTGCAATATGCGGAATAGCGTGTTTGTTGTTCGATTTTAAAACAACTATTTTACTGTTTTTTGTATTTTTGTTTTTCCCGCTTTTGCTCGATTCGCCATTACTTTTAATTTGTTTAACTGTATTTAGCGGAATTGTGTTATCGACTCTTCCGGCAACTGTTTTTTCGATACTTACATTTTTGGTTGTTGTTTGTAGAATAATCAAACAAAAAGAAAAAATCTTGCCAATAAGACCAATTAATATTTTCGTGTTTCTTTATGCGGTTGTTGTCTTTTATCATATGCTATTTAATTACGGCGGAAAAGACAGCACTTTAGCAGCTGGAATACAATTAGTTTTAATGCTTTTATTCTTTAGCGTTGTGACAGTAATTAATAACGCGCAAAAATTCAAAAAACTCATTTTTGCAATATCTGCAAGTTCAATTGTTACTTCGGTTTATGGGTTATATCAGTTTATTTTTAATAAAAGCGGCACTGGTTGGAGTGATAATACCAATTTCGATGGCGGGCTTGGAAGAATAACTTCAACTTTTTCAAATCCAAATATATACGGTGAGTTTTTAATTATTATAATTTGCATTACACTGGTTTCGTTTTTTCTTTGTAAATCAAAGCTTGCAAAAGCTTTTAATTTGATTTGCTTTGTATTACAGCTTGTAAATCTTGCTTTAACTTATTCCCGTGGCTGTTATATTGCCGTAGTCATTGCTATTTTAATTGTAGTTTGGTACTTCAACAAAAAACTGCTGTGGTTTGGCGTGCTTGCGCTTCCTGTAATTCCGTATGTTTTACCTCAAAATATGCTTACCCGAATTTTGAGTATGGGTGACTATTTAAAGGATACATCAGTAACGTACAGGCAAAATATATGGACGGCATCGTTAAATATCATTAAAAATCATTGGTATGTCGGTTCGGGTGTTGGCTCGACTGCGTTCACTGCTTTTTATCAGCAATATATGTACCCCGGTATAGAAGCTCAACACTCGCATAACTGGTTTATGCAGCTTACAATTGAATTAAGCGTTGTTGGCCTTGCGTTGTTATTACTTATATTTATTTTTACACTCAAAGATATAAGCAATGCGGTCAAAAACAGTAGCGATAAAAATATTAAACTGATTTTGATACCGCTAATTGCTGCTTTTGTTGGGCTTATGTTTGAGGGGCTTGTTGATTATATATTCTATAACAACATAGTTTTTATGTGCTTTTGGTTATTGCTTGCGCTTATTGTGTGCTCGTTAAATATCTTTCAAGAGGTGAGTTTAAATGAGAAAGTATAAAATTTTTAATACTATACCCATATTTGATGTTATACTTGTTGTAGTTATTGCTTTGGCGGCTTTTGCAGGGTATAAGATTTTTGCGGCTGACAAAACTGCAAGTCCTATTAAACAAGCCGAACAAAAAACAATAAGATACACTATTGAGTTTGAAAATGTTTCAAACGAAGTTGTAACAACCGTTGAATCAGGACAAAAAGTACGCGATTTGATAACTAATGTTGAAATGGGCAGTGTGGTGTCTTTTGAAAGCTATCCCTATGTGCAAAGAGAAATGAATATGCAAACAGGTGAACTTACCCAAACTGTATATCAGGACAGAAAGAGCGTAAAGGTGATTGTTGAAGCAATTGCGGATGTAACTGAGCGAGGTACATCAATAAACAATGTTAACTTTGGTCTTGGACGTGCTTATAAATTCACATTGCCCGGACTTTCAGGAGATGCAATAGTCAGAAACATTGAGGAGGTCGAGATTTAATGAAATTGATTGACTCTAAAGGCAAACTTTTTGGAAAGATAAGCGTTATTGACATTATTATTGTTTTATGTATTGCTTTTCTGCTTTTAACTATGGTGTTGAATATTTTTAAACAAGAAAGTGCGCCTGTTTCTTCGGTAAATGATACTGAATATACTACAACACTCAAAGCTTATAATTTGTATAAACCATATACTCAACCGTTCAAAGTGGGCGATAGTGTGTATTCAACAGCAGGTACACTTATTGGTGAAATTGTCAACGTTGAGGAAAAGGTATCATATGCTAAAATGAAGCTAAGTGACGGCAGATACACAGATTTTAGTTATGGCGATTTAATTAATTATTACATTACCGTTAAAGGTGTCGGTTCAAAAACCGATGCAGGAATTAAAGCTGATGGCGTATTTTCGTTACTACCAAATAGCAATATTATGATTACATCAAAGCTCTATTATGGCAATGCTGTTGTTTTAAGTGTCGAAAAAACAAACTAATTTCATTTAGCTTTGTTGCAAAATGCCAAAAGTGATTATTTTCTATTGACTTGTTGAGATTAATAATATAAGATAATAGTATATTTTGATTAGGGAGGATTACCTATGTACTCCAAAGAGGTAACAGTTACAAATAATGTTGGACTTCATGCAAGACCGGCTACATTTTTTATTCAAAAATCAAACGAATTTAAAAGCTCTATTTGGGTTGATAAAGGTGATAGACGCATTAACGCAAAAAGCTTACTTGGTATTTTATCACTTGGCATTGTAAAAGGTACTAACATCAAAATCATTGCGGATGGTGTTGATGAAGAAGCAGCAGTTGAATCGCTCATCAATCTTATCGAAAACGAGTTGACCGACTAAAAAACACATCGGACGGATATACTCCGTCCGATTTTTATTTAAAGGAGAATTAACATGAATATTTTATCACCATCAATTTTATCAGCTGACTTTGCAAACCTTGAACGCGATATTAATATTACTGCCAAAGCAGGCTCTGAATACATACATATCGATGTTATGGACGGGCACTTTGTTCCTAATATGTCGCTTGGCTTTCAAACAATCGCAAGTATTAAAAAGGTTTGTGATAAAGTTTTAGACGTTCATCTTATGATTGAAAAACCCGAGCGTTACATCGAGCGTTTTGCAAAAGCAGGCTCTGATATTATTACAATTCATTACGAAGCTACAGCTGATGTTAAGGCGGCAATTGACCTTATTCACAGCTTTGGTGTAAAAGCAGGTCTTGTAATAAAGCCCGGTACCGATGTACATGTATTTGACGAATTTATAAACGACATTGAACTTGCTCTTATTATGACTGTTGAGCCCGGTTTTGGCGGTCAAAAGTTTATGCCCGATATGCTTGAAAAGGTAAAATACTTAAGCAAAGTAAAAAAAGAACGCGGTCTTGATTTTGATATTGAAATTGACGGCGGTGTTGACCTTGCCAACGTTAAAACATCAATAGAAGCAGGCGCTAACGTTTTTGTGGCTGGTTCTGCTGTATTTAACGGCGATATTGAACAAAACACTAAAGCATTTATGAGTATTTTAAACTCTTAGGAGATGGAATAATGCAAGGTTCTGATTTTCCCAGAATTATTACTCACTTGCGTAAGCAAAAAGGCGTTTCACAAAAACAAGCCGCCGATAGCCTCGGCGTTTCACAGTCGCTTTTGTCACACTACGAAAAAGGCGTAAGAGAATGCGGTCACTTGTTTCTTGTAAGGGCTGCCGACTATTACGGTGTTACTGTTGATTATTTATTGGGTCGCAGTTACGACAAAAACGGCAATAATATTTCAGTTGACGATTTACCCGATGAAGATAGTGCAGGAAAAGGTAATGTTGGTGTTAAAAGCCTGCTTTTAACACTTAATAAAAAATTAATTTGCAACTCTGTTTCGTTACTGTTTGATGTTTTATCAAAAATAAACAATAAATCTTTAACAAACGAAATATCTTCTTTTTTGTCAATAAGTGTTTATAAGGCTTTTAGGCTTTTGTATAACGCCAATCATAACAATCCTCAAACATTTTTTGGCGACGACGAGAGTGAGTTTGTTTATATGAGCGATGCTTCAATTAATTCGTCACTTGCAACATCTGCCAAAATACTGAAAGATAAAACTGTTTCAGTTAATGTCCCTTCACTTGACGAGTCTTCTATTAAAAATGATTATCCTACGTTTGCAGCATCGTTTTTTAACTTGTTGCAAAATGTCGAAAACAAAATCGGTGCACGTAAAAAGTAAAATTTAATAATTAAACATCAAATTTATCAAAGTCATAACAAAAAAATGTTATGACTTTGTTTATTTTATAATAAAATTACTTGAAATATAAAAATATATGTATTATAATTAATGCAAGTTACATAAAAATTTTAGTAAATACAAATAATTTTTGTGTAAAAAACACTTAAGGAGAAACCCACAATGGAATATCTTGCAAAAAACATCAGAAACGTGTGTCTTATGGGGCACAAAGGCTACGGAAAAACAACTTTAACTGAGGCTATGCTTTTCTTTTCGAAAGCAACAGACAGACTCGGTAAGATTGAGCAGGGTAATACCATTAGTGACTTTGACGCAGAAGAAATTAAACGTAAAATCTCAATTTCACTTTCTGTAAATCCTTTTACATATAAAAATACTAAAATCAATTTAATCGATACACCCGGCTTTTACGATTTTGAAGGCGAACAAAACTCGGCTTTAAGCGCTGTTGATACTGCTATAATCGTTGTTACTTCAAAAACAACTGTTTCGGTTGGTACCGAAAAAGCTATGCTTAAATGCCGCTTGCAAAACAAACCTGTTATCTTTTTCAACCTTGGTCTTGATGACGAAAACGCCGACTTTTATAAAACACTTTCTCAACTTTATGATAAATTTGGTGAATCAAATATTGTTCCCGCACAGCTTCCCATTATTGAGGGCGGCAAGTTTGTAGGTGCGGTTGACGTTTTAGACGGAAAAGGCTATAAATTTAACGCCGACGGTACACACACCGCTTGCGATGCACCTGCTGATGTCGCTGAAAAGGCAGAAGAGTATCGCTCAAAAATGCTCGAGCTAATTGCTGAAACCGACGAAGATTTAATGACTAAATTCTTCGACGACGAGCCGTTTACTGCAGAAGAACTTAATACAGGTATTAAAAACGCAATTATGCAAAGAACAATGTTCCCTGTATTTTTAGGCGTTCCTACACAAATGCTCGGCATTGGTAAATTTATTGAATTTATTTGCGAGCATTTACCGTCGCCGGCAGATGTTGGTCCTATTATGGCAGGGGAAGAAAAAATTGAGTGCGACGAAAATAAAGGCACTGTTTTAAGAGTGTTCAAAACAATTGCTGACCCGTTTGTTGGTAAACTTTCTTTCTATAGAATTTATTCAGGTAAAGTTCGCCGTGATGAAACATATACAAACACCGCTAATGATGAAAAAGAAAAAATCGCTCACGTTTATACTCCGTTTGGTAAAAAACAGGTTGAGGTTGATTGCTTGAATGCGGGTGATATCGGTGTGTTTACAAAGCTTAATAGCACAAAAACATCTGATACACTTTGCTCTAAAGATATTAATGTTTCGCTCTCGCGCATCGCGTTCCCTGTACCTAACTTTTCAAAAGCAACCATGCCAAAGAAAAAAGGCGACGAAGAAAAAATCTCTCTTGGTATTAAAAAGCTTATGGAAGAAGACCCCACATTGAAGCTTGTTAATAATACCGAGACTAAGCAACAGGTTCTTTACGGTATGGGCGATATGCAGCTTGATATCGTAAGTTCAAAGCTTGCTTCAAAGTTCCAGGCTGAAATGGAGCTAAAGGACGCAACTGTTGCGTATAGAGAAACAATTAAAAAGAAGGTTAAAGTTCAGGGTAAACATAAAAAACAATCGGGCGGTCATGGTCAATATGGCGACGTTTGGATTGAGTTTGAGCCTTGCTACGATAGTGAGTTTGTATTTGCTGAAAGCGTATTTGGCGGCTCGGTTCCTAAAAACTTTTTCCCTGCTGTAGAAAAAGGCCTTCGCGATAGTATCAAAAAAGGCGTTTTAGCAGGTTATCCTGTTACCAATATTAAGGCAACACTTGTTGATGGCTCATATCATCCCGTTGACTCGTCTGAAATGGCGTTTAAAACAGCCGCTTCAATAGCGTTTAAAGAGGGTATGAAACAGGCATCTCCTGCGCTTTTAGAGCCGATAGGCACATTGTCAGTTAATGTTTCTGACAAACTTATGGGCGATATTATTGGCGACATCAATAAACGCAGAGGTCAGGTTCTTTCGATGGATAACGTTGAAAACGAACGCGGTAGAAAGCTCGTTGTAGCAAACGTACCTATGAGCGAACTTTCTTCGTATGCTATGGACCTTCGTAGCATGACTCACGGCAGAGCGTCGTTTACTCTTGAATTTTTAGAGTATCGTGAAGCTCCCTCAAATATCGTTGCAAAAGTAATTGCCCAAGCAGAAAAAGAAGAATAGTCATAATAAGCGGCACACCCGAATAATATTTATTAAAGTATTATAAAGGTTGTGCCGCTTATGTATATTGTTTCGGTTAAATTCAGTTTAAAAAAGTTTTTGTGTTGTGTGGCAGCATTTTGTGTGGTTATTGCTATTGCATGTGCTTTTATACCACAAAGGTCAAGTGATGTTTTGAGTTCTAAAGCTGACACTACTGCCAAAACAACTCAGGACCATATTGATTTTTTAAAAGAGTATGGTTATAATGTTGGTGATAAACCGATTCAAATACAAGAAATTATTATTCCGCAAGAATTTAGCGCCGAATATGAACAGTATAACAATTACCAAAAACTTTCGGGGTTTGATTTATCTAAATACAAAGGTCAGCGTGTAAAAAAATACACTTACAAGGTGACTGACTATAAAGATTCTGATGACGAGGTTGTTGCCAACATATATCTATATAATGAAAAAGTTATTGGCGGAGACATTAGTTCGACAACACTCGGTGGCTTTGTTCATGGTTTTATAAAAGAATAATACTGCGGTTTTTCCGCAGTTTTTTATTTAAAGGTGAAATATGAGAATTGATAAGTATATTTGTGATACTGTAAACATTACAAGAACGCAGGTTAAAAGTAAAATATCCAAGGGTTGTGTTTTTGCAAATGGCGAACGTGTTAAAACATCGTCTTTGCAAATAGATGAAAAAACTGCGACTGTTGTAATGGATGGACAAACAATTGTCTATAATAAATTTATATATATTATGATGAATAAACCCGCAGGTGTCATAAGTGCCTCGAGCGACAAAAAGGCTGTTACTGCGATTGATTTGCTAAAACCCGAGGACAAGCACAAAGATTTATTTGTGGCGGGCAGACTTGATAAAGATACAACAGGTTTTTTGTTTATAACGAACGATGGGAATTTAGCCCACAATATTTTGTCACCGAAAAAACATATTAATAAGACTTATCTTGTTACTCTTGAGCAAAGTATTAAAAGTGAGTATAAACAGGCGTTTGCATCGGGTGTTGTTCTTTTAGATGGCTATGAATGTAAAAGCGCTGTGTTCGAGCAGCTGAGTCAAAACGTTTGTACTCTTGAGATTGTCGAGGGTAAGTTTCATCAGGTAAAACGTATGTTTGAGGCGTTGGGAAACAAAGTGATAAAATTAAAACGCATAAAAATGTGCGATATTGAACTTGATTGCAGTTTAGCCGAGGGTGAATATAGACGGTTTTATCCTTGCGAAATTGAACAAATTGTTAACAAAATAAACAAAAATACCCGATAATTTTTTTATTTGGTGTCATTTTAGTTTATTTTGCACAAAAAAATTGCATTTTTTTTGTAAAAAAAATCATTTGATTTTTATACAGGTTTGTATTAATATATAATAGAAATATAAAATGAATTATAATGTGACGTAGGAGGAACATTTAATGGCAAGTTTATCATTAAAAGGTATTTATAAAAGATACCCCGGCGGCGTAGTAGCTGTTTCTGATTTTAACCTTGAAATCGAAGACAAAGAATTTCTCGTACTCGTTGGTCCTTCAGGTTGTGGTAAATCAACTACACTTAGAATGATTGCGGGCCTTGAAGAAATCACCGAGGGCGAACTCTATATCGGCGATAAAGTAGTTAACGATATCGCTCCTAAAGATAGAGATATTGCAATGGTTTTCCAAAACTATGCTCTCTATCCGCATATGACAGTATTCGATAATATGGCATTTGGTCTTAAACTTAGAAAAACACCTAAGGATGAAATCAAACGCCGCGTTGAAGAAGCTGCAAAAATTCTCGATATCAGCCATCTTCTCGATAGAAAACCGAAGGCTCTTTCGGGTGGTCAGCGTCAGCGTGTTGCTCTTGGACGTGCTATTGTTCGTGAGCCTAAAGTATTCCTTCTTGACGAACCGCTTTCAAACCTTGATGCTAAGCTTCGTGCACAGATGAGAACAGAGCTTTCAAAAATTCACCACAACCTTGCAACAACATTTATTTACGTTACTCATGACCAAACTGAAGCTATGACAATGGCTACAAGAATTGTTGTTATGAAAGACGGCTTTATCCAACAGGTTGATACACCTCAGAACCTTTATAAGTATCCCTGCAATATGTTCGTTGCTGGATTTATCGGTTCACCTCAAATGAACTTCTTCGATGCTGAAATCGAAGAAAAAGCTGACGGTCTTTACATTAACTTTAAAGGCAACTCACTTAAGCTTCCCGAATCAAAGGTTAACGACGATGTTAAATCATACGTTGGTAAAACAGTTGTTGTTGGTATTCGTCCTGAGCATGTTCACGACGAAGAAAGATTCCTTGAATCACTTGCTGATTACGCTATCGACGCTTCAGTAGAGGTTACAGAGCTTATGGGTGCTGAAACCTTCCTTTATCTCGATGTTAACGGTGCAAAGCTTACTGCAAAAGTTGCTCCTACAACTACTGCAGAGCCCGACGCTCAAATCAAAGTTGTTCTTGACCTTGATTTTGCACACCTCTTTGACAAAGAGACACAACGTACAATTATTAACTAATTTGTGCATATTTACCGCTACGTTTTTAGACGTAGCGGTTTTTTATTGTGTAAAAATGTTAAAAAACTGTAAAAATTTTCAATTAAATTTACGCTCTTGTGCAATTTTAACATATAAAATGTAAAAAAACTGTTGAAATCGTAGTGAAAATGTAATAAAATATTATACAAGATAGTTACATTAGGGGGAACTAAAATGTCTAATAGATTTTTTCAGGGCGTCGTTTACCAATTAAAAGAAAGCATTGATAGAACCGTAGGTGTTATTGATGAATACGGTACAATTATTGCTTGCAGCGATTTAATTAAAATTGGTGAAAAACGCGACAATATAATTCCTATGGTTTCTACAACTATGGATATTGTAAAAGATAACGAGTGCACATACAAACCTATTTCTAACAATAATGGCTTAGAATATATCGCTTTTGTAGATGGTGTTGACGATATTGCTGATAAATTTATTTCGGTTGTTGTAATTGCTCTTGCTAACATTAAACAGTATTACGATGAAAAGTTTGATAAGAACAACTTTATTAAAAATGTAATACTCGATAATATCCTGCCGGGTGACATTTATATTAAAGCAAGAGAACTTCATCTTGAGGCTGAAACACCGCGTGTTGCAATTCTGATTCGTCTTGCTGAAAACGGCGATGTATCGGCGTATGATATTTTACAAAATCTTTTTCCTGATAAGCAAAAGGACTTTATTATTAACGTTAACGAAACCGATATTGTTCTTGTTAAAGAAGTTAAAGATATTAGTGATACAAAAGACCTTGAAAAGCTTGCAAAAAGTATTGTTGATATTATTAACTCTGACCTTTACGTTAAGGCTTATGTTGGTATTGGTACTATAGTTAACAATATTCGTGATTTGCCGCGTTCGTTTAACGACGCTCAAATTGCTCTTGAGGTTGGTAAAGTGTTTGATATGGAACGCTTTATTATGACATACGATAATCTTGGTATAGGTAGTCTTATTTATCAACTTCCTACAACACTTTGCGAAATGTTTTTATCTGAAGTGTTTAAAAAAGGCTCTATAGAGTCACTTGATTATGAAACGTTGTTTACTATTCAAAAGTTCTTTGAAAACAATCTTAATGTTTCAGAAACATCAAGAAAGCTTTTTGTACATAGAAACACTCTTGTTTACCGTCTTGAAAAAATCAGAAAACTTACAGGCCTTGACCTTAGAAAGTTTGATGATGCTATTGTATTTAAGGTAGCGCTTATGGTAAAGAGATACCTTGTTTCTAATCCAACTAAATTTTAATTTGAGTAGGTTACAATGATTTTATTTGATGATGTTTATAAAAACTATCCAAACGGAACAAACGCGTTAAAGGGCATTAGCTTTAAAATTGAAGACGGAGAGTTTGTTTTTGTTATTGGACACAGCGGCGCAGGTAAAAGTACACTTATAAAGCTTTTACTACGCGAAGAAAAACAAACAAGCGGAAAAATAATTGTTAACGATTTTAATTTAAATAAAATTAAAACAAACAAAATTCCGCATCTTCGTAGAAGTATGGGTGTTGTTTTTCAAGATTTTCGCTTAATAGAAACAATGACAGTATATGAAAACGTCGCTTTTGCAATGCGAGTAATCGGTTGCTCTAATAGGGTAATAAGACGCCGTGTGCCTTATGTTCTTGGGGTTGTAGGTCTTGGTCACAAGTCTAAAAACTATCCTAAGGAATTATCGGGTGGTGAGCAACAGCGTGTAGCGCTTGCCCGTGCTCTTGCAAATAACCCTAAAACAATTATTGCTGACGAGCCTACAGGTAACGTTGACCCTGCTCTTGCTCGTGAAATTATGGAATTGTTAATTGAAATCAACAAAATGGGCACCACTGTTATTGTAATTACACACGATAAAACTCTTGTTGATGATTTTTCAAAGCGTGTAATTGCGTTAAAAAACGGACAAATTATTAGTGACACAATGGGTGGTTATAATTATAATGAACACAGGTAGTATTGCTTATTTTATAAAAACAGCATTTAAGAGTATGTATAAAAACGCTCTTATGACTATTGCTTCAATTTTTGTCCTTATTGCTTGTATGATTATTATTGGCTCTGTATATCTTACAGGTGCTAACGTTGTAAGCTTTATGTCAAAACTTGAGGCGCAAAATGAAATTGTAGCTTTTATTGACGACGATTATAAAGACGATAGCTTATCAAGAAAAAATCTTTGTCAAAAGGTTAGCGCAATTAAAGGTGTAGAGTCAGTTGAGTATATTACTAAAGAACAGGCTTTTGCCGAATACAGAGACGGTCTTGGTTCTAATGGTGCATATCTTGAAGGATATGACGGCGAAGACAATCCGCTCCGTAACGAGCTTCGTATTAAAATTAACGATTTATCACGTTTTTCGAAAATTTCAAAAGAAATTTCAAAGCTTGATGAAATCGCCAATATCCGTGATTCACAAGATATTGTTGATGTTTTGATTTCGGTACGCAAGGTTCTTACAGTTTTAGGTGTTTGGATAATAGCAATTCTTGCAGTTGTTTCACTATTTATAATTTCAAATACCATAAAACTTGCGATGCATAATAGAAGAAACGAAATTAACATTATGAAGTATGTGGGCGCCACAAACTCGTTTATAAGATTTCCGTTTATACTCGAGGGTGTTCTTATGGGTGTTATTTCAACAGCCGTTGCGTTACTTGCGCAGTGGTGTCTATACACTTATGCTATTATTCCGCTTTTAAGTGACCTTTCGTTCCTTTCTTCGAGCATTGTTCCATTTAAAGATATGTTTAGCGTGCTGCTAATTATATTTGCATTAATAGGATTTTTAGTTGGTATATTTGGCAGCTCCCTTTCGATGAGAAAATATTTAAAGGTTTAGTTTATGAGTAATAAAGTAAGATTTTTAGCTTTAATTATCATTATATTAATGGCGGTTTCAATGATTTCGTCATTTGTTATTGTTGGCAGTGTAGCAAAAGCTCAGTCTGTTGACGATATGCAACAGCAACTCGAGGAACTTGCAAAGAAAAAGCAAAAGCTTGAGCAAGAACTTAATGCTATCTCTCAAAAAAAGAAAAACGAGCTTGAAAAAAAGAGTATTATTGATGAACAGGTTAATGCCACGCGTGATGAAATTAACGTTCTAAACGGCGTTATTAATTCGCTTGATAAACAACTTGATAATGCACAAAATGAGCTTGATACTGCTTCTAAAACATTAGACGAAAAGTTACAACTCAGCAAAAACAGAATCAGAAGCGCCTATGAACAAGGCGAGGCTTCTTATTTAGAAATAATTATACAATCAAAAAGTGTTTATGATTTTATAAGTAAAATCGAAATAGTTTCACAGATTGCAAACCGCGATAAAGAGGTAATTGAACAGGTTAAAAAAAGCAAAGAAACTATCGAGGCTAAAAAAATCGAGATTGAACAAAGCAAGGCTGAAAAAGAAAAAAATGCCGAGTCTTTGAAATCGAAGCAAAACTCTTTATCAAAAAAACAAGCCCAAAGCGACCAGCTTATTCAAGAAATTAATTCTGATGCGGCCGCTACAAAACGTGCTGTTCTTGCGGCCGAGGCTGAAGAAGAGAAACTACAGGCTGAAATTAGAAAAATGCTTTCTTCTTCGGGTAATTCCGAGCTGATTGACACCGGTGAGTTTAGATGGCCTCTTAATACAAAGTTTAATAATATTACAAGTAAGTTTGGATATAGAACACACCCGGTTACCGGCAAATATAAACTCCATACGGGTGTTGATATTGCAAGCTCGGGTATTAAAGGTAGCTCTATTTACGCTGCAAAAGGCGGAACTGTTTTAAAAGCCGGTTATAATACAGGATACGGTAACTATGTGCTTATTGACCACGGTGGTGGATATGCTACACTTTATGGCCATGCAAGTACACTTACAGTAAGTGCAGGTCAAAATGTTTCAAGGGGCGATGTTTTAGGCTATGTTGGAAGCACTGGCTACTCAACAGGACCACATCTCCACTTTGAAATTATTAAAAACGGTGAATATACAAACCCATTAACCTATTTTAGCGGTGTTATGTCGTTTACCTATTATTAAAGGTGTTTTATGAAAAAGAAAATTGAAGTTGGTACAGTTATTTTTATTGTAATAGTTGCTATTGTTTTATCGGCTATTACAACGTATATGTATTTAACAAGTCTTATGCCAAGTCTTGTTGCAAAAGAGTCGTTTTACGATAAAATTACCGAGGTTGAAAATACCATCAAACAACGCTATGTAGGCGACGTTGACGACAAAAAAGCAATGGAATCATTGTTATATGGCTATGTTTCCGGTGTCGATAAGTATAGTACTTATCTCAATGCCGATGACTATGCTACCTATATGGAACAATTAGACGGCAAGTACTCTGGTATAGGTATTACAACAAAGTATATTTCAAGCAGCGGACTTTTACAGGTTGTAAATGTCAACTCTAATTCTCCTGCTCAAAATGCTAATATCAAGGCAGGGGATTTGATTGTTAAAATCGGTGAAAAAGATGTAAGTTCTATCTCATATGATGAGGCTATTTCGCTCCTTCGCGCTGAAATTGGTACCGAAATGACTCTTGTTGTAATGCGCGATGAAAAAGAAATTACAAAAAAACTTACCGTAGCACAGTATCAAACATCAAGCATTGAATATAAAATGCTTTTAGACGATATAGGGTATGTATACATTAGCGAGTTTAGTAATACTACCTTTGACGACTTTAAAAAGGCTGTTGAAACACTCGAGACAGATGGCGCTCAAAAGTTTGTTTTTGATGTGAGAAACAACTCGGGCGGCAGTCTTACATCGGTTGTTAAAATTCTTGATTATTTGTTACCACAAGGAAAGCTTGTTACACTTAAAGATAAAGCAGGTAATGAAACCGAATATTCTTCAAATAAAGACAGCTTTGACAAGGAGTATACTGTAATAATTAACGGTTCAACCTATAGTGGCGGTGAACTTTTTGCTGCGGCAATTAAAGATTTTAAAGCTGCAAAATTAATAGGTAAAACCACCTACGGCAAAGGCTATGCTCAAGAAATTATACCTCTTTCAGAAGGCGCTATTTATCTTTCAACAAAGCTTTATTATCCGCCGAGCGGCGAAAACTATGAGGGCGTAGGCGTAGCTCCTGATATTGAAATTGATATTGCTACTGAACTTGAAAATAATTTCTATAACCTTGAAATTAAAGACGATACTCAGCTTGCCGAGGCATTGAAAACACTTGGTAAAACAATTGAATCGGAAGATGCAGACGAACAACCTGCTGACCAAGAACAAAACGACGAAGAAGACAAAAAAGATTAAACAAAAACCCAACCGATATATCGGTTGGGTTTTGTTCATTAAATCTTAAATATTTAGGATATTTATTATTGATTTATTTTGTTGTTATGTTTAGTATTTCGGCGACATACATTCTATGCATACCGCCTGAAGAATAGGTTTTTTCGAACGCTTCGGTATCTACAAAACAATCTTTCTCAATGTCTTGTTTATACATCGTTTTGCACTCAATGTTAATTCTTGCTTCGCTTATAACAGGTGTTTCGTTGTCGGTGTATTCTAAAGTAAAACCACACTCTTTAAATTTGTCGTAGTTCTTACCGCTGTTTCTTCCGCAAAATGTGAGTTTTTGTTTATATTCAGGTTCAAAAAAAGATAGTGAGAATGTTTTATGCTTTTCTAAAAATTCGTAAGTATATCTTTCGGGTCTCACATAAATTATTGCAATATTTTTAAAACAAAACACACCAAAGCCGCCAAAGCTTGCGGTCATTGTATTAGCTTTTTGCTTATCGCCGGCAGTAATCAGCATCCAATCGTTTTCGATTAATTTAAAAATATTATCTTGTAATTCTTTTGTAGTAATGTTCATAATCTATTCCTCCTTGTTATATTTTATCATTATTCTGAAAAATTCGCAATAATTATCTTGTTTTATTATTTTTGAATAAAATAAAATAAAAACATGGTGATATTATGACTGTAAAGTGCAAAAACCTTACAAATGCAATAAGAGCAAGTAAAGCACTTGCAAAAAACAATATAAATTGCAGTGTTATAAAACTAACAGATGAAAAAAGCGGTGGCGGCTGTATTCATGCCATAACCTTTTCAGATGAGCAAACTAATCGCGCGCTTCAAATAATGAATTTAAACGGAGTAAAGCTTCATAGTAAAGAAAATTTAAAATACGGTGGCGAGTAAAATGATATATTTCGATAATAGCGCCTCGTCTTATCCAAAACCGCCAACAGTAATTAATGAGGTTTGCAGTTTTATAAAGCATAACGGTGCAAACCCTGGCAGAAGTTCACATAAACCTGCAATAACTGCTGCTGAAAAAATTTATGAAACACGCGAAACTATTGCAAAGTTTTTTGGTGTTTCAAATGCCGAGAATGTTGTTTTTGTTCCAAACGCCACGTATGGTCTAAATATGGTTATACAGGGCGTTGTGAACAGCGGCGACGAAATTGTTATAACTGACCTTGAACACAATAGTGTAATAAGACCTGTTCATAATCTTTTTGTAAATAAAGGTATTAAATACAAAATAGCCAAAACCGATTTGTACAATGACCGGGTCACCGTTGAAAATATTGCAAACTGTATAACCAATAAAACAAAGCTTGTGGTGTGTACACAGTGTTCAAATACTTGTGGTAAAGTTTTACCCATTAAAGAAATTGCAAATATACTTCCTGTAAACGTCAAATTTCTTGTTGATGGTTCTCAAGGTGCGGGAAGTGTTGCGATTAATTTAGAAAAATATGGTGTTGACTATTATTGCGCCCCATCTCACAAGGGGCTTATGGGTATTCAGGGCAGCGGATTTTTAGCGATTAATTCAACCTTACCAAAACCAATTATGTTTGGTGGTACGGGCAGTGATAGCAATAACTTATTAATGCCCGGTTATTTGCCCGATGCGCTTGAAAGCGGTACACTTGCTACCCCTGCAATAATCAGTATGAAAAAAGGAATAGACTTTATAAATTCAGTGGGTATAGAAAAAATCTATAATCACAAAGTCAACCTTACTCGAATTTTAGATTTTAAGCTGAAACAACTTGAAAACGCTATAACATACACCGACTGTAAGAAAAATGATTTTTGCGGTGTGTACTGCTTTAATCTAAAAAGCAAGCCTTGTTGGGAGATTGCACAGTTTTTGTCAGAAAACGATATTTGTGTTCGTAGCGGAATACATTGTTCGCCGCTTTTTCACAAAAAAATCGGCACGCAAAATACAGGAGCAGTGCGCATTAGCTTTGGATGGTATAATTCAGAGTATGAAATTGAAAAATTTACAAAAATTTTATATAAAATATTATAAAAATATATTTATTTTAATAATATACTATGGTATAATTACAATAATGATAATTATACCATATTTTTTTGAAAGGTAATTTACGATGCATCTTGTTTTAGATTTTTTTAAAAACCTAATAGGCATCTTCTCTACAATGAAGTTTCCAAACGACTATATAGATATAGCTTTGGTTACTGTTCTTGTTTACTACATTATCAAGTTTGCAAGAGATACTCGCGTAGGGCATTTAATGCGTGGCATAATTGTAATTTTTGCGTTATATCAGTTTTCAGCAATTGTTCGACTAAGTGCTTTAAGCTATATACTAAAAAACACTATTCAGCTTAGCTTTATTGCAATTATCATTGTATTTCAACCTGAACTTAGAGCAGGTCTTGAAAGAATAGGACGTGTGCGTTTTAGCTCGCTTAAAAACTTTCAATCACTTACCCGTAACGATTTTAACGCGCTCACTAACACGGTTATTAACAACGTTTGCGAGAGCTGTCAAAATCTTTCGTCACGCAAAATTGGTGCACTTGTTGTTTTTGAAAAAACAACACCACTTGGTGATTTGTTAGATACAGGTATTGCTATCGATTCAAATGTCAACTCTCAAACACTTGTTACAATGTTCTTTCCTAATACACCGCTTCACGATGGTGCTGTTATTATTCGCGATAATAGAATAGCATCAGCTGCATGTCTTTTACCACTTAGTAAAAACCTTGAACTTAGCAAAGAACTTGGTACAAGACATCGCGCCGCTGTTGGTGTTACCGAAAACTCCGACGCCATTTCTGTTGTGGTTTCTGAAGAAACCGGTAAAATTTCTTACTCTATCAACGGTAAAATTCATATTGGCGTTACTGTACAACAACTTAAAAATATTTTACAAAAAAATCTTTTAATACCCGAAAAAGCTTCGCGCGGCTTTAAACTCTTTAGAAAAGAGGTGGCTGACAATGAAAAATAAACTTAAGTATTTTTTAGAACTTTCAAAGGCCAATCTCGGACTAAAGTGTTTATCTCTTTTAATTGCCGTTGTTGTTTGGTTAGTTGTTGTTCAATATGTCAATCCTGACGATACACGAACACTTAATAACATTCCTATTCAAGTTAACACAACTGACTCGGTTCCTGCGGGTGAAGGTCTTGTTCTTGTAACAAACTACGACAAAGAGCTGTCTTTTACCTATACTGCAAGCCGTGATGTTATAGCAATGCTAAATGTAGACAAAATTACTGCTTATGTTGATTTATCCGGTGCTACAAAGTCGGGGGAATACAGCTTTCCTGTGAAAATAGATACCGGCGGACAAAACATAACCATTGTTGACCAAAGTGTTAAAGAAGCAACTCTCAAGTTTGAAAAAGCTTCTACCGCACAGGTAAAGGTTAATGTAACCGCCGAGGGTAGTGTTCCTGATGGCTACGTTAAAAACGACCCTGTTTGTATCCCCGCAAACATTAACATTGAAGGTCCTGAGTCTAAGGTTTCTCAAATTGTTGCTGCAAATGTGGTTATTACCGAAAATAAATATACACAAACTAATGTTTATAGCTGTGATTACCAGTTTGTAGATAAAGACGGTAACGAAATATCTAAAGATTTTATAACAGCTGATTATGATAAGGTTGATGTTACCGTAACAGTATTAAAAACTAAAACTGTTCCTATAACCGCTACTCTTGTAAATAGTTCGGGCGGCTATGAAAACAATTTTGCAACTGTTGAAATTATACCGTCGACTATTACAATCGCAGGCAGTGAAGAGGCTTTAGATACTCTAAACAGCTATGACCTTGGAACTATTGATGTTTCTGAAAAATTGAAAGATTTCGAAACCGATTATGTGGTATCGCTTAAAAACGGTGTTAAAAATGTTGATGGATTAAACTCTGTGAAGGTTAAGGTTTCGTTTGGTGATGTAAGAACTAAAACAATCAAGTTCAGCGCGTTTAAAATTGAAAACCTTGACCAGAAACAAAGTGCAATTATTAAAGATAAAAATCTTTCAATAACTTTCAGAGGTCTTGCGGCTGATATTGAAAAAATTAATTCGAGCAATGTTTCAATAGCAGTTGATTTCCAAAATAAAACCTATACGAATGGCATCAATACCGTTCCTGTATACGCCATCATTCCTGGCGACTTAAAGGTCGGTGTTGTAGGCAAATATCAATTAACTGTAAATATTACCTAATAAACAGTAAAGCAGTTGCTTTACTGTTTATGTTTTAGATTAACTATGATAAAAACAGCGTTTGTAGAAAAAATAGAAAACGGCTATGTAGTCGTATCATCAGTAAGAAGCAACGCCTGCGGCGATAATTGTTCTATGTGCGGCTTGTGCGACAACCAAAAGGTTTATACAAAAGCCAATTCATCTTTACCTGTTGCAGTTGGTGATATGGTGAAAATTCAAACTAAAACATCTTCAGTTTTACTTGGTTTAAGTTTAGTGTTTTTGCTTCCTATATTTTTGCCACTTGTCGCTTATTATTTGTTTTGTCAAATAAATACTTATTTTGGCATTGTTGCTTCAATTTTAAGTTTAATACTTTGCTTGTTATTTATTGTTTGTTTATCTAAAAACAGCTCGTTTTTATCTCGTATACAGCCTAATATAGTTGATATTATAATTAAAAAATAATTTTTTTGTTGTTTTTTAGATTTGTTTATTGTATACTTTCTTTAGTTTTGTAAATTTTTATTTCATTTGGAGGGAATATGAAATATATCACAGTTAGCACATTGTACACTAACGCAGAACAATACTTTGATAAACAGGTTACTGTTTGCGGTTGGGTGCGTACGATTCGTGACTCTAAAAACTTCGCTTTTATCGAATTAAATGACGGCAGCCATTTCAAAAGCATCCAAATAGTTCTCGAGAGCGATAAACTCTCAAACTATAACGATATTGTAAAACAAAATGTTGGTGCAGCTTTAGTTGTTAAGGGTGTTTTATGTGCAACACCACAGGCTAAACAACCTTTTGAGGTAAAAGCCACCGAGATTACTGTTGAGGGTGCAAGCGCTCCTGAATATCCGCTTCAAAAAAAGCGTCATACTCTTGAGTATTTAAGAACAATGACACACCTTCGTCCGCGTACTAATACCATGTCTGCGGTGTTCAGAGTTCGTTCAAAGGCAGCTTATGCAATTCATAAGTTCTTTAACGAAAACGGTTTTACTTATGTACACACTCCCATCATCACCACCTCTGACTGCGAGGGTGCAGGTGAGATGTTCCGTGTAACAACTCTTGATTTTGATAAAATTGAGGGCAAACCCGATTTTTCTCGCGACTTTTTCCAAAAGAACACTTTTCTTACAGTATCGGGGCAGCTAAATGCTGAGTGCTTTGCTCAGGCTTATGATAAAATCTACACCTTTGGTCCTACTTTCAGAGCTGAAAATTCAAACACTGCTCGTCATGCGGCAGAGTTTTGGATGATTGAGCCCGAAATTGCTTTCGCTGACCTTGGCGATGATATGGAACTTGCAGAAAAAATGATTAAGTATGTAATCACTTATCTTTTAGAAAACTGCAAATATGAGCTCGAGTTCTTTAATAACTTTATTGATAAAACACTTTTAGACCGTTTGAACAATATTGTTTCAAATGACTTTGCTAAAGTTACCTATACCGAGGCAATTTCAATTCTTGAAAAGGTTAAAGACCAGTTTGAATATCCTGTTTCATGGGGTATTGATTTACAAACCGAGCATGAAAGATATTTAACCGAACAAGTGTTTAAAAAGCCGGTATTCGTAATTGATTATCCTGCTGAAATCAAGGCGTTTTATATGCGCTTAAATGATGACGGCAAAACAGTTGCCGCTATGGACTTGCTTGTTCCCGGTGTCGGCGAAATTATAGGGGGAAGCCAAAGAGAAGAGCCCCTTGACATTCTTGTTGACAAGATGCAAAAACTTGGTCTTGATACCGAAAACTACGATTTCTATCTTGACCTTCGTAAGTATGGCGGAACAAAACACGCAGGTTTCGGACTTGGCTTTGAACGTCTTATTATGTATGTTACCGGTATGGGCAACATCAGAGACGTTCTGCCTTTCCCACGAACAGTTAAAAACGCTGATTTATAATCGGAGGAACTATTATGACCTATCAGTCGATGACTGAACAACAACTTAAAGAAATTTTAAAGCAGCAAACTGCACTTTATGAAAAGTATTGTGCGGATGGTGTTAAACTTGACATGGCAAGGGGTAAACCCAGCAACGAACAGCTTGACCTTAGCGAAAAATTGCTGACAGTTCTTAAAACTAATCAGGACTGCTTTGAAAACGGTACTGACAGTAGAAATTATGGCCTTTTAGAAGGTATGCCTGCTGCCCGTAAGCTATTTGGTGATTTACTTGGGGTCGATAGCGAAAAGATTATCTTATTTGGCAGCTCAAGCCTTACAATTATGTATGATACAGTTGCAAAAATGCTTCTTTTTGGTAACTGCGATAGTGAGCGTCCCTGGTGTCAGGAAAAAGAAATCAAATTCCTTTGTCCTGTTCCCGGCTATGACAGACACTTTGCAATTTGTCAGTCGTTTGGCATTAAAATGATTCCTGTTCCTATGAACGACGACGGCCCTGATATGGATATCGTTAAAGAATATGTTAATAACGATAGCTCAGTTAAGGGCATTTGGTGCGTCCCTAAATATTCAAACCCCACAGGTATTGTTTATACTGATGATGTAGTAAAAGCATTTGCATCGTTAAAACCTGCTGCAAAAGATTTTAGAATTTTTTGGGATAACGCCTATGCTGTTCACGACTTTTACGAAAATATTAAACTTTTAAACATAATTGACGAATGTGAAAAAGCAGGCAATCCAAATATGCCTTTTATGTTTGCGTCAACTTCAAAAATCACTTTCCCGGGCGCCGGCATTGCAGTCTTTGCTTCAAGCAAAGATAACATTAACTATATTAAAAAATTAATGTCTATCCAATCTATCTGTTCTGATAAGGTTAATCAACAACGTCACGTTGCTTTCTTTAAAAATGCTGACGGCATATTAGAGCATATGAAACTTCACGCTAAGCTTTTGACTCCTAAATTCGAAGCAGTAATTAATGCGTTTGAAAAAGAGCTTTCAGGACTTGGTATTGCTACTTGGACAAAACCCAAGGGTGGTTATTTTATCAGTTTTGACTCTACCGTTGGTGTTGCAAAAGAGATTTATGATTTATGTTTAAAAGCTGGGCTTACCCTTACAAGTGTTGGCGATACTTTCCCATATGGTAAAGACCCTGATAACAAAAACATAAGAATCGCTCCCTCTCTTCCACCTGTAGAACAGCTTGAGGCTGCACTCGAACGCTTTATTGTTTGCGTTAAAATTGCAAGTATTAATAAAATTTTATCACAAAAATAAATAGAGCGGTTATCCGCTCTATTTTCATTGGAGTTACTATATGAAAATTGGTATTTCGTTAGCTTGCTTTTATCCCGAACACCCTGAGGATGTTATTAAAAAGGTTTGTGATGCAGGTTTTGATATTGCTGAACTTTTTATTAATACTGAAAGTGAGTTAAGTTTAGATTATATAAAAGCTATATATAAAAATTGCCAAAAACACGGGCTTGAGATTTATTCGATACATCCGTTCACTGCTGCAATTGAAAATTATATGTTTTTCTCTCCGTACGACAGACGTATAGAAGATGCTAAAAAGTTCTATTCTCGCTATTGCGATGCCGCAAAGTATCTCGGCGCAAAAGTTATTAATTTGCACGGGGATAGGGGAATTGGCTTAAAAGATATTGACTTTTATATCGAATGCTTAAAGCCGTTTGCTGAAATCTCAAATAATACAGGTGTAACGTTTTGTCACGAAAATGTGTTCTTTAATAGTATAAATCACCCCGAGTTTGTTACAAGTCTTAATCAAAAGCTTGGCGATACAATAAAATATACATTTGATATTAAACAGGCAAATAAAGGCGGAAGTGACCCGTATGCTTTGTGCCAAGCAATGCAGGGCAATGTAATGAATTTTCATATTAACGATTATGATAACGACAATATTTGTTTATTGCCTGGCAAAGGTGTTGTCAACCACCAAAAAATTGTTTCAACGCTATTAAATAATGGTTATAAAGGTCCCGCGTTAATCGAAGTGTATCGTCACAATTTTAACGATATGCAAGATGTTTTGCAGTCGCTTGAATATCTTAAAAAAATAAAAGCTCCGAATTAATTTCGGAGCTTTTATTATATTAAATCTGCAACTGAATTTATGTTACCTGCACCCATAAGAATAAATACTGTATCAGGTTCGGCGTTTTGCTTAATGTAGTTTGCTATGTCATTAAAATCACTAATATATTCGCTGCCCTCAATCATATTTTTAAGGTCAATTATATTCGCGCCTACTGTGTTAATTTCGCGTGCGCTATATATATCTGTTAAAACAACTTTGTCGGCATGTTTTAATTCCTCTGCAAACTCATTCATTAAAAACTTTGTTCTTGTGTATGTGTGCGATTGAAATATTACTGTCGTTTTTTTGTATCCTGCCATTTTTGCGCTTTTGATAGTTGCGCTAATTTCGGTAGGGTGGTGTGCATAGTCGTCAACAATAGCAGCGCCATTGTAAAATTTTTTAATTTCAAATCGTCTGCTTGCACCCTTGAAGTTTTTTAGACCTTGCTTTATTGAATTGTCGTCTATACCATAAGTTTTTGCACAGCAAATACAAGCTAATGCGTTTAAAATATTATGTTCTCCAAAAACCGAAAGCTCGATATTGCTAATTAATTCGTTTTTGTAAACTGCATCAAACATAGGTTTTCCATCGGATATACGTACATTTTGTGCGTAACAATCATTGCGTTTGCCTAAACCAAAGGTTATGGTTGTTTTTGCAGTCTCGTCAATAATGTAACTGCAGTTAATATCGTCGCCGTTGATAATGATTTTTCCGCCATCGTTGATATTTTCGGTAAAATCAAGAAAAGATTTTTTAATGTTGTCAAGTGTTTTAAAAAAGTCAAGATGGTCAGCATCGATATTAAGAACAACTGCAACATCAGGATAAAAATTTAAAAATGAATTTACATATTCGCACGCTTCATATATTGAATAATCAGATTCGCCGGTTTTATAGTTGCCGTTAATTTGTTCAAAATAAGCACCAATGTGTATTGTAGGGTCGGCTTTAGCAGCCAAAAATACAGACGCAATCATTGATGTTGTAGTAGTTTTTCCGTGAGTGCCTGCAACGGCAATTGATTTTGAATAGCTTGACATTAAAGCCCCAAGCAAAACAGCGCGCTCAATTGTTGGAATAGAATTTTGCTTTGCATATACAAGTTCTGGATTACTATCGGCGATGGCTGCAGTGTAAACAACAAGTTCAGCACCAACTGCGTTGCTTGCATCGTGATTTGAAACGGGTATCCCGTTTTTAATTAGCATTTTTGTGTTTTGTGACACATTGGCATCTGAACCTGTTATAACTTTGCCTTTTTCTTTCAGCATCATAGCAAGTGAAGACATCGAAACTCCGCCAATGCCAATAAAGTGAATTTTATTATACTTGTCTATATCAAAAAAACTTTGCATAAACGTACCTCTTACTTTAATTGATTTTATTATATTCTATTTTAATTGTAAAATAAATACTTTTTGTTAAATTCCTTGCAAATATTTTCTCAGTGTAATATAATACAAAATACCGATTGATTTTGGAGGTGATTATTTTGAATAAAGTTTGGGATTTTCTTGCTGATAAAAAATATATAATTATGGCTATTCTTGGCGTTTTAATTCTTGCAATGACATTTAAATCTCAGGTTGTTGTTGTAAAATACGGTGATAACTACGCAATGCGTTTGGAGCATACTGTTTTTGGATATTGTATCCGTGCTTCAGCGTCCCTAAAAGAAACGGAACCCGCTGTTCAAAACGAAATATACATTGGTAACTCGTTTAATGTCGCTGCACAAAAAGCGGTAAAACAAATGAGCTTGCTTTCGGATTCTGAACAGACAGTCGAAATAATGGTGTCTGGCTTTCCAAAAAATAGCCAAAAACTCGAAAAACAAATACAGTCGCATTTGGAGTCGTTAGGATACAATGTTGAGATAATTGATGTATCATTAACCGAAGCAATTACACCAAAAAATAATTGATTATTTTTGTCAAAAAATCTTTAAAAAAGTGTTGACAAATCAAATATCTTTTGGTAATATATAAAGGCACTCGCGTAAAACGCGATGCAAAATGAACTTTGAAAATTAAACAGCATCATAAAAAGGACCCGTTAATTGTTTTGAAAAGAATGGACAATTAACAGATATTAACTTACAAAAGTCAGTAAATGTTATGAGTCTGGAAAAGATAATTTTTTAAAAAAT
>JAZNXL010000056.1:0-8462 GCA_045593905.1 Eubacteriales bacterium
TAAACAAAAAACGTTATACTGAAAACGGCATATATGATTTAATAAAAAAATATAACTTATTTTATCAATATGTTGGTAGACACATTTATATTACTAATATCAAAATAAACTTAAATTGTGAACAACATCAAGATTTTGTATACGGTGGTAAAAGAATAAATAAAGACGGCTATAATCAAGGTGGTAGCAATGTTTATGTTGTAATAGAAAAATGGTTAAATGAAATAGGAGCAAACAATGAATAAAGCAAAGAAGACATATGCAAAGAAATGCAAAAGCAAAATTGTTACATTTTATATTAAAGACAAAGAAATATACGAGTATGCAAACAGCATTAACTTTCAAGAATACGTAAAAACATGTTTACGTGTACAATTAGCATTTGAAAAAGCAATAAAAGAATATCAAGGAATAAGAGAGGCATAAACATGGCAAAAGAAACATTTTATAAAATCAAGAATGGCCAAAAAGTAAAAATGACAAGTAGAGAAGTTAAGCAATATATCATGAAGCAAAATAAATGGACAAGCGAACAATACAATAAGCAATATGATATATTACGCAATAAGTTAAGAGCGTTTGAGAGTTATGAACGCATGAGCGGTAAAGATGTACAAACACAAAGCGTACAAAGTTTATTATTTAAGGAAGCCAAAGCAAAGAAGCGTGAGGGTGCAAACTATAAGCCGTCAATTAAGATGCAGCGCATAAGAAGTTTTACAAGCGTAAGTAGTGGCAAAGCCGGCCAAAAAGCATTAACCGGTAAAAGATACATGCAACGTCGTACAGCTTCATATGAAGATGCAACATATAAACAATTTAGCGGTTTTATTGATAATAACCCGCAAGCAAAGTTTATTTATGAGAGTATCAAAGACCCTATAAAACGTGAACAAGCATTAATAGCATACGCGGAAAAGGTAAAAGCAAGAATTAATGAACAAGACGAAGTAGAAGAAGCGGAAGCAATACCATATGGCGAAACATACGGCAGCGACACGGCATTTGATTTTGATATTACACCATATTTGTAAATTAGGTATTGCATAATTTAAAAGAACATATTAAAATTAATTATGGGAGGGGCATTTGTGTGTTTATGCGTGAGCGCAGTTTTACTCCTGTTGATGCGCGGGAAATTAAATGCACAAATCTAATAGGAGGTAAACGCACATGAAAGACACACCATTATTAAGCATCTTTGGCGCAAAGGTAAGCAAGGACGGCAAACGTCTTGTATTATCTCTTGTAAGTGGTGAGGGCGAAAGCAAGACATATTACAACACATGTATTAAACTTGACAATAGCCAAAAGACACATGCCAAAGTTGAAAAAGACGGCAAGCACGCCATTATTAAAGTGGTAATGTTGGAAGACAAACCAGCACAAAATGACGACACGCCATTTTAAATGATACTATGCCACAATAGCCACTAACGCGCTATACGGGCTAACGTCATGAAACGACGCCGTATATATTGCCTTTTGACCCGCTATGTTATTGTAGTGCAATGTATAGCAAACGCCCTAAACACATTAAAATTGTCTGTTTACGGGCGTTTTATTTAATTGAGGTAAACACATGAACGAAGAAGAATTAAAGGCCAAAGAAGAAGAATTAAAGACCAAAGAAGAAGAATTAAACGCACGTGAAGAAGAATTAAACGCACATGCGGAAGACACCGGCGCACTTGTTAAGCAAGTAAAAGACGAATACGACGCCAAATTATTAAAGCAACATGATGCGTACGAAAAACGTTTAAAGGAACGTGAAGCAGTTATTAAACAATTGTTGAGTAATGACGGCGACGCCAACACACCGCCACAAAATACAATTGTTGATAAAATAAACGCGCGAAGAAGCGCACAAAATAAAAAATGGTAGAGGACACGAAAACATGGCACAAGTAACAACAATTGACATTACTACGCTATTAGGAAGTGAAACATTTCCCGTTAACGCGAATGACGTTTACGGCCTTGTTGAAACAATAGCGCAGCAAAACATTAGAGCGGTTAAGTCAAGCAACCGCATTGAAGATGCTTTCTATGACTATGTCGTAGACAACGGCGCAGTTATTGAAGAAGCAATCATTGCAATGGCTGACAAACAAGCATTTGTAAAAACCGGCAACCCTAATTTAGCACCAAAAGACCCAACATTAGCGGTTAAGTACTTTAACAATTGGGAAGCAAAGCAATTTCAAACTACATTAAGACGTAGCGACATTAGAAAAATCATTGCTGATAAAGGCACCGGCTTTGACGAAGTAGTAAGCGCAATTCTTGCAACATTAAGCGAGGGCGAGGGCTATGACGATTACAAAGCAATGCGCGATATTCTAAACGACGCTACAAACGTAGGTTATGACATGAGCGCAAGCGGTGGTATTTTTGAGGGTAAAACACCAAAGAATATGAAAGGCGTAATATATTGCATGCGTGAAATGTACAATGCATTAAAGGCAACAAACCTTATTGGCCTTGATGCCGAAGACGGCATATTACAAGCAACACCGGTTGAAGACATTAGAATTGCAGTCAGCGAAAGTTTATTAAACTTAATTGACGTTGTAGAATTAGCAAACACATTTAATCTTGAAAAAGAAGAATTATTCGGCAAACTTGTTGTAATACCTTTTGAATTAGAAGATTATGACAAAGCGCGTATTGTAGTATATGACCGCAAGGCATTAGGTAGAGGCACACGCCTTTTTGAATACTCACAAGACGTAATAGGTAAGGGCTTATATACTAACCATTACTTAACTACTGAAAGATGCTACTTCTATAATGGTTTATTTAAGTGTGTTTCATTAGACGTTACAAGCGCACTTGAAAGCGAAGAAGCAAGCATCATGGAAGCAACCGAATATTACGACATTACCGAAACTTTAACCGGCTGTACTTCTTCAAATACAGCATCAACAATTATTGAGGGTAAAACATTTAAAGCGACTTACACAGCAGCAAGCGGCTACACATTAGCCGGTGCAACAGTTAGCGTTACAATGGACGGCGACAGCGTAGCAAACGCATATGACAATGGCGTTGTAACAATTGCAAATGTAAGCGGCGACATTGTAGTAACAATTACAGCTGTTGAATTATAGGCGGTGCAAACATGGCTAAAAGGAAGATAAAAGACCTTTGCGCCGTAGGTGCAAGACCCTACGGCGTATATAGCCGCTTTGAAGAATACTTAAACTTACTTATGAACGCCGTAAAAATTGTTGGCAAAGACGACGTACAAATAAGTTTTGAAGTTGAAACATTTGTAAAGCGTGGTTTATTTGAAAATGGCTCAATGGGCTATGACAAAATCACGAAAAAATGGTATTACGTATATGGGCAAGGCCTTAACGAATACGGCAACCCAACCGCACTTATATTTGTAACAGCAAACGGCAAGACATTAACAAGACCGGCATATTATGAAGCTGAAGAAGACGGCGCGTATAAGGTTGACGCTTTACCGGTAAATATGAGCATGGCACAATTGATAAAAGAGTGCACCGACTTTATGACAAATTGTGATATAGCAATGCGCCAAAACCTTGAAGCATGCAAAACGCCTTATATTGTCGTATGTAAAAACGAAGATTTGCGCTTATCATTTGAACAAGCTTTACAACAAAAAATATTAGGGCAAGCATGTATTGTTATAAGCGAAGATTTAGGCGACGGCCTCAAAGCCGTTGACATTGGCGTAAATTATTTAGTTGATAAGTTCGCCGAAGCACGCGACACCGAACGCGACACGCTACTTACAAAGCTAGGTATTTTAACAGCAAACACCGACAAAAAAGAGCGTATACAAAGTGCGGAAGTTAACGCATCATTAGGGCAAGCAAGCGACTATATTTATTTATTAATAGACACATTTAATAAGCAATGTGAATATTATAACTTACCATTTGAAATGCAATTCAATGGAAGTATGGAAGAAATCTATTTAAACGAAGAAAACAACGACGTTGACGTTAACGAAGTTGAAGAAGAAAACGAGGGCATTAACAATGATTAATTACGAAACAATATTAAGTGCATATGACAATAAAATAACATTAATGAAGTGGCTTAATAAAGTACAAGAAGCGTTACAAAATGCATCACTTGCAAGCGTAAATGTTAGTCAACCAACAGCAAGCACAGCCGTATTAACATTTGTTTTTGCGGACGGAAGCACACTTTCAAGCCCTACGCTATCATTACCGGCGGGACCACAAGGACCGCAAGGCGTACAAGGTCCACAAGGACCACAAGGCGTTAAGGGTCCAAAGGGCGACACCGGCGCGCAAGGTCCAAAGGGCGACGACGGCACAAGCGTACGTATTCTTGCGGACGCCGACGCATGCACACAATTAGGCGACGGCTACATAGACGCAAACGGCGATTTACAAGTATTAACAAATCTTGACCCTAAAACATTTACAAACGCCGGTCATATTCAAGGCCCGCAAGGACCAAAGGGCGACAAAGGCGACACGGGAACACAAGGCCCGCAAGGCATACAAGGCGAAACCGGCGCACAAGGCCCACAAGGTATACAAGGCATACAAGGCGAGCAAGGACCAAAGGGCGACACGGGCGCAACGGGTGCAACCGGCGCACAAGGACCGCAAGGCGTTAGCATTACAAACGTTTCTATTAATGCATCTAACCACTTAATCGTTACACTATCAAACGGCACAACAATTGACGCCGGCGAAATACAAGGCGGTGGCGGTGGTGGCGCTTCTATTGGTGGCGGTTATACATTAGAAAACAACGGCAGCGGTCATTATTATATAATGATATTAGGAAACTTAAACAATGTTTATGGGTGGCATTATGGTTTAGACCCTGACATATTTGATTATGCTACTAATATATCACTTTTAATAATTTGGCATTCTTTTGGCGACCCAACATATATTACGCCAAATACTTTATTTGGTTATGACGGAACGCAAATAACTACATCTAATATTTCAAGTTATCAAGGCAAATTACTTTATTTGAAAGGTAATTGCGAAATTACATATGTAGATTAAGAGGTACAAGCATGAATAATATATTATTAACAAGTGAAATTGCAGTAAGTAGCGTTACAAGTGGCACAATTGCATACGCCGTTGACGCAAGCCCATTATTAACCGCATTAATTACATTTGGCGTTAGTATTGTAACGCTTGTAGGTGGCGAAATAGTAAAATATTTAGTTGCTTACTTTAAGAAGAAAACGAAAGAGTTAAACGGCGACGAAGAAGCCGAAAAACAAGACGAAAAGGACAAATAAACATGGCAAAATATACAATGTTATTTGCCGACTATTTAGAAAGGGGCGGCGCTTTGCCGTCTTCTTTTTCTTTAATAACCGGCTTTGAAGATTTATTTAAAAAACATTATTGCGACAAAGAATTGGGCTTTGAAACCGAATTATTATTCGCAATAAAACTTGAAGAATACGCCGGCATTTATATGAAATTATATGCCGACAAATTAACACGATTAACGGCCGCATTTGGTTTATTTGATGCGGGCGCAAAAGTACGTTATACGGAAGAATACAAAACGTTTACGGGTGGCGCCCAACATGCAGAAACAACCGAATTGCCATTTGATAGCACAAGCGCCGACCCGTCATTATTAAATGATAGTGACGAATACGAAAACAAAGACACAAGGGCAAACACCGAAACCGAAACCGGCGGAACGCTTGACGAGTTACAAAGACGTTTAGAGTATGTAAACACAAAAGCGCATAGCATTATAAAAGATTTATTAAACGAGTTTAAACCTTTATTTATGGGGGTTTATTAGTATGTTGTATTTGTATAAACAAGAAACGCCAAATAGTGACGATAAATATTTATATTTTACTACAACGTCACAATATAAAACGGCTTTAAGTACAAACCTTGTTGCAAGCATTACGCTTGATAGTTACCGCATTAATGCAAATACAATTAAAGTAAAGTTAAGCGAAACAATTACGGAAGCGGTAGCGGACACATTAACGTATGCAATTGACGAACGATTAGACGCAAATAACAATGTTTCATATTTTAGGTGCTATCATGTAAATAGCATTATGATACAAAGCGGCTATGTAATACTTAATTGCAGGATTGACCTTTGGGCATCATATTTATACAAAGCGAGTATATCAAACATTATTGTAAATAAATGTAACCGAAATATAGGCATTGGCTTATACGAGCCAATAAAGTGTACTAAAAGCGAAACCGCAACATACTTTGACGGAAACACAATTAACCCGGAAAAAGTTAGTATAGTATTTACGTTAAGTTATAATGTAAAACAAAATGTTTTAAATAGTAATAGCACAACACAATTGTTTGCAATTGACGTTAAAACATTGAAAGCATTAGCGACCGACTACCCAAACGTAAGCGCATTAGACATTGCAATATCATTTGTTAGCGGAATAACGGGCGTAGCGGCAACCGGTTGGGGCTTCAATACGTATAATGACGCACAAGTATTAAGCGCATGGCTTGTTGATAATACCTATTTGTTAACTAATTCAAGCAATTATGTAAGCGTACATAGTGTAAATGAATACATGGCATCAAGTGGCGTTGACCAAAACGTATATGCCGTTGTCCCTTATATTTTTGATAAAACTAAATCAATTACAATTGCACCAAATAATGAATATTATGTAGGCACAAGACAAAATGGCTTAAAGTTGCAACGTACAACCGCCGCAACAATTGACGTTAAATATAGATTTATTTATGGCCAAAGCGATTTTAAAATAATTGTCATGCAAGGCAATAACATGCAAGACATTACGGAAGCATTTAGCGTTGATTTAACAATAAATCAAGGCAACGTGACCGGTATAAAAGCAGTTGCCAAAACCATGGGCATTTTCTTGAATACATTTAGTAGCATGTACGGAATTGCAACGGGAAATGCAACCGCCGCAGTTATTGGAACGTCTAACCTTGCAAAAAGCACACTTAACGAAGCGGCCGACATTAAGGGTGGTAAGTTTGTAAATGGTGGCGACGGGTATTTAGCATTTTATCAAATTGCAAGTGTAGGCCTTACGGCAACACTTCACAACCCATATTGTATTTTAACTTATGAAAGTATTATTAATGAAGAAGCAAACGCACGCCATAATGGTGCATATTATAACGTTGTTGTTTCTTCAATTGCCGACATTTTCACGGCTTCTTTAATTGGTACGGACAATAACTTTACAGATACATACATAATGGCTTCGCTTCATGTTGATAATATACCAAACGAAGCAAGCGACTTTATAAAACAAAAGTTTGCAAGCGGTATTTATTTAATTAATCTAACGACTTAATCATGAAACCAAACAAAACGCACTACGGCGACAAAGACGGCATGCTCGTATTAAGTTATAATGGCATTATTACGTGCGTGCTATCAAATCGTAACTATGGTAAAACGTGGACATTTAAAAAGCGTGCTATTAAGCGCGCTTTTAAACATGGTAAAAAGACAATATGGCTACGACTATTTAAAAAGGAAGTTAAAGAAGCTATAGCAACATTTTATACAAGCAAAGACCTACAAGAATACTGCGGCATAAGTGTTTATGACAAAGAAACAAACCCACACGGCAATTTTAAACAAATAGGTCATACATTTTATTACCGCAAGCAAATAAATAGCAAGTGGACGCGTTGGCAGTGGTTTTTGAAAATATTTGCGTTAAGTGATGCAAGCGCAATGCGTAGTGCTGACGACGTAGACGTTGACACAATAGTATTTGACGAGTTTACAAAGCCCGTTGCATCATATAGGCGTTATGTTGGTAACATAGCAAATGACTTTATAGACATATTATTTAGCAGCAAGCGCGAACATGAAGTAGGCTGCATATTATTAGGCAATAAAGAAAGCATCAACAACCCTATTTTTACATACTTTAATATTAAACCTATGCCGGCATCATGGCAAGGCATTAAAACATATAGGCATGGCAGTTTTGTTTTACAACAAATAAACAATAAGGAAGAAGAAGCAAGCGAGTATGGCCAAAAGATGCATGCACTATTAAATGGTACGGCATACGGCAATTACATTTATAAGGACGAATACAAGAACGCAAGCGGCTTTAAGCCACGAAAAACGCCCGCAAGCGCAATTATTTATTGTCAATTAATATTTAATAGTCAACCGCTTAAAATAAGCGTTAACAATGGTTTTTTCTATGTTAACATGCGAATAGATACAAGCAAGCGTATTTACTGCGACGCATTACCACATAAGTACAACAACGAATTATTATTAGTGCGTAAACAAAAACGTTTCTTTATAGCGTTTGTAAATGCGTTAGCCGACAACCGCGTATATTATGACAACGCAATGACATACGAAGCCATACAACCATTTATGCAATGGCTTACAATATAGCATTTGCACGTGGTCCACACGTAGCGAAGCGACAAGGGCGCATGATAGCACCG
>JAZNXL010000057.1:0-26430 GCA_045593905.1 Eubacteriales bacterium
GCTATGCAGTCAGGTGTACTTGCAGGCTACAATGTAGTTGACCTTAAAGTTACACTTTACGATGGTTCATACCATGAAGTTGACTCGTCAGAAATGGCGTTTAAAATTGCTGGTTCAATGGCTATTAAAGAAGCTATCCGCAAAGCTGACCCCGTTATTCTTGAGCCTGTTATGAAGGTTGTAGCTATCGTTCCTGAAGAATACATGGGCGACGTTATGGGCGACCTTAACTCACGCCGTGGTCTTATTCAGGGTATGGAAGCTAACAACGGTACACAGAGCATCAACGCTCTTGTTCCGCTTGCTGAAATGTTTGGTTACGCAACTGACCT
This sequence comes from Eubacteriales bacterium, assembly GCA_045593905.1. Taxonomy (GTDB): domain Bacteria; phylum Bacillota; class Clostridia; order Oscillospirales; family QAKW01; genus RGIG9041. The sequence goes on from JAZNXL010000057.1 coordinate 333, forward strand.
CCGTTCTAAAACACAGGGTCGTGGCCAGTATTCTATGGAGCCCGATTCATACGTTGAAGTACCTAAGTCACTTGCTGAAAAAATTATCAGCAACCATCAAAAAGCCAATTCATAATCTTTATTAGATTATTTTTAAAAAAGGCTTGAAAAATCATATAATTTTTATTAAAATAAATCTATATTAATAATTTTTCCATAAAGGGAGGAACTAAACAATGGCAAAGGCTAAATTTGAAAGAACTAAGCCCCACGTAAACATTGGTACAATCGGTCACGTTGACCATGGTAAAACAACTCTTACAGCTGCTATCACAAAGGTGCTTTCACTCAAGGGTCAAGCTCAATACTCAGAGTACGGCAACATCGATAAGGCTCCTGAAGAAAGAGAAAGAGGTATTACAATTAATACTGCTCACGTTGAGTACGAAACTGACGCTCGTCACTACGCTCACGTTGACTGCCCTGGACATGCTGACTACGTTAAAAACATGATTACAGGTGCTGCTCAGATGGACGGCGCTATCCTTGTTGTTTCAGCTGCTGACGGTGTTATGCCTCAGACAAGAGAGCACATTCTTCTTTCACGTCAGGTTGGCGTTCCGAAGATTGTTGTTTTCATGAACAAATGCGACCAAGTAGACGACGAAGAGCTTCTCGAACTCGTTGAAATGGAAATTAGAGAACTTCTTGATGAGTATGAATTCCCGGGCGACGATACACCTATCGTTAAAGGCTCAGGTCTTGCTGTAATCGAGTCTGCTTCTACAGATGTTAACGCTCCTGAGTATGCTCCTATCGTTGAGCTTATGAACGCTGTTGACGAATATATCCCCACACCTGCAAGAAATGCAGACCAAGATTTCCTTATGCCTGTTGAGGACGTATTCACAATCACTGGCCGTGGTACTGTTGCTACTGGTAGAGTTGAGCGTGGTATGGTTAAACTTAACGAGGAAGTTGAAATCGTAGGTATTAAAGAAACAAAGAAAACTGTTGCTACCGGTCTTGAAATGTTCAGAAGACTTCTTGACTTTGCTGAAGCTGGTGACAACGTTGGTGTTCTTCTTCGTGGTGTTACAAGACAAGACATCGTAAGAGGTCAGGTTCTTGCTAAACCCGGTTCAATCAACCCCCACACTAAATTCCAAGGTCAGGTTTACGTTCTTACTAAAGAAGAAGGTGGCCGTCATAGCCCGTTCTTTACAAACTACAGACCCCAGTTCTACTTCAGAACAACTGACGTTACTGGTGTTGTAAACCTTCCCGAAGGCACAGACATGTGTAAACCTGGTGATAACGTTGTAATGAACGTTGAACTTATCACTCCTATCGCTATCGAAGTTGGTCTTCGTTTCGCTATCCGCGAAGGTGGTAGAACAGTTGGTTCAGGCGTTGTTACTGCTATCAACGACTAATTTTAATTGAATATCGTCTTTTCGGGGCGAGGTGTAATTCCTCACCGGTGGTATAGTCCACGAGCCTTTAGGCATGAACAGGTGAAATTCCTGTACCGACGGTATAGTCCGGATGATAGAAAAGACTTATCAATAAGCTATTTTAAAGCCCCTGTATTGTTGCAGGGGCTTTATATTTTTAGGAGAATAATATGCATAATAAAAAATTAAAACGTTTAACAATTTCAGCGGTGCTTTGCGCACTTGCGCTTGTTGTTGTATTTATCAACTTTTCAATTTTTCCACAGGTACCTTATTTAAAATACGATATGGGTGATGTACCTATTCTTATAATATCGTTTTTATTTGGCCCTCTATACGGTATTTTATCAACTGTAATAGTTGCTGTTTTTCAGGCGATGTTTTTATCGGCTGATGGTTGGTATGGCGGTTTTATGCATATTGTTTCAACATCAGCATTGATTTTACCACCTGCAATATTGTATTTAAAGAAAAGAAGCTTCAAAACTGCCGCTATTGGCCTTGCTATTAGCTGTTTTACTGTAACAGCTGTTATGATAGGCTTTAACTATTTTTTAAACCCGATTTTTTACGGTATCCCACGTCAGGCTATTGTTGCGGTTTTACCGTGGACTGCTGCTTTTAATTTTGTTAAAACAGTAATTAATTCAATAATTACAATAGCCGTGTATAAGCACATTTCGAAGCTTATAAAAAAATTCGATTGATTTATAATACTATTAATGATATAATTTTTAAAAAACATGGAGGGAATTATGGAATTATTAGATATTATTAAATCAATTTCATCTGAAGTGTATGTATTTTTGGTTTCAATGCTACCTGTACTCGAACTCAGAGCTGCAATTCCGATAGGTTTTGCGCTTAATATGAACATATTTGAATGCTATTTTATTAGTGTTGTCGGCAATATGCTGCCTATTCCGTTTATATTAATATTTATTAAAAAAATACTTGAGTATATGTCGCACTCTAAAATTAAGTTTTTTAATAGGGTATCAAACAAACTTATCGAAAAAGCTGACAAACGCTCTGATTCGGTAAATCGTTATTCGCTTTTAGGTTTATTCTTGTTTGTTGCTATTCCGCTTCCCGGAACAGGCGGCTGGACAGGAGCATTAATTGCCTCACTTATGGGTATGCGCTTTAAAAAGTCGTTTATATCTATTTTATGTGGTGTTATGGTAGCTGGCCTTATTATGACACTGGCAAGTTATGGTGTTGTGTCAATATTTAAAATTTTTGCTTGACATATAAACGTGCATACTGTATAATTCATTAATGTTAAAACTAAATATTAATTTTATCAAGAGTGGCGGAGGGACAGGCCCTACGAAGCCCGACAACCTGCATATGCAAGGTGTCAATTCCTGTTAGATAAATTTTTTTACCGCTCTTGTTAAAGAGCGGTTTTTTAATTGAAAGGGGAAACAATGAATACTAATAGATATTATTTTACTTCGGAATCTGTTACTGAAGGCCATCCCGATAAGGTTTGCGACAGAGTATCAGACTCAATTCTTGATGCAATTCTTTCACAGGACAAAAATGCACGTGTAGCGTGCGAAACAACTGTAACTACAGGTGTTGTTCACATTATGGGTGAGATTACAACAACTGCTGTTGTTGACTATGCAAAGATTGCCCGTGATGCTATAAACGATATTGGTTATAACAAACCTGAATATGGTTTTGATGGCAATTCGTGTGCAGTGCTTGTATCAATTGACGGACAATCTCCCGATATTGCAATGGGTGTTGACAGAACAGAGGCTGAAGAAGGCTTTAAAATTGGTGCAGGCGACCAAGGTATGATGTTTGGTTACGCTTGTGACGAAACAAAAGAACTTATGCCTGCTGCAATTTCTTATGCGCATAAGCTTTCAAAACAGCTTACAAAGGTAAGAAAGGACGGCACACTTAATTATCTTCGTCCCGACGGTAAAACACAGGTTACTGTTGAATACCAAAATGAGCAGCTTGTTCGCGTTGAAGCGATTGTTGTTTCAACACAGCATAGCGAAGATGTAACACTTGAACAAATTCGTAAAGATATTAAAAAATATGTAATTGACGAGATTATTCCATCTAACCTTATTGATGACAACACCAAAATCTTTATTAACCCCACAGGTAGATTTGTTGTAGGCGGTCCTGTCGGCGATAGCGGTCTTACAGGTAGAAAAATAATTGTTGATACTTACGGCGGTATGGGTCGTCACGGCGGCGGTGCTTTTTCGGGCAAAGACCCAACAAAAGTTGATAGAAGTGCTGCTTACGCTGCACGCTACGTTGCAAAAAACATTGTGGCAGCAGGGCTTGCTAAAAAATGCGAAGTTCAAATTGCGTATGCAATCGGTGTTGCTGAGCCCGTGTCTGTTTATGCTGACACATTTGGAACAAACACTGTTGATATTTCGGTAATTAACAAGGTTATTGACAAATTCTTTGACCTTCGTCCTGCAGCTGTTATTTCAAAATTCGACCTTCTTCGTCCTATTTACACACCTCTTTCAAGCTATGGTCAAATGGGCAGAGAAGAACTTTCGCTTGAGTGGGAAGATACATCACTTGCAACCGAGATTAAAGAATTTGTAAAGGATTTAAAATAATGATAAGACATATTTGCATGTTTAAATTTAAAGACTTTGCTGAGGGTAGAACTAAAGACCAGAATGTTGAAATCACAAAATCAATGCTCGATAATTTACCTGAAACAATTGATTATATTATAAATTCCTCAACATTTGTTGGCTCAAAGGACCAATGCGAAGATAATTACGATTTAATTTTAATTTCTGATTTTGAGAGCTTTGAAACCCTTGAAAAATATAAGGTTCACCCTGACCACGTAGCTGTTGGCGATTTTATGAAGCCTGTACGTTTGTCAAGAACCTGTATTGATTACGAAATTTAGTTGTGTCAATAAATAAATCGCCTCATAAACTACTAATGAGGTGATTTTTTTGTTTAAAATAATATTTGTAATTACAATATCTTTTTTTGCAGTGATTGGTGTGCTTGAGTGCATTTGTTGCGCTATTGAAACGTTTTCTATATCAAAATACAGTCCGCACATAGATAAAGCTGAAATGAAATTTTATTTAAGCGGCAAGATTGATAATGTGCCGTTCTTATTAAATACATTTTTATTGCAAGCTGATAGGTTATTATATAAAGACAATATTCCACACGTGATAATTTTTGATGACGGACTTGACCAAAATACATATAACGAAATTAATGATTTTTGTCAAATAAATAATAATATATCTATAGAAAATTAAAAGATAATATGATAAAATTAATGCATACACTTGTTGTATGCATTAATTTATTTAGGAGCTATAATGACCGAGTTTGAAGATAATGTATTAGATGGTGTTGTTGAAGAAATAATTTTTGAAAATGACGACACCGGTTATAGAGTCTTTAGCATAAATTGCGACGGTATTTTACATACCGCCGTTTTTACGGGCGCCACAATATTTCCCGGGGAAAGTATAACTGCATCGGGCGAGTGGAAAACACACGCTTCATACGGCAGACAGTTTGTTTGCGAAGAAATTGATAAAAACTTTCCTTATGAAACGCAAGGTATACTTAAATTTTTATCAAGCGGTGCAGTTAAAGGTATTGGTCCTGCCACTGCGCAAAAAATTGTTGATAGATTTGGCGAAAACAGCTTTTATATATTAGAAAACGAACCGGAACAGCTTTGTCAAATACGCGGTATTTCGCGCGAAAAAGCTGATATTATGTCGGCGTCATTTAAAACAACACTTGGTATTCGCGATATTATGATGCAACTTAACCAATATAATATTTCGCCAAATGTAGCAGTTAAAATATATAATCGCTTTGGTGGGTTTTCGTTAGAAATTATTAATACCGACCCTTATAGACTTTGGGAAGAGATTGAAGGCTTTTCATTCAGTGCCGCTGATGATATTGCGCTTGAAAACGGCCTTGCACCCGATAGTGATTTGCGGCTTACATACTTTATCAAATATATTTTAACCCATAATCTTTCAAACGGTCACTCATTTTTACCGCTTTTAAAGCTCGCCGATATTGCCTCTGCTAATGTTGGCGTTGAACAAGATTATGCTGTTGATTTTATTCAAAAGCTTGCAAATAAAAACGAACTTATAAAACAAAATATCAATAATGTTGATGCGGTTTATTTGCCTGCATATTTTAATGCAGAAAATTATTGCGCTCAAAAACTTTATCAAATATCATCGTATTCGCCTAAAAACGTTAAAAATATCGACGCATACATGAATAAAATAGAAAATCATCTTGGTATAACCTATGCCAAAAATCAACGCGAGGCGATAAATTTAGCCTTTAAAAACAACATTCTTGTTTTAACAGGCGGTCCTGGCACAGGTAAAACCACCACATTAAACGGTATACTTAAACTTTTTGATATGATGGGGCAGGGTGTTTGCCTTTGCGCACCAACAGGTCGCGCTGCAAAGCGTATGAGTGAGGTGTGCTCGCGTGAGGCGAAAACAATACACCGATTGTTAGAGGTTGATTTTTTAAAAGAGAATGCGTTTGTAAAAAATGAAGCCAACCCTATAAAAGCCGATGTTGTTATTGTTGATGAAATGTCTATGGTTGATGTAAGGCTATTTGAGGCGCTTTTACACGCCATTGTGCCAACTACTAAGCTAATTTTGGTGGGTGACGCCGACCAGCTTCCAAGTGTTGGTGCAGGAAATGTATTTTTAGATATTATTAAAAGTCAAAATATACCCACTGTGTTTTTAAACGAGGTGTTTAGACAAGCGACTGCAAGTAAAATTGTTTTAAATGCTCATAAAATTAATAAGGGTGAACAACCCGATCTTTCTAATTCGGCTGATTTCTTTTTTATTAAAAAATCGACAGCTGAAGCAATTAATGATGCGGTTGCAACGCTCGTTAGTGAACGTATACCTAATAAATATAATTTTACTGTAACAACAGGACTGCAGGTTATTTCACCAAGTAAAAAAACTTTGTCTGGCACACAAGCAATTAACGAGCTTTTACGCGATATAGTTAACAAAAAAAGTGATTTCAAAGCCGAGGTTAATATTAAAAACAGAATATATCGTGTTGGCGATAAGGTAATGCAAACCAAAAACAACTACGATATAACCTGTAAAAAAAGTGATGGCTCTTATGAATCAGGTATATTTAACGGCGACATTGGTATAATCTCGCTTATTGATACAAAAAACCGTCAGGTAAATGTTCAGTACGACGACAGGGTTGCGTTTTATGATTTTTCTGACTGCGACCAGCTTGAACTTGCCTATGCAATAACTGTTCATAAAAGCCAAGGCTCTGAATTTGAGGCGGTATTGCTTGTTATAAATGAAATGGCACCTCTTTTACAATATAGAAATTTACTTTATACTGCCGTCACAAGAGCAAAACAACTGCTAATTATTGTTGGTAGTGAACAGGTAATAGAAAATATGGTCAATAATAGTAAGAGAAACAATAGATATTCGGGTCTTAAATTTCAAATTAACGCCTATTTTAATTTGAAGTCAGGAGATAAAAATGTCACTACTATATCCTGACAGATGCTTGTATTGCGGTAAAATTATAACTGACCATAAAATTTCTATTTGTAAAGATTGTATTATACAGTTGCCAATTATTAAGGGCGAGCGCTGTGCGCGCTGCGGTGCTGCCATTACAGATTGCAAATGTAAAAGATTTAAACTGTACATTGATAGAAATATTTCTTTGCTTCGCTATGAAGGTGTTGGTAAAACGATTATTAAACGTATGAAATTTAACAGTTTACCACAGCTTACCGAGTTTATGGGTAGCGAACTTGCAATTCTTATTAAAAATCATTATAACCTTGATAATATTGATGCCATTACTTATGTGCCTATGCACTTTATAAAAAGAATTAAGCGTGGATATAATCAAGCCGAACTACTTGCGCAAAGAGTTGGCGAAATACTTGATATTCCTGTTGTGCCTACACTAAAACGTAAATTTTCTATTGATTCTCAAAAAGACCGAAAACTAAAAGAACGTTTTCAAAAAATGCGTAACGCTATAAGTTGTCATAAGAAATTTAATTATAAAAATATTTTGATTATTGACGACGTATACACAACGGGCGCCACGATTAATGCCTGTGCACTTTGTTTAAAACAAAACGGAGCACAAACTGTTTATAGCGCGACATTTGCATTAACTTGTAAAAAATAATTGATTAATGAATTTTATTATTGTATAATTAAAAATAATGATGAATTTAGGAGAAAACAAATGATTGGACAGGATGTTGGAATAGATTTAGGTACTGCTACAGTCTTGGTTTATGTTAAAGGCAAAGGTATTGTTTTAAAAGAGCCAAGCGTTGTTGCAATAAATAAAAATACAAACAAGGTACTTGCCGTAGGCGAAGAAGCACGTAAAATGGTTGGTAGAACACCCAATAATATCGTTGCTATACGTCCTCTTCGTGATGGCGTAATTTCTGACTACGAAACAACCGAAAAAATGATTAAATACTTTTTAAATAAAGTTATTAAATCATCTTTCTTTAAACCTCGTGTTATTATTTGTGTTCCTTCAGGCGTTACCGAGGTTGAAGAAATGGCGGTTGAAGAAGCTGCGAGAAACGCCGGTGCAAAATACGTTGCACTTATTGAAGAACCCAAGGCTGCTGCAATCGGTGCAGGCATCGATATTGTAAAACCAAATGGTAACATTGTTGTTGATATTGGCGGCGGTACATCAGATATTGCTGTTTTATCACTCGGCGAGGTTGTAACATCTGATTCAATTAAAGTAGCTGGCGATAAGTTTGACGAGTCTATTGTAAAATACATCAGAAAAGCATACAACATCTTAATTGGTGAGCGCACTGCTGAAAGCATTAAGCAAGAAATCGGTTGTGTCTATAAACAGTCTGAAGTTCAAAAGATGACAATTAAGGGAAGATGCCTTTTAACAGGTCTTCCTAAGTCAATAGAAATAACCTCAACCGAGATTATGCAACCGCTTCAAGAGTGTGCTTTAACAGTCTGTGATGCAATTCACGGTGTGCTCGAAAAGACTCCGCCCGAGCTTGTTGGTGATATTTATCAAAACGGTATTGTAATGACTGGCGGCGGCTCACTTGTAAAAGGCTTTGATAAACTTATTGAAAGTAAAATCGGTATTAAAACCTATGTTGCAGAACAAGCGGTTTCTTGCGTAGCTATCGGTACAGGTAAGGCTCTTGACTATATTGATACAAAAGAGTTTTCAGAACCTTCAATATTCGGCAAGGCTAAAAAAAGATTTTAATTTAAAAGAAGAAGAACAAACGTTCTTCTTCTTTTTTATATTAGTTCATTTATAAACCGATTAGTATAGTCGTTTAAACTATCATAGTCCATTGCTTTAATATAATACTGCTCAAGCTCATCGTGTAGTTGTTTTATCGACTCAAGCTCAGATACCGATTTATCAACAAGCTGATTTACCATTTTCTTTCTAAACAGTATTTTATTTTTATTTTGGTTTACATAATCTTTATCTATAAAGTTTCTTGTATTAATCTTTTTAATAATTTTACTTTCGCCAATTTCAAATTCATATAGGTAAGATGTACTTATAATACCAAATCGCAACTGTGGAATTAATATGTGTTCAATTTTAAGTTCGGGGCACAGGGGATTGTGAAAAACCAATACCTCATAACCGGTTTTTTTAAAGTAATTTAAAAATTTAGATAAAAACACACCCGATAAATTATAAATATCTTCTATTAGAATTAATTCGTCACATAGTTTTTCTACCGTGTTTATAAAACCTGCAGTTCCTTTGCAGGATATTGAGTTTAAAAACCTGTTGTGAATTGTGGTCTCACTCTGGGTAGGCATAATACCATTTTGTTTAATTAGCTTTTTAACAAGCTGAGTAATTTCATAATTATCACAGTTTTGCTGTGCCTTTTCAATTAAGCTTGAGTATAGAATTCCTGCGCTTTTCAATATGTTATATACACTTTTATATCTTTGTGAAATAGAATTAGTTATTTCAATTATATTTTGGGCGTTTTCTTTTAGCTTGTTTTCGTCCCAAAACTGAGTTAAGTCAATAATTTTATCTCTAACACCGGGGTATTTTAAGTCAAAAGCGTGTGGATTTGTTGCATCAATAATAACAATTCCTTTTTCGCATATTCTTATAGCATCAAGGCTGTCATGGTCGCTTGAACAATGTATGTTTTCGATGTCAAGCTCTAAAGCTTTACAATGATTTGACACTTTTTTCATAAAAGTGCTCTTGCCACAACCGGGACCACCCTTAATTAGATAGGCATTTTTTATGTCTGGTTGGTTTAAAAATTCATCAAAATATGAAAAAAATCCTTTTGCGGTATTTGCCGCAATAAGAGTATCATAATTCAAAAAAATCACCTCTACTTTATAATATTTATTTTAAATAAAAATGACACTTATCTGTCAATAATTACTTTGTGGAGGTAAGTTGTATGCTTAATAAAAACAAAGTAATTATAAGCGGTATTGACACGTCGAAGCTGCCTGTGTTAAGTGATGAAAAAAAGACAGAGCTTTTAATGAAAATTAAACAAGGCGATAAAAAGGCAAAAGATGAATTTATAAAAGGTAATTTAAGGCTTGTACTATCAATTGTTCAGCGTTTTGCAGGTCGAGGTGAGAGTATGGACGATTTGTTTCAGGTTGGTTGTGTTGGTCTTATTAAAAGTGCCGAAAATTTTGACGTTTCACTCGGGCTCAAGTTCTCAACTTATGGGGTGCCAATGATTTTAGGCGAGATAAGGCGCTATTTAAGAGACAATAATATGGTAAGAGTTTCACGCTCGTTGCGGGATACTGCCTACAAATCTCTTGCAGTAAAAGAGCGCCTGACTGCTCAAAATTCACGTGAACCCACAACTCAAGAAATAGCGAATGAGTTGGGCATTAAAAAAGAAGAAGTTGTTATGGCGCTTGAATCGGTTATTGACCCTGTTTCACTTTTTGAGCCTGTCTATTCTGAAGGCAGTGATGCGATTTATGTGATGGACCAGGTGAGCGACGGAAACGGCGAAAATAATTGGCTTGATGAGATAGTAATAAAAGAAGCAATATCACAGCTTCCTGACCGCGAAAAACAGATAATAGCGTTGAGATTTTTAGATGGTAAAACTCAAATGGAGGTTGCAAACGAGGTTGGAATATCTCAGGCGCAGGTGAGCCGCCTTGAAAAAGGCGCTCTTGATAGAATTAAAAATCAGCTATAGAACAAAATAATCACACCCGAATATAATGTTATTAAGACATTAGGGGTGTGGTTTTTTGCTTTTTAAAGTTATAAACAGCGACAAAGTTAAAATTTTAATAGAAAACGATGAGGTTGATAAAAATTTTTTAAACGATTTAAAATTTAATAAAGAATGTGCTAAAGATGTTTTGGCGCTGTTACTGATTAATATTTATAACGAAACAGGAATTAGTTTTTTAAACAGCAAGGTATATCTTGAGGTTATAGAGGGGACATCAAAGGCATATTATATAATTATTACCCGACTTAATGATGGAAATAACGATAATATTGTTGTTTCAAATCAATCAGAAGAGAACGATATGTACATTTATAACATAATAAATATAGAAAATCTGTTTGATGCAGCAAATGTAATTGATTTAAAAGCAATACATACAAATACGCTTGTAGAGTATCAAAATAAGTACTATTTAATGTTATCATTCAAAGATGATTGTTTAAAAGAAGAAAATATAAAGCTGTGCTTACAAAATTTAGACGGCATTCTTGAAAGGTGTAAAAGCAAACTGTTGGCTGATGCGGTTCTTATAGAGTGGGGCAGCATTGTTGACGATAACATAATACAAAAAATAAAGACCTCGTAAGAGGTCTTTATTTTATAATTCCCACAAATATAAGTTTAAGTTAACAGTGTTCATATTATCAACCTTAACGCCCTCGGCTTCAAGCTTTTTTCGCTGTTCGTCAATACCGCCAAAAGCGTATGCTGCGGCAAGTCTGCCGTGTCTGTTTACAACTCTGTGACAAGGTATGGCAGAGGGGTTAGGGTTTGAGTGAAGCGCATACCCAACTGCACGCGATGCTCTTGGTGAACCACAAAGCGCAGCAATTTGACCATATGTTGCAACCTTGCCCTCGGGGATATTTTTTACGTTTTCGTATACTTTGTTATAAAAACTCATATAAATTTTCCTTGATTAATTGTAGTGTTTTTTGGATAATATGCTCTATTTCCAAGTGATAATTCGATTTGTAATAGGCGATTGTATTTTGATACTCGTTCACTTCTTGCAGGAGCACCTGTTTTAATTTGTCCTGCGTTTACCGCTACTGCAAGGTCGGAAATAAACGAATCAGCAGTTTCACCACTTCTATGTGAAATAATGGTGTTGTATCCATTTTTGTGAGCAAGTCTTATTGTATCTAAGGTTTCGCTTAAGGTACCAATTTGGTTTGGTTTTATCAGTATTGCATTTGCTGCCGATTTTTCAATGCCTTGTTTTAGCCTTTTTGCGTTAGTTACAAATAAATCGTCACCAACTATTTGAATTTGTCCTTTTGCGGTAATCTCGCTAAAACCGTCAAAATCGGTATCACCAAGCGGGTCTTCAATTGAAATGATAGGGTATTTGCTTTTTAAATTCATTAAGTGCTCAATAAGCTCTTGCCTTGTTAAAAATTCGTTTTGCTTTTTTAACAAGTAGCCGTCATTTTGCATCCACTCGCTCGCGGCAACATCAAGAGCAATATTAATGTCATACTCGGGAATGTATCCTGCTTTTTCAATAGCGGATACAATCAGTTCAAGCGCTTGTTCGTCTGATTCTAAATTCGGTGCAAAACCGCCTTCGTCACCAACTGCGGTTGAAAACCCTTTAGATGAAAGTAGTTTTTTTAACGACCTATAAACATCGGTGCCCATTCGCATTGCCTCTTCAAATGACTCGGCACCTGTCGGCATAATCATAAATTCCTGAATATCAATATTATTTGAAGCGTGTGCGCCGCCATTTAATATATTCATAAGCGGAACAGGTAGAGTAACCGCGTTAATACCTCCAAGATATTCAAAAAGCGGAATATCTGAAGAATATGCAGCCGCACGTGCAGTTGCAAGCGAAACTGCAAGCGTTGCATTTGCTCCTAAATTTTGTTTGTTTTCGGTTCCGTCGGCGTCAATCATAAGCTTGTCTATTTCGCCTATGTCAAATACCGACTCGCCCTCGAGTACTTCTGAGATTGTTGTGTTAATATTATCTACTGCGCACATAACACCAAGCCCGCCGTACTCGTCACCGCCGTCACGTTTTTCGTGCGCTTCAAACTGACCGGTGGATGCGCCGCTTGGTACGGCAGCACTCGCCGCAACGCCACTTTTTAATATTACTGTTGCCTCGACTGTTGGATTTCCTCTACTGTCAAAAATTTGACGACCTATAACTTTTTTTATAATATCATCCATATTTTCACCTCACCGTTATTTTGTATACGGTAGATAAAAATATACAAAAAATCAGCAAAATTGCTTTTGCTGATTAAAATTCAAAATCTTCTTTTGTAAACAGGTCTTGATGTACTTTGCGTTTTGGCGGAATACGGTTAAACGGCGAGTAAACAAACTTTTTGCAGCTTGATTCGGCTTTTACAAGGCCTTTTTTAGAACAAATTATATCGTCGGTTGATACAATTTTTTTGCCGTTTTCACAATATGCACACATTGGTACAATATCTTTTGAAAAAATCATATTAACTCCTAAATGCTTTTTTATTTATTATACAAGCTCCTATACAGTTTGTCAAAGACAATATACATAAAAACAAACAAAAATATTAAAAATACTACAAATATTGCTGTTGCTAACAAAAACGATGGAGTTTCAAATGTTATCGGTATAATTTTAATAACAATATATGTAATAAACGGCATTAGTATTGCATAAATGACTTTTCCTTTTATTAGAGGCAGTATTGGTAGCTCTGCCTGTTTTGCACAACTGATACACTGAAAAATAACCGAAACCCCAGAAAAACCAATTATAAAAGATGCGATTATAACTGATGATTTTTTTGTAAAGTCTAAGCTCTCAATACCCCGTGTTATTTCAATTAAACCATATATAATACTTTTTATACTGCTGCTAACTGTTTCGGGAATTAAAATTGCAGATATGTCAGCAAATATACCCATAAAGACTATATAGCCGCACACGTTTAAAATACTTGAAACTGAACCGACAACGCTTTTTGTAGCTATCTGGGCTACGTTGATTAATGAAATGTTTGTAGTTTTGTTTGCTTTGAACACCTTAAAACAAATTGCACAAATTATTGAGCAAATTATTTGCGATATAAGCAATATATATCCTACGCTTTTGCTTTTGATTAAACATATACCTACGAAAGCGACAATGTAAGCGGGCGAAGCGTTTGCTGTACAATGCAATAGTGAAATTGCTTTTTCTTTTGAAATTTTATTGCTTTTATATAGGTTGCATACGTTTTGTGTACCTGTTGGAAAGCCGCAAATCAAACCGCTTATAAATGCAAAAATGCTCGGATTTAAACTTGTTGTCATAAAAACAGCAGTAATAAACTCAGCTAAAACAAAAAACGGGAATAACGAAGGAATAACCGAGCTATAGCACATAACAAGGCTTTTTTTAACTGACGTAGTAACCGTAGTGTTAAAAATTGAAAAAAGTAATATAACGATTAGTAATAAAAATATTATGATATAGGCTTTTTTGGTTTTCATAGTAATTTATATGTTGAGATAGCATAAAAATTACCGAGGTGATTTTTATGTCGGCTATATCAGATTTTATATTTGGCGCAAAGCAAACATTTGAAAACTCGCTTTCTAACGAAACTATAGAGGTTATAGGTAATAATAAAATTATTATTGAGAACACAAGCAAGATTTTTGAATATAAAACCGAACTTGTAAGGCTTGGAGTAGGAAAGCGTATTATTACAATACTTGGCGGTCAGTTGAAACTAAATGATTATAGTGACAAAAGCATTGTTATTGACGGAATTATAAAAAATATTAGTTTTGAGTAATATGGTTAAAAAATTGTTAAGGTTTGTAATAGGGACGTATCGTATAGAAATTGTTGGAAGAGATAATAACTTGCTAAATTATATAGTTAAAAACAACATAAAAGTTTTTAACTTGAATGTTACCGACGAAAAAACACAATTTGATTGTTATAAAAGCGAATTTAAAAACTTACAACAGTATTTAAAAAATAATTGTGATTATACAGCATATTTTAATGGTCTGCCTGTTATTCTTAATAAATATAAGAGCAGAGCGGGCTTGCTTATTGGTGCATTAATATTTTTTGTAATGTTTTATATATTTTCGCTGTATGTGTGGAAAATTGATATTGTTGGTTGTAAAACTATAACAAAACAAGAAATTATGACCCGAATTAACCAATGCGGGCTAAATATAGCTAATCAAAAAAGTAGACTTGATTTAAAACAAATAGAAAATAACTTTTTAAAAGGTTATAGCGATGTTTCATGGGTATCCATTAACATAAAAGGTACAGTTGCAACTGTAGAAATAAGAGAAAATACCCGTAAAGTTAAAAAGCTTGACACCACTCAGCCTTGCAGTATATACGCCTCGCGTGACGGTGTAATTGCATCTGTTAAAGCCTATATGGGTTATAGTGTTGTTAATATTGGTGATACGGTTACTGCAGGAGATTTATTAATAAGCGGTGACTATACCGATAAATACGGCGTAAATTATAAACTGCACTCAATGGGAACTGTTATGGCAAATACAACTCACACATATAACGTAACTGTTGATTATTCTTCAACCGAACAAGTTAAAACAGGAAAAAGTAAAACTTTTTATAAATTAAAACTAGCAACATTTAGTATACCCCTTTATTTTAATAAAAATATATTGTATAATAATTATAGTTTAAATATTAATAATATTTATTTTGAACCATTTAAAAACCTTGTTTTGCCGTTTTATATTGAAAAATCGACATACACACAAACTCAAACTGTTAAAACAACAAAATCTAGTGACGTTGCATTACAAGATGCTTACGAAAAAATAAGAGATATTGAGAGTAATCTTGTTGGAATTAAAATTGTTGATAAAGAGTATCAACAAAAAGTTTACAACGATAGGGTTGAACTAAAAGCAACTCTTTCGTGTTATGAAGATATAGGCGTAAAAATTGAAATTAATTAAGGATGTGTAATAATGGAAAAAACCATTACCGGAGTTGAAATTGAATACGTATCGTCTGTTTTCGGAGCTTTTGACGAGAATCTTGAAATAATTGAAAAAGAGTTTTTTGTAAAAGTTGTAAGCCGTGGCGATGTAATTTCGGTAAGCGGTGAAAAAGATAGCGTTGAAATGGCTGTTAAAACCTTAAACGGTCTTTTTGACATTGCCAAAACCCGCGATATAATTGATGTTCAAACAGTTAAATATATAATCAGCCTTGTTGGTGAAGATTATGGCAGCAACGTTGCAAAGGCTCTTGACGAGTGCATTTGCATTACTGCATCCGGTAAGCCTATAAAACCAAAAACAATTTCACAAAAAAAGTATGTTGACAGTATTTCTAAAAATGTTGTTACCTTTGGTGTTGGACCTGCAGGTACCGGTAAAACCTATCTTGCGGTAGCTCTTGCAGTAAATGCTCTTAAAAACAAAGTTGTTTCTAAAATCGTACTAACCCGTCCTGCAGTTGAGGCGGGCGAAAGCCTTGGCTTTTTGCCTGGTGATTTACAAAACAAGGTCGACCCGTATTTAAGACCGCTTTATGACGCTCTATTCGATATGCTCGGCCCTGATGTTTATTTAAAGTATATGGAAAAAGGAGTCATTGAGGTAGCACCGCTTGCGTATATGCGCGGTAGAACGCTTGAAAACTGCTTTATTATACTTGACGAGGCGCAAAATACAACAATTGAGCAAATGAAAATGTTTTTAACTCGCTTCGGTTTTAATTCAAAGATTGTTGTAACGGGTGATGTAACTCAGGTTGACCTGCCGCGTGGTAAAACATCAGGTCTTATTCATGCCCTTAAAATTTTACAAGGGATTGATTCAATAGGTATTCATAAGTTTGATAAACGCGATATTGTAAGGCACGCCCTTGTGCAAAAAATTGTAGAGGCATACGAAAAGTCGACAAAGGAAAAAGGAAAGTAATATGACTGTTAATATTCTTTTAGAGCAAGATTGGAATAAAGAAATTATATTCGCCGCTATCGAAAACACTCTCAAGTACGAAAACATCGACTTTGACTGCTCGGTTGAGGTTTTAATTGTTGACGAGGATGAAATAAAAGAGCTTAACAACGAGATGCGCGGCATTGACAGGGTAACAGATGTTTTGTCTTTTCCGATGTTTGAAAACGTTGATGAGATGCAGCCCGATGAGGATGGCTATGTATTTTTGGGTTCAATGGTTATTTGCGATAAAAGAGCATTTGACCAGGCTCAAGAATATGGTCACTCACTCGAAAGGGAAACTGCGTTTTTGGCTGTACACAGTACACTACATCTTTTAGGCTATGACCACGAGCTTGGCAAAGAACAAGAGGATGAAATGTTTTTCAAACAGGAGCAGGTTTTACAAAAAATGGGGTTAAAAAGATGAAAGCGATTAAAAAATTCCTAATGTCATTTAAGTATGCCTTTTGCGGACTATGGTTTTGTATAAAAACCGGCAGAAATTTCAGAGTACATACTGTTGCAGCAGCAGTGGCTGTTTATTTGTGCCTTATAACGAAGCAAACTGTCACAAATACTGCGATTGTTCTTAGCTTAATTGCTATTGTACTTTCGCTTGAGTGCATAAACACCGCACTCGAACAGGTTTGTGATGAGATTACTCTTGAAAAGCGCGAGCTTATTAAACGCGCAAAAGATGCATCGGCGGCGGCTGTTTTAGTTTCTGCAATTATTTCACTGATTGTTGGTGTTTCAATGTTTTTTAACACTGAAACGTTAAACGCGATTGCAACACCGCTAAATTGCGGTTTAGGAGTTTTAATTGTTATAATCTCTTTTATATACATTTTTTACGAGGATATTTTTAAAAATGATAAATAATCAATCTAAAACAATTTTTGTTACAATTTGCGGAAGACCAAACGTTGGTAAATCTACGATTCTTAACGCACTTATTGGCAAAAAGATTTCTATTGTATCACCAAAAGCACAAACTACTCGCACAAGAGTTACAGGTGTTTTAACTAAAGATAACTGTCAATATGTATTTTTAGATACCCCTGGTCTTCACAAAGCCAAGAGCGGTCTTGGACAAGCTATGGTTGAGTCGGTGGGCGAGGGTATTGAAAATGCCGATATTGCGCTTTTTGTTGTTGAAGCGGGCGATAAAATAATGTCAACCGAAAAGAATATTTTAAGAATGCTTCGTCAAAACAAAGTACGTGCATTTTTGGTTATTAATAAAACTGACCTTAAATCTAAAGAAGAAATACTTGGAACTATAACTGCGTTTTCTAATGAATTTGAGTTTGAAGAGATAATTCCAATAAGTGCGCTAAAGCGCGATGGCCTTGATATTGTGCTTGAAGAACTAAATAAAAGGGCAGAACCTTCGTTTTTCTTTTACGATTCAGAGTTTGTTAGCGACACTCCGAATGCAAATTATATTTGTGAGGTTATTCGTGAAAAAATGCTTTATAATCTTGGGCTTGAAATCCCGCATACTGTCGCTCTTATAAACGAAAGCTATATAGAAGGTGAAACGTTAATTCGCTCAAGCGTTACAATATATTGCACAAGAGATACACACAAAGGTATTATAATTGGCAAGGGCGGGGCAATGCTTAAAAAGATTATGACAGAAGCCCGTATTGACCTCGAAAAATACTTTGATAAAAAAGTATTTATTGAGTGCTTTGTTAAGGTTAAACACGATTGGCAAAACAGTAGTTCTATGCTACGTCAAATGGGCTTGTAAAACATTACCACGATTATATAAAACACTGTAACCAAAACTATATTTGCAAAATAAAATATAGCAGGTGAAGTGTTATGGAAACAAATCAGTATTGGCAAATGTTTAAAAACACAGGCAGCATCGAGGCCTATTTAACATATTCAAGTATAAAATCACTATCGGAGAGTTCAAATGGCAACCACGATAAAAACAATGGGGCTGATACTAAAAATGTCAGACACCCCGAGCAAAGATAAACTATTAAAAATTTTAACGCCTGCAGGCTTAATTTCGGCGTTTTTAAAAATTAAAAGAACTGCAGGTAAAACAAGTTACATTGCTGACTTGTTTACATATGGTGAGTTTGTCCTTTTCAATACCGACAAGGGTAATTATCTTGTAAATTCATTTACACCCGAAGAACATTTTTATAACTTACGCGAAGATATTACACGGTTTGCTGCGGCAGGATATTTTTGTTCTTTTGCAAACGCTTACTCTTTACAACCAGATATTAATTACGACGATGCACTGCAGCTTATGCTAAATTCTCTTACTGCGCTCGCTAACGGAAACGATGTTAAAACTGTAAAAAGTATTTTTGAACTAAAATCTTGTCAATTACTTGGCGTTGAGCCTTGCCTTGAAGCTGAAAATAAGAGTAATGAATACTATTTTGATTTACAAGACGGCAGGCTTTATAACTACGAAATCAAATATGGTTATTACATAAAAAGACAAGCTGTGTTATCTATGTATAACATTTTACGAGCACCGCTTGATACAGTTTTTGATGTTGAAATTTTTGAGCCTGACTTGATTTATCCTTTAACCGAAAGTTATTTATTATATCACCTTGAAAGAGTGCCCGATTCACTCGAATTTTTAAAAGGAGTATTATAAAAATTGCGAAATACCGATAAAAAACATTTTTATTATAAAAAGTCACTCGCAGCACTTGAATTTGACAAGGTTTGTCAAATTCTTTCTGATTATGCTGCAATTGATAAAACGGTTTCAATAATAAAAAACATTGTACCGCTTTATAACAGCGGTTGTGTAAAAAGACAATTAGCCGAAGTATCACAAGCAAAATCAATGCTTGAGCTAAATCAACGACTACCGCTTGGTAATTTATCTGAAGATGTTGATTTATACATACAAAAAAGTGTAAAGGGTTTAACCCTTACACAATCGGAGTTTATTCAGGTCGCAAAACTTATTAAAATTTCGGGCGATATGTCTAAATACCATCAAAACAGTAGCGTAAATACTGATTGCCTTGATGTTTTATTCGAAAGATTGTTTTGCGAAAATACGCTATATAACCGCATAACAAAAACTTTTCCTGATGGTGAACGTATTGCAGATGATGCAACACCCGAACTTTATCGAATAAGGCGTAAAATTGCGTCGGCTATGCAAAAAGTTAAAGATATGCTCGATGACTACATTAAAAAGAGCGAGGTTGCTCCGCATCTTCAAGATTCAATTGTAACCATTAGATACGATAGGTTTGTAATTCCTGTAAAATCTGATAACCGCGGCAATATTAAAGGTCTTGTTCACGATACATCAAATACAGGCTCTACTTTATTTGTAGAACCGCTTTTTGTTATTGAAGAAAACAATAATATTAGAAAACTCGAAAACGAAGAGCGTCAAGAAATTGAAAAGATTTTAAAAGAACTTACCGAGCTTGTTGCAATTAATGCTCCGCTTTTGCAAATGTCATACAAGTCGCTTATTTCGCTTGATTATATTTTTGCAAAAGCAAGATACAGCTATCAAAATAATATGATTGAGCCAAAAATAGCAGGCAAAAAGACTATTGATGTAAAGTTTGCAAAGCATCCTTTAATTTCAAAAGATGTAATGGTACCGCTTACTTTTAAAATTGGCGATGGTATTGATACTGTTATTGTTACAGGTCCAAATACAGGTGGTAAAACTGTATTTTTGAAAACAATGGGACTGTTTTGTTTAATGGCAAAGGCAGGTATGCATTTGCCGTGTGATGATGCGACTATTTATGTTTTTGACAAAATTTATGCAGATATTGGTGATGAACAGTCGATTGAGCAGTCGCTTTCTACGTTTTCATCCCATCTTAAAAACATTAAAAACATTTTGTCAAACATAACAAGCGAAAGCTTTGTTTTGTTTGACGAGCTCGGTGGCGGAACAGACCCGCTTGAAGGCGCGGCTCTTGCTGAGGCGATAATTGAAAAGGTTAGAAAAAACGGTGCTTTTGCTGCTTGTACCACACACTATAACGAGCTAAAAACTTACGCACTTGAAACCGAGGGTGTAATAAACGCCTCGTTTGAGTTTGACCTCGAGTCGTTAAGTCCTACCTATAAACTTGGGCTTGGCATACCGGGAAAATCATATGCTTTTGAAATTTCAAAGCACCTTGGTATTGCCGACGAGATAATTGACTATGCAAAAACTCTTATAAGCGATGATGTTAAGCGCTTTGACAGGGTGGTTGAACAGCTTAATAACTCAAAAGTTGAATACGACAAGCTTAAGGATGAGCTGGTGTCTAAGGAACTCGAGTTAAATCTTAAACTCAAGGAAGCAAACGATAAAATTTCTAAAATTGAAAAGAATAGTGAGCGAGAGCTTGATAATGCGCGCCAAAAGGCTCGTCAGCTTGTAGAAAAAGCAAGGCACGACTCGCATCTGTTTTTAGAAGAACTTAAAAAACAAAAAGACTTTCTTGATAAAGCGAGCGCGCTCACTATTAAAACTGCTGTAAAACGGGGTGTTGCAGCGCTTGATTCTGACGACTATTACTCGGCACCGAAACAAGTTGAAACAGGAAAACCACTTGGCAACAATGCGGCTGTTGGCAAAAGAGTGTTTGTTGCTAAACTTTCTAAAGAAGGTGAAATTGTTTCGATTGCAGGAAATAGCGCAAGAGTTAATTGTGCGGGTCTTGTTGTTAATGTAAAATTGAATGAACTGTACGAGCCCGAGGCTCCTAAACAACAAAAACCTGAAAAATCTACAGTCAGATTCGAACGTTCGCTTAATCGAAGCGTAAAGATGGAGCTTGACATACGCGGACAAATGGTTGCCGATGCATGCGAGCTAATTGACAGGTTTATTGATGATGCAATTTTAGATAAGCTTTCAACTGTTACAATTATTCACGGCAAAGGCACGGGTGCTTTGCGCGCAGGTGTTCATTCACATTTAAAAACACACAGGTGTGTAAAAAAATTCAATTTGGGTGCCTACGGTGAGGGCGATAGCGGAGTTACCGTAGTTGAACTTAAATAGGGGAGTATAAATGTTAAAACCAAATTATCTATTAAAAGACGTTTATTGCGTTACATACGAGTTTTTACAAAAAAACAACATTAAGGCTGTTATTTTTGATATTGATAACACTCTTGTGGGCTTTACTGTTAAAGAGCCTACTCAAAAAATAATTGACCATATCAACAGTCTAAAACAAAATGGAATCAAGGTTGCTATTGCCTCGAATAATAATAAAATAAGAGTTGGCAGGTTTTGTGAAAATTTAGATGTTCCGTTTGTTCACCGCGCTTGTAAACCTCTACCTTTCGCTCTTTTAAAAATCACGAGATTATTGGGTGTAAAATGTAAAGAAACAATGCTTGTGGGTGACCAGGTTTATACAGATTCTCTAGGCGCTAATTTTCTTGGTATGACTTCGGTTATGGTAGATATTATTGATACAAAAGAAACACTTCTTTTTAAAATCAAGCGTGCTCTTGAAAAACCTGTTATTAATGCAAAAATCAGAGAGGATAACAAACAAAATGGTTAAATTCGGACCTGCCGGTAACTGTCAGATGTTTCATGATATGGGGTATAAAAATACTTTTGAAATGCCTGATTTTTTAAATAAGATTGGCCTTGATGCCTACGAAATACAATGCGGTCGCGGTGTGCGAATGAAAACTGAATCGGCAATTGAAATTGGAAAACGCGCAAAAAATCACGGTATCTCGCTTTCGGTACATGCACCGTATTATATTTCGATGTCGGGTACTGAAGAGGAAAAGCGATTAAAGAGTATTGATTACATTTTGCAGTCGGCTGAACTTGCATCAAAGTGCGGTGCTACGCGTATTGTTGTTCATAGCGGTTCCTGCTCTAAAATAAGCAGGGAATACGCGCTTGAACTTGCTCTTGATACAATGAAAAAAGCCGTTGAGGCTATGGACTCAAACGGTTATCAAAATATATCTATTTGCCCCGAAACAATGGGTAAGGTTAACCAACTTGGTACTCTTGACGAGGTTATTGCGCTTTGTAAGGTTGACGAGCGTATTATTCCTACCATTGATTTTGGGCATTTGAATGCGCGTGACCAAGGTGTGTTAAAAACTGCTAAAGATTTTGAAAATGTTGTTCTAAAACTAAAAAATGAGCTTGGTGAATACCGATTTAAAAATTTCCACGTTCACTTTTCAAAAATTGAGTATTCGGCTGGTGGTGAGAAAAAACACCTTACCTTTGAAGATACAGTTTTTGGACCTAACTTTGAGCCGTTTGCTGAGGTTATTTACAAACACTCGCTCGAACCAACTATTATTTGTGAGAGCGATAACACTATGTCTAAAGACGCATTGTATATGAAAAATTACTATAATTCGCTTGTTAGAGCTATATAATTATAAAATATACTTGAAAATAGTCAAATTGTGGTGTAAAATAATAAGAGATAAAATTTGGAGGTTTTAAAATATATGATTACAGCAGGCGATTTTAGAAACGGCGTTACATTTGATATGGACGGTCAGGTTTATCAGGTTGTTGAATTCCAACACGTAAAACCTGGTAAAGGCGCAGCTTTTGTAAGAACCAAGTTTAAAAACGTTATTACAGGCGCAGTTGTTGAAAAATCTTTCAACCCTACCGATAAATTCGAAAATGCTTACGTTGAAAGAAAAGAGTACGAATATCTTTACAACGACGGTGAACTTTACTACTTTATGGATACCGAAACATACGAGCAGCTTCCGCTTAATGCAGACAAACTCGGCGATAACTTTAAGTTTGTAAAAGAAAACGATACCGTTAAAATTATGTCATACAAGGGCAACGTATTTGGCGTTGAGCCGCCCCTCTTTGTTGAACTTGAAGTAACTGAAACAGAACCCGGTGTAAGAGGCGATACCGCTACTAACGTAACAAAGCCCGCAACACTTGAAACTGGCGCAGTTATTAAGGTTCCGATTTTTATCAACTCAGGTGAAAAAATCAGAATCGATACCCGCACAGGCGAGTATATGGAACGTGCATAAGTAATTTTAAAGGAGAATTTAAAATGACATTACTTGAAAGAGTTTCATACATTAAAGGCCTTATGGAAGGGCTTGCACTTAATGAAAACGAACCTGTAACAAAGGTTTTAGTTGAGGTTGTTGACGTTTTAGACGAAATGGCTGCAACTGTTGAAGATATGGATAATTACATCAACGAGCTCGACGAGTATATCGGCGAAATCGATGAAGACCTCGAAGCTGTTGAAGACTATCTTGATGAAGAATGTGAAGATTACGAAGTAGAAGACGATTTCTATTCAGTAATTTGCCCTAACTGCGGCGAAGAATTTTGTGTAGACGAAGACACCGCACAAAAAGGGGAGCTTAACTGCCCTAATTGCAACGAAGAACTCGAGTTCGACCTTTCAGATTGTGATTGCTGCGAAGGCGACTGTGATTGCTGTGAATAATACTAAAAAGGTGCTTACATAATGTAAGCACCTTTTCATTTAAATAATAAAAGCCGTACATATGTACGGCTTTTATTGGCTGGGATAGTAGGACTCGAACCTACGCAGTGATGGAGTCAGAATCCATTGCCTTACCAACTTGGCGATATCCCAATTTCTAACGCTTAATTAGTATACCACCTAAATTTTAATTTGTAAAGAACTTTTTTATTTTTATTTAGGTGTGTTTAAAAGATAATCAACGCTCACTTTGTAAAAATCAGCAAGCTCTTCAAGTTTGCTTTGCGGCATCATTATTTTTTCGTGCTCAAATGCTGCATATAACGGCTTGGGGTAGTCTATTTTTTCGGCAATATCAAGCTGGGTTAGTTTATATATCTTTCGTAATTTTAGTGCGTTGTTCATATTGTTTCTTCCTTTTTTGAATATAGCACTATATTACCATAAAATGTAAATTGTGTCAATAATAAACAAATTAAATTAATTCACAAATTAGTTTTTCTTTTGTTGCCTCACAAACCCTTACATCGACGATTTTGTTTGTAAGAACATTGCTTGATTTAAATTCAACATCTACGTAATTTGGGGTAAACCCTCGGCAGACGTCGTTGTTACATTCTTCTACAAGGACAGAAACAATTTTGCCAACCAGACTGTTGTTAAAGTTTAACCTACAGTCTTCTTCGACTGTCATTAGCTGTTTTTCTCGTGATTGCTTTACTGCTTTGTCTATTTGGTTTCGCATGGTAGCGGCCTTGGTGCCTTTGCGTATTGAATAGGGGAATATATGAATTTTTGCAAAAGAAATGTCTTTAGCAAACTCAAGGCACTCATTAAAATCAGCATCAGTTTCGCCTGGAAAACCTACAATAATATCGGTTGTTATAGCACAGTCATTGTAATATACTCGAAGTAGCCGTACTGCTTGTTTGTACTGTGCTGTAGTATATTTACGGTTCATATTTTTTAGAGTAGTATCACAACCGCTTTGTAAAGATAAATGAAAGGCAGGACAGAGCTTTTTACAGTTTTTGATTTTTTCTAAAAACTCGGTGGTAATAATTCGTGGTTCTAACGAGCCAAGTCTTATACGTTCTATGCCTTCAATTTTGTCAACAGCAATTATTGCGTCGGCAAGGTCATAAGAATTTAAATCAATTCCGTATGATGAAAGGTGTATGCCTGTTAAAACAATTTCTTTGTAACCGTTATTTGAAAGCACCGTAGCTTCGGCAATAATGTTATCTATGCTTTTGGATACAATTTTACCGCGTGCAAACGGAATTAGGCAATAACTACAAAAATTGCGGCAACCGTCTTCTATTTTAATTATTGCTCTTGTTTTTTCGCTGAAATTAGTAATTTTTTCACTGTCAATATCGCCATCGTTTGTCACATCAACAATTTTTTGTTTAGTTTCAAAATATTTGTTTAGGTAATTTACAATGTCTTTACGGTTTTTTGTACCAATTACAATATCAACATTATTAAGCGCAGAAACAGTTTCGGGTGCCACTTGTGAAAAGCAACCGCAAACAACAACAATGGCATCGGGGTTGATTTTTTTTGCACGTGAAGCTATATTTCTGCTTTTTTTATCTGATATTTGTGTTACGGTGCATGTGTTAATTATATAAATGTCGGCTTTTTCATTAAAACTAATAATTTCATAGTTTGCAGCTTTTATTCGTTCTGCCATCATTTGCGTATCGTATTGATTAACCTTGCAACCAAGAGTATAAAACGCTACTTTCATAACTTGTCCTTTATATTATTATAAATAACAAAAGACATCCAAATGGATGTCTTTTGTTTTGGTGCGAAAGACGGGACTTGAACCCGTACGCAGTAATCCACACGCCCCTCCAACGTGCGCGTCTGCCAATTCCGCCACCCTCGCGAACGATTTATAGTATAGCAAACAAAATTTA
>JAZNXL010000058.1:0-5632 GCA_045593905.1 Eubacteriales bacterium
CATTTTTATATATTTTGCATAAAAAATTTAAGCAAAAAAATAGATTTTGGCAAGCATATAGCATATTTAGATAAAGCACAAAAAGTAAAGCACAATTAGTATATAAATATATTAATTATTTTTGTTGACTAACTTTAATAAAAAATATATAATTATTATAACTATAATTGCATTTACTAGTAGTGGTTTGTGCAAAGATACAAAAGGAGTAAAACTATGGGCAAAACAACAAAACGTGTTTTATCATCATTGCTTACAGTGCTTATGATTTTGTCTATGGCATCAGTGTTTGTGTTACCTGCAAGCGCTGATACAGAGAATACAGAGAGCGATAGCTCTTATGCATTCAACTTAGACTATGCTGCGCTGTATAACGGTGACAACACCTACTTGATTAACAAAGATTGGACTGAAAGTGACCTTGTAGTAGGTAACGAACTGACCTTTGTTTTTCAGCATCAAGAAAAGAAAGAAACATATAACCCCAAAAGACACTTCGCAACCTTTAACGATGCGTATAAAGTGGCTTATGAAGAGGCGTTTAAAGAAGGCAAAATAACAACTGAGAATTACTTTGAATACGTGCCTTGCTTTATATTTAGCAAAGGTGAACACGCCGAAAACCTTGGTCTTCATACCTCGGCTATTATTCTTGGTAACAACGCAGGTGTTTCGCCTAATGCCGAGCAGGCCTTTACAGTTGAAGCGGTAAAAGCAAATGAAGGCTGGGCAAAAAATGAAAACCGCAAAGACGAAACAA
Source organism: Eubacteriales bacterium (assembly GCA_045593905.1). Taxonomy (GTDB): domain Bacteria; phylum Bacillota; class Clostridia; order Oscillospirales; family QAKW01; genus RGIG9041. Next base: position 761 of record JAZNXL010000058.1, read on the forward strand.
CTCTTAAACAAATCAACTTAACATCAAGAACATATACTGTTGAAGGCACCAACAAAGGCGACTATGCAGATACACCTGCATCAGGTGCCGGTGCGCAGTGGATTGCGTTAAGAGAAACCGCTTACGATAAGTACCCCGAAAAAAGACAAACACTTATTGTTGACGGTGTTACGGTATCGGGCAGTATTGCAGTTCGCGGACATGATAAGGACACGAGCTTTGAATATGGCGAGATGCTCGGAACAGTCAAGACCGGCAGACACGCAGACGTGTTTGTTAACAACACTGTCGGTAGCGGTGAAACCAGAATGTTTGTTGGTTCTGACGGCAGCTACTTCAAATATGACGTTGTAGCTAAAAATATCAGAGCCGAATCAAAATACCAGGCTTTTTACGATGAGCACTACGTTTATAACACAAAAATAACCAACTCTTACTTTGCTAACTTTACAAACGCAAAGTACGGTTTCTTTAAAGGTTATGGTAATGCTGAACAAGCTGCCAGAGTTTCGGGCAGTGTTGCAACTGTTGAAAACTGTGTTTTCTACAATATGAGCGGCATACCGTTCCAATTCGACGCAAAAAGAAATGGTGCAGAGTTTAATATTAAGAATAACATCTTATATAACTTAAACGAAGGCGCGTTCAAGTTAATAAACGATAAGAGCACTATTACAATAAACATTGCAAATAACCTTATTCACCAAGAAGGTGATACAGTTGAGTATCTTTTTGAATGTGGCAAGCTTGACATAACAACCGGTGGTAAAACAATAATAAACTTTAACGGCAACAAAGTAACAGGTAACATTACACATGTTGCTCCTAATGCACCGTTTGACGCAAGCATTGCGGCAACCTTATACTACAACTTTAACGAAAACTTCTTTGGTCAGACCAAAGATTCTGCAGGTAAAACAATAACCTTTGACCAATCTCCCGATGGCGATATTGCCGATGCAGGTTGGGACTTTAACAATACAAACTACTACTTTGACTATAATCAGACTTATCTTTCACACGGACTTAGAATTAAACAGGTAGATGGCTTTGGTAAAAACGACGTTGTAAAAGTTGCAGGCAACCAGATTAATGCATTCTGCTTTAACAACCGTTCGGTTATTTACCCCGTGGTTATTCCACATGAGTTCGAGGGCAAGCCGGTAGCTATCAGTCAAATTTCACAAGATGCTGATTTTACAAATATTGTAGACAGCATTGACCTTTCTCAAATTGACGGTGTAAAAGATTATTACGTTCGTTTAACTTTCCCCGGAACCGAATATTATGAAGTATATTCTCTTAAGATTGTTACAACCGAGCCTACACTTTTTGAGTTTGACCAAAACGAACAAATAACAATTAATAAAACAACCTTTGACCTTGAAAATACTGCAGTATACGTTGAGGATACTACAATTGATGAAAACGGCGACGAGGTTGCATACGGCTATCTTGGCAACACTTTCTACAAGTTTGTTGTTGATAAAAATGTGGTACATAACACATTTAAAACACTTGATGCACAGTTGAGTGACGCAAACCGCAACATTTTGTTACCTTCGGGCGAATATTCAGACTTTGAAATTTCGCGCCCTGCACATTTTTATGGTTCAAACATTAACGTTGACGCTGTTGACGAAGGTGTTAACCAAGACGGAAGCGACTGGAAGCTCGGCGCAAATTGGGGTGTTTACGGCGAAACAGGTATTGGCTCAATTACAATTCAGGACGGTGTAGCCGGCGACCTTACTTTTAACGGTGTTACTTTGCGTGGCCAGGTTGTTGATACAAACAGAAACCTTGGTGTTGACAACAATGGCGATAAAACTGTTTACGGTGCGCTTAACATTTTATTTAAAAACGTTGTTGTAGACCAGCATGAGTTTGTAAGCTATATTGATAAAAGGTCATCGCTGGCTGTTGAAAATAACATAGGTAACAACACAAGAAAATACTTGTTTAACCTTAACAACAACCGCTCGGCAAACCAAAACGATTCTCAACTTATCGATACAGGTAAAGGCTTTAACCAAACACAAAACTTTACAGGCTTTGGTGAAACCTATGCCGATTCGTTTAAGCTTGATTCAGTTTATATTAAAGACGTACGCAACACACCCGTATTATTTAACGAGTATGTTCCTGCAATTGTAGAGATTAACGACTTTTACCGTGATGCAACCGCTTCGAAAGCCGATACACTTATTGGCAATTTCAAAACAGGTGCGGCTAACAAAAATTGCTCGTTTAAGCTTACATACTCAAACATCAGAAACGGTGCTGATGACCAAGATTCGCTTATGTCATTTGTTGGCACTTGCGGTTCGGGTGAAAAAATAGCCGATGGCATAAACTTTAATGTTGATATTTCTAACAACATCTTCTATAACGCAGTTAATCAGGCTGCCAATATATTTGTTGTTGCACCCGATTATGTATCAGGCATTGATTTTTCAAACAACTATGTTTGCCAATCAGCTCAAAAAGCATTTATGGGTGAAAGCGCCGAATATATCGGCGGTGTATTGAGCAACGGCAATAAGTTTGTTGCAAGCTCAAGCTTTATTAATAATACTTTTGAAGGTGTTAATCTTACAGTTGACGGTTTTATTGGTATTGATTCAATTGATAAGACTGACAAGATTGTTGCAGCAAGCTTTGATAACGCTAAAAGAACTGCAAGCATTACTCTTGGTGAGGGTGCTACAATAGGTACTGATATTACTGTTAATCTTTCAGATGGTGTTAGCGCAAAATGGTATAAGGGCGACACTGAAATTACCGACCTTTCAACTATTTCGCAAAGCAGTATTGACGGTGCTGAAACATTCGATTGTGTTTTTGAAACCGTTCACGACGGAATCACCTTTACAACAAGCTATAAGGTAACGGTTTATTCTGTTGTGCCAAAAGATTTTGCATCTCAAAAGTTTGACCATGAATATTTCTCGAATAAGGCTGTAGTAGTTACAAGTGCTGCTGCCAGCGTAGAGAAAAACGAAAATGTAGTTATTAAATTTGATGGCGAGTATTACAGCTTTATAGCAGGAGTAAACGCTTTTGCTTCGTTTGATGAAGTTCCTGCAACTGCAAGTGAGGTAATCTTACTCGAATTTGACAAGACAAAAGACATAGAGATTACAAGACCTATAAAAATTTATGGTAAAAACTATAAAGTAAGCCCTGTAACCGTTGGTGAAAAGGGTGTTACAACAACCAAATTCGGCGCTGATTGGGGCTATAACACAGCCTACAATGAAAACGAAGTTGTTATTAACAACATTACTATTAACAAATTCCTTGTTGGAACAGTCGAAATTCACGGTATCACTATTGAAAGCGGATATGTTGACTCGGGACGTTTGACAGGCAACGCAGGCTGTGCAAACGTTACACTTAATAACGTTCGCTTTATGTGTAAAGCCGCGCAGGTATTCCATACACACAACGGTTGGAATAATAACGTATTGTCTGCAGCTAACAGTAAAGAATCGCTTACCGTTAAAAACTCTTATTTTGATTTTGATTCGACAAAAACTACACCGTTGTTCTTTAAAGACGGTACAACACCTGCTCACGTAACCTTCGACACTGTTTACTTTGATGGTAAGGGTAAGGTAGGAACTTCGTGGATTAAAATCCGTGGAACAAAAGACCAAGAGTTTGCTATTAAAAATTCATTTATTAAAGATTTCAACGGCGGCAGCGCAAGTTCGCTTGTATTTACCGGCTACTATGATGGCGACAATAGTTTAGCGGGAGAACCGTATCCTGATGGTGCAAAGAGCGCAATTACACTTGAAAACAATGTGATTTTGGGCATGGCAGGCTACAATAGTACTAATATGCTAAACGTTTATGCTAACGGCTACAGCAACATAAATATTAAAAACAACTATGTTGAGGCTGTTGACAGCACTATGAGCTTGTTCTATGTAAACGGCAGCGAGTTTGTAAACGCTATTGATATTGATGTATCAAACAACATATTTAACGGCTTTTCGGATATGTTCTATGGCGCGTGCGGTCAGGCAAACCTTAAAATTGTTAATAACTTCTTGGTTAAAGAAAAGGTGGCAGACGTTTATAGCAGCAGTGCCATTGGTGCAAACCAAAAATTATTAATAAATAAAAATTATAATTCGCTTGAGTTTTCATATTACCTGTTCCCGTTTGGCGTAAACCAAGATAAGATTTATGATTATAGTTTTGCACCTGACGTTACTGTTCAGGGCGAAAACCTTTCATATACAGCAATCAACGGTATGGGTTCTCTGATTGTACAAGAAGGTGGATATAAACTTAATTTAGACTCGTTAATTGGCTCGAATAAATATAACAATCCTGTTACTGTTAAGTACGGTGACGGTGAAGAGATTGATATTTATGACGATGTTATAATTGAGTCAGATTCAGAGCTTGAAACAATTCCGCTTGAGCTTAAAGTTTATTCGTTTGATAAAACTTTATCAGATAAATATAACCTTACAGTTACTGTTCAGGCTGACCCAGTACTTGACTTTAAACAAGATTACGATGGTACAGTAATATCAAAGGATGCTATTCTTGTTGATACATCGCTTTCAACAGCTACAACAGGCAGCGTACACATTGCTTCTTGGGATGGTAAGCTGTATACATTTACTGTAGGTGTAAACGCGTTTGGTAGCTATGCTGATGCTGAAACTGCAGCAGCTGCTGAAGGCGGAAGCAAGCAGATTATTATTCCGTCTTGGGACGGTAGCGCAATCACAGTTAATAATGCTGTAAATATTTATGGTCCCAACTGGAACACCGAGCCGTTTGTAAGACCTGAGGCAGGTTACGTTGACGGAAAATGGTCAGCAATCGCATCAGACGGTGCAGCAT
>JAZNXL010000059.1:0-29738 GCA_045593905.1 Eubacteriales bacterium
TTTGTCTCCTTTAATTTTTTTATATATAATCTTCTTTTGCCGTACGCTCAAAAAAAGTTATATTATCGCCTATTATTGTTAAACAAGGACATAATGCCCTGCATATTCTGTTCGCTTATGCCGTTTTGTCTTGCCAACTGCATTAAAAACTCTTGAGGGTTTTTGCCCTGTGCCATATTCTGCAACGTTGTCATTGCGTTTCTAACATTTGGGTTTTGCTGCATAAGCATCTGCATTATTTGTTGCGGATTTCTACCCGCATTTTTCATTGATAGAATGCTTTGTATTGCTTGATTCATTTGATTTGGGTTGTTGCCGTTAAATTGATTGTTGGGGTACATTATTCAGTCTCCTTTTTAGGTTCTGTGTGCGCTTTTGTCTTTGCCTTTGGTGGCTGAATAAAAGCCGTTATTTGCGCCTTTAACGCGTCAAATTGGTCAAGTAAGTTGTTGTATTCATCAATAGTAATAAAGTCCGCCAAATCGCCTTTTTTAACAAATTGTGTTGTGTCTATTGGTGGTGCGACAGGTGCGGGTTCTTGTGGTTTTTCTGTGTTTGGCTCATACTTTTTAAACGCCGTTATAAAGGACTGTCCATCGTTTTTGCAAACTTTTTCGTAAACCATACCATTCGCCTTGTCGATAAAGATTGCTTTTGTATTTGGCATCAAAATATACGCTTCAGCTTCCTTTAAGGTCGTATAACCCACATACTGAATTGGTAATTCAAACTGCATAGGTTGTTGCATTGGTTGCTGCATAGGCTGTTGCTGTGGTTGTGGTTGTTGCATTTGAGTAGGTGGAACGGATTGCTGTTGTGGCTGCGGTACATATTGCGGTTGACCGTAGTTTGGCATTTGGTAATTTCGCATATATGGGTTTGCAAAGTTATTGTAAGAATAGTTATTCATCTGTCATACTTCCTTTATTTTGTTTTGTGCCTAAAAATTAACATAAAAAAAGGAACTTGTACACCTACAAGTCCCCTACAATTCATTTTAAAGGTCAGTTTTTATTAAGTTTTTGTCGCATTCTGCGTTTATGTTGTTGTACAGATTTTTCTTCTATAAATAACCTGTCCGCAATTTCGCTTTGTTTGGTTTTATTGATAAAAAACTCGATTGCAAGCTCGGTGTTGTCCTTGCTAAAGTGCAATTCTTCACAACGGGCAATCAGTTCTTTTTTGGTACAGGTTTCAACGTTAAACTCCTTTTTACGCTCTAATTGTTCTTTTAGTTGGTTGTATTTTGCTTCATAAAAATCTGCTTGCTTTTTTGTATATCCAACCCACCCTATAAAGTAATTAATTGGTATTGCAGAAAACAAACTTAAAGACATTGGCAAGATAAAGCTTACACCAAAAAAGAATGTGACGCTTGTAATTAATCGGCACATAGCAGGTACAATGTGGTGGTACTGCTTTTTAAATTGTTGTCTAATGAGCCAATGGCAGATAAAAAAGATTATACCTTCAACCCATTTGTTAAAAAGTAGCGCAGGAACAAAAACGGCGACAACCGTTACGATTATCGCCATTAATAAGTTTTTATGTTTATTCTTCATCTTTTTTGATAACGGTTTTGATTTCGGTTAATACTTCATCAAGAGCAACTAAATCTTCTTTCGTGTATTTGTTTGTCTTGATTTTTGCAATTATCTTTTCAGCAGATTCGATTGCTGAACCTAAATCTTCGCCATAAAAAGGCATTCCAGTCCAACCCATTTTAAACTCCCCCTTTTTTATAATTAAACGCAAAACAAAGCAAAATTTCTAAAATATAAACATCAATAGTTAATATTAATGCTGTGGCTGAATTTATGTCAGAAATCATTGTCACAAGATTGCGAATTTCTAAAGTTATAGTTTGTAGCAAACAAGTACAAACAAACCAGATAACGGTTATTTTAAAGTCACCTTTTACCAATAACGGCAAAACAATTAAAGAACTTAAATTTAATGCAGTATATTGTTTCGGCAAAATCTCCCTTGATAATTCCACTATTAACATTGTTAAAAACAACCAAAAGAAATCTTTTTTGTTTAGTTTCGTTTTTTGGCAAGTTGTGCAAATTAATAAAAAATAAGTTATAAAAGCAAGTAAACTATTTGCCAAATACCAAGCCCACTTGTGCGTATCAATGTAATGTCCAACCACCGTAACGCTTTCAACTTGCGCCACTTCTATAACAAAGTGTGGGAAGAAAATCTTTAAAACGTAAACGGCAACAAGAATAACCGCACAAAGGATTAAGCCCATTAACCACAAGTTGTCAAATCTTTTTATCTTCATATATAACACAAAAGGGGATAGTTTCCTACCCCCTTCCCTTTATTATCTTTGTTTTAAAAGTTCTTGATATTTAGCATAAGTTGAAGAAGCTAAAACGTCAGCGTGTGCGTTTGCTAAAATCTTATCAGCTTCTGCTCTTTCTGCTTCGGTAACTTCGCCGTCAGCGATAAAGCCGTCTAACTTTTTGAGAACTTCATCAATTGCTTTCTTTTCTTTTGCAGCTTCTTTCTTATCGACAACGTCAACTTTACCCAAAAGTTTCTTGGCAACATCGACAGCACCTTGAGAGGATAACTTGCCGTTGAACAAATCACTACGAGAGATAAATTCGCAAAAGGCTTTACCTACTTCGTTTGCTACGGATTCGCCAAATACCTTTTCGATGATAAGGTATAAACCTGTTGCACCAAGTGCTGCTGCGGTTGCGAATGTCCAAGTAAATGTGCCGCCGAAAATATCGGTAAAAGCGTAAAGTTCAATCGCTGCTAAAACAAATGATGTGCCTACGCCAAAAAGAACATTAAGACCACGTCTTGCCTTTACGTTCTTGATATTTCTTGTGAAAGAAACGAACCAATATTTCGCCCCGTACATTGCGGCGAAAGTGAATAATGTTACAAGTCCTAACTGAAACCATCTGTTTGCTAACCAGTCTAAAATCATATCCTATTCTCTCCTTATTATTGATTTAAGTTGTGATTGGTGTCGTCAACAAGCTTGCTAACACCGAGAATAAAGCCGTCATAAGACTTTTTAGCTTTTTCTGTTGCTCTTGCAACGACGCTTTCTTTGTGTGATGCAACTGCAACCTCTGTTTCAGTTGTAATTTTCGCGATAGTATTTGATAAAGCCAATTGAAGGCTCTTAATCATTTCTTCTGTTTTTGCTCTTTCCTGCGCGATAACGGTATCTCTTGTTGCAAAAAGCTTTGACACATAAGGCGCGTGTTCGTGTGCTATAGCATCGTCAACTGCCTTCGTGATTGCCGTGTTTCTTAAGCTCGTTATGCGGTCAAGGAAAGATGTGCATTCTTTGTTGAACATAAATAATTCTCTCCTTTTTTAATTTTTTAGCCAACAACGGCTGTTACCGCTTGTTCGGTTGCAGCAACTTTTTCAGCTTCTACAATCGTGAGTGCTTCTCTTACAGCTTCAATCTTAATTCCAAGAACCTTTGATTCATAGGCTTGGCTTTCTTGCGCTTCAGCACGAATTTTCGGTGCTAATTCAGCAAGCTTTGCCTGAACGTATGACTCAATGTCTTGGTTTTCGACTTGCGCTTTTTTCGCCTCTAATTCAGCGAGAAAAACCTTAAGACCATCCATATTCTGCGTACCCCCTTGTTTTAATAATTTTGCTTCCGTATCTGCTTTTGAGTTGTTAATGTGGTGCAATGGCTTTTTAGAACTGCTGTGTGTTATGCTCTTGAAAACCTTGCGCCACAAAGAAACAACCCAAGAACAGAAACGAAGTCTTTGCTTAAATGAAGGATGCAGTATGTTTTGTCGAAAGGTACATTCAGGAGTAATTTTTTGGTCTTGTTCCTTTTTTTGATATGTCAATAATATATCTTTCATACCTTCCCCTTTTAAATAACATACTATCAGTTTTTTGTCAAGTGTTTTTAAATGATTTCGTGAAAAAAGTTTTTATTTTTTATTTTTTGCTTTTTAAAGTTATTCTTCAACTTTTTCAATCGGCGTTTGCGTTTCTACATACACATAGTATGCGCCTTCAACGTCGATGGCTTCGGCGTACACTTCGCTTGTGCCAACCTTGTTAATGTAAAGGTTTTGGTCGGAGTAAGACCTGTAAAGCCTTACCCCGTCCTCTCTTGTTCTATAAAATTCTTTGATTACCATAAATTAAGCCTCCGTATATTCACTTGCTTTGATAATGTATGATGCGTTATTTGCCCAATTAGTTGCCGCTATCCAACTTTCATACAAGCTGTCGGGAACAACAATCTTGCAGTTTGCAGGGGTTGTAATTGAACTTGCACTATACAAACTCGGGACTGTTGTATGCTTTGAGAAGTCATATTTCATAACAGCATTGCAATTATTGAACGCACTATTACCGATAGAAGTTACACCGCTTCCGAAGCACACATTTTGTAGTGAACCGCAACTTAAAAACGCCTGTGTTCCAACCTTTGTTACGCTATCTGGGATGACAACGCTTGTAATGGTACTGTTGCTTCCAAAAGCCAAATAACCAATTTCATTTACAGGCAACCCTTCGTAAACAGGTGGTATTGAAATGTTTGTATCTGTGCAAGTACCAATACCTGTGACCTTATAGCCCGAACCGCTTGCTTCATAAGTAAGCCCTTCTGACCAAGCTTTAACAATATAACTTGCATAATCACTCCAATTTGTAGCAGCAATCCATTCATTATAAAGGTTGTTAGGAACGATGATTTTTGCGTTTGCGTTAATGCCACTAAATGCGGATTTATCCGCAAGTGTCGGAACGCTTGTATAACTCGAAAAGTCGTATGTAAGGCATTTTGGGCAATTAGCGAATACTTGATAGTTAAGACTGGACAACGACGGAGAAACTCTTATATACTCTACTGATGAACACTCTTTAAAAGCCCCGTTCAGTGCAACAGATAAACTGTCTGGCAAATTCAAATTTTTTAGCTTATATAGTCGCATAAACCCACTCGACTGTACAGTTTGCAATCCACTACCTATGACAAGATTAGTTACTTGTGTACATTGAGCAAACGCCTGCTGGCCAACAAATGTTACTGTATCAGGAATAACAATACTTGTAAGTTGTGTAATATTATAGCACGCGTATGAGTTAATAGTTGTGACCGATTCAGGAATGACCAACTCTGTTATAGGATTTTTGTTTACATATAAGGTTCGGCTGCCCCCGTATGCAGTAGTCATAGGGTTAGCTTGGTTTCCAACAAACTGTATGTTGCACCATTTGGCTAAATCTACAATATATACGTCCAAGTGTGTTGTTATCTGCATAAAAGCACTATCGTTAATACGAGTAATTGTACTTGGAATGCTAATTGACCTTAATGCACTTGCCCCGCTAAAAGCCCATCCGCCTATTGAAGTCACTCCTTCAGGTATCTCAACACTTGTGATGTTTGCATTGCTTTGGAACGCCTTGTCCCCAACCGCCGTTACAGGTAAGCCTTCATAAGTCGAGGGAATAACGATGTTCGTATCCGTTGCCGTACCAATACCGCTTACTGTATAGCTTGCGTTGTCGCTGTTAAGGGTATAGGCAAGACCTTCTGTTGGAATTGCTCGAATTATATCTGCTTTATCCTTCCACCTGTCTGCGACTTTATAAGCGTTCACACTACCTGCTGGTACATAAATTGACACATCGCCGAAACTTGTGAACGGCCATCCATCCAAAGTAGGTGGGGTTGTTGCTTTACAGACAACGCTTAACGGGTAATCACAATAATTAAATGCGCTGCTACCTATTGATGTTATTCCAGTACCTATGACAACAGTTTTCAGGTTGTTTGAAGATGCAAAGGCTTGTTCACCAATAGAAGTTACCGAATCGGGAATTACTATTGATGTTAATAACTGGCTATTCCAAAAAGCTTTATAACCAATAGTCGTTATATTGTTACCAATTGTCACGCTATTCAACCTCGACTGATAAAATGCATTATCACCTATAGCTACAACAGGCAGACTATTATATGTGTCAGGTATTACAATGTCGACATCTGTAATTGTACCAATACCCGTTACAGTATAACTTGTGTTGTCACTATTAAGCGAATAAGCAAGCGAAGGTATTACAAATTGTGCTGTATAGTCAATGTTGCCCGTGACGGCTGTAATTGCAGGAATCCAGCCACCGAATACTAATCCGTCTTCTTCTGTTGTAGGCGTATCGCCAGTATAAGTCGGCAATGTTCCATAAGGCACTTGGCTTGTCTGTAATACTGTTCCGTCTTCGTTTAAGAATCTTACGGTGTAAGTTCTAACAGATGTTACCGCTACATAATCAATATCCCCCGTTACGGTTGTAATTGCAGGCGACCAGCTCTCAAATACAACACTTACACTATCAAGTGAAGCCCCTGTATAAGTCGGTGTTGAGCCATAAGCAAGTGATTCGGACTGTAAAACTGTGCCGTCGCTATTCAAAAATCTTACTGTATAGAATCTTAATTCAGGCGTATAAACTGCGTAGTAAACCAAGTCTTGGTTACCAGCCACGCCAACTTCAACAACATTTACACCGTCCAAACTCCAACCTGCGAAGTTATAATGATATTGTGCCGTGCTTTCTTTAGTTGGGTTAGCAGGTGCTGTAATCTGTTCGCCTTCAGCAACCGCTAAATCGCTAATTAAAGCATCGCCGTTGTAGAATTTAACTGAAACGTTTAATGCGCCGTAAGTAATAGTGATATTTGGATATCGTGCGTTCATTTCGGCGAGTTGCTCGTCAGTAAGTTCATTGACGTGAATTGTACCGCTTACAACCGCTTTATCTTGATTGCCACCATTTTCGTCAAGACCACGCATTGTGTCAAGTTTATCCATCAAGGCTAAAACGTCACTCGCGTTGTTAATTGTCCAGTTAATGCCGACAAGTCTTACACGGCTGTTGGCTGCAATGCTGTTTACGATTGCAAAGGTGTCAATGAGCGGTGTATTTTCAACCCTTAAAGTCGTAATCGCGGAATATATTGGAAGAACAAATTCTGACAATTGTTTTTGATTTAGGACTGTTAAGTTATTAATGGTTGATGGCAGGTGCAGTTTCTTAAGGTTGCCACCATTTGGCAACGACAAACCTGTAATTGCTGTGCCGTCAAAGTATATTTCTTCAATGTTGGTACAACCGCTTGCATCAACTGATTGAGCTAACGCTGAACAGTTGCGAACGTCTAATTTTTTCAAGAGCGTTAAGTTACCAATTTGTAAATCCGTTAAATTCGGGTTGTTGTATGATGCCGAACCATCCCCAACCTTTAATTCAGACAACTTTGTAGCTTTTGAAAAGTCCGCCATACCAACTTTTAAACCACTTAAGTCGCCGATTGCGGAAAGTTGCGAAGCTGAATAAATTGAAATTACAGCGTCGTTGCCTGCCGTCAATGGGTTTTCAAGTGTCTGTTTGCCGTCTTGTCGTAATGCTCTCTTTTGTACTAACGCGCTGTCGAACTTGGCACTGGCGTAGATGTCTGCATAAGGCGTGACTTCAATGTCGGCTACGTTATAAGCCCTAACCACGATAAAGTCTTCTAAAGCATCGCCTGCGTTGTACTTGCTGTCGATATAACGGAAACGATTGTAAAGCCACCATTTACGTTGCTGTGCCTTTGAGCCTTGTAACATTGGCAAGTAAGCTGCTTCGCCTGCGTTTACAAGTGGGTCAATATATTTGAATTTAGCGTCTTCGTTGAATACCGCTTCGCCCCATACAGCTTGGTGTTCTTCAAAGCGTTTTTCCAGTTCTTCGTAAGAGAACACATCGCCCCTTCTTAAGTCCCTATACATTTCCCTTATTTCATCGGCAAAAGCAAGACGCATATTTACATATAATACAGAATCTTGTCCATTGAATACGTTTTTGCCACCAATAAGGTCGGTGTCTTCAAGTTCGTAACCAAACTTAAGTTCGCCTTCGTTGTTGATACCGATTGCGGTATCGTAGTCGTAAGGAAGAATGAGCCACTTGCCGTCTTCGTCATATCTTGTCGGGAAAGCGTTCTTTGCGCGGTTATCAACCATTAAGAACATTTCTGTAAAGATATAGTTAAACAGCATTGCATCAACGTTTGCGTAGTTAGCAAACTCATCTTTAAACTTTTGAATACGCTGTTGCTTTTCGTAGTCTGTTGTAACTGCTGTTGTATCTGTTGATTTTAACCAAGAAGCAAATTCTTGCAACTTCGTTGTATTTGTATTGCCGTCAGGATACCTTGCTTCAAAAGATTGTTTCCAAGCCGTGCCTGAAAAGTCGTCGTCCTTCCAAATAACCATATCTGTGTTGTTTTGCAAGATTTCCCAACTTTCGTCGCCAGTTTTCAACCCAAAAACTTCAGGCGTTGCTTTATCGTTGTTGAAGTTGTACTTGCCCAAGAACGTTAAGTTGCTGTCGTTCCCGTAGAACATCAAAATAGGATAGCCTTCGATACCTTGTCTTACGCGGCTGTCAGTTTCTTGTGGTGGTGTCTTTACAGGGCAAGTGTCATCGTAAAGCCTTACAAGTTCAACGTTGTTTGCGCCTTCACTTGATGCCACGTCCGCTTTGAATGTAAACTCGTTGGTTGGCATAGATGTGTCGCGCAATTTGTAGGTGTCGACAACATTGCCCGCGATTATAAATCCGCCCTTGAATTTAATCTTGTAGTTTTTGCGCGGATAGTATTGTGAAGAAGTACCTTGTACGTCAATTTCCGCAGCACTAAAATCAAACGACCTGTTTGCGTGTAATGGGTCGACATATTTACCGCTAATTGTCTTTTTATCGCCCTTACTCTGTGGTAATTCGCCGTAGCTGTCAACATCTAACACAAGGTAAGGCAAATCATCAGGTAATTTAGAAACGACAATGTTGTCGTAATCGTCAAAGATGTTGTTCCTTGTGTATCTGTCCGACATTTGCGTTAAGTCTTGTGTGTCAGCAATCCAGTTGTCTAACACTTGGAATCTGTTTAAATTGTTGCCGTAAACGCGAATTGTGTAAATGTCAGTTGTACAATCGTTTGAGCCAATTGTAATGCCGACAGGTGGATTTTGCTGGAAGTCGTCGTCAGTCGCATATTGAACAACGCCTGACATAATGCCGTTAATATAAATGTAAAGCAATCTATGTTCAGCTTGCTTGCCGACTACAAAAGCAATTCTTACGGTTTCGTTTTCTTTGTACTGTGTAAAGATTTCAGTTTGTTCTGACTTTAACAAAGCCTTTTGCGCCGTTATCTTAATGCCACGCTCATTACTCCAACTCGTAATGATTTCAGAGTCATAGTTCAACACGTTGCGTGTTGCAAATTCGATTTCAATTGTTTTACCCGCGCTTCTTGCGTCGGTTTCAAAAATATTAAAAGGAATATGCACGCGTGCGTCGCCTGCAACTCTTAAAACGGTATTGTTATTTTCGTCAAGTTGCCAACCATCCGATACTAAATTAAAGCCTGTAAAAGATGCGTTAACATCGCCAAAATTCCAAGTTAGCGGATTTTCTTCCTTGTTGTTTCTGCCAGCACTTGACAAATAAAGTTGCAGGTTTTCCGTTTCGGCACTTACATCAATCTTGGTTTCTTTTACAGTAAAATCAAGTTGCTTGCGCGTTTCGCCTGATATAATTGAAAGACTAACCGCGCCCGAATTAACCGCCTTATACGGCCATTTTTGCAACGTTCTGTCAACCTTTAATTTTACTTCATTGCCTACGCCATCGTTTAATATAACGTCAGATTCTAACTGATTTGGCGTATAAACAATATAAGGAATTGCAACCGTTGAATATTGCTCTGCAGTTGTAATTTTTGCAGGAACAGATATAATCGGTTTACTGTTGCCGTCAACGTAACAAATTAAGTCGTAATATAAGTGATTGCTTTCTACTACCTGATTGTCGATTGTTGCGGTAAAGTACACTTCAAAAGTGTGGCTGCCGTGTGGTTGCGCTGGGATAGTAAACGTTTGTTCACGTCCGCTTGGCGTTACCATCTGCGTACCTATCGACTGACCATCAATTAGGAATATTACAGTTTTTTCGACTGCGCCGACTGGGATATAACTATAAGTTATTGCCCCCGTGCGTGGGGTTGTGCCGTCAAAGTAACTTGACAAGCTAACCGATACGCTGTTGATTGTATAGCTTAATCTTCTGCTGTTATCGTAAACGTCAGCGACTTCAAGCTTAATATCATTTGAGCCAGCCGTTATGTACTTGGTAACGTCAACAACAACGTCGCCTTGTTGGATTTCATAAGAATTTTTAAGAGAACCGCCAACATAAATCTTTAACGTGCCGTTACCTGTTGGCAATCCTTCTTCTACCGACGACCAATTGAATTTTAGTTCAACGTCTGCCCCTGCAGAAAACGTTTTTGAAAGCCAGCCCGTTGTGTTGTTGACTCTTAATAAGGCGTTGTTGGATGAACCACCACCGCCACCGCCACCGCCTTGTGGCAATGGGATACCTTCGCCTACTGTTTCGCCTTCAAACGTTAAATAAAGCAGGTTTTGGCCTTCTTCATCTTGCACAACAGTAAGTCCGTCAACTGGCGTACCAACCGTTTCAGGCGTACCATAAGCAACAGGTAATGTCGTTTGCAAATTTTCGATAACGCCACTTGTTGTGTATATAAAGCGGCCAAATTCGATTTGATATGTACCAGTTTCGGTTGTGAATAAAGAACTTTTTTGAAGTGATGTTTTTGGCGTAACATATAAGGAAAAATTAACAACTCTGTTAGCAGTTAATTCAATTTCAGCGACTATCTGATATTCGCCGTTTTCGCTTGGTAACGAAGTCATTGTAAAAAGCTGTTCTTCAAGGATTTTAATTCTAACGCCTTGAATAATTAACAAGCCCTTTGACAAGACAAACGCGTTGGACGCTGTCTTTATAACTTTGCATTCGTCCAAAACGCCCTTAACTATGCAGTTTTTACCTGCGATGACGAAATTGTTAAACGCCGCTCCGTCAACGTTTTCGATTTCTACGCCAGTATTTTCAAGAATTTTGTAAACCAAATCTTAATCCCCCTTATGTTGTTTGTGCTTCTGTAATGCGTCGAATATACCTGATGTAAAACTTTCTGCCTGCATAATAACCTTCTGGTCTATCTGCCATTATGCGTAATATATTATTTTCCCCAGCAGGTACTAAAAAAGTAAGACGGCCTGAAATTGTGCCACTACGCTCAAATATTGGATACGTCACTGCACTGGCACCATCGTTGTTTATAATTGTAAATTGAGCATACAGAATAGTGCCATTTCCTTCTGATTCATAAGCAACTTCAAACCGATTGCCTGTTACATTTACGGGCAAGTATATATCCTTGCTCGTGTTTGCTTCTATGGTCGTAAACTGGTTGAAAACAAAAATTGGATAAATACCTTTTGAATAATTCGCAACATTTGCCGTCGCTGAATTTGCTGCTTTTTTTACGGTTTGCTTATCAGGCTCAAAAGCATTTTCATAAACCGACTTTGGCAAAAAATGATTATTTGCATAAGGTATAGTTTCAACAAGTTTTTCGACGTTGACCACTACGCCATTATTTAATTCTAATTTATACAAAGGTAATCTTGCAATACCATTTGGCACTTCGGTTAAGTCGTCGCCTTCGTTAATGTCTGGATATGCAGACAATCCGTACATTGAGTTAATTGTTGCTGTTTCATTAAGTGCATCGACTTGTAAATAAAACAAATAAAAATAATTACCCGATGTCAGTAAGTCGGTAACTGCCCAACCATTTGACAAGATATCAACTTCCCAACCGTCCAATACAACTCGTCCTGATTGTATCCTAAACTCGCCTGTTACGCTTGCATCATAATTGAGTTCGTTGCCAAAACCTTGAACAACCCCATTATAACCGCCATAAGCGTATCTTATCATTGTTACATCATCTTTGTTGCTAATATTTGGCACTTCCGATGATTCTCTAACTAAACGTAAAGCCATACTATAACTCCTGCGTTAATTCTTGAATTCTATGCCCCAAGCGGACAATGTGTTTGCCTTTGCTATCTGTTTCAATTTCGCCAACGGGCAAAGCTCTGTATTCGCCTTCGTTGGTGTAAACGTTAATAATATAAGAAAAATCGACAGCCGTTAAGTCAACTATTGATTTGTTTTGCTGTGCATTTAAGTCAATATTTTCTTGATACCGATTTTGCGCCAAGCTCATAACCGCATCATATATTGCATCATTAATTGCTTGCGTTTCGGACAAACTGTTAGTAGGTTCTGCTGCAACAAAATTACGATTTTTGACAGGATAAACTACATTATTTGGCGCAGAAAAGCTATCATTGTTAATATCGTATATTTTTTGCACGTTGTTATTTTCCGTCAACGTCCACTCTTGCTTTTTTTCAAAATTTGAACTATAAATTGTCACCCTATTATAGTCACCAAAAGACTTTTCAATAGTATTAACGCCAAAATCTTTTAACTTAATGGATAAAGAATTTTGCTTTGCCCTTTTAAATGTGAACTTTAACGTTTGTGTGTAAAGGTTTAAACTTGTTTCGACGAACAAATCATAATAAAAAATCGCATCACTAATTAAAGTATATGCTAAAACACTTTCTTTACCTTCAAAAGAATAAACACTTTCGTCTAAATTAAGATTGGTAATGGCACTTACATCGCATTCTATTTTGGCAAATCCAACGTCTATCTGTTTTTTCCAAATGTTAAAAATGCCGTTTATTAAAGAACCTACCGTTGCGCCTAAAAAACTACCCCAATCAACAACAATGTCTGAATTGAACAATGTCAAATAATCTTTAAGTGTTATCGTCGTTTTTTTGGTCTTGTCGTCTATAATTGGTGTACTTGCTAAACCACTAAATAATTGATTGCCTTTCTTGTCATTTACAACAACAAAAAAAGGGTTAGCCGACTGCGGTATTTCAGCCCCAACAATCTTTATTTCGTCAAAATCAGTCGCCCTTTGGATTCTGTTCCACGATTCCACAACATAAGGCTCGCCAATGCTTTTTAAGTTCCTGTCGTATAAAACAAAATACATAGTCGCTCCTTACAATGTGTACTGGCGATAGCTTGCTTTCAAATACCCATTTTCGCCCACGTTTAGATTAAGAACAAGTTTGCTTCTTGTGTTTGCTTTTGCATACAAGAAAGAGTCATAACTTGCGCTTTTTTCCAAGTCATCATATACAGACGTGAGTACGCCATTACGCTTAATCAAAACCTTTGATTGAATAGCGTCAATAATAAGTTCTTCGCCTTCTTTAATAGTCAAGTTGGGGAAGCGTACAGTTGAATATTCTTCGCCCGTGTCCGCATTTTGTAACGATATGCGTGGATTGCTCATTTCGCCGTAAATGCTAACGCGTAACGGAATTTCATCAAAATAGTCGTTTTCAATTTCGTTGTTCACAATATCTGACTTGCCGTAAGCGTAAGCATATTTGAACGGGTAAGCCTTACCCAATGTCGAAGGCCTTATTGTGATTACGTTGTCTTTTTTAACGTACTTCGGGGTCGAAGGCAAAAACGAAATTGGACAAACAAGAGTTTTAAAAGCGTTTAATTCTTCTTGACCAAACTTTTGCACCTTACCTTCCCAGTTTTTTATGTCTGAAGTCGTGTCGTTATACTCAAAAACCATTCGTTGGTTTGTGTACTTTTGCACAAAACGTTTAAAAGCCGCCGCCTTTACATAAGCGTTTGGGGGGGTAAAGTTTAAGTTAAGAGTTGTCGCAAGCTTCTTTTCTCTTGCGCTTGTAAAATATGTTGTAAGCCTTGATTCAAGCGTTGTAAACTCTAATTCAAAGCCTAAATTTTTTGGAGTGTCTGCGTAATCTAAATTAAACCTATCAATCTCTCTGTCAAAGTCATCGACTATGACAAGTGCAAATTTTCGTATATTTCCCATTGTCACGTCCTCGCTTGCTTTGCTTGTTTAAGGCCTCTATTGACCGCGCGAATAATGTCGTCTTCTGTCATATATTCGTTTTTCTCAATGTTGATAACAATATTTGAGTTATCAACATAACTGCTTGTGTTGTTTGTATAACTGCCGTAATTGTTGGCATTGTCTGGCACATTGTAATTACCTGTTGAATAATTAGCCGTTGTTTTGTCAATTTCGCCCGTGTCAACGCCAATTTCTTCGCCTGCCGCTTTGATTGCGGCAATGCCCGCAACAATGCTTGCCGTTATTACACCAATTACCGCACCTAAACTCCACGAAGCGTGAAATACTGTTACAGCTGCAGCAGCCGTTAAAGCAGCAACAGCCAACCCTTTTAATACTTTTTCAACAAGTGTCATTTGTTTCCAGTTTCCGATTAAGTCAAATGCTAAATATAAAGCACTTGCCATTGCGGTAAAACCGCCTGCTGCTTGCTTGGCTGTTAATCCCAACTTTTGCAAGCCTGTTTGCAATAATGGCAATACCTTTAAAACGCTTGACATTAGGTAAAGTACAGGTGACAAAGCTGCGACCAAAAGTAACATAACGGCAATTACTCCTTGCACTTCATCGGGTAAAATTTCAAACAAGCCTGCAAGTAATTTGACAACGGGGACAACGGCTGTTTCTAAAATGTTTGTAAAAGCTTCAAGCAACGGCAACAACGCAAGACCAATTTCAGTCTTAACATTTTCAAGGCGTGTATTTACTTTGTTTAACTCGTTGTCGTAGTCTGCCAAAGCTCTGACTTGCTCGTTTGTTAAATAGCCAACCGCTTCAAATTCTTGACTTAAACGAGCTAATCCGTCAGCCCCTTGATTTAATAAAGGAATAAGTTCAGTCGCCACCCTTTCGCCAAAGATTTCGTTCGCATAATATGCCTGTAACGTCTTGTCTTGTACGCCTGCAAGCGCGTTTATAACGGTTGTGAAAGCACCTTCGGTATCGGTCGGAACTTTCGTTAAATCGCCAATTAAGGCTTCTAAAGCGGCACGCCCAGTTGATGTACCATCTGCTATTGCTGTACCAATGGCATCACGCGACTTGGTCATTGCCTTGTATAATTTATCCGCAGGTACGTCGCTTTGTAACGCGATATAATTCCAACGCTGGATTGCTTCGGCGGAAAGGTTGTATTGGTCGGCAGTGGTTTGAATTGCATCGCCACTTGCTACGGCATCTTTGGTAAGTTTGTTAATACCAACGATTGCGCCAACTGCCGCCGCGCTGAATACTGCCGTTTCTTTGGCAGCTTTTTCAAGGTTGGTGCTTAACGTCTTAACGCCCGACCCTACTTTTTCAAGCTTGATTTTGTCAATTTCCGCAAGTTGGTTTTTTAATTCACTTGCCTTTGTTTCACTTTTGGCAAGTTCGGTTTCCAGCCTGCGATAGCCGTCAGTATCAATATTCCCACTTTGCTCAAGCTTTTCCATCTGCTGACGGATTGCTTTAGTCTTTTCTTCTGTGGTTTCCAACGCCTTTTGAACTTGCTTTTGCGCCTGTAAAAAGTTCTTTTCGTTGTAATCCAACTTTAAACCTTTTTGCAACGCATTTGCAGTCTTTTGCGTTTGGTTAATTTCTCTGTCGACGGCTTTTAGTGCTTTAATAAAATCGGAGGTATCTGCACCTATTTTAGCCGTTAAGCCCTTTATACTATTTGATGCCATAATACCCCCTTAATTTTTAATATTTTATAACGCATTGAAGTCTGCTTCAGTTGCTTTTGAAATGCTTGCGATACCACGCTTCTGCATTTCATCTTGTCGCTTGTGACGCAAATATTGTCGAGCGTTGTCAATCTTTAAAGAATAACTAATGCTCAAGACATCTGCGAAGTGTAGGCCTTTCCAGTCGATACCGTTTTGGCCAAGTTCTTTTATAAGCCTTAAAGATAATGGCATAGAGAAAGACGGCGTTTCTTTGTCTTCTATCTTTTCAAAAAGACTAATCATCAAGTCCCTATGCCTTATAAGTTTTTTTCGGCACTCGTTTCAAAAATCAATTCAAACGCTTCTTTGGTTGCGTTGACTAATTTTTGTGTGTATTCTATGTCTGCTAAATCAAATAATTTTAAAAAGTCAATGAACTCAAGTTCCGTGTCGAACCAGCAATAAAGCATTTTCATCTTGCTGATGATAACTGGTGCGGACAGAACTTCAAGTTCGCAAATGCGCTTCGAGTACCCAAACAAGTCTTCCCTTTCGGCAAGCTTTGGGAATTTGGTTTCAAAGCGGATTTGACTTGCCAAACTTGTATCAAGCTCAAAGATTTTTTCACTTTGTTGTTTTACAAGTTCGCCGTTCACGATTTCTTTCGTTTGAACAGGTAATTTTACTTTCATTTTTTGTCTCCTTTGCTGTATAAAGAATGCTTGCAAAGTGCAGGATTTGAACCTGCATCTGTCGATACAGCCGACCATTTTGCTTAAACTAACTTTGCACAAAAACGGCTATATCATTAGCCGTTTAAATAAAATTATGCTTTTGCTTTTGGTACAGGTACGGTGTCAAGGAATGTCGCGTATGCGCTGTCGGTTGGTAAGCAAGAAATCTTGAAAATCTTTCTCGTATTGCCGTTTTCGTCAACGTATGCGCTTGAACCTGATGCCGCCATTAAATCAACGCCCTTAATTGTTAAAGGATAAGACACAGTTGATTCGTTTGTTGTATCTGTGTTTTGAGATAAAGACGTGCCTGCTGGGGATACGTTTACGTTCAAAAACCAAACTTTCTTTGTCTTTTGAACAGGTTTACCCGTTGATGCGTCTTTAACTACAATATAGCACTCTGCACCAATAGCAATATCTTTGTTGCCTAAAACTTGTGCTTCTGCAAGACCTTGTTCGATTTCTAATTCAAAGCCTAAATCTTTCTCGAAATCGTCATCTCTTGCAGTCATTTCAAGCGAACCCGTGCTACCCTTGTCGTTAATTTGTGACAAGATGATTTCGCCGTCGCCATATATATCTTTGGTATCAACATTTTTTTCTGTGCTGATTGCCGTTAAATAACCCAATGGTTTAACGGTTGAGCCGTCAATTGAATAAACGCCGTTCTTGCAGTTAAATTCAATAATGTTTTTACCAGATTTAGAAGGAACTGCCATTTTTTTTCTCCTTGTTATTATTTGTTAAGTTCATTAACTATAATGTCAATGATTTTATCTTTGTTTCGCTCAAATGTAGCTCTCATAAAAGGTTTGCCGTTTTTGCTGAACTCAATCAAGTTGGAAAGCGGGATATTGTATCCGTATTCGTTCTTGCCACCAACATCTGTGTTGCCGACGTACCTAACATTTTTATACTTATCTGTCCGCATCCAACTGCGCTTAAACTCGCCTGTTTTACCCACAGGGCTGGCTTCTTCAAACTTATCAACTAAAAAATCCGATGCCTTATCAAGTGCAATCTCTTTTTGAGCCATTAACTCGTTGGAATATTGGTCTAAAATGTCTTTTAATTCTTCGGCAAGATTAAGTTGATGCCGTCCGCTTTTAGTCTTCCTCGCCAATGTACTCAACCCCTAAAGAAAATGTGTGTTCTGTCGACTTTAAGGCATCGTTGTAGCCCAAGTTAAAACTTTGAAAAGCAATGCCTTGCGCTTGCAAGTGTTTTTTGATAAGCCTTTTGTTTTTGTTGTGCAAATCTTTCGTGTCGTCGGCATAGCCTTTTGACACAAGAATTATATCACAATCAGCATATCTTGTCAACGTTTCGCCGTCGCCATATACTTCGGGACTGTCCGTTATTTCGCTACGCAAAACGATATAACTATCAGGCGTATCTTTTGCTTCTTCGTGCATTGTTTCTTTGTAGATGGGGATTTTGTGCGTTAAATACAAGTCTTTTGTTATGTCCCACAATATTTGTATTGGCTCTTTACCGATATAAATCATAGGCTTAAAAACTCCCTTACCGCATTTTCGATATCCTTATCTTCTAAAGCAACAACGTTTAACCTGCAATCTTTTGGCGATTTCGCTGGCGTTAAAGTCTTGATTTCATATAGCGCGTTTTCCATCCATAAAAACCGTTGGTTTTGATAAAACATCTTGTCGATTTCTATACTATATTGAAACGCCATATTCTGCAACTGCCCTAACTGTTGCGTTTGCACCCCAGCAAGGTTTTTCCTGCCAATAACTTTATGCGCTTGAACAACGACTTTTTTTCTGTCGCCTGTTTCGGCCTCTACAACAGAGTCAATATCGCACAACAATATAAGTCTTTGTTCGCTAAACATTGACCGCGTCTCCTTTAGTTTTGATAGCAAGCTTATTTTTCAAGAGCGTTATTGTTTGGTTGTTAGCAATGTCAGTCTTGTTCATTAACGCTTCCGCGTACAAACAAATCAAAGAATGCCCAAGTTCGCCTTCGAGCCTTTCCGCACTTATATCGTCTTCAATAAGGTCGGCTGTTGCTCGAATCAAAAAGTTCTTATAATATTCGTCGAGAGGATTTTCTTCAAAATTTAAATCACCGATTGATAGTTTAAACTTACGCAACAACACATCGCTGTAAACATACTCATACGATACTGGATATATCTTCTCAACTGCCATTGCTAACGCTCCTTTTATTTTTTTAAGTTAAATTAAACCGTTGTGTTCTTTTTGCCGTAAACAAATGAATTTGGAACAGGTGCTGCCGTTACCATCATATGTGCGGTATATTCTTTAATTCTCTTCTTGTTGGAAACGTCAACGCCAAGTTCCATACCCTTGTTGATGTTTGCTTTGTACCACTTGCCAACGTTGCCGATAATGAAATCGCCAGCTGCAAGGTTCGGGTCAGCTTCTACAGGGAATGTTGAAAGCCTTGTTAAACCGCCGCCGTTAAGAACTGGTAAAATGTAGTTGCCGTTCTTATCCTTTGTAAATGTAATGCTGTCAAAGATGTCAGTTGCAACATAAATTTTTGCGCCTGCTCTCTTGCGTACAGGTAAAGCCTTAACGCCAGTTTCAAGTGCTTCACGGAAGTCTGTAACTGTAGATGCGTATGCAGCAGAAATTGCGCCGAGAGTGATGCCTTTAACGTGGTCATTTAAGCCTGTGCCGTAAATATAATCGTTGATAAGAAGTTCACGCATTGATTCGCTAATAAGTGAAATGAGATAATCGGTAAATTCGGCGATTGCCATTGCTTCTTCTTCAAAAGTGATTACGATGCTGTCGGTATAGTTACCTGTTGCACCGTTGAGAATGTCCCATTTAACAGATTCGTTTTCTGTTGGTGAAAGTTCACCTTTAACCTTTGCGCCACTCTTGCTTACGCGGTATGGGAATTTAACCTTGCCCTTAATAGCCGTTGTAACGATGTCACGATAGATTGGGCTTTCAAGTTCTTCTTCGCGAAGAATGTCAAGGATAACTTCTTGTGGGATAAAGATGCCACCGTTGTTGATACCGTCAACGCTTGCTGATGGTGCAACATAAGTTTCAGATGTGGTAGTTGTTGCTACGCCTAAAGCTCTCTTTTCTGCATCTGTAAGCATTGCGTCACGTCTTTGTGTGCTTTCAAATAATACGTATTTAGCAAAAGCCTGTCTAATGTTTACGTTTTCCATATGATTTTTGATACTCCTGTTTTGATTTTGTTCGTTTTCTGCTGCCACATTTTCTTGCGCAGCCTTGATTTTTTCTTCTACGCTTTTGATTGCATTCCTAACTTCAAGTGCTTCAGTTGTCGATGTCGCAATCTGTTCGTCCGTCAGCGTATCACGGTGTTCAGCCAATTGCTTTTTAATGGCTGCTTTTCTTGCCTTTAAACTTTCTAATTCCAAATTCAAGTCACGAAGTTGAATTACGTTGTCAGTCATCTAACAAACCCTCCAAGTCCTTTATTTTGTTTTCACGTTTAGCCTGTGCTTCGGCTTCTAAACGTTCTTGTTCTGCTTTTTGTTCAGCTTCAACTCTTGCTTTTTCTTCGTCAACCCTTTTTTGCTCGGTTTCCGCTTTTTGTCTTTGTGCTATAACTGAAGCTTCTTGATAAGCAGGGAATGGCGTAATCGTAACTTCAAACAATTGGTCAATGTGCGTTATGGTTCGCTTGCCTGTTTCGGGATTTACATCGTCACTACAAGTAAAGCCAAAAGACATACCGTCAACAAGTCCTGCTTCGACTAAATTGTAAATGTCGCGTGCGTACTGTGTGTTTGGCAATTCTGCTTCAAAAAATAAGCCTGTGCCATCAACTTCCATTCGCATATTTACACCGTTTCGAGCAAGAACCTTGTCAGGCTCTACGTTGTGTCCGCCCACCAAATACACGTTAGTTAAATCTGTGTTTTCCAATGCTGTTGGCAGTATCGTTTCTCGGATTTTGCCATACCAAAAGTCGTGAATTTCCGTTTCGGTATTGAACAGGATTGGATAGCCACGCAATACTAACTTTTTTCCGCCTTCTTGCTTTTCATTAACTCGTGTCTCAAGTCGAACCGACCTATATTCACTACGTTTATCCATTGCTATCTCCTTTTAATTCTATATCGCCAGCACTTTCGCTGTCGGTATCGTTAATCTTGTTTGTCTAATATTTTCTTTGCTTCTTCTTCAGTTAAGCCTACACCTATTTCTAACATATTTAAGGCTTGATTAAAGGTGTATTTGCCCTCTTTATAGTCTGCTACTATTTGTGCAAGGCTTTGTAGTTGTCCGACTAATAACGGCTGTTTAACTACTTGTTGAACATCTTCTACAAGTTCTTTTTCTTCATTAGCCGTCAAGTCTGCCCCCCCCCCCGTCAACACTTTCGTTTTGTGTTGTGTCAGTAGGCGTTTCTTTTACTTTGCCAAGTTGATATTTGTCAGCAATTTCAATGTCAACAGTATCAGCAGTAACTCTGTACTTCTTGCCCCAACCATTTGGTAATGGTGGTTGGCCTAAATATTCGCGGCACTCGTCTTGGTTAAGAATGCCTGAACGAATTGCAACACTAAACAATGCTGTTCTTGCTTGCAAAGTCGTTACCGTTAATGCGTGATAATCAAACTCAATCCTATGCCCAAAGTAGTATTCGTTGACAGTAAATAACTTGTTTGTAAACTCTCGTTCGCATTGAATTGCTAAAGGTTTAATCGTGTTTGCGATAAACATTTGCATTTCAATTTCGGTTGCTTTATTGTTGATAATTGCTTCGTTGATGCTGAAATAGTTGTAAACGATGTTGATTACTAATTGCATTAAATCACGATTGACCTGCGTTTCAGTCCAACTTATAGGCGTAACCTGCCACATCTTATCAAAGTAAACAAGACCGTCAACGTTGTCTGCAAAGTTCGCCTTTACCGCTTCCATTGTGCCTTTGCGGTCTTTGTCCTTAAGCTGACCTGCACCATTAAGGTTGCTTTGTAATATCGCTCTCGGTTTTTTTGGATTCGCAACATTTACAATTTGTTCGCCTAACGATTTCAAAACGGTTTCGTAAAGCCCCAAGTTGTTTTTCGTTCCGCCCGTTAATGTCGAAAACCTGTTAAGGTAAATAAGCGAGTTAAGGTTATACTTCTTGTCTGGCCTGTTTGCTGCGTCGAAAAATTGAACGTACCCGACATTGTTATCAAGAGTGATTTGTTTATTGCGTACAGGCAACGGATAAATCTGCGACAAGTACCCCGTCTTGCTGTCAAAAATAGGCTCTGCAAACGCATCGTTCTGAACCAACAAGTCCGTGACAAGATTTTTAATAAATTGCGTGCCGTTTTGCAAGGGATTCGGTTGATAAGTCAAAACCCTTGCCGTAGCGTCTTCCAAATAGTCAACGCTTCCGTTTTTGTTTACGCGCTTGTGCCAAATCGGTACGCAGCTAAAAATGTCGGCAACCTTTTCAATTGCTGTTCTAACTTCTGGAATATCGTATATCTGGTTGGCGTAGTTCCAGACAAAATAACGCCAGTCGCCACCGTAATAATTGCCGATAATGCTTCGTATCTCTTTTTGCTTTCTGTTTCGCCTCAAAAAGTCAAATAAACCCATCAGCAATCACTCCTTTTTTTATAAACCATAGTAATTCGCCTTTACCATAGCACATTTTTTTAATTTTGTCAAGTATTTGTGCCATTTTTTTTGTGTTAAATTTTAAAATAATCGGGAATTTGTTCTGCATAAATTTGCTTTGCCCTATCGTAAGCGACAAAGGCATTGAACAAAGCAACTGCCCCGTCGATGTGGCCAGACGATTTCGATTTATGAGGGGTTAAGTTGTTGTTTGCATCTGCCCTTACTTTTAAATTATAAAAACAATATGGCAAAAGTTTGTTTGTTTTGTCAAACTTCAACTTGCCGTCTGCAAACAAACTCTTAATAACCTTGATTGCACCCGATAAGGTATAACCACCTTGAGCAACGGCGGTCAATATGCCATCGTCTCTTACTTCAACTTCGTCTTCTTCCTTGCTTACTTTTTCGTGATTAAAGCCGTATTCTCTGCCAAGCTCAATAAATTGCTTCGACATCCAGCGGTCATAACCGATTTTAAGAATGCTGATTTGGAACTCGTCACGCATCCAAACAAACCAATCCATTACAGCGCGTTGGTCAACGTAACTGCCGTTGGTAACAATAAGCAGTTTTTTAACGGCATCGCACTTGCTATCGCAGCATTCAAACATAGAATATTCAACTTTGTCTTTTTTGCTATTTCTATCCAAACATTCAGCCGCGATAAAGAATGCTTGAACAATAACAAACTTGCCGTCTTCTTTCATTATTAACAAGGTGGCATTTGTCAAGTCAGTTGTTTCTGACAAGTCCAAGCCTGCAACAGCGTAGGTATCGAATATATCTTCCGTTTTTATGGTAGTCATTGAGTTTTTAATATCTACCATATCAAAATAATCAATGCCTGCGCCGATTTGCCTATTCAAGTGCTTACTAATAAAAGTATTACGCATAATAGGGTCATCTTTCATTGCTTGCCATTGTTCTTGCAAGAACTTCATTGTCGGTCTGCCTTCGTACATAGCAGGATTTGCCTTTATCCAATTAGAAGCGTCATCTGGATTGTCTTCGTCGTCAATGCCGTACATTAAGGCAAAAATTCTGTCGTTTTTTGTAAGTCTTGTTTTGCGTAAAAACTTGCGATTACGTTCAAGCAAACTTTCGTACAAGCTTTCAGGCGTTATACCAGCCGAAGATATAACTATCATCATCGGTTGTTTACGCGCGCCCATACCAGACTTTAAAGCGTTGTATTGGTTAAAGTTAGTAATTTCGTGTACCTCGTTTGCAACAGCAAAAGAAGGATTGCTGCCGTCTTTACCTTTTATTCTGCCTGATAAGTATTCAAGTTTGCCATCGTTTATACTACAAATAATCTGTCGCTTTTCTTTGCTACCTACCTTACTGAAAATTTGGTTTAACGGTTCGTGTTTAATTTCTTTTTCAACAATTTCCAAAGTACGGTAAGACTGTGTGCTGTTTTCCGCTACAATCTGCCCCCACGCGCTCGGCTCTTTGTCAAGCCCCAAAAAGTAAGTAATCAACGGCGCAATAAAATGGTCTTTACCCCATTTCCTTGAAACAAACAAGTCCAACTCGGTAAAGTACCGAACAAAGCACCCATACTGTTTTGAAAATTCTTTAATCCCCAAGACGCACGCAGCAATATATTTTTGCTCCATATTAAGGATTAAAGGCGTACCAGCAAGCACGCCTTCCCTATGCTTAAAAAAACGGCAAAATTTTTCAAACGCTATCGGGTCAGCTTCTTTGTACACAATGTTTTTCCGTCCAATAAGTTCCTTTATCTGCCGAATGTTGTCTTTTACATCTCTGTTAAAGTCTTGTGGACGTTTTTCTACATAAGAAATGTAATCTTTTATCCATTTTAACATTTTAGTCGTCTGTCCTGTTTAATAATTCTGCAAAAATGTTTTCTTCTGTTTTGGCATTTGCACCTCTGATGCCTGCCCTTGCCCTTGCTAAAGGACTTAAGCCAAGTTCGTTAAAGTATTTAAGGCATAATAAGGCATTGTCGTGTCGCTTCTTAATGTTGGGGTTTGCTTTTAACTGTGTTTTTTCCACTCCGTTTTTGTCAAACATCCCCGTATTATAAACAAGATATGCCCTATTGTCTTTCTTCAACTCCGCATCCGCTTCATCTGTCGCAACCTTTGCTCTGCAATAAAGCTCCATCAACTGAACGTCTGCATCGCTTACCATACAATTTACAGTTCCCCTAAATATCTTGACAAGCCAATTCCACACTTCCAACTCTTTCTCCGTCAACGTCGGTGGTGGCGTAAATTCTTGCGACTGATAAATAGGTGTCGATTCTTCCCTTGCTTGCTTATGCTCTTTCGTTTCGTGATACACACTTTGGTCTATGTTTATTTTAGGTCTTCTGCCTGCCATATTATATTTTCTCCCATTCTCTTAAAAATTTTTGTAACTGCGAATCCCTTTCGTGCAATTCCTGATGGCACGACGGACACACAAGTATCAAGTTGTTAAGTTCCAACCGCTTGCTGTAGTCTTGCTCGATTGGAATAACGTGATGAACCTCGCGTCCTGCCCTTACAATGCCTTTTGCAAGACACCGTTCACACAATCCGTCCGCCGCCCCAAATTTATAGTTACGCAACGCCTTCCACGCGGGACTGTTGTAAAAATCTCGGTACTTTTCGTGGTAATTCAACGTTCTTTGTCTCCTTTTGCGAATTATGTACATAATTAGTTAATTTTGAACAATTTTATTCAAAAATCGAAAAAGTTTGAAGGTGAGTTTTTGCGGCGATTTTTTTCCCCGCCCAAAATTCCGCGCAGGGTAGGGGGGGGTGTATTTGTAAACTATGTAAACGATGTAGGCCATCTTTTCTATTAATTATAAAAAAATATATACATCCCGTAATTGTTTATATTTATGGCCTACAATGGTTTACATCCCCTATAATATAAGATATAATGCGGTATTTTGTGTAAACTAACCTGTAAACTATCCGTAAACTAACTTGTAAACTATCCCTTATATTTTTTATATTTTCCTACATTTTTTAATACTTTTTTACACTAAAAAATGGCCATTAAAAAGGCAGTTCATCGTCGTTGTCAACCAAAATTAGCTTGGAAGATGGTTTACGTTTCCATCCTCTTTGCGTTCCGTACTTGTCAAAGCGAATGGACTTGGACTTGACCCATTCGTCCCTGAAAAAGTTATCGAATATGGCAACTATATCGTTGCTGTCCTTCTTGGTTATTACGCTATTATGTTCAAAAGCGTTGTCCCAAATGTCCTTGACACAGGTTTTGTCCTTGTCCTTTAGGTACTTGTCGATAACGCCTATTCTCCAGTCATCTTCAACGCAATTAGCCTGTTCTTCCTTAATGATATCGAGTATTGCCTTGTTAGCGACTAATGAGTAATTGCCGTTATCGTAGTTGTGTTTCGCTTCTAACCAGCATTGTAAAATGTCTTCTTTGCATTCCTTTGCACGGTCATATAAGTCGTACCCGTTGCAATGGGTTTCAATGGGTAAAAAACGTCTGTTGCCTGTTGCATCGGTAAGGAATTGGGTTCTGTTGGTTGTGCCTATAAAGATGCACTTTCTGGGATTGTCTGTTATCCTGCGTTCGTAAGGCTTGCGATAGTTGTCGTTTTGGCGTGTGATAAAGGACTTGACAGCTTCGACTTCTTTGGACTTGGTCAAGGCTAATAATTCGCTGATTTCACAAATCCACGCGCCGTCTAATGCTTCCTTTCCTTCTTGGCCGTCGATTTCGTTGACTTCCTTAAACCACGAATCGTTAAGTGCCAACCATCGTATAAAGGATGATTTGCCCGACCCTTGCTCGCCCTTGAAGATTGGCATAAAATCAAACTTGCATCCGTTGTTGTAAAGTCTTGCGATTCCGCCTGTGAAAACAAGCCTTGCGACTTCCTTTGTGTAGTCGTTATTTCGGCATCCCAAATACTTTTGAAAAATGCTTGATATTCGTTCTTGCCCATCCCATTGATGGCTTTCCAACAAGGCCTTTATTGGGTTATATGAATTTTTAAAGCAAACAATATTGAATGCGTCGAAGTAACACTCGTTGCTGCGTAGTTTGTACCTATCTTCAATATAAGCCTTTAATAAGCTGTCGTCTTGGTCGTTCCAAATCTTGCCGGTGCGTGAATTTTCAGCCGACATTGAAAGCTCGTTGTAGCGCACTATGTCCTTTAAGTTGTTGTCGTGTTCAAAGATATATAAGTAATTTGGGATTGTCTTTTCGGGCTTGTTGTTTTTCCCCATTTCAAGGTTTTTTGCAACTGCCTTGACGTTGCTTTCCCGTACTGCGATGTCATACATTACGCCTCACACTTACCCTTTTCAGCCTTTAGCGTAACTTCAATATACCCTTCGCTTTTGCTTGGCAGTTCGGTATTTGGCTCGCAGACGTGATATGTGTCTTGCTCGTAAAATACTACTGCGTTGGCAAATTTGCGAATTTTGACTATTTTTGATAGGTCAATAACTCTTGTTTTGCTCATAACTTTAACTCCTTAATTTTATTTATTCAAAGCTTCTTCGATAAGCCTTGTAATCAATTCTTTCATTGACTTAATGCCGTTTTCAGCGCAATACACAACCACTTTCTTTTTTAGTTCTGCACTAATTTCGATAGTGATACGTTCTTTGTTTTTGTCTTTCACTCTATCAACTCCTTTATTTATTAAAAAAGCACAACCAGTTATTGAATTGTGCTTTTTTACATTTTAACATTTTATAATTAAATTGTCAAGGGTTTAGTCTTTAATTTTTGTTATTTCCCATTCGCCTTTATCGTGCTTGTATTCGTACTTATACCCAAAGTATTTTTCAGCAAGGTGTTTACGTTGCCAAAAAGTCAGTTCTATGTGTTCCTGCTTTAAGAATTTTGCAAACGCCTTTGCATCCGTTTTTGTTGATTCGTTGGCAAAGGCAAAGCACCAGTTGCAGAAGCTCAAATATATCAATTCACCACTTGTTTCTTGGTGTATCCGCTGCAAGCGGTGCTGGCATAGTTTTTGTTGATTGGCAAGGTTCAGTTCTTGATTAAATGTTGTCATCTTTTTTATCCCCTTTTTTATTGTTTAACTCCGATAGCAACAATTCCACAATTTGTCTGCCTGTTCCGTTCTTGTGGCAAAATCTAAACATGCAATTAAACAGTTTAGCATACCGTCTCATTTCGTTATAAATCTGCCAGCCGTGAACGTTCAAAAATCGTTTATCGTTGACATCAGCAGGAGCGTGCCATTTTAAAAGTTTGTCTTTGTCGCATTTTTCTTCGATTAAAAAGATTAAGCGGATGCCGTTGTTTTTGGCTCTGATGCACTCTTTTTCAAATCGAACCTTATCGCAGAAAAAGTTTCCAGCAAGTTCTAAAATGTTGCGTTTAAGGTCGATGACTACGCTTTCGTTGTCTTTGATAGCGTAGTCACCGACGTTAAGCTTGATTCGTTCAACGCCTATGTCGTGCTTGGCAAAGTATCGCAAAATGTGGTCTTTTTTACCTTGCTTTTCGCGCGTGTCCATTAATATAATCATTTTAGAAAGGTAAATCGTCTTCATTTAATGGCTCAAGCTTTGGTCTGCTAACTGGTTCGCTTGATTGATTGTCGGCTGACTTTGGTGTTAAAAATTCAACTTGGTCGGCAGCAATATAGGTTGATGTCCTTTTTACGCCTTCTTTATCGGTGTAAGACTTGGTTTTTAGATAACCGATAACGCCGACTTTTTTGCCTTTGGTTAAGTAATTTTCGCAGTTTTCCGCCGCCTTGCCCCACACTTCAACGTTAAAGAAATCGGTTTCGTCGCTGGTGTGTGGACGTTTAACGGCTATCAGAAGGTTGCAAACAACGTGTCCGTTTGGTGTAACTTTTGCTTCAACGTCTTTTACGACGTTGCCTGTACAGGTAAATGATTGCATAAATATATCTCCTTGTTATAAATTAATTTCTTTAAAAAATGCCCACAATTTTAAACCAAATGTATCGGCAATCTTTGTTAAGTTTTCAATTGTTGGTAAAGTTTTCCCGTTTTCCCACAAACAAACGTTAGATTGTTCGACTCCTATTTCAACGGCTAAATCTAATTGTGACATTTTACTTTTTTCTCGATATTGTTTGATGTGTGTGCCGATATGTGTAATGCACATATTATATACCTGCCTTATCTTTACATTCAGCAGAGCAAAAAGCCTTGCCGTATTTTTGCATTGATTTTTGGTAAAACGCTTCGTCTATTACCGCGCCACAAACGTCGCACAAACGCTTTGGCACGGGTTTAATGCGTAAAACATCGTGTGTCTGCCCAAACGCCTTGACGTTCTTTTCAACGTAAATGCAGACTTTTTTGCCAATCCACTTTTCAAGGAACGGCGTACCGCAAGCGGTTTCAAGGCTTTTAAAGTTGGTTTTTGCGTGGATAACCATAGGTTTGTCCAATTCTTCAAAATAAATGAGAAGCTCGTCTTTTAAGGCGTTGTCAATGCCTTTTTTGATGCCTGCCATATCTGGTATCATTTCGCGTTTAACGACTTGAATTGTTGCGATGATTTGTCCGTAAACAGGCTTGTCGTTTTCGTCGCATCCTGTCAACAATGACCAGCTGCCCAAAAAGTTTTTGTTAGCTTCGTGTTTCCAATGGGTTAATGTTTGCATAATTTATCTCCTTTTTTTTGTTGCATTTTGATTATACATTAGTTTTTTTATCATTTTAACGCGTTCGTTTTCAGCCTTTTTCCGTCTTGCGAATTTAATGTAGCTTTGGCAGGTTGCGTGCAATTTGCCACACCCTTTTTTGGGGCAATATCGACAAGGACAATCATTAGATGCGTCGATGTACTTTTCAAAGGCAACGTTCGCAAACCTGTCTTTGACTTCGTTTTCGTACCCATCCATCAGCCAATCGACTAAATCGTTATCGACAAGCAAAACGGCCAAGTGTTTGACAATTTTTTCCTTGTTATGGTTGCCGTCAGCAAAGTAGTCATCAAACAGGATTTCGCAAAGGACGTTTAAGATTTCTTTGTCGCTGACTTCGTGATTGATTTTTTGCTCGTTATAGGTATATGTGAATACTCGGCTCATTTTACCCCCCTATAAGACTTCAACGTTGTCTTCGCTTAACTTTCTTCTTGCTCTGCAATAGTCACACACACCGCACCCCCACGCTTCTTCGCGGCCGTGTTTTATATCGTTGTAAATAGGTGCTTTTGCAATGACTTCTTGCAATGCGGTGTCAATAGTTTCGTTGCTAAACTCAAAAACGCGCTTGTCTGGTGTCTTTTCTTTGGTTACAACGGCTAACCTAAATGGCAAATCTTTGCCCGTTTTTTGCCTGTAAATTGTCTTGTAAATTGCTCCTTGAATGTCGTATCCGTTGGCCTTGTAAAAAGGCTTTTTTTCGCCGTCTTGCCATACGTCTTCACAATTCCTTAAGACTTTGCCATCAACAATTACGTCGGGCTTTAGGCTGTCGATTTTGCCCTTGAAAGGTACGCCTGCAATCTTGCCTGTAACGATAACTTGTCGTCTGCCTTTAAGCTGCTTGTACAAGTATTCGTCTGCCTTAATAATATTGCAAATGTCTTGAGCGAGTTTGAAATTCACCTTAAGTTCGCCCGTTCTACTGTTGAACATTTGCGGATGCTCGTTCACAAACTTTTCAAATTCCTTTTTGCCGTCAAGCCAAGCATCAACAAACGACCCAACAAGCATTGCTTCGGTTTCTTCGCGTTCGTATTCGCCCTTAAGGATTGCCATTGCCTTTGCTGGACATTGGTCAAAAGCCTTAAATTGTGAATATGACATATACTCCATATCAGCTTTTTTACTGTAATAGTT
>JAZNXL010000060.1:0-20921 GCA_045593905.1 Eubacteriales bacterium
AAGCAGAGCTTAAGTTTGGCTTCTTGATGGGCGCATTCAAGTACGGCGCACCACCTCACGGCGGTATGGGCATTGGTCTTGACCGTCTTGTAATGCAAATGGTAAAAGCAACAAGCCTTCGCGACGTTGTTGCGTTCCCCATGGTACAAAACGCATCAGAGCTTATGAGTGAATGCCCTGCAGAAGTATCACTCGAACAGCTCCAAGAACTCGGCATTACCCACATCAAAAATAATTAACAGTTTATTCACTTAATTTGTGATACTATATAATTAGACTTTATATTCAAGGAGGACACGGCATGATAGAAGTAAAAAATATCGTTAAGCGTTACGGCGATAAATATGCTGTAAACGATATATCTTTTACCGTAAACCGTGGTGAAATTGTAGGCTTTCTTGGACCAAACGGTGCAGGTAAGTCAACAACAATGAACATATTAACAGGCTACCTTTCAGCAACATCGGGTACTGTTAAAATTGACGGCGCCGATATACTCGACGAGCCTACCAAAGCAAAGCAGTTAATCGGCTTTTTGCCCGAGCTTCCGCCGCTTTATATGGATATGACAGTAAGAGAATATCTTGACTTTGTTTATGACCTTAAGCGCTGCAAGTTCCCAAGGCGTCCGCATATAAACGAAATTTGCGAGCTTATACAAATTACCGACGTTTATGACCGTATGATTAAAAACCTGTCAAAAGGTTATAAACAGCGTGTTGGCTTTGCGCAGGCGCTTATTGGCAACCCGCCGGTGCTTATTCTTGACGAGCCAACCGTTGGTCTTGACCCGCGCCAGATTATCGAAATTCGTTCGCTTGTTAAAAAACTTGGTAAAACCCATACAATAATTCTTTCAACCCATATCTTGCAAGAGGTACAGTCGGTTTGCGACCGAATTATTGTTATAAACAAAGGTCAGATTGTTGCCGACGGCAACGCCGAGCGCCTTACACGCACAGTTGCTGGCAACCGCAAATATGTTGCGCGTATTTCGGGACCGAAAACCGAAATTGTAAAAACTATCCGTGCGCTCGACAGCGTTACATACGTTGAGGTAATAGGGCAAAAAGAACAGGGTTCACACGACTTTTTAATCGAGTCGCTGCCCGATGTTGATATTCGTAAACCAATGTTCAACACACTCGCACAAAAAGGCTGGGCACTTATTGGTCTTAGGTCAATGGATATGTCACTTGAAGATATGTTTGTTCAGCTTATTACCGACGAAACAGGGGAGGGAAGCAAATAATGATTGCAATATTCAAACGTGAGCTTCGCTCATACCTTTCATCACCCGTTGGCTATTCTTACCTGTTTTTGTTTTTGCTTGTAACAAACTACGTGTTTTTTGCAAATAACCTGGCAGTCGGCTCAACTGATACCCTTAACTACTTTGCGTGGATAAGATATATTCTTATTATCACAATTCCGCTTCTTGCAATGAAGCTTTTTCCTGAAGAACGCAAAAACAAAACCGACCAGATTTTAATAACTGCGCCCGTCAGCATTACAGGTGTTGTTATGGGCAAGTTTTTGGCCGCTTACACAATGTTTGTAATAGGTCTTGTGCCCTCACTTGTTAACATTGCGTTTTTGGCAAGCGTTGGTTATGTTGAAATTGGTATTGTTGCAGGCAACTACGTAGGTCTTTTGTTTGTTGGTGCCGCATTTTTGGCAATTGCTATGCTTATGTCGGTTGTAACCGAGAGTATGATAACCGCGTTTATTATGGGCGCGTTTTCACTTGCAGTTTTTGCCGTTGCCGACTACCTTGCACAAACTCTTAACAACTCGGTTGTCACAAAAATTGTTGATGCAATATCGGTAACACAGCGCTATAACGAGTTTAACCAAGGGCTTTTTAATATCTCGTCAATTATTTACTTTTTAAGCCTTACCGTAATATTTATTTTTGTTACTGTTCGTGTTATTGATAAAAGGAGGTGGAGTTAATGAAAGCTGACAAAAACGATAAAATCACTTTTGTAACTCCCGACGAAATAACCGTTTCGGCAGTAAAAAGTGAAAAAACTGCACCCAAAAAGCAAAGCTTTTTTAAATCACGAAGCTTTAAATACGGCACACTCGCAACCGCTATTACCGCACTTTTAATAATTGTTGTAATTGCGGTTAATATGGTGTTTTCAATTCTCACCGACAAATACTCGTGGGCACTCGACCTTACATCAACAGGTATGTACGATATTTCAGATGCCACAAAGCAGGTTGTAAACTCGCTTGACGAGTCTCAAAAAATCGAAATTACAGTATTTTTTGATAAAACCGAATACCCCTATTACCTTTCAGAGCCTATAAAAAGGTTTTCAAACCTTTCAGATAACATTTCGGTAAGCTATGTTGACCCCGAAA
This sequence comes from Eubacteriales bacterium, assembly GCA_045593905.1. GTDB lineage: Bacteria > Bacillota > Clostridia > Oscillospirales > QAKW01 > RGIG9041. The sequence goes on from JAZNXL010000060.1 coordinate 2,374, forward strand.
AGAACCCCGCCGCACTCAATCAGTACGGCAGTGAATATAACGTTCAGCAGGGCGCGGTTGTTGTGAAAGGCGGCGACCGTATCCGCGTGTTCAATATTGACGATTATTTCACTTATGACCAAGACACAGGCGCAATGTACATTTATATTGAAGAGCGCCTTGCCGCTGCAACACTTTACGCAGTGCGCGAGACAATTCCTGTTGTTTACTTTTTAACAGGCCACGGCGAAGAAGGTTATGATAACCTTATGAACCTGTTTGCAAACAACGGTGCCGATGTTAAAGAAATTAACCTTTTAACACAAAAACCTGAGTTTGAGCCTGAAGCAAAGCTTATTGTTGTTTGCAACCCCACACGCGACTATTCTGAAGACGAAATTCGTGTAATCGACGACTTTTTAAACAACGACAACGCATTTGGTAAAAACCTTATGTATTTTTCGGCAACCGATGCCCCCGAGCTTAAAAATCTTGAAACAATGCTCGCAAAATGGGGTATTGCGTTTGATACCGATATGGTACTCGATACTGCCGATAATACTTTCCAAAACTACCAGAACGCGCTTTTGCCTACCTATACAGAAGAAGAAATTATGAATACAGGCGAAACACTCAGCGCGGTTACTACACTCCTTGCACCAAACTCGCGTTCGGTACACACTCTCTTTACAGAGAGCAACCTTTACAAAACCCAACCTATTATTTCAACATCAGATACATCATACAGCCGTCAGAACAGTGTTGTATCAGACACACTCGAACGCCAGCCTTCTGACAAGAGCGGGCCTTTTGACATTGGCGTGCTTTCAATGATGTATAAGTATGTAAACAATATACAGGTTCAAAGCTATATTCTTGCTTGCGGTTCTACCGATATGATTGAGTCGCAATATTTTAACTATACCGGCAACAGCGAAATGTTTATGCAGCTTTATAAAATTGTAATGGACGAAAAAGACGATACCATTCTTGCCGCTCAAAAAGCATCGTCGCAATCAGTTGCCGCTATCACATCTTCGCAACAAAACACTATGATGGTTATAACCGTTATAATAATTCCTGCGCTTTTCCTTATTGTAGGTATTATTGTTTACGTAAGAAGGAGATTTCTATAATGGATAACCAAAACGAAAACACAAACCTTACTCAAAAAGAGTTTGAGTTTTTGGGCGACCCTAATGCATATTTAAATAATACAAAGCCTAAAAAATCTACCAAAAAGCATTTGCGACCTATTATTGCGCTTGCGTGTGTTGCGGTTTTGCTTTTTGGTGCGGTTGGTGTGTTAAGGCTTGTAGCGCCTAAACAAAAAGACGACATAACCACCGAGAAAAAAGAAGAAACAATTGAGCTTACAAAAGAGTACGGCACACAGGCCGACAGCCTCGAGATTAAAAACCAGCTCGACGAGTACAAGTTTGTACGCAAGGTCGAAAAAACATATTATATCGACGGCAAGGCAACCCTGCCTGTGCGTAACTCAAAGGTTTTGTCGGCGCTTACCTATGCGGGTACTGTAACTGCGGTAACCGTTGTTAAAAAAGGCGTTAAAGACTTTGAACAGTACGGTCTTACCGAGCCTTTGGCAACAGTACGCTGGACAAAGGGCGAAAAAACACACTACTTTGAGCTTGGCAACGTTGCATCAAGTGGCAACTATTATATGCGCTTTAACGGCGGCGATACGCTTTACACTTACGATAAAGATGCCGCTGCAATGTTTATAACAAAGCGTATGGACTATTACGATACCACCGTTTTTGCATATAACAGCGAAAGCGACGCGCCGTATATAACTGAGTTTACCTTTCAAAAGAAAGGCGGCGAAAAAATTGTTGCCGAGCTTTTGGACTTAACCGATGACGATATTCAAATTCCTTATCTTATAACATCGCCCATCACTCATAACTTTTCGAGCGAAAAGTTCGAGTCTATAGCAAACATTTTTGCAGCAACTACCGACCTTACTGTGTTCGATGACGATGTAAGCGAGAAAAACCTTAAAAAGTATGGCCTTTTAGACCCCGAATACACCTTTTCGTTTACAAACGTTGCTACCAAAAACGAAATCAGATTTGGTAACACAGCCGATGAAGGCTATGTTTACGCCTATGCCGAGGGCAAAGACTTTATTTATATAATAGATAAGTCTTATCTTCAGATTTTGTCGCACAATATTGCGGCTTATTGCGATACAATGTCGTATACACGCTCGTATGAAACTGTAAATAGCATTGATATTGTAGGCGGCGGTAAAACATACCATATCGATATTACAGGTAACTCAACCGATGGCAACCTTAAAGCGTATGTCAATAACAAATATGTAGAATACGAAAATTTTGCAAGCTTATATGCACATATTATCAGTATTGATATTACCGATGTTGGTACAAAGCCTGCAGGCGCTGAGCCGCTTGTAACGGTAACCGTTAACTTAAAAGAGGGCGGAAAAGATGTGCTTAAATACTATAAACAAAGCGCACTCAACTCGTTTTATGAGTTAAACGGTACAGGTCGTTTGTTTGTACCCACCTCAAAGGTAGAAAACATTTTAACATTCGCGCAGCAACTCTACGACGGAAAAGAAATCGTACTTGAGTGGTAATAAAAAAACACCCTTCGGGGTGTTTTTTTATTGAGGTAATAGGTAAGAGTGAATAGTGAATAGGTACGGATAAAACTCGGCTTTAGCCGAGTTTTTTAAATTAAAAGGAACACAACAAAGGTTGTGTTCCATCGTTACTTTTTCACTATTACTTTTTACTTATTACTTAAAAAAACACCCTTCGGGGTGTTTTTTCTTTGACATATCTATAAAATAAGAGTAGTATATAATTAAGAAGGAGGAGTTACTATGAAAAAAAGTATTATGTCATTTGTTTTAACATTTGTACTTGCCGTTGGTATGCTTTCGGTTGTATGTATGGCACAGGTTGAAACTGACGTTCAACAGGCAATTAACAACGCCATTCAAAACTGTGCTACAACGATAAACCTTGCACCGTATAACCTTAAAAATACCGAACAAAACCGGCAAATGATTCATAACTACGTACTTTTAGACAACCCCGAGTTTTTTCACGTAAGTCACGCAGGCTTTAATATAGATATTACAGGCGATAACATAACTGCAATAAGAGGTATTAATTATACCTGTAATAAAGCTCAGTACGATGCAATGCTTTTAGAGCTTCGCAGCGCTGCAACCTCAATTGTAAACAAAGTTAGCGGTTTTGCCGACCAGTACACAAAAGCACTTTTACTTCACGATGCTATCGCGCTTTTGTGTGAGTATGACGCGGCGGATAATGCACCTTACGGTCACACCGCTTACGGCGCGCTTGTTGGTAAAAAGGCGGTATGCGAGGGCTATTCTAACGCATACGAATATCTTTTGAATATGGTGGGTATTAAAAACGAGCTTTGCATGTCAGAACAACTCAGACACGAGTGGAACGTTGTTTATATTGATGGCATACCTTACCACGTAGACGTTACCTTTGACGACCCGCTGCCTAACGTTTACGGCAGAGTTCTTCATAGTAACTTTTTAGTATCTACTGCCACTTTAATACAGCGCGGTCACGGGGCAACTGATATAACTAACACGGCACCGCAGGATACACGCTATGACAACGCAAATCACACGAAAATTTTGTCGGCAATTGTAACCGACGGCACTAACCAATATTACTCACAAGACAGCGCAGTATATAAAAACGGTACCGTTATTGCCACAGTTGATGCAAACTGGACTTATGACGGCCAACAATATCTTCAAAAGTTTGTAAGCGTTGCACTTGATGGCGGATATGTTTATTACAACGATAACAAATCGGTTTATAAAATTGATGCAAACGGCCAAGTAAACCACGTTGTAACCCCTGCTATAAACGATGCGAATATCTACGGTATGCATATTGTAAACGGTGTTATTTATATGCAGTATTCGAAAACTGCAGAAGATAACAATAAGGCTGTTGCAACCTTTAAAGTAAGTGATATAAAACCTCAAAAAGAAATAATTAATACAGTAGGACGTTTCAGCGATGTAGCGCAAGACTGGTATACATACTACGTAAACTATGCGTACACATACGGAATATTCAAAGGCAACCCCGACGGCACATTTAAACCGCTCTCAAACATTACCCGTGCCGAGTTTGTTCAGGTACTTGCCAATATCTCGGGTATTGATACATCAAATAAAAATATCACCCAAGTCTTTACCGATGTTAAATCGGGCGACTGGTTTGCACCTGCTGTTATGTGGGCATATAACAACGGTGTTGTTGCAGGTCTTGAAAATAACTGCTTTGGTCCCGAACAAAATATTACACGCGAACAAATGTGCGTTATGATTGTAAACTACGCCGAAAAATACAAGAGTATAAAACTTGGGGTAGTTGAAGCAAAAGAAAACTTTGTCGATGACGATGCTATTAGCGACTGGGCAAAAGACGAGGTTTATATTTGCCAGATGGCCGACATTGTAAACGGTAAGGGTGACGGAAGATTTGACCCGCAGGGTACAGGTCTTCGCGCCGAAGCGAGCGTTATATTTACAAAATTCCATCAAGGATACTTACAATAAAAAAACACCCTTCGGGGTGTTTTTTACATCTCTTTATCATTTGTTGCGGGGCCGTTTAACAGCTTACCGTTTACGCTAAAGCGCGAGCCGTGACAGGCACAGTCCCACGAGTGCTCTTGAGGGTTATACTTGAGCGCACAGCCAAGGTGTGGGCATCTTGGCACAGTAGGGCATATAAGTCCAAGAGTTGACTCGCCAATGTTTAGCGCAAGCTGTTTGTGAAGCATTGAGCGAGACGGCGAAAACAGGTTTTCAAACGGGGACTTTTTGCCGTTTAGCATATCGCAAAGCACGGTTGCGCCCGCCATTGCCGAGGTCATACCCCACTTATTAAAGCCTGTAATTACATATAAATTAGGAGTAAGCGCCGAGTATTTGCCAACGTATGGTATTCCGTCAAGCGTCATACAGTCTTGCGTTGCCCATTTGTAAACAGGACTGCAGCCTTTATAGTTTTTGCGCGCTATATACTCAAGCTCTATCCAACCCCCGCCGCTTTTGCCTGTACGGTGTCCGCCGCCGCCCAATAGCAGTAAATCGCCGTAGTTTCTAAACGACAGTCCGTCGCTTTGCTCGTCAACATACATACCGCCCACGTTTTTAGCGTTTTTTACCGCGATAACATACGATCGGTGCTGATACATTTTTAAAAAATAAAGCCCGTGCTTGTTTAAAAACGGAAAATGTGTTGCAACAACAATTCGCTTTGTTTTAATGTTGCCCCTGTTTGTTTTTGCACCGCCGTCAAAAACCTCTAAAACCCTTGTGTTTTCGTAAATTTTTAAATCACTTACTATGCATTTTAAAAACTTAAGCGGATTAAATTGCGCCTGCTCTTTAACTTTTACCGCACCTTTTATGCTAACAGGTATGTTAAGCGTATCTACAACCTCGCAGTCGATACCCAGTTTTTTTAGTACTGCCGCTTCTTCGTTTATTTTTTTAAGGTCAGTTTTTGAGTATACGTACGAGTCACAAAACTTAAAGTCACAATCAATATTTTTACAAAGCTCGGCGTAAGTAAAAAGCGCAGTTTTGTTAGCTTCAAGATAAAGCTTTGCGGCATTAATTCCGTACCTGTCGGCAAGCTTTTTATAGATAAGCCCGTGCTGATATGTTACTTTTGCAGTGGTGTTTTTTGTAACACCCGAGCAAATTCTGTCTGCCTCAACCACAACAACATCAATGCCTGCATTTTTTAACATAAACGCAGTAATAAGTCCTGCAATCCCACCGCCTATAACAAGCACGTCAGTTGAAATATCTTTGTCAAGCGGTGCAAACGGCTCAAAATCTACAGTAGTTTCCCATAACGGTTTCATAAAAATCACCTCACAGGTTAGTTTTACCAATATATAAAAAAATAAACGGTGCTTTTGCACCGTTTATTTTAAGTAACAAGTAAAAAGTAATAGTGAATAAGTAATGAAGAAACACAACCGAGGTTGTGTTCCTTTTAATTTAAAAAACTCGGCAAAAGCCGAGTTTTATCCGTACCTATTCACTATTCACTCTTACCTATTACCTAATATATAAAAGCACCCCGAAGGGTGTTTTTATATATTAAACATAAGTTTTGCGTTTTTATTGGTAATGTCTATTATCTCCTGCGTATCCATACCTCTAAGCTCGGCAATTTTTTGTGCCGTATAAATGGTATAGTCGGGGCGATTGAGCTTGCCCCTGAACGGTTCGGGAGTTAAAAACGGACAGTCGGTTTCGAGCATTAGCCTGTCAAGCGGAACCGCCTTTATGCACTCGACCGCTTTGCGCGCGTTTTTAAAGGTAACAACACCGCCCATTGAAATTGAAAGACCAAGCTTTACAATCTCTTTTAGCGTTTCAACCGAGCCCGAAAAGCAGTGCAGTACCGCTTTTTTTGGCCTGTACTCTTTTAAAATCTCTAAAAGGTCGTTTGTTGCGTCGCGCGAGTGGATAACAACAGGCTTGTCAATTTGCATTGCGTACTCAAGCTGTGTTTTAAACCACTTTTTTTGTATATCGCGCGGAACGCTGTCCCAGTAATAATCAAGACCAATTTCGCCAACCGCCACAACCTTTGGGTGAGCAATAAGCGTTTTCATTTGCTCCCAGTCGGCATCGGTAATTTCGCCTACATCACAGGGGTGAAAGCCGACCTCGGCATAAATGAACGGATATTTTTCGGCAAGCTCAAGTGTGCGCTTTGAGGTTGCAATCTCACAACCAACGCAAACAACCGCCTCAATGCCGTTTTTTTGCATCTCTTTTGCAAAGGTGTCAAAGTCTTTTGCGTAATCAGGTTCGTAAAGATGCGCGTGTGTGTCAATCAGTCCTGTCATCTTATAACAGCACCTGCTTTAATATCGTCGTCAAGGAACATAACCTTTGGGCCGTTTTCGGTATCAGCGGCAAGTAGCATACCCTCCGACATTTCGCCGCGGAGTTTTGCGGGCGTAAGGTTGTCAACAAGCACAACTGTTTTGCCGATTAATTGCTCGGGTTTGTAGTGCTGAGCAATGCCCGAAAGCACCTGCTTAATTTCAAAGCCGTTATCAACCTTGAGTACCAAAAGCTTGTCGCTCTTTTTAAGCGGCTCGCACTCAAGTACCTTTGCGGCTCTGAGCGATACCTTTGCAAAATCGTTTATAGAAATTTCTTCTACCTCAGGCTTTTTGGGGCGCTGGGGCATATTCTTTTTGTTTTCTTCTTCAATCTCGGCAAGTTTTTTGTTAGCGTCAATTCTTGCAAACAAAATTGAGTTTTGTGAAAGTGTATGTCCGTCTTTGAACATACCAAACTCTTTAAGCGACTCAAGACCGCCGTTTTCAATACCGAGCTGTGAGTGAATTGCATCAGCGGTATCAGGCATAAACGGTTTTAAAAGCACTGCTGCAAAACGAATTGATTCAACAAGGTTGTAAAGCACCTCTTGTAAGCGCTCTTTGTCTCCGCCCTCTCTGCCAAGAACCCACGGCTCAGTTTCGTCAATGTATTTGTTAGCGCGTTTTAAAAGCGCAAATACGTCGTCGATAGCGTCTGCAATATGCATTGAGTCCATATGCTTTTCAACAAGTGCAGGAGTATTAAGCGCAAGTTCAATAAGTTCGCTGTCAACAGCATCTGCCTTGCCGTGCTTTACAATACCGCCAAAGTATTTGTGGCTCATTGTAATTGTGCGGTTAACAAGGTTGCCGAGTATGTTGGCAAGCTCGGAATTAATGCGCTCAATAATAAGCTCGTACGAGATAATACCGTCGTTTGCAAACGGAATTTCGTGAAGCACAAAGTAACGCACGGCGTCAACACCGAAAAGACGTACAAGGTCGTCGGCGTAAATAACGTTGCCTTTTGATTTACTCATTTTGCCGTCGCTCATAATAAGCCAGGGGTGACCGAACACCTGTTTAGGAAGCGGCTCACCAAGTGCCATAAGTAAAATAGGCCAGTAAATTGTATGAAAGCGTACGATGTCTTTACCGATAAGGTGCATATCGCACGGCCACAATTTTTTATACTGCTCGTCGTGATTGCCTTCGGGGTCGTAGCCAATATTTGTAATGTAGTTTGAAAGCGCGTCTATCCAAACATAAACAACGTGTTTTTCGTCAAACGGAACGGGAATACCCCAGTTAAACGAAGAACGGCTAACGCAAAGGTCAGAAAGACCGGGCTTTATAAAGTTGTTTATCATTTCGTTTTTACGGGCGGGCGGCCAAATAAACTCGGGGTGCGACTCAATATGCTCCTCAAGCTTTTTTGCATACTTTGAAAGCTTAAAAAAGTATGCGTCTTCTTTGGCTTTGTGTACTTCGCCGCCACAGTCGGGGCATTTGCCGTCAACTAACTGGCTCTCGGTAAAAAACGATTCACAGGGTGTGCAGTACATACCCTCGTATGCACCTTTATAGATATCGCCCTGGTCGTAGAGCTTTTTAAAAATCTTTTGAATTTTTTGTTTGTGCTCGGGGTCGGTGGTACGAACAAACTTGTCGTAGGTGGTGTTCATAATATCCCAAATCGACTTAACCTGACCTGCAACGTTGTCAACATATTGCTGTTCGCTAATGCCTGCTGCAGCAGCCTTTTGCTGAATTTTTTCGCCGTGCTCGTCGGTGCCTGTCTGGAAATAAACATCGTACCCTTGCATGCGTTTGTAGCGGGCAACGCTGTCTGCCAAAACGATTTCGTAGGTGTTGCCTATATGAGGCTTACCCGATGTATATGCTATTGCGGTAGAAATATAATATTTTTTTCCCACTGTAACATTTTCCTCTCTTTTTTTGTATAATAATTAAGTATATAATAATTATCTCAATAAATCAATAATTTACCAAAATAAAAAAGGCGTATTTAACGCCTTAATTTATTTGTTTAACTCGCTAATACATTTTTTGCAAATGTTTTTGCCCATGTACGATACAACCTCGTCACCCTCACCGCAAAATATACAACAGGGGCGGTATGGTTTTAAAATAATGCTGTCGCCGTCAACAAAAATTTCGAGCGGGTCTTTAATGTCGATATTAAGATTGCGCCTTAGCTCAACCGGAAGCACAACTCTTCCAAGCTCGTCAACCTTTCTTACAATACCTGTAGCCTTCATAAGACTCTCCTTAAAAACAAATTTACATTATTTTACAATATTTTTGGGTTTATGTCAATAATTTTAAATTACTGTTGAAAAAAATGCAAATTAGTAGTAAAATTAATTTTGGTAAATAATTTTAAAGGAGATACATAACATGGAAAAGAAAATTCTTGTTGAAATGTCTGCAAGACATCTTCATGTAACACAAAAAGACCTTGAAACACTTTTTGGCGCAGGCGCAACACTCACACCCAAGCGTGAGCTTTCACAACCCGGCCAATACCTTTGCGAAGAGCGCGTTGACCTTATCGGTCCTAAAAAAACAATCGCAAGCGTATCAATTCTCGGACCTGTTCGTCCCGAAACACAGGTTGAGGTTTCACTTACCGATGCAAGAACACTCGGCGTTAGCGCTCCTGTTAAAATGAGCGGCGACATCGCAGGCTCAGGCTCAATTACAATCAAAGGACCTGCAGGCGAGGTTACAATTGAAGAGGGCGTTATTGCAGCTCAACGCCATATTCATATGACACCTGAAGACGCTGAAGCTATGGGCTTAAAAGACGGCCAAATGGTATCAGTTAAAGTTGACACCGAGCGCGGCGTGGTATTTAACGAAACCGTACTTCGTGTATCACCCAAGTTTGCAACAGCAATGCATATCGATACTGACGAAGCAAACGCAGTAATGCTCCCAAGAGAAGCATACGGCATCATCTTAGATTAATTACATAATAAAAAGCACCCATCAGGGTGCTTTTTTATTGAACAATCATTAACTCTTTGTTTTCGAAATTAACTGATGAAAGGTTAACGTTTTGTGCTTTTAATGTGTATAGAGATTTAATGTTTTTAAGTGCCGAAACGTCGGCGATTTTGCAGTTTGAAATATCAAGATAATCAAGCGCTGCAAGCTTTGAAAGCGGTGCAACATCGGTTACTTCGGTGTCTGAAATATTAAGTGATGTAAGTGTTGATATACTTGCAATTTCAGAAACTGACGAAAGTCCTGTTTTGCTTGCGTTCAGGTTAATAAGCGGCAGCTTTGAAACAGGTTTTGCCGACAAAAACGATGTGTTTGAAACATTAAGAGAAACAAGGCTTGAAAGCGATGATAAAAAGTCGAAATTGGTTGTCGGGTTGCCCGATAAATCAAGCGCTTCAAGGCTTGAAAGCTTGCCGATGTTTTTTGCGTTTGTTATTGCGTTTGACGACAGTTCAAGTATTGCAAGAGCCGAATATCTGTGTATTGTAGAAAGGTCGGTGATTTTGTTTTTTGAAAGCACCAGAGTTTTTATAGAATCGGTGTTTTCAAACTCGGGAATTGATGTTAGTCGGTTGCCTGATGCATCAACATACTCAACGCCAGCACCGGTTGTCATATACGAAATATCAATAATATTATTTTTTGCAATAGAAATGTGCTTTAAAGTGGTAAGGTTTGAAAGTACATTTGCCGATGTTAAATTGTTGTTTGAAATATCAATATCTTCAAGCGCGGTGAGTGAACCGAGCGCATTCAAGTCGTCGTTTGTAAGTCCGCAGCCCGAAAGTGTAAGTGACTTTAAGTTCGTAAGCGATGCAAAATGCGCGATTGATGCAATGTTCTTTTCATTTTCAATATACAGTGATTCAAGAGCAGGCATACGCTCAAGGTCAGAAAGTGTTTTGATTTGTCCGTCAACGCCCTCGTTTGAAAGCTCGGTTACCGACTCAAGCTCTTTTACTTTAATTTTGCCCGATGGCTTTGAAAGCGCCGCACGCACCATTTTTTCAATCTTTGCGTCGTCAAATACAACGTCCTCGTTGTCGTTTGAAACCTTGTAGGTAACGCTTAGCATCGGCGATACAAGACCTGCCTCATCAACTGATATTGCGCAAACCTTGGTGTTGCCGTTTGATATGTTTATTGGCGCTGAATATATATTTGAATATTTTGTAGGGTAGCTTCCGTCGGTGGTGTAATAAACCGTTTCGCCTTCGCGTACGGTGATTTTCATTTTTACTGTTTGCTCGTACTTGCCCTGGGTTGGCGTATAGGTTAAATCGTCGGGGCGCTTGCTTTCAATCTTTTTAAGCATATACTGGTCGTTTATAGAGCTTATGTAGTTTACGGCGCCTGCAAGGTCGCCTGCACTGCTAAAGATTTTAACGCGCATAAGGTAAAGCTCTTCTACGCCGTTTTTGTCGGTAGTGATTTTTTTGTTAATGGCTTGGTCAATTATTTTGCCTGCGCTATCAAAGTTTTCGTTTTTTGCATACGCATCGGCAAGCGCTAAATAAATCTCTTGGTTTTTAGAGTTTTTCTTTAGCGCCGACTCGTACTGTTCAATCGCTTGCGCGTATTTTCCCGAACGCATAAACGCGTCTCCGCGAGATTTGTGCGTATTAAAAAACACGCCTTTAAACACCAATAGCGATATTAAAAACGCCACTATCAGCGTTGCGCCAAACGAAATTCCAAAATATATTAAAAACTGCTTTTTATCTTTTATCATGTTACTGCCTCGTAGTTTTAGTTTTTATAATTATATCATAACAAATTGGTGTTTTCAATAAATATATACAGTGAATAAAGGCTTGTTATGATGTCGATAACTATAAAAAAGGAGAATTGGCTATGAAACACGCTAAAACATTAACGGGCAGAGAGCAGTTATTAATGCTTAAAAAACAACTCGAAATAACCGAAACAAAGTTAAACTACACAAGCGACGAAAAGCTTGTGGCGGCACTCGCTTACGAGCTTTTGGGCATTAAATCACGAATAGGGTATATAATCGAGTGCGAAAAACAGCGCACTATTTAAATATATATACTAAAAATATTAATATTTTTTATACAATTTTACTAATTTTAATATAATGCTTGAAAACGCAAAAGGGCTGTGTTACAATGGTATCATAATTATAAGTGTAACTATTTTTATTTATACGCGATATCTATTGGGAGGTAATTGCGCATGAAGCTTAATAAGCTCAAAAAACTAATTGCAATTGTCATAGTCTGTTTACTGCTTTTAACCTGTGCAGGCTGTAACTATATAAAAAGACCTGACGGAGCAAAAAATAACAGTACCGACAACAGCAACCGTTTGTTGCAATTACTTGTAAAGGACCAGTTTGTTCCAAAAGACGAACCTAAAGAGGAACCAGAAGAACCCGAAGAGCCTGAAGAACCCGAAGAACCCGAGGAGCCCGAAGAACCCGAAGTTCCTGAAACGCCCTTTAACGCACCCGGCGATGTTCTTTCAAAAATCAGCGGACTTTTAAACTCACTTGCCGAACAGCAGGTTGATGCTACAAGCGCAACAGGTGTTAAAGACGAGCTTATGGCAAGCCGTACAGTAACCGTTGCATTGCCCTACGAACTTTTCGACAACCAAGACGAAATAATCGCAAACATTGCATCAAAGCTTAATATGAACATTGAAGTTCAAATAATTTCTCAAGATTATCTTGAAACAATGCGCAGAAATGTTTTAGGTGCTAAAAAAATCGACCTTATGTATGTTGACCAGTCAGCATGGGGTTATTCGCAACACATCACACAAGAGCTTTCACAGTTTGTAAACTTTAAAGTTGGCGACAAGCTTGGAACCTTCAGCTCAACGCTTTCAAACAAGTTTGTAATCGGTAGCGACGACGACAAGCAGCTTTATGTTGCATCAGGTATTTCATCGCCTTACCTCCTTGTTTACAATAAAAATAACATTGTTGTTCCCAATACAAAAATCACAGGCGATACATACACATCTGAAAAAGAAAAACAAAGCGAAGACTACGTTGCTGAAGAATACAGCGATATCGAGGTAAAAGACCCTGTAACAATGTACCAAAACGGTAGTTGGGGTATCTCGGCATTTACCGAAATCTTAAAGGCAAGCACAACCGCAGGCAGAGTTGGTCTTGTATCGTTCTTGAACGACGATAGAAACCTTGATATATGGTTTGGTATGCAAGACAACGCAGGCTTTTCAATCGACACTGTTGCTCACAACCCGCTTGTTGATACATCACTTGTTGACGACGAGGGCCTTGATACAGTCGGCGGACATATCGATACCGTTCAGTCACTTTATTGGTCGGTAACAGGAAAAGACCGTTCAAACTATGTAGCAAACTTTGTTGATATTGGTCACGGTGACGGTAACGCAAATCAAACCAAGTGGCTCGATACTCTTAAAAAGGTTGCAGGTACATATAAAGGCAACGACTTTGTAACCAACTACTCATTTATGGCTATTGATATTAGCGAATACCAGGCTGTTATGGAATATGCCGAACAAAACGATATTGACCTTGAGGTTGTTCCTATGCCTTACGGTGTAGAGGTTGAAAAGGCTGTAAGATACGGCGAAGCTGACGAAGACGGCTATTACTATTCACCAAACGGAAATACAATGCAAACTTACGTTGCATCAAGCGTTGGCGGTTTCTCGGTTACCAAAACCTGCGAAAACCCGTCAGTTGCACTCCGCGTTGCCGAAGAAATTACAGTAGCTTGGCAAGAGCAGGTAGAAGACAAAGCAACAAGCAAGATGGATAACGACGTTAAAGTCCTTTACGAGTCGGCAAAAGCTGTTCCGGGTGTTTCGTTCTTCCGTTCAATCTACCGCAATACCGCATCTGAATACCACAAAACAAACGGTGTTGAAATTTCCGACCGCTTATCGCCTAAGCAACAAACAATGTACCAAACATTCTTAACCTTCAGCGAATATCCCGAGTCATTGGTACAACCGCTTTACAATAAAAACACACCAAAGGGCGCTTACTCACCTGTGCTTTATAAATCGTGGAGTGAGTTTATGTACGGTAAACAATCAGAAAACGACGAAAACTCAACAATCTCGTCAACAATCTTGCCTATAATTTCAATGGCATACTTACCGCCCTCAATGTTATTTGTTGAATAAAATTTTAACCGAGAGCCTTTGGCTCTCGGTTATTTTTTTCACTTTCCTACATAAAATATTTAAGGCGACAACAATAATACAAACTTGTTACCTTAAGGAAGTGATATAATCAAACGTTCTGATAACATTAACCGCGTTATAATAAACGCAATTATGGTTGCTATTGTGTTTGTTTTAGCGGTAGCAATAGTAATAGTGGCAATATTTATGTTTTTTAAAAAAGGCGAGTTTGTATCGGCATTCAGAGATGAATTAGATATGTCACCTTTGTTTTATATAACGGCGCTCACAGTAGTTTTTTTATCAAGTATAGTATACACGCCCTTTTCGTTCGGTATTTCAAAATACCTTATCAATTCAAAAACCAACACCCAACGCTTTGCCGATATTTTTTATTTGTTCAGCCGTCCGCGCCTTTTACTTAAAGCCGTTGTTGCAAACAGCATAAAAAAACTAATTATAGCGGGCTACAGAATAGTGGTGCTGTTGTTTGCGGTAATGTTTGAGTGTTTGCTGTTTGCTGCCGTTTTGTTTTTTAAAACAAATAATATTGAAAAAAGCATCTCGGTGCTTGTTCAAAAGGCATCGTTTGCCGCAACCAACGGTGTGTTTATTTTTTTTACCGTAATTGCCTGGGCGCTTGTGATTTTGCTTTTTATATATGTTAAAACAAAGTACATTCTTTGCAAATACGCACTCATTTTAAAACCCGAGATTTCGGCGCTCCAGTCAATTCGTATAGGCAGGCGTGCCGTAAACAAAAAGATATTCAAAACTGTTGCCTTTTATATTAAATATGTAGCAATTTATATGTTCGTGTTTTTAACGCTGGGGCTTTCGGGTGTAAAATCGGTAAAAAACACGCGCGATAGCTTTAGCCTGTACGCAATCGGGCTTGTAAAGAACTATTGTGACATGTTAAATTTTTAACAGCTATTGAAAAATACCGCCAATGTGATATAATTTACTTGTAATTTTTTAATAAAGTGGATGAAAATATGCTAAAAGACATCTTAAAAAAAATAGTTGCAAAACTTATAAAATATATAGAACTGCTGCAAAGCTGGTATACCAAGTTTAAAAACCGCCCGCGTAAAAAATGGTCTTACCGCACAAAGCGTATAGTTATGGCAATAGTTCTTACCTTTGTGCTGACAGGCGTTTTTACAGGCTCGGTGTTTGCATGGTATGTTTTTGGTTACGTTGACGGCGAGTTTGACCTTTCATACCTTGATAACTCGCTTAACTATACCTCGGTTCTTTACGGTGTTAAAGACGGTGAGGTTGTTGAGGCCGAAACACTACACGGCACCGAAAACAGAGTCTGGGCAAATATTGACGATATTTCAAAGCACCTTCAAAACGCGTTTGTCGCAATCGAAGACGAGCGCTTTTATAAGCATAGCGGTGTCGACCTTAAGCGTACCTTTGCCGCAGTTATCGGCTTTGTAACAGGCAACGACTCGTTCGGTGGCTCTACCATCACCCAGCAGCTTGTTAAAAACTTAACCGATGACGACGACCATACCATCACCCGTAAAATACAAGAGATGCGCCGTGCGTGGTACCTCGAAAGCCAATACCGCAAGCCTCAAATATTAGAGGTGTACCTTAACACAATTTACCTCTCGCAAGGTGCTTACGGTGTAGAGGCGGCATGTCAAAAATACTTTGGTAAATCAGCAGCTGAGCTTACAATAGCCGAGAGCGCGTGTATTGCGTCAATTACAAAATCACCCGGATATTACGACCCGATTAAAAATCTCGAAAATAACAAACGCCGAGCAACAAACGTTATAAATAAAATGCTCGAGTGTAAAATGATAACAAAACAAGAGGCAGAGGCGGCAAAAGCCGAAACTCTCGACTTTTCAAAAGGCGCAACGTCAACTGGCGCGGGTGTTAAAAGCTACTTTGCCGATGCTGTAACAGATGCCGTTATTGCCGACCTTGTTGAGCAAAAAGGCTATAGCAAGCTATATGCCGAAACACTTATCTATTCGGGTGGTCTTCAAATATATACCACAATGGATGTTAATGTGCAAAAGGCAGTTGACAGCGTTTATTCTGATAAATCAAACTTCCCGCAAATTTCGGCACGAGATAAAGACGGTAACAGAATAACCCCCGAAAGCGCCATTGCTGTTATTGATAACTCAACAGGCGCATGCGTTGCTCTTTACGGCGGTATCGGTGAAAAGACCGACGCCCGCGGACTTAACCGCGCAACCCAATCTTATCGTCAGCCTGGCTCGTCAATCAAACCGCTTTCAACCTATGCACCCGCTATTGAATACGGTGTTTGTGTTGACGGCAACAACGCACTTTCGCCCTCGTCAATGATACTTGACTGGTATATTGACGAAGAAGAGCAATACCCGCGAAACCAGACCCGTGTTGAGTCTAACCAAAAGGTAACTCTCACTGCAGGCGTTGCGCAGTCACTTAATACGGTTGCTGCAAGGGTAAATATGGCCCTTGGCTTTAAGCGCAGCTTTAATTTTATGAAAGATAACCTTGGCTTTACCTCGCTTGTTGCAGGCAGCGACGAGAACGTTGCAGCACTCGGACTTGGCGGTATGACCAAAGGTCTTAACGTTTATGAAATGTCGGCAGCTTACGCATCGTTTGCAAACGACGGCATATATACAAAGCCCTATCTTTACACAAAGGTAGTTGACCAGAACGGCAGAGTAATACTCGAAAATCAGGTCGAAACCAAAACCGCAATGTCAAAAGAAACGGCGCGCGTTATGAACCAAATGCTCGCCTATGCGGCAACATACGGTACAGGTACTCCTGCTCAAATCGGTACAACCGAGATTGCAGGTAAAACAGGTACAACATCAAGCGACTACGATAGATGGTTTGCAGGCTATACCGCTTACTATTCAGCAACAGTTTGGTATGGCTACGACCAAAACACAACAGTTGTATACGGTGGTGCAAACCCTGCCGCTGTAACCTGGAAAAAGGTTATGTCAAAGGTGCATCAGGGCAAGGCATATAAACAGCTTAATCGCCCCGAAACGCTTGTAAGCGCCGACTACTGCTTTGAAAGCGGTATGTTGCTCACACCTAATTGTACCAACCCCGCAACAGGTCAGTTTTTACCCGAGGGCGTTCCTACGGAGGCTTGTACATTACACGCATCCCCTGTAACTCCCGAAACGCCTGAAACGCCTGATACACCTCAAACTCCGGATACGCCGGCAACTCCCCAAACTCCTGTAACACCCCAAACACCTGTAGTTCCCGAAACTCCAGTGGTTCCCGAAACACCTGTAGTTCCCGAAACACCCAAGGTAGAAGAAACTCCGGTACAGGAGCAACCAACTGAATAAAAAAACGGTGTTTTTAACACCGTTTTTTATTTTGCATAGAATAAGGTGATAAGAACAATCTGACTTGTTTTTGTCACCTTAAATTGATACCACTTTAAAGGATTGATTTTTTTGGATTATTTTACAATTTATCCGCCCGGTTTTATGAATATGGGGCAAAACGATTATGTTCAAAATAACAATGCTCAAAATAACGGACAGGTACTCGCAATGTCATATGTACCAATGCAAAGCTGGCAAAAATTATATGAATACGACAAGGGACTTATGCGCGGCACAGTATTTGAAGAGCTTGACCTGCCCTTTAAAGGAGCGAGTATGAGATGACCGAACGCCAAAAATGTTTAATGCGTGTTCAAACCTACGGTTTTGCGCTTGACGAGGCAAACTTGTTTTTAGATACCCATCCTCACAGTAAACAGGCGCTTAACTACTATCACGACACACTAAAGAAATATAATGCTGCCGTGGACAATTTTGTTGCAAACTACGGTCCGCTTGAGGCTACCCAAGTAACCGACCGTAACCATTGGACATGGGCAAGTCAATGTATGCCTTGGGAGGACGACTGTAATGTGGAAATATGAAAAACGCTTGCAATACCCTGTAAGAATTAAAAAACCCGACGGCAAAGCCGCAAAAATAATAATGTCGCAGTTTGGCGGCCCCGACGGCGAGCTAGCCGCATCGCAACGCTACCTTTCACAGCGCTATGCAATGCCATATAAAGATATAAGCACTCTCTTAACTGATATCGGCACCGAAGAAATGGCACATATGGAGATTGTGTCGGCAATGATACGCGAACTCACAAAAGACCTTACAACTGACGAAATTGAAAAAGCAGGTCTTGCGCCTTATTTTGTTGACCACACAATAGGCTTGTGGCCGCAATCAAGCGGCGGAGTACCGTTTACCGCAACCTATTTTCAGTCAAAAGGCGACCCTATAACCGATCTTACAGAAGATATGGGCGCTGAACAAAAGGCTCGCACAACCTACGATAACATCTTAAGGCTTGTAGATAACCCCGACGTAAAAGACGTTATAAGATTTTTGCGCGAACGCGAAATCGTGCACTTCCAACGCTTCGGTGAAGCGCTCAGGAACGTAACCGAC
>JAZNXL010000061.1:0-6427 GCA_045593905.1 Eubacteriales bacterium
TATTGCTTTATAGCTTTGCCAAAAATTAAAGTAAGATATGCTTCGAGTATAATGCTGTATCCATCTTTCTTGTATTCTTTAAGAGCCATTTCTAATAAATGCAGTATATTATCGTTATTTTCGCTTAAGTTAATGACTGGCGATTCCGGCTCAAAATCAAAAAATATGTTTGCAAACGCAAGTAACTGTGAAGGTTTTATAATAAGTAGTATGTAATCGCCTTTTGAGTCGCCTGTATAGTAGTGTAATTGATTAGGAAATGCTACAAATAAATCGCCGTCTTTTAGTGTGTAATTAATACCGTTGCAATATGCTGTCGCACCGCCTTTAATTGCATATAAAAGCTCGATATCCTCATGTAAATGCGCAGGAAAACTTGGGTTTTCATATCGCAAAAACATTATTTTATTATGTACTTCTCTAAATTGCATTTGCGTAAATTGTCCTTTTTATAGCATTTATTTTCTTGAATTATAACATCTTTTGTCCTAAAATTCAATTATAAATGTATATAAAGGAGTAGTATATATGAAAAAATTTAGAAGAATAGTTGCTTCAACCTTGTCAGCAGCACTAATTTCAACAACATTACTGCAAGGGATGACGACTATTGCACAAACAGACTTAACCAACCCCGAACTTTCACGTCTGGCGGCTTCAGAGGGTATGATTCTTTTAGAAAATAAAAACGAAGTTTTGCCCGTTGCTGAGGGCTCAACCGTTGCTATGTTTGGCCGCGCTATGATAGACTATACACGCGGCGGCGGAGGCTCGGGTGATACTCAAGTTGCATACACAGTTAACATTTTAGAGGGTATGCAAAACTACGAAAAAGAGGGTAAGCTCACTCTCGTTCCCGAGCTTGTCGATTTTTACACAAAACAGGTTGTAACAAACGGTATAAAAGACGATGCCCAAATTGCAATCAGTGACGATTTATGGGCTAGGGCAAAATCACAGACTGATACAGCCATTGTTACAATCGGCCGCTATTCAACCGAGGGGAAGGATAGAAACGCCGAAAAAGGCGACTATTACTTATCTGATGCAGAAACTGCGCTTTTGACAAAAGTTGCAAGCGAGTTTGAAAAAACTGTTGTTGTTTTAAACATTGGTGCGGTTATTGATACAAGCTGGATAAACGACATAGCAGGCATTGATTCTGTTCTCGTTGCATGGCAGGGTGGTATGGAAGGCGGTAACGCTACCGCGAATGTGCTAATGGGTACAGTTAACCCTTCAGGTAAAACTGTTGATACTTGGGCAAAATCTTACGACGACTACCCCAGCTCACAAGACTTTAAAGAGACTGTTCTTCCTGAAGGTGAGGCAGAACACGCAAATTTTTATAACTACGTCAACTACACTGAGGACATTTTTGTAGGTTACCGCTACTTTGAAACAATTCCTTCGGCTTACGACAGAGTTAACTACGAATTCGGCTATGGCTTAAGCTATACCGACTTTACAACAACCGTTGACGAGGTTAAGGCTGACGGCGAAAATATTGTTGCCAAGGTAACTATTAAAAACGTAGGTGATGTTGCAGGTAAAGAAGTAGTGCAGCTTTACTTTACAGCTCCCGATGGTTTAATCACAAAGCCAAAAAAAGAACTTGCTGCTTTTGATAAAACAGGTCTTTTACAGCCAAACGAATCACAAACCCTCACTTTAACTTTCCCTATAACCGATATGTCAAGCTATGACGACATAGGGCAGGTGCAAAAATCTGCTTATGTTTTAGAGAAGGGTGACTATAAATTCTTTATTGGTAATTCGGTAAGAAAAGGTGAATATGCCGAGTTCAAGTATACCATAAACGATACAATTATCGCTGAGCAGTTAATTGAGCTTTGTAAAGCAATTCAGCTTCCAAAAAGATTACAGGCTGACGGTACATATAAAGATTCACAGTACTATTTTCCTGTAAGCGATACAGAGGAAACTATTGTTCAAATGGAATTATATTCAAAAGCTTCATCAACAGTAAAAATGGAGAGATTTGAATATAACACATATCTCAACGGCTTTAGTATTGGCAGTCTTAATGCGGTAGGTGACTACGTTGAGTACGGCCTTAATGCTAAAAAAGCAGGGCAGTATGCAATCTACTTTTCTTATGCAAACGGATATAGCGCAAAAACTGACATTTTTGACGTTACAGTAAACGGAACCATACAAGCAGGTGACCAATTTGATGTAACAGCTACATCGGCATCAGCCACAACTTCAAAGTGGTTTAACTTTGCACTTTCAACTAATTACATAATTGTTGATTTGGCTGAAGGTGAAAACATTATCCGATTTACCGCAAAACAAGCGCCTATGCCAAACTTTGATTATATGGTTATTAAAGAACTACCTTATAGCAAAACTGTTGCAGCATCAGGTGTAACAAAAATTGAAGCCGAGAGTTTTGACCAAAAAATTACACCAAATGGTGGTGTTACCTTAAGTTCAAATGGTACATTTTTGGAAAACTTTAATAATAGCGGAACACCGCGTACCGGCAGTACGTTATCATACAATATTCACGTTGAAAAAGCTGGCAAATACAAGCTTAGTTTTAATGCTAATTATTCCACAAACGCACTAAATAACTTTAGCATTTTTACAAAGTTCGAATCAAAAGCATTCGGTGAGCGCGTTTTTGAAAATCTATTCTCTTCTACTGCAACAAATAACTGGAGTACTTTCCTACCAACCACATCTGATTATATTGAGTTGCCCGAAGGAAATTGTATTCTCTCATTTGGTGTAAGAAAAGGAACTGTCTCAATACCGAACATTGATAGCTTTAACTTGGAATATGTGGGTGAATCAACCGACCCCACTGTTCAGCTTAGTACAACCCAAACCACCGTTATTGAGGCAGAAGATTATGTAAGTACAGGCTGGACTGTAAGTGGCTTCCCGGTATATAACGAAACATCAACTGTAGATAACAGCAAGGTTTGTGTTGCATATGTTAGTCGTCAAGGTAACTATTTGACCTGGTGGGTAAATGCACCTGAATCTGGCGAATACAACATTGTTTTAAATTATGCTAACGGTAGCGGTGCATTTACGTTTAACCCTAAAGTTACTGTTAATGGAATTGACCAATCAGTTTCACTTTCTCTTCCTAAAACAAGTGTTACCGGAAATACTTGGTACAACTTTATAGATTCAGAACCGTTTACGGTTGAACTTGAAAAAGGGTTCAACGTACTTAAGTTTGAGTGTACCGAAACAAACAAATTCCCAAACATCGATTATTTAAAAATAACATATGCAAGCACTGTTAGTAATATAAACGTGCAATCAAACGATAAAATAATGATCCTCGACGTTTATAACGACGCAACACTTATGGACGCATTTTTAGAGCAAATGACAAATCAAGACCTCGCAAATCTTCTCTCGGCTCACGGCACACGCGACGGAAGCAGTACTCAAGGTCTTGGCAAAAATAAAGAATACGGCATACCGCTTATTATGACATCTGACGGCCCGCAGGGTATTCGCCTTGCAAAAACCGCAGAAAAAACAACTGCATGGCCAATTTCTACCTGCCTTGCATCGTCGTGGGATGAGGACGTTGTTGCGGCTGTTGGTAAAGCAATCGCAGGCGAGGCTCATTATTATAATATGGATATTTGGCTCGCACCCGGTATGAATATTCACCGCGACCCGCTTTGCGGACGTAACTTTGAATATTATTCAGAAGACCCGTTGCTCACAGGTAAAATCGCTGCATCAATAACAAATGCTGTTCAGGCTGAGGGCGTTGGTGTTTCTGTTAAACACTTTGCTGCAAACAACAGAGAGCAAAACAGAATGAACCTCGATTCACGTGTTTCTGAACGCGCTCTTCGTGAAATCTACCTCCGCGGCTTTGAAATTGTTGTAAAAGAGGCTAACCCTTGGACAGTAATGTCTTCGTATAACATTATAAACGGTACTAAATCAGGCGAAAACTACGAGCTTTTAACAGGTATTCTTCGCGGTGAGTGGGGTTATGCTGGCGTATTGTTTACCGACTGGCAAAACAACTCAAAACACGTTTCTGAGGTTTTAGCAGGTAACGATATTAAAATGACAAACTCAAAGCCTGAGCAATTGCTTGCCGCAGTTGATGATGGTGTGCTTACTCGCGATGACCTTAAAGAAGGTGCTGAGCGTGTTGTTAAACTCGTAATGAAATCAAATTACTTTAAAGACACAGTTGTAAACGTACCTGTAGTGTCAATTCAAAACGGTACAAAATTCAAAGTAGCCGAAAACATTATTTGGAGCGAAATTGTAAACGCTCAGACAACAAGCGATGAAGACGGCGGTAAACACCTTGCTTTAATAAAGGCGGGTGCGTATACTGAGTATCAAATTAATGTTGTAAAGGGCGGCACATATACACTTTCAGCCCGCGTGGCCTCACCTGCAGGCGACGGCTCGTTTAAAATGCTTGTAGACGGTGTTGAAGTTACAAACTTTAGCGCAGTAAAAACAGGCGGATACGATATTTGGAAGACCGTTTTAGCAGATGATACAAGCGTTTATTTGGAACAAGGCACACATACTCTTAAATTAGAATATCAAGCAGAAGGCTTTAACCTCAACTGGATTGAATTTGCAAATATTTCAGAGCTTGTCAATTTGTCTAAAGAGGCAAAAGATGCCGCTATAGAGGCGCAAAAACAAGCTGAAAATGCTCAAAAAGCCGCTGAGGACGCACAAGCTGCCGCACAACTCGCTGCACAGTCAACTGCAACCGATAAAACTGCTGTAGAAACTGCAAAACAAGCTGCAGAGCTTGCAAAAGAACAGGCAGAAACCGCAAAAACTGCTGCTGAGACAGCGCTTGCACAAGCAACCGCTGCAAAAGACGCAGCTGAAGCATCAAACACCGACGCTGCCGCAAAAGCATTAGAGTCAGCCGCATCAGCTACTGCTGCTGCAAATTCAGCATCAACTGCTGCACAGGCTGGAACCGAGGCTGCGACCGCTGCACAAACCGCACAAAACGCACAGGCTGCCGCTGAAGCTGCAAAAGCTGCTGCACAACTCGCTGCGCAGTCGACTGCAACCGATAAAACTGCTGCCGAAACTGCAAAACAAGCTGCAGAGCTTGCAAAAGAACAGGCAAAAACTGCAAAAACTGCTGCTGAAACAGCTTTAACACAAGCAACCGCTGCAAGAGACGCGGCCGAACAATCAAATAGCGAGGCTGCTGCAAAAGCGTTAGAGGCTGCAAACAAAGCTGCCGAAGCTGCAAATTCAGCATCGACTGCCGCAAATGCTGCAACACAAGCGGCTGTTTCTGCACAGGCTGCACAACAGGCGAAAGAGGCTGCTGAACAAGCTGCAGATAAGGCCGAAAACGATAAGATTGCTGCCGAACAAGCGAAGGCAGAGGCTGAAAAAGCTGCTGCTAAGGCTGAACTTATACTTGCAAAATGTAATGCCGTTGTTCAAATTAATCAGTACGCTGATTCATTAATCTCAAACGCTTCAAGCGATTCACAAAAACAAATCGAAAAAGCATTAGAGAACGGTATAAACTCAATCAACTCTGCCCAAACCATAGCGAATGTTGAAACCGCACTTAACAATGCAAAATCAAATCTCGATAAAATCGACCTTGGCAAAAAAGACGAAAATATCGTTGTAGACAAGGCCGATGAAATTGTGATTTACGATAACGTATTTACCGATGTTCACCTTACCGATTGGTTTAAAGAATATGTTGATTATACTTATACATACGGTATATTCAAAGGTAATGAAAACGGTGCGTTTGAACCGAGTTCAAACATTACACGTGCACAGTTCGTACAGGTACTTGCAAATCTTTCAGGTGTTGATACAACAAACAAAAAGGTTGATACCAAGTTTAATGATGTTAAATCAGGCGACTGGTTTGCACCAGCTGTTAAATGGGCTGTAGACAATGGAATCGTTGCAGGTATTGATGATAAAACATTTGCACCAAACGAAAGTATTACACGCGAACAAATGTGCGTAATGCTTGTGAACTATGCAAAGTCACAAAAGATTGCTATCAAATCGGTTGAACCCGAGCAAACCTTTAGCGATGATAAACTAATAAGCGACTGGGCAAAGGACGCAGTTTATACTTGTCAACAAGCCAATATTGTAAACGGTATTGGCGAGGGTGAATTTAACCCGCAAGGCACAGGTAAACGCTCTGAAGCTGCAGTTATATTTACAAAATTCCATCAAGCATACATTAAATAAAAAAAGAGCACCTTTTATGCTGCTTCTCATAAGGAGCAATAGCCTTAAAAAGCAAGATTTTGGCACAAAACTGCGTTAAAAATGCTCGTAATACACAAAGGTATACTAGCGCTTTTGTGCCTTGCTTTGCACACAAACTATTTCTTTATAAGGTGCCGAAGGCAGTTTTTATGTAGTTATTTTTCTATTA
>JAZNXL010000062.1:0-37600 GCA_045593905.1 Eubacteriales bacterium
CAAGTCTACCGAACCAATGACGCCTGATGCATATGACACAACCGAAATGTTTGCAAGTAATATTAGTATGCATAGGAATATGGAAATAAGTCTATTTTTCATAAATACCCTCCTTCTTTCTTTTTTAATATATCATAAACCATATAATATTGCAATAAAATAACCTGATAACCTCTAAAAACGTATCTAATATTTGTTATTTTGCCCACGTAACAAATTATAAGGGAGATACAGACTTTCGTTCATATCTCCGTTACCCGCGCGCTGAAAGGGATAATGTCGGCTTCGCCACCATTACTGCTTGCCGACCACTCCGCACTGCTCGTGGTGCCCGTCTTCGCACCAACCGCCTATAAAACAGTCCACCGGACTGTTTTATTTTACGGCGGTTGCCCCCTCGGTGTTCGAGTCCCTTTCAACAATAAAAAAGGCAGCCAGCCCTAATGGGCTAACTGCCTTTATTGGCGCGCTGAAAGGGACTCGAACCCCCGACCTTCTGATTCGTAGTCAGACACTCTATCCAGCTGAGCTATCAGCGCACTTTTGCTAAATGCAAAAACAATAATACCAAACCTGACTTAAAAAGTCAAGGTTTTTTTAAAATAAATTATGCCCTTATAATATCGCCCGCCTGAGTTTCAAACGGTACCGGCATTTTAAACACCATATACGGATGCGGGCAGCTTTCAATAGCGTTACCGCTTTCATCAAACATAGCGGTAACGTCAAACGCCTTGCCTGTTTTACCGGGCGAGATTATCTCGACCTTTTGGCCAACCGAAAGCTTATTCTTTTGAACAAAGGTAGCAATGCCTGTTTTTTTATCGTAGCCGATACAGTCGGCAAGGTAAGCTTTTGACTTTAAATAGCCAACGTCTTTTGTAACTTTGGCATCGCTCATAGGGTTATCAAAGAAAAAGCCTGTGTCATACTCGCGGTGCGATACGCTCTCGAGTTCATCTAAAAGCGCAGGGTCAAACTTATAGCCCTCGGGGTCTTTAAGATAGCTGTCAATCGCCATACGGTAGCAGTTGGCGGTGATTGCGGTATAGTACACGCTCTTCATACGCCCCTCAATCTTAAACGAGGTTATACCGCTGTTTAAAAGTTCGGGGATATGCTCAATCATACAAAGGTCTTTTGAGCCGAACAAAAACGTTCCGTTTTCGTGCTGCTCCATTGTAAGCGGCATTTCGGGGCGTGTTTCTTCACTTATATTATATATCCATCTGCACGGCTGCGCGCAGGCGCCTCGGTTTGCGTCTCTTTTTGTAAAGTGGTTAGATATTAAACATCTGCCGCTGTACGAAATACACATTGCGCCGTGAATAAACGCCTCAAGCTCAACGCTCGGGTCAAGTTCAGCGCGTATTTTTTTAATCTCGTCAAACGAAAGCTCGCGTGACAAAACAATACGCTTTGCGCCAAGGCTTGCATACATTTTAGCGCCTGCTGCCGATACCACCGAGGCTTGTGTTGAAATATGAATTTCTTTGTCGGGGCTAATCTCTTTAACGGTTGCAAGCACGCCGAGGTCGGCGATTATGTACGCATCAAGGTCAATATCTTTAATATCGTTTAAATACTGTTTTAAAAGCGGATACTCATCGGGGTGCGGCATAGTGTTAAGTGTTAAATACACCTTTTTACCGAGCGTATGACAGTAGTCAGCCGCCTCTTTAAGCTCGTCAATGCTAAAACAGCCCGCCATTGCGCGCATACCAAACATTTTACCTGCAAGGTAAACCGCATCGGCGCCGTAATGGATAGCCGCTTTCAGCTTTTCAAATGTACCCGCGGGGGATAAAAGCTCAATCATTAGTTTTCTCCGTTTTCAAGCATCTCTTTAAGTGCTTTTGCAAGCTGGTCGGGGCAGGAGGTTGACTTATAACCGCAGGTAATACCCTCGAGCCTGTCAATAGCCTCGTCAGCATCCATACCTGTAACAAGTGCGCAGATACCCTGTGTGTTGCCGTTGCAACCGCCCTCAAAAGCGCACGATTTGATAATTCCGTCGTCATCGAGCTCAATTTGTATTGCGCGTGAGCAAACGCCCTGTGTTTTATATGTGTAAATCATCTTTAACACTCCTTTGCCGTTATATCTGAAATAATTGTGTTTGATAAATAATAACCCGTGTCAGTCAGCCGTAAAACACCGCCGTCAACCGTTGCAAAACCGCCATTAACAAGCTTTTTTATGTAATCGGCGCTGTTTTTTAAAAGCGAGGTGTCAACACCGCGGTCGGTGCGCAGCCCTAACATTATTTTTTCAAAAAGCACACTTTCTATGCTCTCTTTTGTGTCAAACACAAAGTTTTTGTTGTTTATAAATTTGTTGGTATCGGCATCAAAAGAATACCGCACACCCTTTAAAAGTGAGTGCGCTGACGGACCGATACCGAGATAGTCTTCGCCTGTCCAATAAACGCTGTTGTGCTTTGCCTTAAAACCTTTCTTTGCAAAGTTAGATATTTCGTAGTGGCAAAACCCTGCCGATTTTAATCTGTCACACACGCAAAAATACATTTCGCGTTGCGTATCTTCATTTGGAATATCGTCTAAAAGCTTTAATATGGGTGTTCCGTCTTCGAGTATAAGGTTGTAGCACGAAATATGCGGTATATCAAGGCTTATAAGTGTATCGAGCGAATATTTAAGGCTGTCGGGCGTTTGATACGGCAACCCGAATATAAGGTCACAGCTGATGTTGAAAAAGCCGTGCTCTTTGCACTTTTTAACTGCCGCTTTCGCCGCTTTTGCATCGTGCAGCCTGTTTATAGCTTTTAACTCTTTATCAACAAACGACTGAACGCCAAGCGATATGCGGTTAACACCGCCCTTTTTTGCTGCCTGTAAAAACTCGTCACTAAGCGACTCGGGGTTAGCTTCACAAGTTACCTCGGCGCCGCTTAAAACATTGTAGTTTTTGTGCACTGCATCAAGTACTGTAAGTAACTGACTTGGTGTAAGTGTGCTGGGTGTTCCGCCGCCGATGTATACGCTGTAAACATCGGCGCCCTTAAAGTGCCGTAGTGCCGATACCACCGCATCAACATATTGCGCCTTTAAACTGTCATTGTGCGAATAAAAGGTGCAGTAGCTACACTTTTGTTTGCAAAACGGTATGTGTATGTAAAGCGAAATCATATTTTGTGGCTGTAGGTGTGCACACCGCCGTGGACATGCTCGGTGTTGCCGCCAACTGTAATGTCGGCAGTTGAGTTTTGGGGTACTGTAAAGGTGTAGTAAACGGTATCGCCCTTAATCTCCCACTCTGATTTAACTGTGCCCTGGCGTGTGTCAACCGAAGCCTTAACGTAGGTTATGCGTTTGTCGGGGATAGGTGCCAAAATAATGTTTTTGTAACCTGGGTTGTTTTCGTCGGTTTTAATACCTGCCATAACGCCGTACATCCAGTCGCCGATTGCACCGTATGCGTAGTGGTTGTATGAGTTCATTGACGGACTCCAGATATCGCCGTTTTCGTTAATGCCGTCCCAGTGCTCCCAAATGGTTGTTGCACCCATTTTAACCGAGTATAACCACGACGGATATTTCTCTTGAAGTGCAAGCGTGTATGCAAGTTCAGCCTGTCCGTTATTTGTAAGCGCGTGTAAGAGGTAGGGTGTGCCTACAAAGCCTGTTGTAAGTGTGTCGCCGCGCTCGTGGATAAGCTGACACAATAAATCGGTAATTTTTTGTCTGTCTGCGTCTTTGCACATATTAAAATGGAGTGCCAAAACGCAAGCGGTTTGTGTTTTGCACACAGGCAGACCGTCTTTCATATAGTGCTTTTGGAACGCATAAATAATACCTTTGTAAAGCTCTTGGTAATAGGTCATATCACGGCCAAGCACTTTACCTGCCTTAATAAGTATGTCTGTAGACATTGCGTAGCAAACCTGTGCTATGTATTTGTGGTCGGTACCGCCCTTGTTAAGCTCAGAGCCGCCTGATGCTGCAGCGCCTACAACCGATGTATCAACAAGGTCGAGAGATAACCAGTCACCATAGTGCCTGAAATCGTCGTTCCACATATATTTGTCACCGCCAAAGCGGTCAAGGTAGTTTACATAGCGTTGCATTGACTCAAACTGACGTTCGAGTAATTGCTTGTTGCCGTATGCAAGGTACATTTCCCACGGGCAGACTGTTGCCGCATCCATCCACGCCGCCGACCTGTAATGGTCGGTAAGGTGGGGAACAGTGGGAATAACTGACGGAACTGAACCGTCACCGCGTTGGTCGAGCATAAGGTCATAAAGCCACTTATCCATAAACTTTTCAATGTCAAAGTTGTACGCGCCTGTTTTTGCAAACACCTGTGTGTCAGCAGTCCAGCCAAGACGCTCGTCACGTTGCGGACAGTCAGTAGGCACGTCAACGTAGTTGCCGCGCTGACCTCTTATAATGTTGTCGTAAAGCTTATTAAGCATTTCGCTTGAACACTCAAAATGACCTGTGCGCTTCATATCCGAGTGAACAACAATAAATTTAAAGTTTTCTTTTTTAATTTCGTAAGGGAATTTGTCAAGACGCACGTATCTTCCGCCCATAAACGAAAAGTGCGGTTTGTATGTCTGTTTGCCGTCTTTTGCAATGTATGTAACGCATTGCTTTGCAGTACGCAGGTTGTCGGTGTAAAAGTTTCCGTGCTTGTCTAAAATTTCGGCGTGTGTATAGCTAATAACGTCGCCTGCCTTTGCGTCCTCGAGCGTAAACTCAACGTAGCCTACAAGGTTGTAGCCAAAATCGAGCACAGTTTCGCCTGCGGGTGTGTAAATAATCTCTACTACAGGGTAGCTTTCGTGTTCGATTATGTCTTCGCCCTGTTGCGCCATAAGTCTTTGCTTTGCACGGTTGGTATCCACCATTGCTTTAACGCCGATTGGCTTGGGTGTTATACGCGCATCATAGGTCTCGCCGTCGTATATGGTCGCAAAGGTAACGGGGCTTTTGCAAACGTCCCAGCTGTCATCGGTTTTAATTTCGGTAACAGAACCGTCGTTATGCTCAATTACGAGGTTTGCAATAAAGCGGGTAGAGGTGACCTCTCTGTTTTCGGTAACCCAGCCCATACCGCATAGCCAGCCGTGATGAAGACCAACCTGTAAGGTGTTGTCGGCTTTTAACATTGCAGTAACGTCATATTCTTGCACCTGCAGACGTTGATAATAGCTTAAGTAACCGGGTGCAAGTATAAAATTACCTACACGCTCGCCGTTAATGTGCGCCTCGTACACGCCGTCAGCCGAAATGTAGAGTGTTGCTTTTTTTACGTCTTTTGTTTCAAACTGCTTTTGAAAGTATGCGGCGCTGCTGTCGAGCTTTTGTTCTTTGTATCTTATAAATTCAGCCTTTTTTATCATAATTTTTCTCCTAATTGTCGCTATCGAGCTTAAGCACGGCCATAAACGCCTCTTGCGGTACCTCAACCGAGCCGAGAGAACGCATACGCTTTTTGCCCTCTTTTTGTTTTTCGAGAAGTTTCTTTTTACGTGTGATGTCACCGCCGTAGCACTTGGCAAGAACGTCTTTTCTGAGTGCCTTTACAGTTTCGCGGGCAATAATCTTTCCGCCTACTGCCGCCTGTATCGGTATTTCAAAAAGCTGCCTTGGAATATGCTCTTTCAACTTTTCGGCCATTTTACGCGCTCTGGGGTATGCCTTGTCGGTATGCACTATAAACGAAAGCGCATCAACAACGTCGCCCGAAAGCATAATATCGAGCTTTACAAGCTTTGACTCTTTGTAGTCCGAAAGCTCGTAGTCAAGAGATGCATAACCGCGTGT
The DNA here is from genome assembly GCA_045593905.1 of Eubacteriales bacterium. GTDB lineage: Bacteria > Bacillota > Clostridia > Oscillospirales > QAKW01 > RGIG9041. The sequence continues at coordinate 5,796 of JAZNXL010000062.1, forward strand.
ACGCGATTTTAACGTATCAAAAAAGTCGTAAACAATTTCACCGAGAGGCAGCTCGTAGTGAATGTTTACACGGCTTGTATCAAGGTATGTCATATTTTTAAATATGCCGCGCCTGTCTTGGCAAAGCTCCATAATATTACCGACAAACTCCTCGGGTGCGATTATATCCGCCTTTACGTACGGCTCAAAGGTGCGCGCAATCTGAGCGGGGTCGGGGTAGTTGGTCGGGTTTGAAATATACACGCTCTCACCGTCGGTTTTTTCAACACGGTACGAAACTGAGGGAGCGGTAGTAATAATGTCGAGCATAAACTCGCGTTCAATACGTTCCTGAATAATTTCCATATGCAAAAGCCCTAAAAATCCGCATCTGAAGCCAAAGCCGAGAGCGGCTGATGTTTCAGGCTCGAACATAAACGATGCGTCGTTAAGCTTTAGCTTTGCAAGTGCGTCTTTTAAGTCGTCGTACTTTGCGCCGTCGGCAGGGTAAACACCCGAAAACACCATCGGCGTGCACTCTTTGTAGCCTGCAAGCGCCTCGGAGCAGGGGTTTTCAACGTGGGTTACGGTATCGCCCACGCGAGTGTTTTCAACGTTTTTGATTGATGCGGTAAAGTAACCGACATCGCCCGATGAGAGCGATTTTGTCTGTTCAAGACCGAGCGGGCGCATAAAACCGCACTCAACCACTTCGAACTCGGCGCCTGTTGCCATCATTTTAATTTTGTCGCCCGTCTTCAATGTACCGTTTACCATACGCACGTAAACGATAACACCGCGGTAGCTGTCGTAGTAGCTGTCGAATATAAGCGCTTGCAACGGCGCGTTGTCGTCACCCTCGGGGGCGGGGATAGTGTTTACAACCGCCTCGAGTACCGACTGCATATTAATGTTCATTTTTGCCGATACCTGCGGCGCATCCTCGGCGGGTATGCCTATAATATCTTCAATTTCGTGTATGCATCTTTCGGGGTCTGCTGAAGGCAGGTCGATTTTGTTAATGACCGGTACAAGCTCAAGGTTGTTATCAATTGCAATGTATGTGTTTGCAAGTGTTTGTGCTTCTATGCCTTGCGATGCATCAACAATAAGCACCGCGCCCTCGCACGCCGCAAGTGCGCGCGATACCTCGTAGTTAAAGTCAACGTGACCTGGGGTGTCGATAAGGTTGATTGTATAAACCTTGCCGTCGTTTGCCTTGTAGTCAAGGTGAACGGCACGTGCTTTTATGGTAATACCGCGTTCGCGCTCGAGGTCCATATTATCAAGTAGCTGGTCCTCCATCTCGCGCTGTGTTACCGCGTTGCATATTTCGAGCAGCCTGTCGGCAACAGTCGACTTGCCGTGGTCAATATGCGCTATTATAGAAAAGTTGCGAATGTTGTCTTTTTTCATTAGTTGTCCTCGTCCTCGTCGGGAATTTCGTTTATAAACTTGTCAAGCTCGGCTGCTAATTTGTTGCCGTTTTCTGCTTCTTTTTGCTGGGTGTTGGGCTTTGCTTTGTGCAAAATGATTATTGCAATTATTACAAGCGCTGTGTGTAAAACGCTTTCGACAATGTCGTATGTTGTGGGGTTAATAAACGGTAAACGCACAACTGTTATGGGGCTTGCACAAACTGCGTATAATACCGCAGTCGATACAAGGCGCTTGTTTGATACGGTAACGCTTGATGTGATAAGGCAGAACGAAACCATAAACAAGCAAAGCGCACAAAGTGCAACCATATACAGCTTTGACTCGCTTTTGTGCGAACGCTCGAACGATGCAAAAAACTCGCTGATGCTCAGCAGCATAAAGTAAATGGGAAGTATTACGCCAAACCCATGCGACTCTGAAAAGAACCCGCCCGACAGCGCGCCGATGCCGTAAAGGGCAATGCCTATTGCCGCCAAAATACCAACACCGCAAAGCGCGTAGTTAAGTACAGTCGGTACACTGTGCGGTGACGAGCCAAGGCGAAGACCCGACATGGTCATAATGCAAAGCGCGGCAATAATGCAAAGATAGCCCATACCCTTGCCGCTGAAAATATCAAAAAACTTTGCCTCGTTGTTGTTGCCTGTAGCAAGCGATATGAGTGCAAAAACCGCCGCCAGCGCAATCACGCCGTAAACCGAGTACGAAATAATTTTTTGTTGCAAGGTGGCTGTAACAAAATAGCCGTCAGCATCAATAACAGTAAGGTACTGAACAAGCCTTAAAAGTGCGCACACCGGTGCTGCAATAAGCGAAAATATATAACAATGTTTGTTTTTCAATTGTAATACTCCCTTTAAAACAATATATTTAAAACATTATACTATATAATTTTAAAAAAATAAATAGCTTTTTGCCCGTGTTGACAAAAAGTTTTAGCGAATATATAATTATATAATATTGAAAAAAGTATTAGGAGTTTATATGATAATTATTGATGAGTACAAGGTGCGCCTTAATGCAATGGACGACGCACTCGAAAACTTATATAACGCGCTAAAGCTCGACGATGTTAAAGAACAGCTTGTAAAAGACGAGGCGCTTACTGCCGAGCCTGATTTTTGGAACGATATGGAAAAGAGCCAAAAAATATCGCAGGCAGTTAAAAATGCAAAAGACCTTATTGCCGAGTACGACTCACTTCAAAGCCGTTACGACGACCTTGCAACACTTATTGAGTTTGCCGATGACGGTATGCTGGACGAGGTTGAAAACGATATTGTTGAGGGCTTTCCCGAGCTTGAGGCATTGCTTGAAAAAGCCAAGCTTAAAACATTGCTTTCGGGTGAGTACGATAAAAATAACGCAATCTTAACCTTCCACGCAGGCGCGGGCGGTACCGAGGCGCAGGACTGGGTTGAAATGCTTTACAGAATGTATACGCGTTTTGCACAGCGCCACGATTATAAAATTACCGTTCTTGACTACCTCGACGGTGACGAGGCAGGTATAAAAAGCGCCTCAATTTTAATTGAGGGTATGTATGCCTACGGCTATTTAAAGGGCGAAAACGGTGTTCACCGCCTTGTGCGCGTGTCGCCTTTTGACTCATCAGGCAGACGTCATACCTCGTTTGCATCGCTTGAGGTAATGCCCGAGCTTGACGACGACGTTAACATTGATATCCGTGACGAAGACTTAAAGGTCGATACCTATCGTTCATCGGGTGCAGGCGGTCAGCACGTAAACAAAACCGAAAGCGCAATTCGTATTACACATATTCCAACAGGCGTAATCGTTGCCTGCCAGAACGAGCGCTCACAGCACAAAAATCGTGAAATGGCTCTTAAAATGCTCAAGTCAAAGCTTGTTGAAATTAAAGAGCGTGAGCACCTTGAAAAAATCGAAGATATTAAAGGCGAACATATGCAAATTGGCTGGGGCTCGCAGATTCGTTCGTATGTTTTTATGCCCTATACCCTTGCAAAAGACCACCGCACAGGCTTTGAGTCGGGCAATATCAACGCCGTTATGGACGGTGATATCGACGGTTTTGTAAACGCATATTTATTATCACTTTAAATAAAAAATTAAATATATTTTTGTGCAATGTTTATAGTAGTGTAACATTTGTGTTACATTTTCAAAACCGCGATTGACGGTGTTGCTATTAATATATATAATTGTTTTAGCTATTTTTATCGGAGGATAAACGTATATGAAACTTTTAAAAAGCTTTATGGCGCTTTGCCTTGCATTAATAATGGTAATGTCAATGGGACAGGCGGCATTTGCTTATAACGACGTATCAAGCGAAAGCGAAAGCCTTGCGGCAATCGAGTTTGTTGACAAAATGGGAATTTTACCGTCAACCTGGACAGGCGACTTTAAGCCCGACCAAGACCTTACTCGTGCCGATGCAATCGCTGCAATTTATAAAATGCTCCACAAAGACGAGATTAACCCTGCCGACTACGAAACAGTATCACTCGATTTTGTAGGTGAAGAATACGGCAATGTTAAAGATGGTTCATTGTTAAAAGCATATCTTTGCTGGGCAGTTGATAACTTTTTGGTTGCAACAAACACCGAAGACGGAAAATTCTATCCCTCACAAGGTATTACTGCAAACGAGCTTTTAACACTTCTTGCAAAGGTTTTGTGCCTTGTTGAAGAGGGTGACGAATATCCCGATGACATCGTTTCAAAAATGGACGATATCGACACAGGTCTTATGTCGGGCGACGATGTTGTATCCCGTGAGCAAGGCGCTGTTGCCATTGCTGCAGCACTCGTTTCTTCAGAGGGTATGGGTGTTGAGCTTGGAACATTTGTTGACGACGAGGGCGAGCCAATTGTATCACTTGCATCACAGGTTTACAATATGTCAAAGGCTGACCTTGTTATCCGCGCCACAAAACAAAAACCGCTCGGTTACACCGTTAAAAACGACCTGCTTTTATCAAACGGTGCCGATATTGAATTAAAAGATGACCTTTCAGAATACGTTGGCTACGGCATCAGCGTTATATACTGCGATGCCGATAAATCAGGTACATACACCGAAGACGAAAAGCTTCTTTCATACTCGGTTAGCTCAACAGTTTGCTCAACTGTTCCCGCATCAAAACTTATAATTGAATCAGGTAACATTGCAAGCGCCGACACCGAAGACGGAACAATCTCATTTTCAACATCTACATACCTTTATTTAAACGATATGCCTTGGCCGGTAAACGACCCGTCTTATGACTTGTCGGCAAACGTTTTATCGCTCAATACTACAGTATTAACAATACTGAACCGTCCAAACCTTACCTTTAAAGTTTTAAAAGCGGGTGAGAGCGAGGTTGCAATTTCAGTATTTGCTTATGAGCCTAAACCCGGTAAAATTGTTGGTGTAAACAACGGTATTTATTCAATTTACGATTATTACTGCGTAGGCCGCAGCGATGTCATTAAACACTTTAACGTTAAAGACTGTGAGTTTTCTGGCAACGTTAAAGTAGGTGATTTTGTTTCGTTCTACCAATCAAACGGTACCTGCTATATTGGACAGGGTACAGCAGTTGTAAGCGCTGTTAAAAAGATTGAAAAGGTAGAGGTTACATACCTTGCTCCCAATGCTACCAAGGCTGAGGTTGTTGCAAACTTACCGCAGTACACATTTGCCGACGACAGCACACACTTTGAACACGTGTTCTTTACACCGGGCGACTGCTCGGTTAAGGTTTCAACCAACTACGACGAGTATGCTGACGAGCCTCAGGCACCCGAAACACTCGAGCCTAAATATACATTTATTACAGATGGTACTGAAGAATCTTGTATCGTATCGTACGAAGCATACCAGGTAAACTATGCAAACCTTGTTGTTGAAGCATTAAGCGTTGTTGGTAAAAATACATTTATCACAGCTAAAAACACAAAAACAGGTAAGAGCGTAGAGTTTAAGGTCGCAAACGCAAACATCAACTCAACAACCGAGGTTAAAGTAGGCGACGTTATTACTTACTCTGACAACGATGTTAAGAATGCACCCGATGCTAAACCCGAAGATATTAAACCGCTCGTTACATACGTTAAAAAGACTGCTGATGTAACATCAACGTTTGTTTACGATGCATACGCTAAAACCTTTACTGATGTTGCAACAGGCACTGTTTACTATATTAACCAGTCGTTTGTAGGCAATCTTGGTACAGGCGCTGCGCTTTCAAGCGGCAACACCGCAACAGTAACATTAAAGCTTGATATGGCAAACACTGTTGTAGCTTACGTTAATAACTAACAAAGGAAAAAATCGGGGAGAAAATATCTCCCCGATTTTAATTTAAATAATGCTGAACTCACTTTTTGATTTAATTTATAAACACAAAAAACTGCTTTTAAAATATTTTGCGGTGGCAATCGCCTGCTCGTTGGTGCGCGCCGTTGTAATGATTGTGCTTCCGTTTGCGGCACAGCTTGTACATGCGGTTATTTTTTACATACTGCTAAAAAAGTTTGTGTTTACCAAAAAACTCGGCAATATATTTATGTACCTTACTCAAATTATGGTGTATCTGCTTTGTATGGCAGCGGTTTTTTTGGTAACAAGCTTTGTAACCTCACTTCTTAGTATGGCAACCGTTTACAGCGCAGTGGCAATGTCACTCGGCGGTGTTATCGGCGAAATTTTATGCCTTTTGCTTATGGTAAAGGTTGCTTTTAAAAAAATGTTGTAATTTAATTTTTTGTGGTGTATAATAATTTTGTAAATAAGTAAACGGAGATAAAACTATGAAAAAGAACACAGTTGTTATTATAATATCAGTTATCGTTGGCGTTGCTGCCGCAGTAGCCGCAACACTTGTAGTACTTAACTACTTTAATAAGAAAAAACAGTCACTCCAGCAAACCGAGCTAGTTTTTGAAAACGACTTTGAAGACGAAGAATAATAAAAAAGACACCCGCTCGGGTGTCTTTTTTAATGTGCCGAAGGCACAATTTATGCGCCATCATGAATTTAACTACTAAAGCGTCTTTTTTTATTTCTTTAATGTTATTCTTGCGGCGTTGCCGTAAATGTTAAATGCCGAGCGGTCTGCAAACCCTGCAATACCCTGTGCGCAGTAAAGCACACTCTTGCCAAACGCAATTGGTATAATCGGCAGTCTTTTAGAAAACTCTTTAAGATAACTCTCAAGCTTAATTTCGCCCGATTTATACTGCTGAAAATAAGTATCGAGGTCGGCATCGTAATAACCGCCGTAGTTCATACTGCCGCCCACCTTGTATAAAAAGGTAGGGTCGTTGTTTTTGGGTACGGCGCACTCGCCAAGGTACAACTCAAAGTTACCTGTTGTTATGGCATTTGTGTAGGCATCGCCTTCAAGCTCTTTTAAGGTTATTGTAATACCTGCGCTTTTAAAGTAGCCTGCAATTTCTTTTGCAATGTTGTTTTTATACCCGCCTGCGGGTACTGTAATGGTAATTGGTATATCCTTTAAAACCTTTGCCGCCGCAATTAACTGCTTTTCGGTTGCGTTTTTGTACGCCTTGTCGGTTATTTTTTTGATTTTTGACCATTCGGGGTTAAAGGGGTATTCGGTGGGCGATGCAAGGTCAACAAGTGACTGCGTTGCAAGTTTTTTGCGGTCGATTACTGTTGATATTGCATTTCTTACCTCGTAGCTTTGAAACTTTTGATTGTTAAAGTTAATGCCCAAATAAATAAACTTGTTTGAAGGACAACTTACAATATTATAATCGCGAAGCGATGTGAGTGATAATTCCTCAATCATTGACGATGATATAATATCGAGTGTTCCTGCCGAAAACAAATCGTCAATGTAGTTGTCGTTTTTTGTTTCGATAAGGTGAATTACAGGCACCGATGCCTTTTCAAAATAGCTCTCGTTTGGTACAAGCACAGGCTTTCCGTTTTGCTCTGAGAACACATACGCGCCGCAACCGTAGCCTGCTTTTCCGTTGTACATAATCGGAAAATCAAGCATTGCAATGCAGTCAACATCGGTTCTATTAAACTCGAACACAACAGTCAGTTCATCGGTTTTATAATACCTGTATAGCGCCGATACCGAGCTGTAATAAGGCGACGACGGTGCGTATCTTACTGCGTTTATGCTTTTTATAACGTCGTTTGCGGTAACGCTTTCGCCGTTTGAAAACTTAAGCCCCGATTTAATTTTAACAGTCGCCTTGTTGCCATCGAGCTTCCAGCTCTCTGCCAGAATACAAATAGGCTCAAAGCCTGCGTTTACGGTAATAAGCGGTGAGTAGACAAACTTTAACAGTTCGTGGTTGGCAAAGCAGTTTGTGGTGGCAGGGTTTACATCCATATCGCTGTAATAGAGCATATTAAGCTCGGTAAGCAGCTGCACCTTTTCTTCTTTTTTGCCCTCGGTTGCAGTTCCGTATGCACCAAGCACATCGCCCTCGCTTGTAAACTCGGCATCACATCCCGATAGCATAAGCAGTATGCAAATTAAAACTAATACTAATCTTTTCATAGCTGAATCAATGCGGCCATATTACCGCGCTTTCCTTTTGTTGCCCTGTGTGAATAGTACAAATCACTTTTGCAAAATGTACACTCGTTACAGGCGTAAATATTTTTAACGCCCGCCTCTTTTAAAACCTGCTCGTTTGCAAAAACAAGGTCGAGCATATATTTACCGTCAGGCTTTTTTGTAAAATATTCGGGCACGCCAAACCCGTCAAACACATCTTTGCCTACCTCGTAGCAGCACTTTGCAATGCAGGGTCCAATTGCCGCAACCATATCGGCAGGGGTTGAGCCGTAGGTCTTTGACATAAGCTCTACCGCGTTTTTTGTGATTTTTTGTGCAGTACCGCGCCAGCCTGAGTGCACGCACGCAATAGCGCGATTTACAGGGTCGGCAATAATAACAGGTACGCAGTCGGCAGTAAAGGCTGCAAGGCAAATGCCTTCTTTGTTTGTAATAAACCCGTCAACCGCCGTTTCGCTTTTTATAAACTGTTCGGTGGGCTCGCTATCGAACACCTTTACAACGTCGGTATGCTCTTGGTTTGTAAGCACTACCGACTTTGCATCAATGCCCGCTGCCGCCATTACGCGCGCGTAGTTTTCTTTTACGTTTTGCTCACACTCGCGCGAAAACGAAAGGTTAGTCTGGGCAAGATGCCCTGTACTTACACCGCCTATTTTTGTTGTAAAGCAGTGCTTTGTAAACCCTATATCGTCAAGCGCTTTGCAATGAAGCGTAATAACGCCGTTTGTATTTTTAAAATAAAAATTCTTCATAATAATCATTATATAGGAACTCCTTAACTATTGCAATATTTTTTAAACTGAGATATAATTATTAAAATTTAATTAGAGGAATAAAAATGTTTAAGACAGAACTTCATATACACACCTCGCCTGTAAGTAAGTGCGCCAAGGTAGATGCTATAACAACCGCTCAGCACTTTTTGGACAAGGGGTACAAAACAATAGTAATAACAAATCACTTAAGTCCCACGCTTTTTGAAAAGGTTATAACCTGCGACCCAAACGACTGGAAGGCAGTTGCCGACTGTTATTTAAGCGACTACCGTTTGGCACGACAAGCGGTTGAAGGCAAAATGAACGTGCTTTTGGGCATTGAACTCCGTGTGCGCGAAAATATCAACGATTATCTTATTTACGGCATTTCAGAAGAGTTTGTTTATAACCTTGGAAATGTTATGGACTTAAAGCTTAAAGAAATAGTTCCCATAGTTCATAGTGCAGGCGGACTTATTTTTCAGGCGCATCCTTTCAGAAACGCAATGACCGTTACAAACCCCGAGCTTTTAGACGGTATAGAGGTTTATAACCTGTCTTTTGGTCACGACAGCCGAAACGATATTGCTTGTAGCTGGGCAAAAAAGTTTAACCTTTTGCACACAATAGGACAAGATTATCATAAGCCGGAATATTTAATAGGTGCAGGAATTTTAACCGATACCGAAATAACATCAAACGCTGAACTTGTAGAGGTATTAAAAAGCAAAAGCTTTAAAATGACCGACGGAAGCCAAATATTGACATACTGATAAAACTATTATATAATGTATAAATAATTTTTTTGTGGAGAGAAAAGATGAAAAATACCGAAAAAACCATGGAGAAAATCGTAGCCCTTTGCAAAAACAGGGGCTTTGTTTACGCAGGCAGCGAAATCTACGGCGGCCTTGCAAATAGCTGGGACTACGGTCCCCTCGGCGTTGAGCTTAAAAACAACGTTAAAAAGGCTTGGTGGAAAAAGTTTGTTCAAGAAAGCCCTTATAACGTAGGTCTTGACAGTGCAATCATTATGAACCCTGAAACCTGGGTTGCATCAGGTCACCTTGGCGGCTTTTCAGACCCGCTTATGGACTGTAAGGTGTGCAAAACCCGTCACAGAGCAGACAAGCTTATTGAAGACTATGTTGCCGAGAATAATCTTTCAGACAACCCTGCAGGCTGGTCAGACGACCAAATGCTCCAATACATCAAAGAGCATCACATTGTTTGCCCCTCATGCGGTTCTTCAGACTTTACCGACATCCGTAAGTTTAACCTTATGTTTAAAACATTCCAGGGCGTAACCGAAGACTCGTCTTCAACACTCTATCTTCGCCCCGAAACCGCACAGGGTATCTTTGTAAACTTTAAAAATATTCAGCGCACCACACGTAAAAAAATTCCGTTTGGTGTTGGCCAGATTGGTAAATCGTTCAGAAACGAAATCACACCCGGTAACTTTACCTTCCGTACCCGCGAGTTTGAACAAATGGAGCTTGAGTTCTTCTGCAAACCCGGTACCGCCCTTGAGTGGTTTGATTATTGGCGCGGCTACTGCCGTGACTGGCTGTATAACCTCGGTATGAACGCCGAAAACTTAAGACTTCGCGACCACGACAAAGACGAGCTTTGCTTCTATTCAAAAGCAACTACCGACTTTGAGTTCTTGTTCCCGTTTGGCTGGGGCGAACTTTGGGGCGTTGCCGACAGAACCGACTACGACCTTACCCAGCACGCCGAGCACTCGCACGAGCCTATGGAGTATTTTGACCCCGAAACAAACGAAAAATACGTTCCTTACGTTGTCGAGCCGTCACTTGGTGCTGACCGTGTGGTTCTTGCTTTCCTTTGCGAAGCGTACGACGAAGAAAACATTTCAAAAGACCCTGCCAAAGAAGATATCCGCGTGGTTCTTCGTTTTCACCCTGCGCTCGCACCCTTCAAGGCTGCAGTTTTACCGCTTTCTAAAAAGCTTTCAGAAAAAGCAGGCGAGGTTTTTGCAAACCTTTCAAAAGAGTTCAGCGTTGACTTTGACGATGCAGGCTCGATCGGTAAGCGTTACCGCCGTCAAGACGAAATCGGCACACCGCTTTGTATCACATACGACTTCGAGAGTGAAGAGGACGGCTGCGTAACAGTTCGTGACCGTGATACTATGGAGCAGGTGCGCATTCCGATTGCCGAGCTTAACGCATATATTTCAAACAAAATCAAGTTTTAAAAATTTTTGTTGACAAATCAATTTATTTACTTTATAATATCTAATGCTATTATTTATTAAGGTCAGGAGGTAAATTCTAATGGTTCGTACTTATCAGCCTAAAAAAAGACAAAGAAGTAAAGAACACGGCTTCAGAAAAAGAATGAGAACAGCTAACGGCAGAAAGGTCTTGGCCAGAAGACGTGCAAAGGGCAGAGTAAGATTAACTCACTAAATAACGGGGGGCTCTATTTTTGAGCCCCTTTTTGTTTGGAGCACCAATTATGAAAAAAATAGAAAGCGTTAAAGAAAACGTAAGCTTCCGCCGCGCATACCATAAGGGCAAGCAGGTAAGCCTTGGCCCTGTAAACGTATGCTGGCGCAAAAACCGACTCGGCAAGCGCCGTCTTGGTATAACAGTATCTAAAAAAATCGGCTGTGCAGTAAAACGCAACCGCATCCGTCGTATTATTCGTGCCGCGGCGTACGAGTGCGCAAATCTTTTGCCCGAAAATTGCGATATTATAATCATTGCGCGTTCGGCGGCAGTCGGTCTTAAAAGCACCGACATTACAAAGGTGATTTATGAATATTTTAGCAAAAACAGTTAATATTTTAAAAAAAGCCTTTATTTTACCAATAAAATTTTATCAACGTTACATATCCCCGAGCCTGCCTGCTCGCTGCAAATATTATCCCACCTGCTCGCAGTATGCAATAACTGCCATTGAACGCTTTGGAATAATAGTGGGCGGTGCGCTCGCGTTTTGGCGAATACTTCGGTGCAACCCCTGGTCAAAGGGCGGTATAGACCACGTACCCGAGCGCCTTTTTACTAAAAAAACAAAGGAGAAATAAAAATGACAATCTGGAGCTATCTTATGATACCCTTTGGCTACATTATGCGTTTTTGTTACGAGCTTTTTAACAGCTACGGCACAGCGCTGTTTTTGTACGCCCTGTTTACAAGAATCATCCTTTTTCCGCTTGCAATGAAGCAACAAAAATCTCAGCTTAGTATGATAAGACTTAAGCCTTATCAGGACCAGCTGTTAAAAAAATACGGAAGCAACAAGCAAAAGTATCAAGAAGAGCTTATGAACCTCTATCAGCGTGAGGGCTACAGCCCCATGTCAAGCTGTCTTCCCACCTTTATTCAGCTTCCTATTATTATGCTTATCTACACAATTGTTCGCCGTCCTTTAACATACGTTGGCGGTTGGAAATTGTACGAAATCTGGCCCAAAATGGAGCCGTATGTTAAAAAGTTCCCCGACCTTTTTAAAGGCGCTACCACCGAGAACTTTACTAAGTACGAGGTACAGCTTTTGTCATGCCTTTCAGCTGACGGTGAGAGTGTTATAAATACCAGATTTATGGGTCTTTTTGACTTAACACTCGAGCCTTCAAAGTTTATGACCGAGGGTAATTTCTGGCTTATCCTTATCCCTGTTGTTGCAGGTGTTACAAGCTGGCTTGTTGGCTACATTTCACAAAAACTTAACCCAATGGCAGTTACAGGCGACGGGTCTTCGGCAGGGTCTATGAAAATGATGAACATTGCAATGCCGCTTTTATCGGCTTGGATGTCGTATACATTTACATCAGGTCTTGGCCTTTACTGGATAGCATCAAACGTTGTTTCAATTATCCAAACACTCGTTTTACACAAAATGTACGACCCCAAAAAAGTACTTGCTGAGGTTGAGGACAAAATGGCTCGCGAAAAAGCCGCCGAAAAAGAAAAACGCAGACTCGCTGCCGAAAAACGCGCAATGTCAAACAACAAAAACAGCAAGAAAAAGCGCGCTATGACTGTAAATTACACCGAAGTTGACGGTGTTAGTGATACCGAAAAGGAGAATTAATTTAAAATGGCAATCGAACAATTGTTTTTTGAGGGCAAAACAATAGATGCTGCTCTCGAAATCGCCGCAGATACGCTGGGCGAAGACAAAGATTTGCTTGAGTACGAGGTTGTTGTAACCCCCAGCCGCGGCATATTCGGCATAGGCGCAACTCTTGCAAAAATCATGGTAGAAAGAGAAGTAGAGGACAAAAAACAAGAGGTTAAAGAAGTTAAACTTCCTGAAGGCTTTGTTCCCGAAAAAATCTCTAAAAAACAAAAACCGAGCGCTCCCAAAAAAGAAAAAAAGAGCGAGCCGGTTACCTTTGAACGTGTACTTAGCGCAGTACCCGAAGGTGACGAGGTTGTACCTGTTATCGAAAAGTTCATTTTAGGTCTTTTAAAAGAACTTGAAATCGAAGACGGTAAGGTTGATATAAGCCTTGACCAGAACGGCGGTTACTTTACCGTTGTTTCGGGCTCAAAAATGGGTGTTCTTATTGGCCGTCGCGGTGAAACACTCGACGCTGCCCAATACCTTGCAAACCTCGTTGTAAACCGCGGCCGCGACAAAAAGGTAAAAGTAATTCTCGATAGCGAGAACTACCGCGCAAAACGCACCGCAGCTTTATCAGCGCTTGCAAACAGAACCGCTGACAAGGCAATCAAGTATAAGAGAAACCAAACACTTGAGCCTATGGACGCATACGAGCGTAGAATTATCCACGCTTCGCTTACCGGCCGCGAGAATATCAGTACCTATTCAGTAGGCACCGAGCCCCGCCGTAAAGTTGTAATAGCATATCAAGATAAATAATAACGGGGGCAATTTAATTGCCCCTTTGTTTTTTAAAGGTAAAAAGTATGGATACAATTTGTGCAATAGCAACCGCAAAAGCCACCGCCGCCATTGGCGTTATCCGTGTAAGCGGTGAAAACGCTTTTAAAATTTGCGACAAAATTATAAAAACCAAATCAAAACCGCTAAATGAAACCCCGCCTGCCGCTATGCGCCTTGGTAAAATTTATGACGGCGAGCGCGCAGTTGACGAGGTGCTTTGCGCCGTTTTTAAGGCTCCGCACTCGTACACAGGCGAAAATATTGTCGAAATAAACTGCCACGGCGGTATCTCTATACTCGAGCGTGTGCTTAAACTTTTAATCAAAAACGGTTGTAGACAAGCCGAGGCAGGCGAGTTTACCAAACGCGCCTTTTTAAACGGCAAGCTCGACCTTGTTCAAGCCGAAGCGGTGGGTGACCTTATCCACTCGTCATCGGCGCTTGATGCATCTTTGGCACTCCAGCGTATGTCGGGCAAGCTTTCAAATCAGTTTGACGATGTTTTTTCAGAGCTTGTTGCAATTAATACCGATATTTTGGCATACATCGACTTTCCTGAAGAGGGGCTTGTTGATGTTGATTCTGACTCGGTTATCCACCGATTAAACACAGTAAAAGCTAACCTTATAAAGCTTGAAAAGAGCTTTGAAATCGGCTCGGTAATAAAAGACGGCGCAACCACCGCCATTGTCGGTGCGCCAAACGTTGGCAAAAGCACACTTCTTAACGCAATACTCGGTTACGACCGCTCAATCGTGTCGGATACCGCGGGTACAACTCGCGATATGGTGTCGGAGCGCGCCGTTTTCGGCGATATAACGCTTAACCTTTGCGACACAGCAGGCATCCGTTCAACCGACGGCGAAATTGAGCAGATGGGTATTGAAATCTCAAAGCGTCAGCTTGAAAGCGCCGACCTTGTGTTTGCGCTTTTTGACGGCTCAAGAGCGCTTGAGAGCGACGACCTTGATATTATTGAGCTTTGCCGTGGCAAGACCTCGATTGCGGTAATAAATAAGACCGACCTTGAGCCTTTGGTCGATGTTGAGTATATTGAAAAATCATTTGAAAACACAGCGCTTATAAGCGCGAAAAACGGCGAGGGCATTGACAAGATTGCGGCTATTGTAAAAAAACTGTTTAACACCGACAATATCAATATTGAAAGCGGTTTAATGCTTACTAACCTTCGCCATTACGAGCGTGTTGTTAAAGCTCGCGAGCTTGTTGAAAGTGCGCTAAATACACTAACCCTTGGCTTTACACCCGACCTTGCGAGTGTTGATATAACCGAGGCTGCATCGCAAATCTCACTTATTACAGGCAGGGGCGTAAGCGACAAAATAATCGACGAAATATTCTCAAAGTTCTGCGTAGGAAAATAAAAAAGGACACCTTTGGTGTCCTTTTTTTGTTATGCCTTACTTGCCTAAAGGGAGGGGGACCGCGTAAGCGGTGGAGGGATAAAAATCTCATTTTATTTTATTGCTTTATTCAGAATTATATTATATAATACGCTTATAATTGTTGCTTAGGGGTAAAATATGACTAAAAGAATTATATCAATAGTTTTAACAATATTTATGACAGCGTTACTTGTTGCGACTTTTGCAACAACCGCATTTGCGGCAACTGTCAGCTTTGAAATAAACCCCATTGTATTTTTGGGCGGCGGTGACGAGTATAATATTGTGTGGCGCACCAATGTTACCAGC
This sequence comes from Eubacteriales bacterium, assembly GCA_045593905.1. Taxonomy (GTDB): domain Bacteria; phylum Bacillota; class Clostridia; order Oscillospirales; family QAKW01; genus RGIG9041. The sequence goes on from JAZNXL010000062.1 coordinate 21,115, forward strand.
ATAGGCTACGTAACCTATACCGTTAACGGTACAACCTATACAGTATATGATGAGCAAAACGGAGTTGTCCGTACCGACGACAATATGCACACGGTACGTATTCCGCAGGCGCACCTTGACAGCGCAGGCTCATATACCGTTGTATCAAAAGAGGTCACAAGCCGCAGTGGTTACAATATAAACCTTGGCAACTCTGTTCAAACCACACAAAACTTTATTGGCTATGATGGTAGCGGCGACGTTACCTTTGCGGCAATGTCAGATACCCACTTTGTGCTTTCAACTAAATCGCAAACTTTTTCGTTTGCCAAAAACCTTATGGAAACAACTCACGCCGACGCCGATGTAATAATTTTAAACGGCGATATCAGTGGCGATAGTCTTCAAGAAAAAGCTTCGTATGATGCTCTTTTTGAGTTTATGTATGTTGTAAGCAGTAACGGTCAAAAGCCGGTCTTATTTGTAGTAGGCAACCACGAAAAACGCGGCTTTTATTCAAAAGAATTAGAAAAATATCTTGTTTATGATACAGGCGAATTTTACGGTCGCATAGACTATGGTCCCGCATCAATGATTGTGTTAGACAGCGGCGAAGATAAAGAAGATACCGTAATAAACTACGGCCACGATGGCACCGCAGGACTTGTTGACTTTAATCATTACTTTGATGAGCAAATTGAATGGGCAAAGTCGATGGGCGGGTATCGTGCCGATGCCGAGTATACGTTTTCGGTAAGTCACAGTGTTGAACCGTTCTGCACCCTTTACAGAAATGCTGACATTCGCAAACCTTTAAAAGAATATGGTACTCATTTTGTTATTGGCGGCCACACTCACGGCTTGACGCACAGATGGCAAGCACCTAACTATGGCACCCTGCCTTATCCCGGCTTGATTGTTGGCCTTAAAGACGGAACAGGTTTTTCTTCATCGTCTATCACCTGCAAAGACGGTAGTTACACTATAAAGCGCTACAACAAAAGCGGCAGTATCTGTAGCTGTGAAAACTGCATTACTTACGGCAATGGAGAAATAATTACATACACACCGCCCCAAACAACTGCAACAACCTATACTGCAGAGGCAACACAACAAACTGTTCAAGCAACTCAACAAACAACGCAGACTCAGTCAACCACTCAAATTGCTACGGCATACGGTCTTTCAACAACCGCTGTTAAAAGCGCATCAGCTACAATTTCGCAAATTACAAAGCCTGTTGTATTTGACTGTGGTTATTATTACTCGGTAGTGTGGCAAACCACTTCGGGTATAAAGTGCGGCGGCTACGTAGAGGTAGCAGGCGACACAAGTTACTGGAATGGCTCGCACGGCGGTAAGCTGCGTACCGAAACAACCCACTCGGTACGAATACCTAAATCAAAACTCGCAGGCAAAACCTATACCGTTAAAAACCGTACTATAGGCAACTACAACGCCTACGGCTTTTATAACGGCGCTGATGTTGAATACGGTGAGTGGGTAAGCGCCCAGCCAATTACTATGGCGGCGCTTCCAAACGACAGCTCATCAAAATTTACCGCTCTTGCCGTTGCAAATAAAACAGGCGGAAAAACCGCGGCAACCGAGCTTTTATCAAAATATAGTACCACCCCTAACCTCTTGGTAATGCTTGGCGATATGGCGCCCGCTCTTGATACCGAGGCTGACTTTGGTAAATATATACTCGAGTATGCGGCCGAGGTTACAGGCGGTAAATATCCTGTAGTATTCTGCCGCGGCGAAGGCGAATCAAAAGGCGCTTTTGCGGCAAACGTTTCAAGATTTATCCGCGTGTTTACGGGCGACGGTGCAATGGCGGGCTTTAATACCGACTATGCATACGGCAGTAACTACTCGTTTATCGCGCTCGATACAGCAACTAAAAATAAAGATAGTTTTTCAGGCTATAAACGTTATGCAAAATTCGATACCATAAGACAAAAGCAAACAACATGGCTTGAACAAATTTCGGGCTCTATTAATTGTAATTATAACCTTGTTTTTGCAAATGCCGACAATCTTTCAAACTGCGTTGGTGTTAACTTTGCACAAAACTTTAAAAATGTTGGCACACACCTTGTTGTTGCTGCGGGTAGCGGTTCGGCTAAATTTACAAAAGGCGGACACGCATACTCACAAGCGAACGTAGGCGATGCACTTGGTCTTGTGCTCACCTGCGCCAACAACAAAATTAAGGTTGAGTCAATTAATAGCTCAACTACAACACTCGGCGAGGTTGATACCAAAACAACAAACTATATCTATAACCACACCTACACAGCTGATTTTGATACAACAAGCCACTGGCAAGTATGTACAATTTGCGGTGAAAAGAATAATATTGTTACTCACGGTTTTGACAACGCTTGCGATACAACCTGTAATGGCTGTAATTATGTAAGAGAAACAGCTCACAACTATCAAATAAAGCACGACGACACAAGCCACTTTGAAGAGTGCTCTGTTTGTGGCGACAAAACAAATATCAAAGAACAATCAATAAAAAATGTAAGTGCAAAAGCACCTACATGCGAAAAAATTGGTTGGGATGCTTATAAATATTGCGAAAACTGCGACTATTCAACATACGTAGAAAAATCTGCGACAGGTCATAGCCTTAAAAATGTAGATGCCAAGGCTAAAACCTGTACAACAGTTGGTTGGAACGCTTACGAATACTGCGAAGATTGTGACCACACAACATACGTTGAAATTCCTGCAAGCCACGAATTTATAAACGTTAATGCAAAAGACAAGACTTGTACCGAGGACGGTTACACCGCTCATAAAGAATGTAAAGACTGTGGTGAAATCATTGGAAAAGTAGTTATCCCCGCAGGTCATGGCAACTATGTTCAAAACAAAGACGATAAAGAGCACTGGCTCGAGTGCGAAGATTGCCAAGATAAGAAAGATATTGTAGAGCACAGCTTCGATAACGCATGCGATACAACATGTAACGGTTGTGACTTCACAAGAGTAACAACTCACCACTACGAGCAAACTCACGACGATACAAACCACTGGGATGAGTGTACAGTTTGTCATGATAAAATTAATGTGCAGTCAGCAAACTACGTTCAAAAGTATGACGGAACAAAACACTGGAATGAATGTTCAGTATGTAACGACGTTGTAGAAGAAACAACACACTCAATCAAACAAGCTGATGCAAAACCCAAAACCTGTACCGAAGACGGTTGGGAAGCATATGATTACTGCGAAGGCTGTGATTACTCAGCAAAAGTAATTATCCCCGCAGGTCATGGCGTCTATGTTCCTGACTACGACGACACACATCACTTTGATAAGTGTGTAGATTGTGGCGACAAGCAGAATATTGTAGAGCATAGCTTTGATAACGCTTGCGATACAACATGTAACGGTTGTGAGTTTACAAGAGAAACAGAGCACAACCACGAAGCTAAATTCGACACTGAGAAACACTGGAAAGAATGTACAAAATGCGGTGATAAGATTGACGAAGTAGCGCATATCTTTGAAAATGATTGCGATACAGATTGTTCTGGTTGTGACTTCACAAGAGTAACAGAGCACAACTACGAGAAAACTCACGATGACACAAACCATTGGGAAGAATGTACAGTTTGTCATGATAAAATTAATGTGCAGTCAGCAAACTACGTTCAAAAGTATGACGGAACAAAACACTGGAATGAATGTTCGGTTTGTCACAGTAAAGTAAATGAAGCAACACATACAATCCATAATGTAGGTGAACAAGCATCTACATGTACTGAAGATGGTTGGGATGCTTACGAATACTGTGAACATTGTGACTACACAACATACGTTAAACGACCTGCAGGTCATAAACTCCAAGATGTTGATGCAAAAGACAAGACTTGTGACCAAGACGGTTACACAGCTCACAAAGCTTGTACCGAGTGCGATTACAAAGACGATGCTTACCAAGTAATTCCTGCATCACACGAGCTTATAAACGTTGATGCAAAAGGCAAGACTTGTATAAATGACGGTTACACCGCTCATAAGGCTTGTACCGAGTGTGACTACAAAGAAGGTTATGAGCTTATTCCTGCAGGTCACACGCTGTATAAAGTTGCGGGCAAAGACAAAAGATGCGCTCAAGACGGTTGGACACCATATCAGCAATGTTATAAATGCGATTACAACACAAAGGTTATAATTCCCGCAGGTCACCAACTTGTAAACGTTGATGCCAAGGCTAAAACTTGTACAACGGCAGGCTGGAACGCTTACGAATATTGCCAAGATTGTAATTATACAACCAAGGTTGAAATACCGGCATCGCACAATATTAAACAGATAGCTGCAAAAGCAAAAACCTGCACCGAAAACGGTTATACCGCTCACAAGGCTTGCGCCGACTGCGGCTACACCGAGGGTAAACAAATAATTGCTAAAGGCCATAGCCTTAGTGACTATGTTTATAACGGCGATGCTACAACATCGGCTGATGGCACAAAAACACGCAGGTGTTTGGTTTGCGGTTACAATGAAACGATTGTTGCGGCAGGTACAAAACTTCCCGCACCTTTACCTGCACCCGAACAACAGCCTCAAGAAAAACCGATTCAAGATACAACACAAATATTTGACGACGTTGAGCAAACCTGGTACACAAGCTACGTAAACTATGCATATACTCACGGTGTATTCAAGGGCAACCCCGACGGCACCTTTAAACCGCTTTCAAACATCACCCGCGCCGAGTTTGTACAGGTTCTTGCAAACATTACAGGCATTAACACCGCTGATAAATTGGTTGCAACAAGGTTTAGCGATGTTAACCCTGGCGATTGGTACGCGCCTGCGATTAAGTGGGCAAGCGAAAGCAATATTGTTTCAGGTCTTGAAAATAACCGTTTCGGACCCGAGCAAAACATTACACGCGAGCAAATGTGTGTTATGATTGTTAACTACGCTCAAAAATACAAGGGCATAACCCTTGCAGTTGTTGAAGCAAAAGAGGCGTTTTACGACGACGGCGCAATAAGCTCTTGGGCAAAAGACGCAGTTTACACCTGCCAGATGGCTGACATTGTAAACGGCAAAGGCGAGGGCAGATTTGACCCGCAAGGCACAGGTCTTCGCGCCGAGGCAAGCGTTATATTCTCAAAGTTTCATCAAAGCTATTTATCAAAATAAAAAGAGGACACAAAGTGTCCTTTTTTTATTGACTTTATTTTTTGGTGCTATATAATTAGGATAGATACCAAAAAGGAGATATATTATGATTAAAAATATTATACCAATCCCAAAAAAAGTAACAAACGGCGAAGACAAAATTACAGTTGCAACCAAGGTATGCACTACAGTACCTGAGTGGGATATTTACGTTGATACCGCAGTTGACGGCTTTTCAAGAACACATTTTTATGATTTTGAAAAAGCCGAGGGCGACATTGTTCTTTCAAAAGATGAGTCTCTCAAAAAAGGCAGCTACAAGCTGGTTGTTGATAATAAAATAACAGTAACTGCACCCGATGACGAGGGCATTTGCTACGGAATCGCAACACTTTTACAGCTTTGTGAGTTTGACGAAAAAGCAGAAAAAGTAACCGCCGAAAAATGTGAAATCGAAGACTGGGCCGATAAAGACTACCGTGCGCTTATGATTGACCTTGTTTCGTCGTGGCATCCTCTTGATAAAGTGCTTCGTTTAATGGACGTGTGCTTTTACGAGAAGGTAAACTATGTTCACTTGCATCTTATAGATAACTCTGCCTGCAGAATGCCGTCAAAGGCTTTTCCTGAGCTTGCAACACCCAAATATTCGTATTCATTTGAAGATATAAAAGTTATTCGTGACTACGCAAAGGCACGCGGTCTTAAGCTTATCCCCGAGTTTGACATCCCCGGTCACGCACGCCGCCTTGTAACATCATACCCCGAAATTTTTGGCAACAAGCTTTCAAATACTGAAGATATCGAGGGCGCAACAACCGAAATCGGCTTCCATATCCACACCGAAGACGTTATATGTGCAGGAAGCGAAGAGTGCTTTGATGCTATGAAGGTGCTTTTTGCCGAGGTTTGTGACCTGTTCCCCGAGTCAGAATATATACATATCGGCGGTGACGAGGCATATATTCAGGTTTGGGACCATTGCCCCGTTTGTCAAAAATATATGAAAGACAACGGCATCGAAGACAGATACGAGCTTTATTCAGAGTACGTTGCACGCATTGCGCGCGTAGTTTTAGACCTTGGCAGAACACCTATTGTTTGGGAAGGCTTCCCAAGAAAAGGCTCGGAGAGAATTCCGAGAGAAACAATAGTTATCGCCTGGGAGAGCCACTACAATTTTGCGCCCGACTTACTCGAAGACGGCTTTAAAATTATTAACGGTTCGTGGCAGCCGCTTTATATCGTATACAACAGCAAACGCTGGACAAAAGAAAACATTATGGACTGGAACGTTTGTGAGTGGCAGCATTGGTGGGAGCACTCAAGAGCGACATTAAACCCCATTCACGTTGAAGATACCGACAAGCTCTGGGGCGCACAAATCTCGCTTTGGGGCAGTACCTACGAAAATGAAATTTGCGCAACCTGCGAAAACCTTGCCGCAATGTCAGAACGTTGCTGGAATCTTGTCCGCACAACCGACCATAAAGCATGGCATAGTCGCAGTGACAAAATGACAAGAAAACTTCACCGTTTAATTCAGGACAGATAGATTTATGAACATTATACCAACTCCGAAATTGCTAGAAACATTGGACGGGACAACAATACTAAAGCCGTGTATTAACACGGCTTTTTCACCATGGAAAGAGTATGCAAACACGTTTTGTGACTCGTACAAAAAGATGCACCGCAAAGACGCCGCGATTGCTCACGGCGGTATTGAGCTTGTGTACGACAAATCACTCAAAGACGATGAGTACAAAATTGAAATAGACGATAAGGTGACTGCCTACGCATCAACCGATAACGGTATTTTGTACGCAATCGCATCGCTTTTGCAAATTGTAACGCCGCTTGATAACGGTATGCAGTTTGAAAAAGGAAAAATATGCGATTACCCCGACAAAGACTACCGCGCGCTTATGATTGACCTTGCTCGTGAGTGGCATCCGTTTTATACGCTGCTCAACTATGTTGATGTGTGCTACCTTTTAAAACTTAAGTATTTGCATCTGCATTTTATCGACAACCAGTCATATACCCTGCCGTCAAAAGCATTTCCTAAACTGTCCACCGAAGAAAGACACTACACATTTGAGCAAATTGCCGAGCTTTGCGACTATGCAAAGGCAAGGGGAATAACACTTATCCCCGAGTTTGAGGCACCAGGGCATGCAATGTCTATAACCACTGCTTACCCTGAGGTTTTTGCAAACAAAATGGACGGCGGAGAAATCCCCGAGCTTACAACCGAAATGGGAATTAAAATGCGCCCCGCAAGCGTTGTGTGCGCGGGTAGCGAACAAACCTTTGAGGCTATCAAAACACTTTTGCAAGAAATTTGCGAAATGTTTCCCGATTCACCGTATATACATATCGGCGGTGACGAGGCGAACTATAACGTTTGGGACTATTGCGAAACATGCAGAGAATATATGAAGCAAAACGGCATTAAAAACAGCCTTGAGCTTTACGGCGATTTTGTTGCCCGTGTTTCGCAAGCGGTAATTGATATGGGAAGAACTCCTATTGTGTGGGAGGGTTTTTCAAAAGAGGCGGCAAAACGCATTAACAAAAAAACTATTGTTATTGCGTGGGAGAGCCACTATAACTTAGCACCCGACCTGCTAGCCGACGGCTTTAAAATTATAAATTGCTCGTGGCAACCGCTATACTTTGTACCCCATCCGCGACTTCGTTGGGGATATAAAGAAATTTTAAACTGGAACGTTTATAACTGGCAGCACTGGGTTGATATGTCGCCCGCAAAGCTTAACCCCATAAACGTAGCGCCTACCGACAACGTAATCGGCGCGGGAACTTGTATTTGGGAGGCAACCTATGAGTGCGAAATCTCGCACGCAATCGAAAAGAGCGCGGCGCTTTCAGAACGCGTTTGGAACGTTGAACGAAAGCTCGATGACCTTGAATTTTCACGCAGACTCAAGGTGCTTATGAAACTGATACCGCGTCATATCCAACAATGGTAAAGAAAGTGGCAAACGCCACTTTCTTTTTTATTGACAATATATAAATAAAATAATATAATTACTATATATAATGAGTAACTATGTAGTTTAGGAGATTAAAGCTATGGTAGATAAAAAAGCAGCACTTGAAACTGCTCTTTCGCAAATTAAAAAACAGTACGGCGAAGGCGCGGTAATGAAGCTTGGCGACAACGCAAAAATGAAGGTTGACGCAATACCTACAGGCTCGCTCGCACTTGATGCAGCTCTCGGTATCGGCGGTGTTCCCAAGGGTAGAATTATCGAAATTTTCGGACCTGAGTCTTCAGGTAAAACAACACTCGCACTCCACATTCTTGCCGAAGCACAAAAAGCAGGCGGCGAGGTTGCATTTATTGACGCAGAGCACGCGCTCGACCCTGTCTATGCAAAGGCACTTGGCGTTAATGTTGATAACGTGCTCGTTTCACAGCCCGACACAGGCGAACAGGCGCTCGAAATTACCGAGGCACTTGTGCGCTCAAACGCAATTGACGTTGTAGTTGTCGACTCAGTTGCAGCACTCGTTCCCAAGTCAGAGATTGAGGGCGATATGGGCGCTTCACACGTTGGTCTTCAGGCGCGTCTTATGTCACAGGCACTCAGAAAACTCGCAGGCGTTATTTCAAAGAGCAACTGCGTTGCAATATTCATTAACCAGCTTCGCGAAAAGGTTGGCGTTTTATACGGCAACCCCGAAACAACCACAGGCGGCCGTGCGCTTAAGTTTTATTCGTCAGTCAGAATTGATATTCGCAAAACCGACACAATCAAAAACGGCACCGAAATTGTTGGTAACAGCGTTAAATGTAAAATCGTTAAAAACAAGGTTGCTCCGCCCTTTAAAATTGCAACCTTCGATATTATGTACGGCGAGGGTATTTCAAAGCTGGGCGAGCTTGTTGACCTTGGCGTTGAGTACGATATTATCAAAAAGAGCGGCGCTTGGTTCTCGTACGGCGAAATGCGTATAGGTCAGGGCAAAGAAAACGCAAAACAGTTCCTTTCAGACAACCCCGACATATTTGAAGAGGTTGAGGCAAAGCTCCGCGCTGCGCTTTCAAAAACCGACGACGCCCCCGCAAAAGAAACCAAAAAGGTTACCGCTACCAAAAAGGCGGCTACCGTTTCAACCCGCGCACTTGATGTAAGCGCTGATGACTTTGAGTAAAATCACGGCATTTATTGAAAACCCCGACAAAAACGGACTTGTCGACGTTTATGCTGACGGCGAGCTTATGCTAACACTCACCGAGGACGCCGTTATCGAGGCAGGACTTTTTGTTGGTATGGATGTTGATGCCGATACTCTTTCGCATATTGAATATTCGTCGCTTTTGGTAAAGGCAAAGCAAAAGGCATATAACTACTTAAGCTATGGTGATATGAGCGCGGCAACCTTAAAACGCAAGCTTGTAACGTATGGCTTTGACGAGCTTATTGCCGACGACTGCGTTTATGCTATGGCACAAGCCGGCTACGTTGACGACGAGCGGTATGCACACCTTTTGGCAAATTACCTTGCAAACGTAAAATACTACGGTAAGCGCCGTATTATGCAAGAGCTTATGGCAAAAGGCGTTGAAAAAGATATTGCAAACATCGCTATAGACGCGCTTACAACTGACTTTAGTCAAACAATAAAAAACCATATCCCACAGCGGATAGATTTTTCTGATAAAAAACAACTGTCGCGGCTTGTCAACTCACTTTTAAGACGCGGCTTTGACTACGACACAGTCCGCTCGGTAATATCCGAGTACGACGTTGAGGAATTTTGATGAGTAACAACAAAACAATTGGCTTTATCGCGCTCGGCTGCGCCAAAAACCAAATAAACACCGAGATTATGATAGCGGCGGTCAAAAACGCAGGCTACACCATAACGGGCGAGCCCGAAATGTCCGATGTTACAGTAATTAACACCTGTGGCTTTATTGAGGATGCAAAGCGCGAAGCACTTGATGTTATATTCGAGGTTGCCCAGCTTAAAAAAGAGGGTAAACTCAAAAAAATAATCGTTTGCGGATGCTTACCCCAGCGCTATCCCGACGAAATTGCCGACGAGCTTTTTGAGGTTGACGGCTTTTTGGGTGTTGGCAGCTTTTCAAAAATCGTCGAGGCGATTGAGCGGGTTCTAAGCGGCGAGCGTGTTATAATTTTTGACGATACAAAAAATTTACAGCTCGAGGGCGAGCGTGTGCTCATAACACCCTACTACTCGGCTTATCTTAAGGTTGCCGATGGCTGTTCAAACCGCTGTAGCTACTGCGCAATACCGCTTATCCGAGGCGATTTTAAATCGCGTACAATCGAAAGCGTTTTGGACGAGGCAAACACACTAGCAAAAAACGGCGCAAAAGAGCTTATAGTAATAGCGCAGGATACTACCAACTACGGCACCGATATTTACGGCGAGAAAAAACTTGCCGAACTTTTAAGAAAGCTTTGTAAAATTGACGGTATTGAATGGGTGCGTGTTATGTACCTCTACCCCGATAAAATTGACGATGAGCTTATTGACGTTATCAAAACCGAGCCCAAAATCGTAAAATATATTGAGATGCCTATTCAACACGCATCGGGCAAGGTGTTAAAGTCGATGAACCGCCCCGGCAATGCCAAATCGCTTTTGGAGCTTGTTAAAAAGCTAAAAAAAGAAATTCCAAACGTAATTTTAAGAACAACAATAATGGTCGGCTTTCCAACCGAAACCGACGAGTGCTTTGAAGAGCTTTGTGAGTTTTTAAAAGCGGCACGCTTTGACAAACTCGGAACCTTTGAATTTTCACCCGAGGTCGACACGCCCGCCTATGAAATGGTGCAAATACCCGACGAGGTTAAGCGCTCGCGCGCCGAGGCAGTCGAGCTTTTACAATCGACTATTGTTGAACAAAAACAAGCCGAGCTTATTGGCAAAACCTTTGATGTAATTTGCGAGGGCTACGATAGATACGGTGAATGCTACTTTGGCAGAAGCTATATGGAAGCGCCCGACATCGACGGCAAAATCTTTTTTACATCACAAAATAAAATAAATGCAGGCGATATGGTAAAGGTAAAACTTACCGAGACCCTTGATTTTGAATTAATAGGAGAAGAGATAAAATGAATACACCAAACAAACTCACAGTACTTAGAATTATAATGACACCAATATTTTTGGTAACACTTATGCTTGAGTTCCCGCACCACTATCTTGTGGCGCTTGTGCTTTTTGCAGCGGCTTCAATCACCGACCTTATCGACGGTAAAATGGCACGTAAATACAACCTTATTACCGACTTTGGTAAGTTTTTAGACCCGCTTGCTGACAAAATGCTCACAACCGCAGCGTTCCTTGCGTTTATCGAGCTTAAAATCGGCACAGGCATTGTGTGGATAACCTTTATTATTCTTATCCGTGAGTTTTTAATCACATCACTCCGCCTTATCTCATCGGGCAAGGGTGTGGTAATTGCCGCTAATATGTGGGGCAAGTGCAAAACAGTTGCGCAAATGGTAAGTGTTGTATATATTCTTGCATCGCAATACTTTTTATCACTCTTTACCGTTCCCGAACTTGTTGTTAGCATTGTAAATATTGCTACCGACGTTGTACTTTGGGTATCGGCAGTTTTAACCGTTATAAGCGGTGTTGTATACGTAAACCAAAACAAACAGTTCATCGACCCTAAAAAATAATTATTATGTTTAGTAAGTTCAGAGAAGAAATTGATTTTATAAAAATGCGCGACCCTGCGGCGCGCAGTGATTTCGAAATCTACTTTTTGTATAAAGGCTTTAAGGCGCTCAGGTATTACCGCCGCGCACACAAGGCGTATGAAAAAGGCAGATTTTTTTGGGCACGCTATTTAAGTGAGCGCGCAAAGTTCAAAACAGGCATCGAGATTCACCCTGCCGCTAAAATCGGTAAAGGCTTTTTTATTGACCACGGCACAGGTGTTGTAATTGGCGAAACCACCGAGATTGGTGATAACTGTGTAATCTATCAGGGTGTAACCCTCGGCGGTACCGGTAAAGAAACAGGTAAACGCCACCCCACTCTTGGCAATAATGTAATGGTGGGCGCGGGCGCAAAGGTGCTGGGACCTATAAAAATAGGTAACAACGTAAAAATCGCGGCAGGTGCCGTTGTGCTTAACGATATCCCCGACAACTCAACCGCAGTAGGTGTTCCTGCGCGTGTTGTTCGCGTTGGCGGTGTACCGGTTGGCGACCTTGACCAAGTGCATATCCCCGACCCTATTTCGCAGGAACTATGCAGACTTGAGTCGCGCCTTGCAAAGCTTGAGAAAAAATTGGAGAAGCAAAATGAAGATTTATAATACCCTAACCCGTCAAAAAGAAGAATTTAAAGAAATAAAGCCCGGCACTGTCACAATCTATGCCTGTGGCCCTACCGTTTACGACTTTTTCCATATCGGTAACGCGCGTCCCTTTATTACGTTCGACGTGCTTCGCCGTTACTTTGAGTTTACAGGCAAAAAGGTACGCTTTGTACAAAACTTTACCGATATCGACGATAAAATGATTAAACGCGCCAATGCCGAAGGTATTACCGTTAAAGAGCTTGGTGACAGGTTTATTGAAGAATACTATAAAGACGCAGGCGCACTCGGTGTTGGTAAAGCAACCGTACACCCCCGCGCTACCGAGTGTATTGCCGATATTATAAAAATCGTTGAAGAGCTTGTTGCAAACGGTATGGCATACGAAAAAGACGGCGACGTGTTTTTCCGTACCACCAAGTTTAAAGACTACGGCAAGCTTTCGCACTACCCGATAGAACAGTTAGAGAGCGGCGCGCGTATCGAGATTAACGATAAAAAAGAAAACCCGCTTGACTTTGTTGTGTGGAAGGCTGCAAAAGAGGGCGAACCGCATTGGACTTCGCCTTGGGGCGAGGGCAGACCCGGCTGGCATATCGAGTGCTCGGCAATGTCTACCAAGTACCTTGGCAAAACAATCGATATCCACTGCGGCGGTGTTGACCTTATCTTCCCGCACCACGAAAACGAAATTGCGCAGTCAGAGGCTGCTCACGGCTGTGAGTTTGCGCGTTATTGGATGCACAACGGTCATATCAATGTCGATAGCAAAAAAATGAGTAAATCACTCGGCAACTTCTTTACCGTTCGCGATGCCGCCGAAAAATACGGCTACGAAACAATTCGTTTCTTTATGCTTTCAAGCCACTACAGAAGCCCTATTAACTACTCGGCTGACGTTTTAGAGCAGTCAAAGGCAGGTCTTGAGCGCCTTTATACCGCAAAAAATAATATGGAGTTTGCACAAAAGAGCGCAAAGGTACAAAAAATGACCGATGCCGAAAAAGAAGCTCTTAACGAGTATAACGTATTCCGCGAGCAGTTCTGTCAAAAGATGGATGACGACCTTAATACTGCCGATGCAGTATCGGTTCTTTTCGATATGGCGCGTAAAATGAACAGCGAGCCCGATGGCAAGAGCGCCGAATACTATAGCGAAGTTGTTAAAAAGTTTATGGAGCTTTGCGGCGTACTCAATATTTTAACAAACACTCCTAAGGTAGAAATTCCCCGGGAAATACAACAGCTTGTTGATAAGCGTGTCGAGGCAAGAGCCAATAAAGACTATGCCGAGGCCGATCGCATAAGAGACGAGCTTGCGTCTATGGGCGTTATCTTAGAAGACACCAAAGACGGCGTAAAAATACTTATGAAAAAGTAAAAAGTAATAAGTAATAGTGAAAAAGTAATGAAGGAACACAACGAAAGTTGTGTTCCTTTTAAATTAAAAACTTGGCTTTTAGCCGAGTTTTATCCTTACCTATTCACTCTTACCTATTACCTTAATAAAAAAGACACCATAAGGTGTCTTTTTATTCGTCCCAGTTATGAGCAACGTTCTGAACGTCGTCGTTATCCTCAAGCGCTTCTAAAAGCAAGTTCATAAACTTAATGTCTTTTTCGTCGGTGAGTGATACGTAGTTTTCGGCAACGCGGGTGATTTCGGCAGTTTCAAAGCTGTACCCTGCGTCCTCGAGCGTTTTGCGAACAGTCGAAAAGTTTTCGGGCGAGGTGATAATCTCGTAAATCTCGTCTTCAACGTTAAAGTCGTCAGCGCCTGCATCAAGAGCCGCCATCATAAGCTCGTCTTCGTCAGCCTTTGTTCTGTCAACAACGATTACGCCGCATTGTTTAAACTGCCACATAACGCTGCCCGACGTACCAAGGTTTCCGCCGAACTTGTCAAAATAGTGTCTAAGGTCGCCTGCGGTACGGTTTTTGTTGTCGGTAAGTGTTTCAACAACAACCGCAACACCTGCGGGGCCGTAGCCTTCGTATATATTGTTTTCGTAGTTTTTGCCGTCGCCTTCGCCTGCGCCTTTTTTGATTGCGCGTTCAATATTATCGTTAGGCACGTTTGCCGATTTTGCTTTTGCAATAGCATCAGCAAGGCGTGAGTTAGAGGCGGGGTCTGGGCCGCCCTCTTTAACAATAACCATAATCTCGCGCGCCATTTTGGTAAATACCTTTGCACGCTGAGCGTCGGTCTTGCCTTTCTTGTGCATAATATTGTGCCATTTTGAATGTCCTGACATAAAACTTCTCCAATCTCGTTTGTTTATTCCAATTAATTAATATATCATATTTTTATGGCACGGTCAAGTGCTAAATAAACCTTGAATAATATGCTTTGGTCTATTATAATGTAATAAATATAAAAAACGAGAGTGACTAATGAAAACAATAAAACTTTACGATAATAACGCATATGAGACCGAGTTTTTAGCAACAGTTTTAAGCTGTAACAAAACCGAAAACGGCTACGATGTTGTGCTCGATAAAACCTGCTTTTTCCCCGAAGAAGGCGGACAGGCAAGCGATAGCGGTGTAATTGGCGATGCAAAGGTAACACACGTGCGTATTGAGGGCGATGTTATAACACATACCACCGATAAAGCGGTATCGGATAAGGTCGCTTGTAAAATCAACTGGGACGAGAGATACGATAAAATGCAGCAACACACAGGCGAGCACATTGTATCGGGTATTGTTAACAAAATGTACGGTTACAATAACGTTGGTTTTCACCTTGGCAGTGACGATGTTACATTTGATTTTGACGGACCGCTCACACGCGACCAGCTTAACCAAATCGAGCTTATTGCAAACGATGTTATTTATAAAAATGTAAGCGTCAAAGGTTATTATCCGACCGACCCGAGCGCGCTTGAGTACCGCTCAAAAACCGATATTGAAGGCGCGGTAAGAATTGTCGAAATCGAGGGAGTTGACCTTTGCGCCTGTTGTGCTCCGCATGTTAAAACAACGGGCGAGGTGGGTATTATAAAACTGCTCGAGGCAGGTAGCTACAAGGGCGGTGTGCGTGTGCATCTTGCCTGTGGCAAGCGTGCGGTTGCCGACTATCAAACAAAGTTTCAAAACCTCGAAACAATAGCAACTGCGTTGTCTTCGGGCAAAAATAACGCCGCTGAATATTTTACAAAATACCAACAAGACGTTGCCGACTTAAAGGCACAGCTTTCAAAAACAAAAGCCGAGCTTTTAACGTTAAAGGCTATGACGGTAACCGCAATAGATGGCAATATTGTGCTTTTTGAAGACGGACTTGAGGGCGGCGATTTGCGTAATTTTGTAAACGCGCTTTCAGATAAATACACAGGTATTTGTGCGGTCTTTTCAGAAAAAAATCAGGGCGGATATAACTTTGTAATTGCCGCAAAAAACGATAAACTTAACGATATTTGTAATGGGCTTAGAAAACAGCTCGGCGCAAAGTGCGGCGGAAACGATAAAATGATTCAAGGCAGCGTAAGCGCCCACAAAGAAGACATAACAAAAATTGTGGGATAATAATATCCCACAATTTTATTTTAACTATTGACAATAACTTTCAAAATGAATATAATAATTTAGTAACTTATAGGGGCCAAAGCTCAGTTGGGGACGTTTGCGAGCGCTGCCGGTGGCAGATAAAGCGAGCAAAAAGGAGTGGCAGCGACACGACGATTGACAAGCAATACTTTGCGTAGGCAGAGTCGATGTTGCAACAGGAAGAGCAGCGGTCTCCAAAACCGAGCGGTTTCAACTTCGAACAGAAAAAATAAAACAACAATATAGGGGTATAGCTCAGTTGGTAGAGCAGCGGAAGTCGGAGGCCAAGCGGTCTTAGGAAGACAAGTTGCCCCCCCAACTCCTTGGCTCACAGAAACGACATGGCTACGATCCGACTTAACAGGAAGAGCAGCGGTCTCCAAAACCGAGCGGTTTCAACTTCGAACAGAAAAAATAAAACAACAATATAGGGGTATAGCTCAGTTGGTAGAG
>JAZNXL010000063.1:0-45838 GCA_045593905.1 Eubacteriales bacterium
GGAGGTCTTCGGCGACACGAGACGTCTTAAGGTCCTTGTATCAATGTTCGGCAGGGAGACACCTGTCGAGGTGGCGTACGATCAGGTATCGCCCGTTAAAGGTTAATAGGTTTTGTATAAACTGCGTAGCTTCGCGTTTATATAGCAGTACAGGGGTACTGCGAGTGGGAGGAGAGAATATCTTTCCGCTATTTTACCACATTTTTTTAGGAGGTGTTCAAGTTGGCACAAAAGGTAACAGGTTACATCAAACTTCAGATTCCCGCAGGTAAAGCCACTCCCGCACCGCCTGTTGGTCCGGCACTCGGTCAGCACGGTGTAAACATTATGGCATTTACTAAGGAGTTCAACGAAAGAACAAAAAACGATATCGGTTACATCATTCCGGTTGTTATTACTGTTTATCAGGACCATTCGTTTTCTTTCATCACAAAAACTCCGCCTGCAGCTGTACTTATTAAAAAGGCAGCAGGTATTGAGAGCGGTTCAGGCGTACCTAACAAAACCAAGGTAGCAAAGCTTACCAAGGAACAGGTAAAACAGATTGCAGAGCAAAAAATGCCCGATCTTAACGCTGCAACACTCGAAACCGCAATGAGCATGATTGCAGGCACTGCAAGAAGCATGGGCGTAACAGTCGAAGAATAATTTGTTTCTTGTCAGGTGGGAGGAAAATTCCGCAATAACCACAAATGGAGGATTTAACAGGTGAAAAGAGGAAAAAAATATCTCGAAAGCGCTAAACTCGTAGACTCAACAAAACTTTATGAAACTGCTGAGGCTCTTGATTTAGTTGTTAAAAGTGCAAAAGCTAAATTCGACGAAACAGTCGAAATACACGTAAAACTCGGCGTTGACTCAAGACATGCTGACCAGCAGGTTAGAGGCGCTGTAGTTCTTCCGCACGGTACAGGTAAAACCACCCGTGTGCTCGTATTTGCAAAAGGTGATAAGGCTGACGAAGCAAAAGCAGCAGGTGCTGATTTTGTAGGTGCAGAAGACCTTATTCCCAAAATTCAGAACGAGAACTGGTTTGAATATGATGTAGTAGTTGCAACCCCCGATATGATGGGCGTTGTTGGCCGTCTTGGTCGTGTGCTTGGTCCTAAGGGCCTTATGCCTAACCCCAAGGCAGGTACTGTAACAATGGACGTTGCAAAAGCTATTGCCGAAATCAAAGCAGGTAAAATCGAGTACAGACTCGACAAAACCAATATCATTCACTGCCCGATGGGTAAAGTGTCATTCGGTACCGAAAAGCTTACCGAGAACTTTGAAACACTTATGGGTGCTATTATCAAAGCAAGACCGTCAGCTGCAAAAGGTCAATACGTTAAAAGCTGCGTTGTTGCTTCAACAATGGGTCCTGGTGTTAAGATTAATACTGCAAAAATGCAGTAATCTATTGACATACCGCTTTTGGTGTGTTATATTAATTAAGTTAAAAATACTTCGCAGACAGTTGGCGCGTACAATTTACGCTTAATCTTGCCAGCCGAGGAGATGTTATTCAAACGCAATCTTTGTGCTCCCGTCTTGTCTGCCGGGAGCATTTTTTTACAATTTCACAATTTTAACGGAGGTGAAACAAAGTGCCCAGCCAAAAGGTTTTAGAGGCTAAAAAGCAGGTAGTTACTGAACTCACCGAGCAACTTAAAGGCTGCACAACCGGCGTATTTGTTGACTACAGCGGTATCACCGTTGCTGATGACACAGTACTTCGTAAGCAGTTTAGAGAAGCAGGTGTTAAGTACACTGTTGTAAAAAACACACTTACAAGATTTGCCGCTAAAGATGCAGGTATTGAAGGTCTTGACGAAATCCTTAACGGAACAACCGCTCTTGCACTTTCAGACGACCACACTTCAGCTGCAAAAATCGTTGGCGAGTTTGCTGAAAAACACGACAACTTCAAAATTAAAGGCGGCATTATGGAAGGCAAATCAATCAGCGTAGCTGAGGTTGAAAAGCTTGCTAAAATGCCCAGCAAAGAGCAGCTTCTTTGTATGCTTCTTTATGCACTCAACGGCAACATTTCTGGTCTTGCCCGTGCATTACAAGCAATTGCTGACAAAAAGAACGAAGAAACCCCCGCATAATGAGCTTATGCGACAAACAACAATAAAAATTTATTAAAAACTTATTTTTGGAGGAAATTAACAATGGCAGATATTGCAAAATTTATTGAAGATATCAAAGCTCTTAACGTAATGGAGCTTGCAGACCTCGTTAAAGCTATCGAGGAAGAATTTGGTGTAAGCGCAGCTGCTCCTGTAGCTGTTGCTGCTGCTGGCCCTGTTGCTGCAGCTGCAGAAGAAAAAACAGAGTTCGACGTAATCCTTGCTGACATCGGCGCTAACAAAATCAGCGTTATCAAGGTTGTTCGTGAGCTCACAGGTCTTGGTCTTAAAGAAGCTAAAGAGCTCGTTGAAAGCGCTCCTAAAGCTATCAAAGAAGGCGCCTCAAAAGACGATGCTGATGCAATCAAAGCTAAGCTTGAAGAAGCTGGCGCTAAAGTTGAAGTTAAATAATTTTACTTACGCTTACAAAGAGTGTATGAAACTTATGTTTCATACACTTTTTTTGTTTTTTCTATGGAAAAAATCAAATATATGTTATATAATATAAGTTAACTTAATTTAGAGGTTAGCTAATGAAACCAACAAAAAAATTTTTAACATCACTTTATGAAATACTCGACTCGGTAGTTATGTCGGCGGTTGTTGTACTGCTTTTGTTTACGCTTGTTTTCAGAATATTCGTAGTAAGCGGCGACTCAATGTTCTCAACCCTCGAAAACGGCGACAGGCTTATAGTATCCGACCTTTTTTATACCCCAAAGCGCGGCGATATTATTTGCTTTTATTCCGATAACGAAAATGAGGTTTTGGTAAAGCGTATTATTGCTACCGAAGGTCAGACCGTGGATATTAAAGACGGCTATGTTTATGTTGACGGCGTTAAGCTTGCCGAGCCGTATATTCAGTACGGTATGCCAACGCAGGCGCGCTCGCTGCCAATGCCGCACACAGTAAAAGAGGGCTGCGTTTTTGCGCTGGGCGATAACCGCGAAAACTCAAAAGACAGCCGCTACAGCGAAATAGGCGATATTGACTGCAACGATATTTTTGGCAGACTTATTTTTAGGCTTATGCCCAATACCGGAAAGGTGAGATAACAATGCCCGATATTAACATACAATGGTTTCCGGGGCATATGACCAAAACCCGCAGGTACATCGAAAAAAACATATCACTTGTTGATATTGTTGCCGAAACTGTCGACGCCCGTTGTATCCGTGCATCGCAAAACCCCGACTTTGACAGGCTGCTTGCAGGCAAGCCCCGACTAATGATAATAACCAAAACCGACCTTGCCGACCCCGATGTAACATCGCGCTGGATAAACTATTTTAAATCGCTCGGCCGCGAGGTAATAACGGTTAGCCTTGTAAACGGTAAAAACGTAAATCAGGTTTTACCGGCAGTTCGCGAGGCACTTAAAGATAAAATTGAAAAATACTCGCAAAAGGGTATGAAAAAAACTATTCGTATGATGATTTGCGGTGTTCCTAACTCGGGCAAAAGCACGCTTATAAACTCGCTTTGTAAAAAGCGCGCGGTTGTTGCCGAAGACCGCCCCGGTGTTACACGCGGCGGACAATGGGTAACATTAAGCAGCGATATTGAGCTTTTAGATACCCCCGGAATTTTATGGAACAAGTTTACCGATATGAGCATTGGCTTAAACCTTGCATTTACAGGCGCGGTAAAAGACGATGTTGTAGATATTGAAACACTCGCACTCGAGCTTATAAAAACACTCACAGCCAAATACCCCGAAAGCATTAAAAACCGATTTGGTATTGATACTGACGGCTTAGAGCCGCTTGAGGTTTACGAAATGATTTGTAAGCGCCGCGGCTTTATTCTTCGCGGCGGTGACTACGACTATGAGCGTTGCGCAAAAATTTTAATTGACGAATTTCGCGCAGGCAAGCTCGGCAGAATTTCATTGGAGGGTCCCGAGTGCTTGAATTTGTAATAGAAACCGAAGAAAACAATAACGGAAACGCCGTTGTCTGCGGTGTTGACGAGGCGGGCAGGGGTTGCCTTTGCGGTAACGTATATGCCGCCGCCGTTATTTTAGATAAAAGCTATTATAACGAAAACTTAAACGACAGTAAAAAGCTGTCGCCCAAAAAACGCGACCAGCTTTATGACGATATTACAAAAAACGCGGTCGCCTGGTCGGTAGCTTACGCTACTGTTGACGAGATTGAAAAGATTAACATTTTAAACGCGGCAATGCTTGCAATGAAACGCGCGATTGAGGGTCTTAAAACAAACGTTGATATTGCGCTGATTGACGGCAACATCGCACGCGGCTTTGACTGTAAAACACGCACCGTTGTAAAGGGCGATAGCATTAGCCCCAGCATTGCGGCGGCTTCAATTGTTGCAAAGGTATCGCGTGACAGAGAGATTATAGAGCTTTCAAAACAGTACCCCGAGTACCAGTTTGATAAACACAAGGGCTATGCCACAAAGGCGCATATTGAGGCTATCCGCAAATACGGACCTTGCCCCATTCACCGCCCGTCATTTTTGAAAAAGATATGAAAAACTTTGGAAAACGCGCCGAAACGGTTGCAACGTGGTACCTGCGCCTTCACGGTTATCAAATACTTGAGTGCAACTTTCACTCGCGCTTTGGCGAGATTGATATAATTGCAAAAAAACTCGGCACTATAGCATTTATAGAGGTTAAAGCAAGGGGTAACAACGAGGTTGCGCCTGCCTATGCCGTAACCGACATAAAACAACAAAAAATCATTAAAACGGCACACCACTTTATTACAAAACACCGCTTAAACGACAATTGTATGTCGTTTGATGTTATCGAGATTGTAAAAAGCGGTATGCACTACAAAATAAATCACATAAAAAATGCGTTCGAAATTAATTAAATTTACATAAGAGGAAAAAGGAAAATGAAGTACGTAAGCACAAGAAACTCAAACCTTAAAATCGACTCGGCTGATGCGATTATAAAAGGCCTTTCAAACGACGGCGGTCTTTTTATGCCACAGTCAATTACCGCTCTTACAAGCGCCGAGATTGACAGCCTTGTTGATATGGACTACAAATCACGCGCAATGCTTGTTTTGTCTAAATTTTTAACCGACTACACAGAGGCAGAGCTTAAAAACTGTATCGACGGTGCATACACCACCGAAAAATTCGGAAGCCACCCCGCACCTGTTAAAAAGCTTGATGATAATAACTATGTGTTAGAGCTGTGGCACGGACCTACCTGCGCTTTTAAAGATATGGCGCTTCAGCTTATGCCAAGACTTTTAACAACCGCAATTGCAAAAAAAGGCGAAGATAAAACAACAGTTATTCTCGTTGCAACATCGGGTGACACAGGCAAGGCTGCACTCGAAGGCTTTTGCGATGTTGATAAAACCAAAATACTTGTATTTTTCCCTGCTCACGGCGTAAGCGAGGTTCAAAGAAAGCAAATGACCTCACAGTCAGGCAAAAACACAGGCGTTATCGGTCTTGAAGGTAACTTTGACGACTGCCAGAGCGGTGTTAAGGTTATATTCGGAGACAAAGAGGTTGAGAAAAAGCTTGCCGACAACAAAATGGCATTTTCTTCGGCAAACTCAATCAACTGGGGCAGACTTGTTCCGCAGATTGTATACTATTTTTCAGCCTATGCCGATATGGTGAAATCGGGCGATGTTAAAATGGGCGAAAAGGTTGATTTTGTTGTGCCTACAGGTAACTTTGGCGACATTTTAGCAGGTTTTATTGCTAAAAAAATGGGTCTTTTTGTTAACCGCCTTATTTGTGCATCAAACACCAACAAGGTGCTTACCGACTTTATCGAAACAGGCGTTTACGACAAAAACCGTAGCTTTTATACAACAATTTCACCGTCAATGGATATACTAATATCGTCTAACCTTGAAAGACTTCTCTTTATTATGAGCGGCTTTGATGCAAACAAGGTTTCAGGCTATATGCAAAAGCTTGCAACCGAGGGTAAGTACGAGGTTGACAGCGAGCTTTTATCACTTATTAAAGCCGAGTTTGACGGCGGTTTTGCCGACGAAAACGCAACCTACGATGCAATTTTTGAGGCTTATGACAAATATAACTATGTAATGGACCCGCACACCGCAGTTGCATACTCGGTTTCAAACAACATTAAGGCTGACTGCAAGCGCGTTATTTTATCAACCGCAAGCCCTTATAAATTCCCTGCAAGCGTAATTACAGGTCTTAAGGGCGATGCAAAAACCGATAACGAGTTTGAACTTTTTGAGCGTCTTAACAAAATGACAGGCGTAGAGATACCCCAATCGCTTGCCTGCCTTGAAAACGCCGAGGTGCGCTTTAAAGACGTTTGTCAAAAAGACCAAATGACAAAGGCAGTTTACGACTTTTTAAAAATTTAAAAAGGGCAGCCGTATTGCCGCCCTCGTGCGAAAGGAATATTACGCTTTTCTGTAGGTAGAGCAAAAGCTTGCATCTTCCTTATTAATCGCGCAACCACAGTGGTCACAGTTGCAAACCTCAATTTGTGATGCTGTGCATCTGTTGTCCTTTGAGTGATAGTGACAGTCTGATACTCTGCACATAACACCTTGTATCTTTTGTTCGTTCATCATTTTAAAATTCAACTCCTTTCACAAAATAGTGTAAACACGAGGCTTTAAATTATTCAAAAAAATTTTGGAGGGCAAGTTGTCAATTTTTATAATCGGCGACACACACCTGTCGCAGTCGGTTGATAAACCGATGGACATATTTGGCGGCCGCTGGCAAAACTACACCGACAAGCTGTGCCAAAACTGGAAAAACACAATAACCGACACCGACACGGTAATTATAGCAGGTGACGTTTCGTGGGGAATGTCGCTAAACGAGGCGCTCGACGACTTTTTACTGCTCGACTCACTCCCCGGTAAAAAACTACTGCTAAAAGGCAACCACGACTATTGGTGGGATACCGTTTCAAAAATGCGTCGGTTTTTAAAAGAAAATAACATAAACTCAATAGACTTTATTTATAACAACTCGTTTTTGTGCGAGGGTGTTAATATTTGCGGTACTCGCGGCTGGATGCTCGAAACCGACTCTTGCACCCAAAACGATAAAAAGATAATAGCGCGCGAATGCGGAAGGCTTGAACGCTCACTTGCAAGCGCTGGCGATGGCGAAAAAATTGCCGTTATGCACTATCCGCCCGTTTATAACGGCTTTATAGCCGAGCCGTTTATTGAGGTTTTAAAAAAATACGGCGTAAAACGCTGTTTTTACGGACATCTTCATTCAGGTTCTATCAAAAACGCTGACCAGGGCACAATTTTTGACATAAACTTTACCCTTGTTTCAGCTGATGCTATTGACTTTTTGCCTATTAATATATAAAATAATATAGTTAATAATTGGAGGTATAAACATATGACTTTAAAGGAAAACAAAAAAATCGAAGCAAACACAGTTGAGCTTGTTGTTGAAGTAAAAGGCGACGAGTTCAAAAAGGCAGTTGACGCTGCATTTAAGAAAAATCTTTCAAAGCTTTCAGTACCCGGCTTTCGTAAGGGTAAAGCTCCCAGAAAAATGGTTGAAAAGCTCTACGGCGAAGGTGTGTTCTTTGACGACGCTGTAAATGCTCTTTACCCCGCAGCTTACGAAGACGCTGTTAAAGAAGCAGGTATTTCACCTATCGACAACCCCGAGGTTGAAATTACATCAATCGACTCAGAAGGCTTTGTGTTCACTGCAAAGGTAACCGTTAAACCCGAAGCTACGATTAAAGAGTACAAAGGTATAAAGGCTACAAAAAAAGTCTATAATGTAACAGAAACAATGGTTAAAGCAGAGCTCGAGTCACTTCGTGAGCGCAACAAAAGAATTGTTGAGGTAGAACGTGAGTCAGCAAACGGCGACACTGTAAACATTGACTACTGCGGTAGCGTTGACGGCGTTGAGTTTGACGGCGGTAAGGCTGAAGCTTATGACTTATCACTCGGTTCAAACACATTTATCCCCGGCTTTGAAGACCAGCTCGTTGGTAAAAAAGCAGGTGAAGAGTGCGACGTAAACGTTACATTCCCCAAAGAATACCACGCCGACGACCTTGCAGGCAAAGAGGCAGTATTTAAAGTAAAAGTAAACGCTGTTAAAGAGGTTCAGCTTCCCGAGGTTGATGACGAGTTTGCAAAAGACGTAAGCGAGTTCGATACTCTTGCTGAACTCAAATCAGACATTAAGAAAAAACTTAAAGAGCAAAAAGCTAACCAGTCAGAAGCTGAGCTCGAAAACGATATCATCGAAGCACTTATTGCTAACACCGAGGTAGAAATTCCTCAGGTTATGGTTGACCAAAAGGTTAACATGATGATGAGCGACTTTGAACAAAGACTTGCAGGCTCAGGCCTTGACCTTAAAACATACGTACAGTATATGGGTATGGACCTTGACGCCTTTAAAAAGAACTACGAGCCCGAAGCCGAGAAACAGGTTAAAACCCGCCTTGCACTCGAAACAGTTGCAAAAAGCGAGGGCATTGTTGTTTCAGACGAAGACCTTGAAAAAGAATATCAGTCAATCGCTGACGCATACAAAATGGAGCTTGATACAGTTAAAATGTACATTCCTGCATCAGAGCTTTCAATGGACGTTGCAGTTGGCAAGGCTGTAGAGTTTATTAAAAACAATGCTGAAATCACCGAAGAAAAGGTTTCAGCCCGCAAAAAATCAACCACAACAAAAAAAGCCTCTGAAACAAAAGAGGAAAAATAATTAATTAATTTTTTAGGAGAATCACTATGAGCTTAGTACCTATGGTCGTTGAACAAACAAATAGAGGTGAAAGGTCTTACGACATTTACTCAAGACTTCTCAATGACCGTATTGTGTTTTTGTCAGAAGAGGTTAACGATGTAACTGCAAGCCTTGTTGTTGCCCAGCTTTTATACCTTGAGGCGCAAGACAGCGAAAAAGACATCAGCTTTTATATCAACTCGCCCGGCGGCTCAATTACCGCAGGTATGGCAATTTACGATACAATGAAATACATCAAGTGCGATGTTTCAACAATCTGTATCGGCATGGCGGCAAGTATGGGTGCATTCTTACTTGCGGCAGGTACAAAGGGCAAACGCTTTGCGCTTCCCAACAGCGAAATTATGATACATCAGCCACTCGGCGGTGCACAGGGTCAGGCAACTGATATTAAAATTCACGCCGAGCGCATTATAAAAATCAAAAACAAACTAAACCAAATGCTTGCCGATGCGACCGGAAAACCGCTCGAGGTAATTGAGCGCGACACCGAGCGCGACAACTTTATGTCGGCTGACGAGGCTTGTCAGTACGGTCTTATCGACAAGGTTATTGCATCGAGGTAATAATGTCACAAACCACAAACAATACACAAAACCGTTGTTCGTTTTGCGGTAGACCCGAAGACAAAACCGACAAAATGATTGCGGGTAAAGAGGCTTTTATTTGCTCTGAATGTGTGGAACTGTGCGCCCAGATGCTTGGTATTGGTGCAGACGACGACTTTGAAAAAGAGTCAGAGCCGCTTGATATTAAAATGTACACCCCGCACGAAATTAAAACCTACCTCGACGACTATATCATAGGTCAGGACAGGGCAAAGGTAGCCCTCAGCGTTGCGGTATACAACCACTACAAGCGCATTTTAAACCTTGACGACACCGACGACGGTGTTGAAATTCAAAAAAGCAATATTTTGCTTATCGGTCCCACAGGCAGCGGTAAAACCTACCTTGCCCAAACACTTGCAAAAATTTTAGGCGTTCCGTTTGCAATTGCCGATGCTACCACTCTTACCGAGGCGGGTTACGTTGGCGAGGACGTTGAAAACATACTCTTAAAGCTGATACAGGCAGCTGATTTTGATATTGAAAAAGCCGAAAAAGGCATTATCTATATCGACGAGATTGACAAAATCTCGCGCAAGAGCGAAAATATGTCAATCACACGCGACGTAAGCGGCGAGGGTGTTCAACAGGCGCTTTTAAAAATACTTGAGGGTACTGTTTCGAACGTACCGCCACAAGGCGGACGCAAGCACCCCAACCAAGAGTTTATCCATATTGACACAAAAAACATTTTGTTTATTTGCGGCGGCTCGTTTGACGGCATACAAAAGAATGTCGAAAAACGAATTAAGGGTAACGGCGGTATCGGCTTTGGCGCCGAGCTTAAAGAAAACGGCGAAAGAACGCTATCTGAAATTTACAAAAACGTTGAAAGCTACGATATTGTAAAATACGGACTTATCCCCGAAATCGTGGGCAGACTCCCCGTGCTTGTTTCACTTGACGAGCTTGACGATACGGCAATGCTTCAAATTTTAACCAAGCCCAAAAACGCAATCACAAAACAGTATAAAAAACTGTTTGGTTACGATAACATTGAGCTTGAGTTTGAAGACGAGGCACTAAAAGAAATTGCCGCGCGTACAATCGCAAACAAAACAGGCGCACGCGGACTTCGTGCCATTATCGAAAAGTCAATGCAGCAGGTAATGTACGATGTTCCATCAATGGAAAACGTTAAAAAAGTAATCATTACAAAAGCCTTTATAGAGGGCAAAGAAAAATTTAAAGTCATATCTTAAAAAAGAGCACAATTGTGCTCTTTTTTTATCGCTTAATTACTTGACACTGCTATAAATTTTGGGGTATAATCAATTTGTATTATTATATCCATATTAACGGAGGATTTTACTATGGAAAAAATTAAAGCAGGCGTAATTGGCTACGGTCAACGCGGAACAAGTATGTTAAGCTTACTTCTTAAAATGCCCGAAAAGGTAGAGGTAGTAGCTGTATGCGACCTTTATCCCGACAGAGCTGAAGCTGCTCGTAAAAAGGTACTTGACAGAAGCGGTAAAGACTGCATTTATACAACTAACGCTGACGAGCTTATTAACAACCCCGATATTAATACCATTTACATATTCGCAGCATGGGAAGCACATATTCCGCTTTCAATCGCTGCTATGAAAGCAGGCAAGGCAGTTGCTTGCGAGGTTGCAGGCGCTTACTCGGTTGAGCAGTGCTGGGACCTTGTTAAAACCTACGAAGAAACAAAAACACCTATCATGATGCTCGAAAACTGCTGCTACGGCAAACGCGAAATGATGATTCAAAATATGCACGACCACGGTTTCTTTGGCGAAATTATGCACATTGACGGCGCATACTGCCACGACCTTCGCGGTGAAATTTCAGACGGTATCAAAATTCGTCACTACAGACTCCGCAACTACTTAAACCGTAACTGCGAAAACTACCCCACACACGAGATTGGACCGATTGCACAGCTTCTTGGCATCAACCGTGGTAACAGATTCTTATCACTCGCTTCATTCTCATCAAAATCACGCGGTCTTGAAGAGTTTATTAAAACCGAGCGTGCTGACGAAGCTGAAATTCAAGGCCTTCGCTTTAATCAGGGCGACGTTGTAACAACAGTAATCAAGTGCGCAGGCGGTGAAACAATCTCACTCGCACTTTCAACAACACTCCCCAGATTCTATTCAAGAAACTACAACGTATACGGCACAAAGGCTTTTGCTCATGCCGATACAAAGTCAATTTTTGAAAGCGCAAACGAAGAGCATCGTAAAAGAGGCGAAATGGGCGACTGGTCAAAAGAGTGGAACAACCAAGAAAAATACGAAGAAGAGTGGCTCCACCCCGTTTGGAAAAAATATATCGAAGAAGGCCTTGTTGCAGGTCACGGCGATATGGACTGGCTTGTTCTTAACGCTTTTGCAGACAGCCTTCTCGAAGGCAAGCCTATGCCTATCGACGTTTACGATATGGCTACCTGGATGGTTATTACCGCGCTTTCAGAAGACTCAATTGCAAAGGGCGGTCAGGTTGTAGAATTCCCCGACTTTACCAACGGTAAATGGCTCTTTAACTCAATTGGCTAAGGAGAAACTAATGAAAACAATCAAGGCAGGAGTAATCGGCTACGGTCAACGTGCCCGTGGTGTAATAAGTCCTTTGCTTAAGGCTTCGAGCAGCGCACAAATTGTTGCAGTTTGCGACGTGTACGCTGACCGCGCCGAGAAGGCAATGGAATACGTTAAAGAAAAAACGGGTAAAACCTGCCTTGCTACTACCGATGCAAACGAAATTATAAACAACCCCGAAATAAACCTTGTGTTTGTTTTTGCCTCGTGGGAGGCACACATTCCGCTTTGCATACAGGCTATGAAGGCGGGTAAAGCGGTGGCTGTTGAGGTTGCAGGCGCCTACTCAATTAAACAGTGCTGGGAGCTTGTAAAAACGTATCAGCAAACAAAATCACCTATAATGCTACTTGAAAACTGCTGCTACGGCAGGCGCGAAACAATGCTTTTGCGAATGAAAGAGGCAGGCTTTTTTGGTGAGATTGTTCACGTTGACGGCGCTTATACTCACGACCTCAGGGGCGAAATTTCCGACGGAATAAAAATTCGCCACTATAGACTAAGAAACTACTTAAACCGCAACTGCGACAACTATCCAACCCACGAACTCGGACCTATTGCAAGGCTTTTGGGTATTAATCACGGCAACAGGTTTGTTTCGCTTTCGTCTTTTGCATCAAAATCGTGCGGGCTTGAACAGTTTATAAAAACTGAACGTCAGGACGACACACGCATACAAAATTTACGTTTTAATCAGGGCGATGTTATAACAACCGTTATAAAATGCTCAGGCGGTCAAACAATAACGCTTACTCTTAATACCACGCTGCCCACCTTTGGCACAAGAAACTATAATATATACGGCACAAAGGCGTTTGCACACGCAAACACACGCTCAATTTGTGAAGGCTCAAACAAAGAACACCTTAAAAAAGCCGAAATGGGTGACTGGTCAACCGAGTGGAACAACGAGAGCAGCTACGAAGAAAAGTGGATGCATCCTATGTGGAAAGAGTACTTGGCGTCGGGAATAAAAAGCGGTCACGGCGGTATGGACTATCTTATGCTTAAAGACTTTGTAGACTGCTTTGAAAACGACAAGCCAATGCCTATTGACGTTTACGATATGGCAACCTGGATGGCGGTTTCGGCGCTTTCTGAAAAGTCAATATCGCTTGGCGGTGCACCTGTTGAATTCCCTGATTTTACAAACGGCAGTTGGTTATTTTAATAAGGAGTAGACTATGAACATCTGGCACGATATTAACCCAAAACGCGTAAGCTCTGAAGATTTTGAGTGCGTAATCGAAATTGAAAAAGGCTCTAAATGTAAGTACGAGATGGATAAAGAAACAGGCTGCTTAAAGCTTGACCGTATTCTTTACACATCAACTCACTACCCTGCAAACTACGGCTTTATTCCGCGTACATACGCCGACGATTTTGACCCGCTTGATGTTGTAGTTCTTTGCTCTGAGTCAATAAGACCAATGACGCTTGTGCGTTGCTACCCAATCGGTGTTATTTCAATGATAGACAACGGCCGTAACGACGAAAAGATTGTTGCTATTCCGTTTAACGACCCCACCTATAACGTATACACCGATATTTCACAGCTTCCGCCGCATATCCACGACGAAATCTCACACTTTTTTAAAGTGTATAAAGAGCTCGAGGGCAAGCAAACTGCAGTTAACGAACTCGGCGATGCCGCTCGCGCAAAGCAGATTATTGCCGAATCGCTCGACTCTTATATTGATAAATATTGTAAATAAAGTCCCGTTTGGGACTTTATTTTTTTATTTTGTTGGTGTATAATTATGTTAGCAGTTGCTAACTCAAAGGAGAATAGAATGAAAAAATTTAAAATAACAGGTATGAGCTGTGCGGCGTGTTCTGCGCGTGTGCAATCGGCGGTATCAAAGGTTGACGGTGTTTTGGAGTGCAACGTAAACCTGCTCACAGCAACACTTGCGGTTGAAGGCAGCGCTGCCGATAACGATATTATTGCGGCGGTTGTTGGCGCAGGCTATGGCGTAGCACTTGAGAATACAGCCGAAATAAGCGAAACCAGGGCACTTGTACGCCGTGTGGTATGGTCAGCGGCGTTTGTAATTATGCTTATGTATGTTTCAATGGGCTTTGTAATGTGGGGCTGGTATCTTCCGAGCGCGCTTGCAAGCAACCACCTTGCAGTTGCACTTTTGCAGCTTATACTAACGGTAATTGTACTTGTAATTAACAAAAAATTCTTTATAAGCGGCTTTAAATCGGCTATCAAAGGCGCACCGAATATGGATACGCTGGTGTCGCTCGGCTCGGGTGCCGCGTTTGTGTACAGCGTGATTGTGCTTTTAACAAACCCCCACCCGCTGCACGATTTGTACTTTGAGTCGTCGGCAATGATAGTGACTCTTATTTCTGTAGGTAAGCTGTTAGAGTCTGTGTCAAAGGGTAAAACGACCGATGCGCTAAAGTCACTTATAAAGCTTGCACCAACCACCGCAACTGTGTTAAAAGACGGCAAAGAGGCGGTTATTGATATTTCAAAGCTTGCGGTAGGCGATATTTTTGTTGTTCGTGCAGGCGAGCGCATTGCAACCGACGGCGTTGTCGTATCGGGCAGCGCATCAGTTAACGAATCGGCGCTTACAGGCGAGAGTATACCTGTTGACAAAAAACAGGGTGACAGCGTGTCGGGTGCAACGCTCAACCTGACAGGCTATATCGAGTGCAAGGCAACAAAAGTCGGCGAGGACACAGTCTTTTCGCAAATTATAAAAACGGTAACCGATGCATCGGCAACAAAAGCCCCCGCGCAACGAATTGCCGACAAGGTCTCGGCGGTGTTTGTTCCGGTTGTTATGGCAATAGCCGTTGTAACGGGCATAGCGTGGCTTGCTTTGGGTAAAGAAATAGCGTTTGCGCTGTCTCGCGCAATCTCGGTGCTTGTAATATCCTGCCCCTGTGCGCTCGGGCTTGCAACACCTGTTGCAATAATGGTAGCAAACGGAGTTGCCGCAAACAAAGGCGTGCTTTTTAAAACTGCAACCGCGCTCGAAAATGCGGGTAAGGTTAAAACGGTTGTGCTTGATAAAACCGGCACAATTACCGAGGGCAAGCCAAAGGTAACTGACGTTGTATCGCTTGATGAAAATTTAGTAAAAATTGCATACTCGCTCGAAAAATTAAGCGAGCATCCACTCGCGCACGCAGTCTGTGACTACTGCAAAATACGAAACACCGAGTTTTTTGACGTTACCGATTTTGAGGTGGTTTCGGGCGGCGGTGTAAACGGCAAAATGGGCGGCACTCACTACTACGGCGGCAATGCCGATTATGTTGGCTCGTTTGTAGAATTGAATGAGCAAATTACCGAGCAGATTAATCAGCTTTCAAAGCAGGGCAAAACCCCAATGCTGTTTTGTGATGACAAAAAACTGCTTGGTATAATAGCAGTTGCCGATACCGTTAAAAATGACAGTAAAACCGCTGTTTTAAGCCTTAAAAAGCTTGGTATAGACGTTGTAATGCTTACAGGCGATAACGAGCATACCGCAAAATTTATAGCAAATCAGGTGGGTATTGAAAAGGTTTTGGCAAACGTAAAGCCAAATGATAAATACAGGGTAGTAAACGAGCTTAAAAGCCGTGGACTTGTTGCAATGGTGGGCGACGGTATTAACGATGCGCCCGCGCTGACATCAGCTGATATTGGCATTGCAATTGGCGCAGGTACCGATATTGCTATTGACTCGGCTGATGTTGTGCTTACAAAAAGCAAGCTTACCGATGCGGTGCTGGCAATACGGCTTTCTAAAAAAACGCTTATAAATATCCGTGAAAACTTGTTCTGGGCGTTCTTTTATAACGCAATCGGAATACCGCTTGCGGCAGGCGTTTTAGGGCTTACGCTTGACCCAATGTTTGGCGCGCTTGCTATGAGCCTTTCAAGCTTTTGCGTTGTTTCAAACGCACTTAGACTTAATTTATTTGACAGGAGAAAAAACAAAATGACAGTAACATTAAAAGTAGAAGGTATGATGTGTAAACACTGCGAGGCAAGTGTAAAAAACGCTCTTGAAGCTTTACCTGAGGTAGAAAGCGCAATCGTTAGCCACCAAGACGGCACAGCCGAAGTTAAGCTTGCATCAGCACTTGATAAATCGGTGCTTGTAGCAACTATAGAGGCCGCAGGCTTTAAAGCAGAGTAATAAAAAAAGACACCCGAGGGTGTCTTTTTATTTTAACCAAGTAACATTCTGTCGTTTGCGAACTCACCGTTGCTTGCTTTTGCAAAAAGCTCCATAAGGTCAGAAACCTCAAGCTTTTTCTTTTCTTCGCCCGAAATATCGTAAATAATTTTACCGTTGTTCATCATAATAAGTCGGTTGCCAAGTCTTATGGCATCTTTCATATTATGGGTAATCATAAGTGTTGTAAGCTTGTTTTGCGATACAAGCTCGTCGGTAATTTCAAGCACCTTTGCGGCAGTTTGCGGGTCAAGAGCGGCTGTATGCTCGTCAAGAAGCAACAGGTTTGGCTTTTTGAGTGTTGACATTAAAAGGGTAATTGCCTGACGCTGACCGCCCGACAAAAGACCAACCTTTGATGTAAGCCTGTCTTCAAGTCCAAGGTTTAGCTTTGCAAGTAATTGTCTGTAGCCGTCGCGCTCTGATGCTTTGATACCGGGCGCGAGTGTTCTTTTTTTACCGCGTCTTGCGGCAAGCGCAAGGTTTTCTTCAATCTGCATAGTAGCGGCAGTACCTGTCATGGGGTCCTGGAACACGCGTCCAAAGTATTTTGCGCGTTTGTGCTCGGGAAGATGTGTTACGTCAATGCCGTCAATTTCGATTGTACCGCTGTCAACGGGGTACACGCCTGTAATCATATTTAAAAGCGTTGATTTACCTGCACCGTTACCGCCGATAACCGTTACAAAATCGCCGTCGTTAAGTGTAAGGTTAACGCCTTGAAGCGCTTTTTTCTCGTTGATTGTGCCGGGGTTGAAGGTTTTGTAAACATCTTTAATTATAAGCATTTTACTTTACCTCCTTTTTCGATTTTATAAGCTTTTGCGAAACTGTATTTTTCCAATAGGGAACTGCCAAGAAAAGCGCAACAACAATAGCCGAGAACAGCTTTAAGTCGTTTGCGTTAAGACCGAGTCGTAAAACTATTGTAATAACAATATAATATATTATGCCGCCAAGCACTGCTGATAAAAGCTTAAGCGCAAAGTTTTTAAATACTTTTGAGAACAGTACCTCGCCAACAATAACTGCGGCAAGACCTATAACGATTGCGCCTCTGCCCATATTAATATCGGCAAAGCCCTGATACTGCGACAAAAGTGCGCCCGAAAGTGCAACGATACCGTTTGAAATTACAAAACCGATAATTTTGCGCCTGTCGGTGTTAATGCCGTTTGCTCTTGCCATTGCGGCATTGGCGCCTGTAGCACGAATAGAGTGACCCATCTCGGTGCCAAAAAACCAATAAAGTGCAGCAATTAAAAGCGCAACAAATATGGCACCAACAACAATTGATTTTGGTATATTTCGAAGTGAAACAACAACAGGGTACTTAATAACATTAAGGGTCTGGTTAGCCTTGTTACCAAGTATTCTAAGGTTAATTGAGTAAAGTGCAAGCTGTGTTAAAATACCGGCCAAAATTGCGGGTATTCCAAAGCGGGTATGTAAAATACCTGTTACAAGACCTGCAATACAGCCTGCCAAAAACGCAAGCAGCATTGCAAGGTAAATATTCATACCGCCAACGGTACACATTACAAGCACCGCACCGCCTGTACAAATTGAGCCGTCAACAGTAAGGTCGGCAAGGTCAAGCACGCGGTAGGTGATGTACACACCAATTGCCATTATGCCCCAAATAAGACCTTGGGCAACGGCACCGGGTAGTGATTCTAAAAAGTTTAACATAGTCTCCTCCAAAGCAAAAGGACGGCAGACTTTTATCTGCCGCCCGTTTAAGTTTTAATTACTCTGCATCCATTTCGATTGCAACGTAGTCAGACGGAACGGTGAGCTCAAGTGCGGTTGCTCTTGATTCAACGTATTTTTTAGTTGTTGTGTCAGCAGTCTGAATTTCCATATCGCCTGCGTTCTCACCGTTTACTAAAATTTCGTAAGCCATCATACCTGCTTTGTAGCCGATATCGTAGTAGCTGATTGAAAGTGTAGCAACACCGCAGCCTTTGCAAATGCCTTCTTCACCTGCAACTACAGGAATGTTCTTAGGTCCTGCAATTTGCTCAACAGCAGCAGCGGCTGAAGCAAGTGTGTTGTCGGTGGGGATATAGATTACATCAACCTGGTCGCAAGCGGTTGTAGCAACCGATGCGATTTCGTTTGAGTCAGCAATTGTAAACTCTTTTGTTTCAAGACCGAGCTTTTTAAGCTCGTCTGCAACAACTGTTGCCTGATATTTTGAGTTAGGCTCTGCTGAGCAGTATAAAATACCAACTTTTTTAGCGTCGGGTACAAGTTCTTTTACCATAGCTGCTTGTTTGTCGAGCGGTGCAAGGTCAGCAGTACCTGTAACGTTAATGCCTGATTTACCTGTCCAATCGTCAATTTCGAGTGCTGTAGCAAAGTCGGTGATTGATGTTGCAACAATCGGAATATCGCCTGTTGCTGCCATTGCAGCCTGAAGCGCAGGTGTTGCGTTAGCCATAATCAAGTCAACCTTGTCAGTTACAAACTGTGTTGCGATTGTAGCGCAAGTGGGTGAGTCGCCTGCGGCATCTTTAAAGTCAAACTCAACTTTGTCGCCAAGCTTTTCGGTAAGCGCTGCCTTAAAGCCTTCAGTTGCGGCATCGAGCGCATCGTGTGTTACGAGCTGGCAAATACCAACTGTGTATACGCCGTCATCGGTTGTTGAACAACCTGTGAACATACACATTACCATAACTGCAAGCACTGCTGCAGCTACAATTCTTTTTAATGCTGTTGCTTTCATTTTTATTCTCCTTGTAATTTAGTGCTTTAAATCACTAAACCGTTTTTGAAATTGGATATAGTATAGCACTTTAAAGCGCTAAAGTCAACACTAAATTTAAAAATATTTTTTGCAAAATTTTTTAGTTGTATATTGACTTTATCGCTTTAAAGTGCTAAAATCATTAAAAGCAAAATGAAAAGAGGCAAAATCAATGCAAAAAAAGGATATAGACTTTAATAATTTAGGCTTTGGCTATATAAAAACCGACAAGCGCTTTGTATCTAATTATAAGGAAGGAAAGTGGGATGACGGCGTACTTTCGGGCGAAGACACAATTACAATGAGCGAGTGCGCGTGTGTACTGCAGTATGCACAAACCTGCTTTGAGGGGTTAAAGGCGTATACAACTGCAAACGGCAACATCGTTTGCTTCAGACCCGACCTTAACGCAAAACGTATGGCTGACTCGTGCGAGCGTATGAAAATGCCTGTATATCCTGTAGATAAATTTGTAGATGCGGTTAAACAGGTTGTTTCTGCTAACAAAGAATGGGTTCCGCCTTATGGCTCGGGCGCATCGCTTTATTTAAGACCGTATATGTTTGGCTACGATGCGGTAATTGGTGTAAAGCCTGCAAACGAGTTTCAGTTCAGAGTTTTTGCAACCCCCGTTGGACCTTATTTTAAAGGCGGCGTAAAACCGCTTACTCTTCGCATTTCTGACCTTGACCGTGCAGCACCCTGCGGCACAGGCCACATAAAAGCAGGTCTTAACTATGCAATGAGCCTTTACAATATTGTTGACGCTCACGATAACGGCTTTGACGAAAACGTATATCTCGATTCAAAAACACGCACCTTTATTGAAGAAACAGGCGGTGCAAACATCATATTTATAACAAAAGACGGCAAGGTTGTAACACCTAAGTCTGATACAATACTTCCTTCAATTACACGCCGTTCACTCCTTCAGGTTGCAAAAGACTATTTAGGCCTTGAGGTTGAAGAACGTGAAATTAACGTAAACGAGCTTGAAAACTTTGCTGAGTGCGGTCTTTGCGGCACAGCTGCAGTAATTTCGCCTGTTGGCAAAATTGTTGACCACGGCAAAGAGATTTGCTTCCCCTCGGGT
Organism: Eubacteriales bacterium; assembly: GCA_045593905.1. Classification (GTDB taxonomy): domain Bacteria; phylum Bacillota; class Clostridia; order Oscillospirales; family QAKW01; genus RGIG9041. The sequence continues at coordinate 20,084 of JAZNXL010000063.1, forward strand.
ATGAACGATATGGGCCCTGTTACCAAAAAGCTTTATGAAACTTTAACAGGTATTCAAATGGGCACAATCGAGGCACCTGATGGCTGGATAGAGGTAATTGAATAATAAATATTGACACGCTAAAAGTATAGTGATATAATTTAAAAATAACGCAAAGATAAGGAAAAGCAATATTGCTTTAACTGCAGAGAGTCGGCGGTTGGTGTGAGCCGATGTTTAAACTTTATTGTAAACTCACCTTGGAGCGGCCGACCTGAAATAACAGTAGGGCGGACGGAGGCTGACCGTTAACGCAGTAAGTGATGATTGTCACGTTGAGGTGGCCGTTTTATACGGCAATAAGAGTGGTACCGCAAGATTTTTATAATCCTGTCTCTTTAGTTAGGGACAGGATTTTTTAATATTTGAAAGGGAAATTTTACATGCTTACACTTGATAAGGTTTTTCACGCACAACTAATGCTAAAAAACATAATTCGCGAAACCCCTGTTGTTAAGGCAACAGGCATTAATACCGATTGCGAACTTTACCTAAAGCCTGAGAATTTGCAAAACACAGGCTCGTTTAAGCTACGCGGCTCGGGTTATAAAATAGCAACACTGTCAGATGAGGAGAAAAAGCGCGGCGTTATTGCCTGCTCGGCAGGTAACCACGCGCAAGGCGTTGCACTCGCGGCATCAAAATGCGGCATCGAGTCGCTGATTTGCCTTCCCGACAGCGCACCAATCTCAAAGATTGAGGCAACACGCAGCTACGGCGCAAATATATGCCTTGTCGAAGGTGTTTATGACGACGCTTATAACAAAGCCTTGCAGCTTAAAGAAGAAAAAGGCTATACCTTTGTTCATCCGTTTGACGACGAAGACGTTATTGCAGGTCAGGGTACAATCGCACTTGAGATTATTGAGGATATGGACGATGTTGACGCAATCATTGTTCCAATCGGCGGCGGCGGACTTATATCGGGTATTGCATACACAATAAAGGCAATAAGACCTAACATAAAGGTTTACGGTGTTCAGGCGGCAGGCGCGCCGAGTATGTATAACGCAATCAAAAACGGCAAAATCGACTCGCTCGAAAGCGTTTCAACCATCGCCGACGGTATTGCGGTTAAAACCCCCGGTGTTAACACCTTCGATATTATAAGCAAGTATGTTGACGATATTGCGCTTGTAACCGAAGACGAAATTGCATCGGCAATTCTAACACTTATTGAAAAACAAAAAATGATTGCCGAGGGCGCAGGCGCTGTTGCAGTAGCGGCGGCAATGTTTAACAAGTTCGACCTTAAAGGCAAAAAGGTTGTGGCGCTTGTATCGGGCGGTAACGTTGACGTTACAATTCTATCGCGTGTTATAAAACGCGGTCTTATTAAATCGGGCAGACGCTCAAGCCTTTTGATTGAGCTTATCGATAAGCCCGGTCAGTTAAAAGACGTATCACGCATAATTGCCGACTGCGGCGGTAACGTAATCAGCGTTCACCACGAGCGTGCGGGAGATACCGAGAGCATTAACGGTTGCTTTTTGCGTATCGGTCTTGAAACAAGAGACTATGAGCACGTACAACAAATAACAAACGCCTTAAAAGCCGAAGGCCTTAAAATTGTAGAATAGGATATTAATATAATGAAAACAGTTTATACAAATAACGCACCCGAAGCAATTGGTCCTTACTCACAGGCAGTTATAACAGGAGGACTTGTTTTTACATCGGGCCAAATTGCAATCAACCCCCAAACATCAGCGGTTGAGGCTACCACAATCGAAGCACAAACCGAGCAGGTTTGCAAAAACTTGTGTGAGGTTTTAAAAGCAGCAGGCAGCGACATTACAAAGGTTGTAAAAACAGTTTGCTTTCTTTCTGATATGAACGACTTTGCCGCCTTTAACGAGGTTTACGGCAAATACTTTACCCAAAAACCCGCGCGTTCTTGCGTTGCAGTTAAAACACTGCCCAAAAACGTGCTTGTAGAGATTGACACAATCGCAGAGCTTTAAAGAGAAAAAAGAGAGTAGATAGGAGAATATTCACTATGATGGATACGAGCAAATATAGCGTTGGCTACTTTGCCGCACCCGGTACACATTATAAATGGGTACAAAAAGACCATATAGATAAAGCACCCGCTTGGTGCAGTGTTGACCTTCGCGACGGCAACCAGAGCCTTGTAATACCAATGAGCCTTGAAGAAAAGCTTGAGTTTTATAAGCTTTTGCTAAAAGTCGGCTTTAAAGAGATTGAGGTAGGCTTTCCTGCTGCAAGCGAAACCGAGTACGAGTTTTTAAGAACACTTATTGATAACAATATGATACCTGACGACGTTACAATTCAGGTACTTACCCAAAGCCGTGAGCATATCATAAGAAAAACCTTTGATGCTTGTAAAGGCGCACCCAACGCGATTATCCACTTTTATAACTCAACAAGCGTTGCTCAGCGTGAGCAGGTATTTAAAAAGTCAAAGGACGAGGTTAAAAAAATCGCCGTTGACGGCGCAAAGCTTGTAAAACGCTTGGCAGCCGAGTACGAGGGCAACTTCAGGTTTGAGTACTCGCCCGAAAGCTTTACAGGCACCGAGCCGGAGTACGCGCTCGAGGTTTGTAACGCAGTCCTCGACGTGTTAGAGCCGAGTAAAGACAACAACGTTATCATTAACCTTCCTGTTACTGTTGAAATGAGCCTTCCGCACGTTTACGCAAGTCAGGTTGAGTATATGCACGAAAACTTAAAATACCGCGAAAACGTTACCATTTCTATCCACCCCCACAACGACCGCGGCACAGGCGTTGCCGATGCCGAGCTTGCGCTGCTTGCAGGCGCTGACAGAATTGAGGGCACACTCTTTGGTAACGGCGAGCGTACAGGCAACGTTGACGTTGTAACACTTGCGATGAATATGTACTCGCACGGCGTTGACCCAAAACTTGACTTTTCAAATATGCCCGAGCTTGTTAAAACCTACGAAAAATGTACACGTATGCACGTATACGAGCGCTCACCCTACGCGGGTGCGCTTGTGTTTGCCGCTTTTTCAGGCTCACACCAAGACGCTATTGCAAAGGGTATGAAATGGCGCGAAGATAAAAACCTTACCACCTGGTCAGTACCGTATATCCCGATTGACCCCGAGGACATCAGCCGTACATACGATGCCGATGTTATCCGCGTTAACTCGCAAAGCGGTAAGGGCGGTATTGCATACATACTTGAACAAACCTATGGCTACGAACTGCCACAGGGTATGCGCGAGCACTTAAGCTATAAGTGTAAGAGCGTATCTGACCACGAGCATCGCGAGCTTATGGTTAACGATATTTACAATATCTTTGAACAAAACTACTTTAATAATGAAACCCCCGTTTCAATCTCGAATATGACCTCAACCCAGACCGAGTCGGGTGTTGACGCGTTTGTTTCGTTTGTAAAAGACGGCAAAAAAACCACTGTACATGCAAGCGGTAACGGTACACTTAACGCAGTCAGCAACGCACTCAAAGAGTATGCAGGTACATATTACAAACTCGAAGTTTACACCGAGCACAGTATGAAGGGCAGCGGCTCAAGTTCAATCGCCGCCGCATACATCGGTATTCATAAAGGCGACGGTAAAATGTATTGGGGCGTAGGCACCAATACCGATATTACAAGAGCGGGTGTTAACGCGCTCATCGCCGCATTTAACAATATGACAAAAGGAGAGTAATGCTATGGCTATGACAATGACACAAAAAATTCTTGCCGCACACGCAGGTCTTGACAGCGTATCGGCAGGTCAGCTTATAAGCGCAAAGCTTGATATTGTGCTTGGCAACGACATTACCACTCCCGTTGCAATAAACGAATTTAAAAAAGCAGGCTTTGACGGCGTTTTTGACAAAGACAAAATCGCAATCGTGCTTGACCACTTTGTACCTAACAAAGACATTAAATCAGCCGAACACTCAAAGCAGTGCCGCGAGTTTGCGTGCTCGCACTGTGTAAGCCACTTTTACGACGTAGGTAAAATGGGTATTGAACACGCGCTCCTTCCCGAACAGGGCGTTGTAACTGCAGGCGACTGCATAATCGGCGCCGATAGCCACACCTGTACATACGGCGCGCTCGGTGCTTTTTCAACAGGCGTTGGCAGTACCGATATGGCGGCAGGAATGGCAACAGGCACTGCGTGGTTTAAAGTACCCTCGGCTATAAAGTTTGAGCTCACAGGCTCTTTACCTAAAAACTGCTCGGGTAAAGACGTTATTCTTACCATAATCGGTATGATTGGTGTTGACGGCGCGCTTTATCAGAGTATGGAGTTTACAGGCGACGGCGTAAAATCGCTTTCGATGGACGACAGACTTTGCATTTGCAATATGGCAATTGAGGCGGGCGCTAAAAACGGCATTTTCCCCGTTGACGAAATAACACTCGAGTATATGCAAGGCAGATGCGAAAGAAAGCCTGTTGTTTACAGTGCTGATGCCGATGCCGAATACGAAAAAACTTATGTAATTGATTTATCAAAAATAACACCTACAGTAAGCTGTCCGCATCTTCCCGAAAACACCAAGCCCGCAGCCGAGCTTTCGAGCATCAAAATCGACCAGGTTGTAATTGGTAGCTGTACAAACGGCAGAATGGAAGATATGGAGGCCGCTTATAACATTTTAAAGGGTAAAAAGGTAGCCGACGGCGTTCGCTGTATCATAATTCCTGCAACAATGCAGATTATGCGCGAGTGTACCGAGCGCGGCTACGTTACCGCATTTATTGATGCGGGCGCTGTTGTTTCAACCCCAACCTGCGGCCCCTGTCTTGGCGGATATATGGGAATTTTGGCGGCAGGCGAGCGCTGTATTGCCACCACCAACCGCAACTTTGTAGGCAGAATGGGTCACGTAGAATCAGAGGTATACCTTGCTTCTCCCGCAACTGCCGCAGCATCAGCCCTTACAGGCTACATCACAAACCCCGAGGTGTAACTATGAACACAAAAGGAAAAGTTTTTAAATATCCCGATAATGTTGATACCGACGTTATTATCCCTGCGCGTTACCTCAATACTGCTGACGCAAACGAACTTGCAAAGCATTGTATGGAGGATATTGACACCGAGTTTGTCAAAAACGTAAAAGCGGGCGATGTAATGGTTGCAGGCTATAACTTTGGTTGCGGCTCGTCAAGAGAACACGCACCGCTTGTTATAAAAACCTGCGGTACAGGCTGCGTTATTGCAAAAAGCTTTGCGCGTATTTTTTACCGCAACGCAATCAACATTGGTCTTGCAATTTTAGAGTGCCCCGAAGCCTGCGATGAGATTAATGCAAACGACGAGGTAGAGGTTAATTTTGACACAGGTGTTATAACAAACCACACCCAACAAAAAACCTATCAGGCACAACCCTTTCCGCCATTTATTCAGAACATAATCAAAAACGGCGGTCTTTTAGCATCGTTAAAGGGAGAACAACAATGACCAAAAACATAACACTTATAAAAGGCGACGGTATAGGCCCCGAAATCGTAACCGAGGCTGTAAAGGTTTTAGATGCCGTTGCAAAAATATATAACCACGAGTTTGTTTACACCGAGGCCGACGTTGGCGGCTCGGCTATTGATAAATGGGGCGAGCCGCTTCCCGATGCCGAGCTTGAAAAATGTGTAAACGCCGACAGCGTACTTCTTGGTGCTGTAGGTGGACCTAAATGGAACGACGTCCCCGGTGACAAGCGCCCCGAAAAAGGTCTTTTAAAGCTAAGAGCGGGTATGGGTGTTTATTCAAACAACCGTCCTGCAAAAATCTGGCCGCAGCTTGCATCGGCATCGCCCTTAAAACAGTCAATCGTTGACAAGGGCATTGACTTTATTATTGTTCGCGAACTCATTGGCGGTATCTACTTTGGTGAGCATACTACAACCGAGGTCGACGGTCAAAAACAGTCGGTCGATGTTTTAAAATATAACGAAAGCGAAATTGAGCGCATTGGCAGAATCGGTTTTGAAACCGCGCTTAAGAGAAATAAAAAGCTTTGCTCGGTTGAAAAAAGCAACGTGCTCGATACAAGCAGGCTTTGGAAATCGGTTATGCATAAACTCGCTGACGAGTACCCCGAGGTTGAGCTTACCGATATGCTTGTTGACAACTGCGCAATGCAGATTGTAAAAGACCCGTCGCAGTTTGACGTTATTGTTACCGAGAATATGTTTGGTGACATTTTGTCAGACGAGGCTTCAATGATTACAGGCTCAATCGGTATGATTCCCTCATCAAGCCTTGGCGCAGGCACAAACGGTCTTTACGAGCCAATTCACGGCTCGGCACCCGATATTGCAGGCAAGGATATTGCTAACCCAATCGGTACAATTCTTTCAGCCGCAATGATGCTTAAATTCAGCTTTAATATGCAAAAAGAAGCGGACGCCATTGAAACGGCAGTCTCAAAAACACTGTCTCAAGGCTATCGCTGTAAAGATATAATGCCCGATGATGCAGGCGACTACACACTCGTAGGCTGCAGTGAAATGGGCACCAAAATTATTGAAAATTTATCGAAAGGATGCTAATATGATATTATCAGGCGCTGATATACTTGTACGCACATTGATTGAGCAGGGGTGCGACACCGTTTTTGGTTACCCCGGCGGTCAAATTCTTCACGTGTACGATTCATTATATAAATATCAGGACGAGCTTAAGCACGTACTTGCCGCGCACGAGCAGGGCGCATCACACGCCGCTGACGGCTATGCGAGGGCATCGGGTAAACCGGGTGTTGTAATTGCAACATCAGGCCCCGGCGCTACCAACCTTGTAACAGGTATTGCTACTGCTTATCTTGATTCGGTACCGCTTGTTGCAATTACAGGCAACGTTCCAAGCTCGCAGATTGGTACCGACAGCTTTCAGGAAATAGATATTACCGGTGTTACGTTACCCATTACAAAGCACAACTACTTTGTAGGCGACGTAACAAAACTTGCCCAGACTGTTCGCGAGGCGTTTTCGCTTGCGATATCGGGCAGACCCGGTCCTGTTTTAATTGATATTCCAAAAGATGTTCAAATTGCAAAATGCGAATACACCCCTGCACCAAAGGTAGAGGCCGAGCCCAAGTTTGCCGCAAAAGATATTAGAATTGATGCGGCGGCAGAGTGCATTAATATGTCGAGCCGTCCTTACATATATTTTGGCGGCGGACTTTTAAGCTCAGGTGCTCAAGACGAGCTTTTAGAGCTTGCCGAAAGAATTGACGCGCCTATTGGTTGCTCAATGATGGGACTTTCGGGTATACCTACCGACCACCCGAGGTTTTTAGGTATGCAGGGTATGCACGGTCACTACGCATCGTCTACTGCAATGCATAATGCCGACTGCATTATCGCACTCGGTGTAAGGTTTAACGACCGCGTTACAGGTAACCGCGCAAAGTTTGCTCCCACTGCAAAAATTGTACATATAGATATTGACGGCGCCGAGCTTTCAAAAACAGTAACTACCGCTCACGGACTGCGTGGCGATATTAAAGAAACACTTAAAAAGCTTGTTGGCAAGGTTAACAAGGTAAGCCACCCCGATTGGCAAAAACAGGTTAATAAATATAAAGAGGACGAGCTTTTAACGCTCGATAACCGCGACGGTCTTACACCCCGCGCCGCAATACTAACACTTAATAAACACTTAGGCGAAAACACTCCTGTTGCAACCGATGTTGGTCAGCATCAGATGTGGAGTGCACAAACACTAAACTTTAAGTCCCCCCGACGCTTTTTATCAAGCGGCGGTCTTGGTACAATGGGCTTTGGCCTTGGTGCCGCAATCGGCGGTTGTATGGCAACGGGCGAGCGCACAGTTTTAGTTACTGGTGACGGAAGCTTTGGTATGTGCCTTAATGAACTTGCAACCGCGGTTGCAAACAACCTGCCAATTGTTGTGTTGATTCTTAATAACAGCGTTTTAGGTATGGTACGACAATGGCAGACCTTATTCTTTGACAAGCACTATTCAAACACAGTTTTAGACGCAAGAAAAACCGACTTTGTAGCGCTTGCAAAGGCGTTTGGTGCCAACGGCGAAAGCGTTGATACGGTAGAGGCTCTTGACAGCGCACTTGAGCGTGCGTTTGACTACAACGGCACATACCTTATCAACTGCAAAATCGACAAAGACGAGTTCGTTTTGCCAATGCTCCCGCCGGGCGGCTCAATGGACGATATTATAGTAAAGTTAGGTGACTGATTATGCAAAGATATACAATAGCAATTCTTGTTAACAACCGCTTTGGTGTGCTTAACCGTGTTACAAGTATGTTCCGCCGCAGACAGTTCAACATTAACACCCTCACCGTTTCCGAGACCGAGTCGAGCGCGTACTCGCGTATTACAGTTTTATTTGAGGGCGAAACACTAACAAAAAACCAACTTATCGACCAGCTTTATAAACTACCCGATGTTGTGTCGATTAAAGAGTTTACACCCGACGAAACAGTCAGCTGCGAACTGCTTTTAATAAAAATGGAAAACGACCCCAAAACCCGCGACGATATTCGCGCGGCGGCAGATGCCTATAAGGCAAAAACCGTTGACTATTCACGCGACTCAATCGTTATGCAAATGACGGGCGAAACAAGGCGCATTGACGATTTTATCAATCTTATGCGCGACTACACAATTTTAGAAATCTGCCGCACAGGTATTGTATCACTCGAACGCGGTGGCTCAACAATTAGAAAAATAACAAACTTATAAAAGAAGAAAGAGGTAAATTAAAATGGCAAGAATATTTTATCAACAGGATTGTGACCTTCAAAAACTTTCAGGCAAAACAGTTGCAATTATCGGCTACGGCTCACAGGGCCACGCTCACGCACTCAACTTAAAAGACAGCGGCGTTAACGTTATCGTTGGTCTTTACGAGGGTAGCAAGAGCTGGGCAAAGGCAGAAAAACAAGGCCTTAAGGTTATGACATCAGCTGACGCTGCAAAAGCTGCTGACGTTATTATGATTCTTATTAACGACGAAAAACAAGCAAAGCTTTATAAAGAAAGCATCGAGCCCAACCTCACCGCAGGTAAAACACTCGCGTTTGCACACGGCTTTAACATTCACTTTGGCTGCATTAAGCCGCCCGCTGATGTAAACGTTATTATGATTGCTCCCAAAGGCCCCGGCCACACTGTAAGAAGCGAGTATCAGGCAGGCAAAGGCGTTCCTTGTCTTATCGCTGTTGAGCAGGATGCTACAGGCGATGCCTGGGATATTGGTCTTGCTTACGCACTCGGTATAGGCGGCGCTCGTGCAGGTGTTCTCGAAACAAACTTCAGAACCGAGACCGAAACCGACCTCTTTGGCGAACAGGCAGTTTTATGCGGCGGTGTTTGCGCTCTTATGCAAGCAGGCTTTGAAACACTTGTAGAAGCAGGCTACGACCCCAGAAACGCCTACTTTGAGTGTATCCACGAAATGAAACTTATCGTTGACCTTATTTACCAGAGCGGTTTTGCAGGTATGCGTTACTCAATCTCAAATACTGCTGAGTACGGCGACTACATCACAGGTCCTAAGATTATTACAGAAGATACCAAAAAGGCTATGAAAAAGGTACTTAAAGATATTCAAGACGGTACTTTTGCAAAAGACTTCTTGCTCGATATGTCAGACGCAGGCTCACAAGTTCACTTTAAGGCTATGAGAAAAATTGCAGCCGAGCATCCTTCAGAGGTTGTAGGCGAAGACATCAGAAAGCTTTACAGCTGGAACGGCGAAGACAAACTCATCAACAACTAAAATTAGCTTATAACCTTGGTAAACTCGGCCCTCGGGTCGAGTTTACCAAATCTAAACTAATTTTTAGCTGTTGATTTTATTTATTTTAATGAGGAATAAAAAATGAAAAGTGATTCAATAAAATTTGGCGCTCAAAATGCTCCCCACCGCTCGCTTTACCACGCGCTCGGACTTACCGAAGAGGAGATTTCGCGTCCACTCATTGGTATTGTAAGCTCGTATAACGAGATTGTACCGGGTCATATGAACCTTGACAAAATTGTAGAGGCTGTCCGCCTTGGCGTTGCAATGGCAGGCGGTACACCTATCGTTTTTCCTGCAATTGCCGTTTGTGACGGTATTGCTATGGGTCATAACGGTATGAAATACTCGCTTGTAACCCGCGACCTTATTGCCGACTCAACCGAGGCTATGGCGCTTGCTCACGGCTTTGACGGTCTTGTAATGGTGCCTAACTGCGACAAAAACGTACCCGGTCTTTTAATGGCGGCGGCTCGCGTTAATATCCCTACCGTGTTTGTCAGCGGCGGTCCAATGCTTGCAGGTCACGTTGACGGCGCAAAAACAAGCCTTTCTTCAATGTTTGAAGCAGTAGGCAAGTTTAACGCAGGCACAATCGACCAGCAAAAGCTTTGCGAGTATGAGTGCAAAACCTGTCCTACCTGTGGCTCGTGCTCGGGTATGTATACCGCAAACTCAATGAACTGTCTTACAGAGGCAGTTGGTATGGGTCTTGGCGGTAACGGTACTATCCCTGCAGTGTACTCGGCAAGAATTGAGCTTGCAAAGCACGCAGGTATGCGCGTTATGGACCTTGTTAAAAACGACATCAAGCCCCGCGATATTATGACCGAAAAAGCGTTTGAAAACGCGCTTACTGTTGATATGGCGCTTGGATGCTCAACAAACAGTATGCTCCACCTTCCCGCAATCGCTCACGAGTGCGGAATCGAAATTAACCTTGATATCGCAAACGATATAAGCAAAAAAACCCCCAACCTTTGCCACCTTGCGCCCGCAGGCAGAACATATATGGAAGAGCTCGACGAGGCAGGCGGTGTGTTTGCCGTTATGAACGAGCTTAACAAAAAAGGCCTTATTAATACCGACTGCATTACCGTTACAGGCAAAACAGTCGGCGAAAATATAAAGGACTGCGTTAACCTTAACCACGATGTTATAAGACCTATCGAAAACCCGTTCTCTGAAACAGGCGGTATTGCGGTGCTTCGCGGCAACCTTGCAAAAGACGGCAGCGTTGTAAAACGCTCGGCAGTTTTACCTGAAATGCTCGTGCATAAGGGTCCTGCCCGTGTGTTCGACTGCGAAGAAGACGCACAAGCTGCAATTGACGCAGGCAAAATCAACCCCGGTGACGTTGTTGTTATCCGCTACGAAGGTCCGAGGGGCGGCCCCGGTATGCGCGAAATGCTCAACCCCACATCAGCAATTATGGGTATGGGTCTTGGCTCAAGCGTTGCACTTATCACCGACGGTCGTTTCAGCGGTGCAACACGCGGCGCTTGTATCGGTCACGTTTCTCCCGAAGCTGCATCAGGCGGTGTAATAGGCGTTGTAAAAGAGGGCGATATTATAAGCATTGACATTCCTAACAACAAGCTCGAGCTTTTGGTTGACGCCGACGAATTAAAAGCGCGTATGGATAACTTTGTGCCCAAAACCAAACAACTCTCAGGCTACTTAAAACGCTATGCTGCGCTCGTTTCGAGCGGTGCATCAGGTGCGGTGCTTAACTAATGAACAACACATATCTTTCAAAACTAAATTTAAAACTTCACGCGCTAAGCGTTTTTCGTGCGCTTTTAAACGACCCTGTAATCGACGCGCTTATAAAATATTTTGATGCGCTCGAACAGGATAGCTTAAAGCTTGCGGTAAACGCTTACAGCGAGTTTATTTCAAAGCTGTATGCAACAAACTGCCAAAGCCTTTCGCGATATATAAGCGATATTGTAAACGATAACGAAAATGTTTTTATATTCTCGGTCGGTTGCAACAAGGCTCCTTCTCAAATGCTGAAAAACGCAGTAAAATGCGAGCTCGAAACGCTTAAAGAGGTTGCGGACCTAAACAGTCGCAAACTTATAAAAACACTTAACTGCGCCGAATTTTTGCCGCAGTTTGAAAGCGAGAATATCGACATAATAAACGACTATTTCCACCGCGTAGATAACATTGGAATTTACGGCTACGGCATCTATGCGCGCTACCGTATGTTTTACGTTGGCGAAAACGGTGAGATTGTGCCTGTGCGCAACCCCGATACCACCACACTCGACGAGCTTATTGACTACCAGCGCGAGAAAAAGATTATTGTTGATAATACTCTTGCTTTGCTCGAAAGCAAGCCTGCCGCTAACATTTTACTTACAGGCGATGCAGGTACGGGTAAATCGTCAACAGTAAAGGCGGTTGTAAACGAGCTTTATAAAAAAGGACTTCGCATTTTAGAGGTGCGAAAAGACCAGCTAAAGCTTATTCCTGCAATACTCGACTCGCTCACCTTAAACCCCTTAAAGTTTATTTTGTTTATCGACGATTTATCGTTCCAAAAGGACGACGATAACTATAGCGCGTTAAAGGCAATTTTAGAGGGCTCAGTTTCGGCAAAATCGCAAAACGTTGTAATTTATGCAACAAGCAACCGCCGTCACCTTGTAAAAGAAAGCTTTACCGACCGCGACGGCGATGATATTCACTTTAACGATACTATTCAAGAGATTCAGTCGCTCTCTGACCGCTTTGGTATTCATATTACCTTCCAAAAGCCAGATAAAAAGACTTATCTTGATATTGTTTTGTCACTTGCAAAAAATGCAAACCTTACAATAGACGAAAAAGAGCTTGAGCTTTTGGCCGAACGCTTTGCGCTTGAGCGCGGCGGACGCTCAGCCCGCGCCGCAAAACAATTTATAGATAGCTTAATATCAAAAAAAGACACCTAAAAGGTGTCTTTTTTTAATCGTGTTTATTGAAGAAATCTTTAATGTGTTGTTGATATGTGTCAGTGTCGACAAAGTAGCTCATGCCGTGGCTTGCGCCTTTTACAATAAGCAACGTTTTTTCGCTTGTGCAGGCGTTATAATTTTCAATAGTCATCGACATCGGCACAAAGTCGTCCTCGTCACCGTGGACAAATAAAATGGGGACTTTTGCGTTTTGAACCGCATCGACTGTTGATGCCTCGTCACCGCTGTAGCCTGCTTTTTTGCCTATAAAGTAGTTGGCAATAGGGTAGGCAATCTCGCCGCTTATTTTTGTGTTCTTTTTAATAACGTGCGACCATATTGCGTGGGGCGATGTAAAACCGCAGTCGGCAATAACGCCTTTAACCTCGCTGGGCAACTCAAGTCCCGATGTCATAAGCACCGTTGTTGCGCCCATTGAAATACCCATAAGGTAAATTGGGGTGTTCGGGTATTTTTCTTTTGCATAGTTTATCCAATCAAGGCAGTCGTAGCGCTCAAGCACACCAAAGCCAATAGCCTCGCCCTCGCTTATGCCGTGCGAACGCTGTTCGGCAAGAATAAGGGTACAGCCCTCGCTTAAAAAGAAATCAGCCGAGCCGCCAAAATCAAAGCTCCAGGTCGAGCGCCAGCCGTGCATACCTATTATAACGCGTTTTTGGTTTTGCGCCTCGTAAATGTGCCCTGCAAGTGTTAGTCCGTCGCGGTTAACAATGGTAACGTTTAAGTGCTCGCGGCTACGAAGAGCGCGTGAAAGCTCTTTACCTTTTTGGTAGGCATCGTCGCCAATGATTGCGCCGTTTACCTTTGACTTTGCACTACTTGCCATTTTAGGTATATCCTTATCAATAGCCATATCGGCAAACACTTTTATAAGCGTAAGCCCTGTGCCAACTGCTGCCGCAATAAGACCTGTGGTTATGGCCGCTATTTTTGTTTCGGTTTTAATTTTTTTCATTTTTTAACTCCTGCTCCTCTAATACCCTGTAGGCAACCTTGCCAACCAGCGTTTTTGGAAGTTCGGTTTTAAACTCAATATCATACGGCATTGCGTACTTTGCAATGTTGTTTTTTAAATGCTCAAATATTTTTGCTTTTGTATCATTATTTGCATCTATACCATCGTTAAGCATTACAAACGCCTTTATTTTTTGCATTTTAAGGTCGTCGGCAACACCGATTACGCAACTCATTTTAACAAACTCGAGCGAGTCGATAATGTTTTCTATTTGCGCAGGATAGACGTTATATCCGCTTGTAACAATAATACGCTTAATTCTGCCTTTAAAGTAGATAAAGCCGTCGTCGTCCATAATTCCAAGGTCGCCTGTATGCACCCAGGTAAGTCCGTCGGCGTGTTTTTTTAATACCTTTGCAGTGTCGTCGGGGTTATCCATATACCCGAGCATAACGGTAGGACCGCTTATGCAAATTTCGCCTTCTTCACCAAAGGGTAGCTCTGTACAGGTGTCGGGCTTTACAATCTTGTAAAGCATATCGGGAAACGGCTGACCAATACTGCCTTTTTTGTAAAGGTGCACAGGCGTTAAGCAGCTTGCAGTAACGCACTCTGTTGTGCCGTAGCCCTCGCGTATTGTAACTGTTGCGCCGTGTGCCTTTAAAAATGCATCAAACTTTGCCTTAAGCTCAACCGATAAAGTATCTCCGCCCGAAAATACACCTTTTAGCGACTTTAAGCTTTTGCCTTTTATATCTTTACCACGGGTAAGCGCCTCAAAAAGAGTTGGCACGCCTGCAATATAGTTGCATTTGTGTTTTACAATAAGCTTTGCATAGCTTTTTGGTGTAAAGCGTGGCACAAGAATACATCTTCCGCCGTTTGTTAGCATTGAGTGTATGCTGACGCCAAGCCCGAAACCGTGGAACATAGGCATAACGGCAAGCATTTTGTCACCTGCCTTAAACATTGGGTTGGTGGCAATTATCTGCGACGAAAGCGCGTTAAAGTTTTTGTTTGAAAGCAGTATACCTTTTGTTGTGCCTGTTGTACCGCCGCTGTATAAAATAACCGCAACGTCGTTATCGTTTGCTTGGTGGTAAACTCTGTCAACCACGTTTACGCCGCGCAAAAATTCGTTATAATAAATTACTTTGTCGTTTTTTACGATTTGCGGTTTGTTTTTAAAATTAAATGCAACCTTTAATAAAAAGGGTAGTGCATCGGCAATGCTTGTTACAATAACCTTTTTAGTGGGAGTATCGTCTAACACATCTAAAAACTTATCCAAAAAGCTATCGAGAGTTATTGCAAACTCGCTTTGCGACTTGGTCAAATAAAACTTAATTTCGTTTTTGCTCGAAAGCGGGTGAATCATATTACAAACCGCGCCCACCATATTAACGGCATAAAAGGTTACAACTGCCTGCTCGCAGTTGGGCAGCGCAATAGTAACTTTGTCGCCTTTTTTTACACCAAGGCGGACAAGTGCCTTTGCGGTATATTCAATTTTATTTAAAAACTGTTTATAGCTTGTCTTTTTACCAAAAAAAGTAAACGCTGTAAAGCTTGGGTACTTTATAGCGGTAGCTTTTACAAAATCGTACATAGAACCGCTAAAATACTCGAGCGTATGCGGAATATTACCGTAATTTTTAAGCCAAGGTGTGTTTAACATTATTTATAAAGTCCTATAAGTTTTTTAAAATTAGGTAGCGAGCGCTCAATGGTATCGTAAGCAACGCAGTAGCTTATTCTTACATACCCTTTAATGCCAAAGCTGTCTGAGGGAACAAGCATAAGCTCATACTCGCGCGCTTTTTTGCAAAACTCGTTTGCATCAGGCTCGGGTGATTTTACAAAGAGGTAAAATGCGCCGTCAGGCTTTACGCACTCATAACCGTATTCGCATAACGCGTTATAAAGCCTGTCGCGGTTTTTTTGATACTCGCCCACATCACAAACCGCATCAATGTTTTTTAAAATAACCTGTTGCATAAGCGACGGCGCGCAGACGTAACCAAGGCTGCGCCCTGCACCGCAAATTGCAAAATAAAGGTTTTTAGCATCGTTTGCCTTATCAGATACCGCAATATATCCAATTCGCTCACCCGGTAGTGACAGCGATTTACTGTAAGAGTAGCATACTACGGTACTATCGTAATAATTCATAATATACGGTACTTTTACATCGCCGTAAACAAGCTCACGGTAGGGCTCGTCGGCAATAATGTACACTTGTTTTTTATACTTTTTGTTATGTTCGTTAAGTATATTCGCGAGTTTTTTTAACTTTTCGGCAGAAATCACCGCTCCCGACGGATTGTTTGGCGAGTTTATAATAACTGCCTTTGTTTTTTTAGAAAGAGCCTTTTTAAAGGCATCAAAATTAATCATAAACTCGTTTACATCGGCATCAACAGCTACAAATTTTGCGCCTGCATTTTCGCAAAACACCTTGTACTCGGGAAAGTAGGGTGCAAACGCAATAACCTCGTCGCCTTTATTACAAAGTGCGTTTAAGGTGATGGTAAGCGATGCCGCTGCACCGCAGGTAACGTAAACATCAAATACCTTTGCGCCAAATCTTTTATAAATGTTGTCGGCAATAGCTTTTTTTAGTTTTGGGTTTCCTGCTGCCGATGTGTAGGAGTGAATATCGGCACCGCTGTTTATAAGCTCGCAAATTGTTTGGTTTATGCACTCAGGCGAGGGGATGGACGGGTTGCCAAGGCTAAAGTCAAATACGTTTTGCTCGCCAATCTCGGCTTTACGCGCGGTTGCGTACTCAAAAGTATCGCGGATAACCGAGCGCACGTTTCCAAGCGCTATATTTTTTTGGTTAAGTTGGGTTTTCATAAAATACCTCAATATTCAAAAGATACCTGACTTTTGTCAGGTATCTTGAATTTAGATAATGTTAAGTTGTTGCATTGTAGCCTTTAAATGCTCAAGGTTTTTTGGGTCCATTTCGCAAAGCGGTAAGCGGTAGCCGCCAACTTCCATACCCATAAGGTTTAAAGCAGCCTTAACAGGAACAGGGTTTACCTCGCAAAACAGTGCGTTAATAAAGTCGAGGTGCTTGAGCTGTGACTCGGTAGCGCTCTTTGTGTCGCCGTTTATATAGGCATAAACCATATCGTGTGTTTCTTTTGGTAGGCAGTTAGCTAAAACTGATATAACACCCGAGCCGCCAAGTGCCATTGTAGGCACAATAATGTCGTCGTTACCGCTGTAAAGGGCAAAGTCGGAACTTACGTGCTTTGCAATTTTTGCGGTGTAGCTCATATTACCCGAAGCCTCTTTAATACCCATAATGTTAGGGTGTGTTTTTAAGCGAGCAACAACGCTCTCTGAAATTGAGCAACCTGTTCTTCCGGGAACGTTGTATAAAATACAAGGAATTTTAACAGCATCGGCAACAGTTTTAAAGTGAAGGTACATACCTTCTTCATTTGCCTTGTTGTAGTAAGGCGATATTAATAAAAGTCCGTCAACACCAAGGTTTTGGTACTCAAGACTTTTTTGAAGCATGGTTTCTGTGCAGTTTGAACCGCTGCCTGCAATAACAGGCACACGACCGTTTACCTTTTTAACTGTGTACTCGCAAACTGCGGCGTCTTCTTCGTGTGACATTGTTGACGACTCGCCTGTGGTACCCAAAATTAAAATAGCATCGGTTTTATTGTCAATATGAAACTCGATAAGCTCGCCGAGCTTGTCAAAGTTAACGCTTGCGTCTTGGTTAAAGGGTGTAACAAGTGCCACTATTGAGCCTTTTAAGTTTTTAATATCCATTTTTATTCTCCTTATAAAATAACCTCGGTATCGGTATCAAGCCTTACCATATCCTCATAGCTTTGGCGCTTAATTACAACACGCGCCTTGCCGTCTTTTGCAAACACAACAGGAGGAAGCCCCAGCCTGTTATAGTTACTTGCCATACTGTAGCCGTAAGCACCTGTTGTAAACACCGCTAAAATATCGCCTTGTTTTGCATCTTGAAGCATTACGTCCTCGGCAATAATATCGCCGCTTTCGCAACACTTGCCAGCTATTGTAACCTTTTGGCAAGGCTCTTCATTTTGTTTGTTTGCAACGGTGCAGGTATAAAGTGCGCCGTAAAGCGCAGGGCGAATATTGTCTGCCATACCGCCGTCAACAAACACATACTTTTTATTAGCGGTCTTTTTAGAGTAGCCTACTGTGTAGAGCGTTGTACCCGCTTCGGCAACAAGGCTTCTGCCGGGTTCTATCATAACTTTTTTAACATTTAAGTTGTGTTTTTTATTATTCTCGCTGCAAGCATCTAAAATGCTTTTGCAAACAATATCAACAGGTAACGGCTTGTCACCCTCAACATAGGTTGCGGCAAAGCCGCCGCCAAGGTCAATAATTTTAACAGGGTAGCCGTCGTTTTCAACTCTTTTTGCAAACGCAAATATTTTTTCAACGCCTGCAATAAACGGGTCAATACCAAATATTTGCGAGCCGATGTGAATGTGAAGCCCATCAAAGTTTATATACTCGCTGTCGTATGCTTTTTTAATCATACCGAGTATTGCATCGTAATTGTAAATTGCGGTACCAAACTTTGAGTCAATGCTTGCGGTGATAATGTATTTGTGTGTATCGGCCGATATGCCGGGGTTAACACGAATAAGCACCGAGCATTTTTTATTAAGCTCTCGACACGCTGCAATTACCTCGTCAAGCTCTTCTTCGCCGTCAATTACAATAAGACCAACGCCTGCAGTTATTGCCTCGCGTATTTCTTTTGGGGTTTTGTTGTTGCCGTGAAAAACGACCTCGTTCATATCAAACCCTGCGTCGAGTGCGGCATAAAGCTCGCCGCCGCTTACCGAATCAAGACCTGCGTTTTCATTCTTTAAAAGCTTTAACATCTCGCGGCAAGAAAACGCCTTGCTTGCGTAAACTATTTGTGTTTCAAACTCGGGGTGGGTAAAGCTTGTTTTAAAAAGCTTTATTTTATCTATAAGCGCACCCTCGTCATAAACCATAAGCGGAGTACCAACTGCCTTTACAAGCGCATCAGCATTTACACCGCCGATTTTTAACATACTATCCATTATTTTTTAATAATCTCCAAAAACTTTTTATATCCCTTTTCAAACAGCTCTTTATCCTCAGGCAAATACTCACTTATCGGGAAGGATGCCGCAATAACGTCGCGCGCCTCTTCAATGCTCTTAATATCGCCAAGTGCAATAAGCTGTGTTGCAATGTTGCCAATAACAGTTGCCTCAACAGGACCTGCCTTTACAGGTACGCCGCAAGCCGATGCTGTAAGATGGCATAAAAGTGTATCTTTAATACCGCCGCCTACCATATTTATTGCCTCAAACTTTTTGCCGCAAATATCTTGCATATTATCAAACACCTGACGGTATTTAAGCGCGAGCGAGCAATAAATACACTGCATAATTTCGCCAACGGTCCCCGGCACTTTTTGGTTTGTTTCGCGGCAATAGTCCCTCACGCGTTCGGGTAGGTCGCCGGGCGGTGAAAAGCGCGGGTCGTCAACGTCGATAATGCTTTCAAACGGTGTGCACTCAAGCGCCATTTTTTCAAGCTCGGCAAAGCTGTACTGTTTGCCTGTTCTTGCCCAGTGTCTGCGTGATTCCTGAATAAGCCAAAGCCCCATAATATTTTTAAGGAACCTGATTTTGCCGCCAAAACCGCCTTCGTTGGTAAAGTTGGCCTCAAGCGCCTTTTTGGATGTGTTAGGTGTGTCAAGCTCGGTGCCAAAAAGACTCCATGTTCCGCAGCTGATGTATGCGGTGTCGGGGTTGTTGGTAGGAACCGCGATAACTGCCGATGCAGTATCGTGCGATGCAACTGATACAACCTTTGCCTTGTCAATTACAAGCTCGCTGCAAACCTCGTCTGAAAGCTCGCCTATAACGGTACCCGGCATAACAATGTCGCACATAAGGTTTTTGTCAATTTTAAGCTGGTTAAATATACCGTCGTCCCAATCGCGTTTGTTAACGTCGATAAGCGCGGTGGTAGATGCCATTGTGTAGTCGGCAACCTTAACGCCTGTTAAAAAGTAATTTAAAAGGTCGGCAATAAGCACGATTTTGCCCGCGTTATCAACAATGTAGGGCGCTGTTTCTTTTAACGAGAAAAGCTGGAACACTGTGTTAAAGGGTAAAAGCTGTATGCCTGTTGCCTCGTAAAGCTTTTCAAACGGGAACTGTTTTAAAAACCTGTTTTTTGCGTCTTCAAAAGCAAGGTCACGGTAGTGAATAAGGTTGCCCATAAGCCTGCCGTTTTTATCAATAACACCAAAGCTTACGCCCCATGTATCAATACCGATACTGTCGTACTTTTCATACTCTTTTGCCTTTATAAGACCTGCTTTAATTTCGTGAAAAAGACGTAAAACGTCCCAATAATATGTATCGCCAACGGTAACGGGGTCGTTGGTAAACCTGTGAATTTCTTCAATAGTAATTTTTCCGTCTTGGTATCTGCCAAGCATTGCGCGTCCGCTTGAAGCACCAAAATCGTATGCAAGAACCGTTCTTTTCATACACTTCTCCCTATAAAACCTAAAAAATAACATAAGTATTATATCAGTAAAATCTTAATTAGTAAATATATTTATTGATTTTTTTATAATTGACTTTAATATAGTAAAATAGTATAATTTAAGGTAATAAACTTAAAGGATAAAAAAATGGAACAGACCTTAAAAAATCTTGATATTACCGCTCTTAAATCGGCACAGGCTGATTTTGAAAAAATAGACGAGGTTTCGGCTTATTGCACAGGCAAGGTGCTTGATGCATTTAATGCCGAGCGCATAAGCGAAAATCACTTAAAAGGCTCGACAGGCTATGGCTATACCGACGTTGGCCGCGACGCTCTCGACCGCGTGTTTGCGCGTGTGTTTGAGTGTGAAGACGCGCTTGTGCGTCCACAGTTTATCTCGGGTACTCACGTTTTAACAGTTGCGCTTTTCGGTATGCTTCGAACAGGCGATACAATGCTTTCAATTACAGGCAGTCCGTACGATACTTTATATGACGTAATCGGCATTAACGAAAGTGTCGGCTCGCTTAAAGAATACGGCATAAACTATAAAGAAATTCCCTTTTCAAAAGACGGATTCGATAAAGACGCTATTAAAAACGCTCTTGCCGACAATAGCATAAAGCTTGTTTTTATTCAAAAGTCAAAAGGTTATCTTGACCGCGTAACGCTGTCGTCAAAAGAGATTGGCGATATTACCAAGTTTGTAAAATCAATTCGCAGCGACGTTTACGTTATGGTAGATAACTGCTATGGCGAGTTTTGTGAAAAGCACGAGCCTACATACTACGGTGTTGACCTTATGGTCGGCTCGCTCATTAAAAACGCAGGCGGCGGCCTTGCCAAAACAGGCGCGTATATTGCAGGTACTAACGAGTGCGTTGAGCGTTGCTCGTTTAGACTTTCATCACCCGGTATTGGCAGAGAAAGCGCCGCAACAGGTGCATACCTTGCCGATTTTTACCAAGGTTTCTTTATGGCACCGCACACAGTAGCGCAGGCGCTCAAAACCGCCGCATACGCATCAAGCCTGTTTTCACAGCTTGGCTACGGAGTAAACCCTCGTCCTAACCAACAAAGATACGATATTATTCAAACGGTAGCACTAGGCAGCGCTGGCAAGCTAATCGAGTTTTGCAAGGGTATACAGTCAGGCTCACCTATCGATAGCTTTGCATCTCCCGAGCCGTATGCAATGCCGGGGTATTCCGACGAGGTTATTATGGCGGCAGGCGCGTTTGTTCAGGGCGCATCAATCGAGCTTTCGGCTGACGGTCCTATCCGCCCGCCCTACCTTGTGTTTTTACAGGGCGGTCTTACCTTTGAAAGCGGCCGCATAGGCGTTTTAAAGGCTGCCCAAAGAATACTTTCTTCAGGAGAGTAATTTTATGAAAAAATTACGCATTTTTGCTTGTCTTGTTTGCATTTTGCTTACGCTTTCGTCGTGTAGAATTTCAAACTTTGATACCGACGCGCTTTTAACACCGCCGCAAATGAACGCCGCAAACCAACAAATACAAAAAGCTCTTGCAGCTGCCGTTGGCGCCGATTACGAGCTTGTGTATCCCAAAAGCGGTGTTTACCAAAACGCAATCATTTCGGTTGATGTAAACGGCAACGGCGTAAACGAGGCAATTTGCTTTTATACCGCGGGCAACGAAAAAAAAGTAAGCTTTACCGTGCTTGAAAACACCAAAAATGGTTGGGCGGCAAAGAGTATGACCGGTTCACAGTCTGAATCGGTTGATTTTGTTGACTTTTTTGACTATAACGGTGACGGCGCAAAAGAGCTTGTTGTAGGCTGGCAATACCTTATGGGCGATGAAAAAGCACTCGAGGTTTTTGCATATAACAACTCAAACATAAGCAGTGTGTTCACAGGTCTTTACAGCAACTGCACCGTATTTGAAAGCGCGCTTGTGTTAATATCTCGTAATACAACGGGTAAAACCGCAACCGCATCAATAATCGGTCAAAAGGGCAAAGAACTCGATATTGTCGGTACCGCCTCGCTTAACAGTTCAATTACATCAATCGTTGGTGTCCAAAGCTCAAGGATAAACGATTTATACGCAATATTTATCGATGAGCAACTCGAAAACCAGCTTTATTCAACCGAGGTTTTAACAGTAAACCCAAGCCTTGAGCTTACAAACATCTCGTCAAAGATTACAACACTTACAACAAGAAAAAGCCCTGTAAGGTGTATGGATATTGATAAAAACGGCATAATCGACCTGCCTGTTGAAAAAGCGTTTTCTTCATATTCCATATCTGATAAAACCGAAAACCTTTATTACTTTGAATGGTACGGAATCGGTCAAAACGGCGAGCTTTCAAACCTGTTTAACGCATACGTCGGTTCAAGCGAGCAGTTTATTATTAAGCTTGATAAAAAATGGCAAGATAGCATAACTGTTAAAAAAGATGGCGTAAACGACCGCGAAATTCACTTTTTTATGCTTGGCGATGAGGGTGATATACCAATGTTCTCGTTCAGAATATTCTCGCAACAGGAGTTTTCTGACGAGGTACGCGCACTCGGTTGGCTGCAAATTGCAGTTGAAAATGAAAACGTGTTTGCATTCAAGCCTGAGGCATCAGATGTTCCTAAAAGCTTTTTGGTTGACTTTGAAAAATTCACACAGATTTTTATGCTGTTATCATAAGGAGTTAAATAATGAAAAAAGTACTTGTACTCGAAGACGAAAAATCAATTCGCGACTTTGTTGTTTTAAACTTAAGCCGTGCGGGTTACGATGTTATTGAAGCAGGTACAGGCGAAGACGCGCTTGAGCTTTATGACAAAAACCCCGATACCGATATTGCGGTTTTAGACGTTATGCTCCCCGGTATTGACGGCTTTGAGGTGTGCAAAAAAATACGCGCATCTAACCAAAAAATCGGTATTATAATGCTTACTGCAAAGGTGCAAGAAAACGACAAGGTTACAGGCCTTATGAACGGCGCCGACGACTACGTTGCAAAGCCGTTTTCACCGCTTGAGCTTATTGTTCGTGTTGACAGCCTTTACCGCCGTGTGCAAATGATGAAGGGCGAGAGCCAGAGCGCACCGTCGGGTGAGCTTGTATACGGTCCGTTCTGCCTTAACACCAAAAGCCGTAAGCTTACCAAGAACGGCAAAAAGATTGAACTCACACAGGTTGAGTATCAGCTTATAAAACTGTTTATTGAAAACACAGGCGATGCCTTTTCGCGTGAAGAAATATTTAAAAACGTGTGGGGCGAGAGCTTTGCAGGCGATAAGCACAAAATTGTTGACGTTAACATCCGCCGCCTGCGTTTAAAGATTGAAGACAACGCATCGGAGCCCGAGTATATCCAGACCGTTTGGGGCTATGGCTACAGATGGGGTAACGAATAATAAATGAACCTTAAAAAAATAAAAAATTTAATAACCGACTTTAAGTATAAATACCTGTCGGGTATTACAACGCGCTGGGTGCTTAACGTGTTTGCACCGGTTGTTGCGGTAGCACTTTTTTCGTGTGTTATTTTGTCGGTGTTTATAACCAACTTTTATAACGCCAACGCAAAACGCGCGCTTGCAACCGAAGCCGAAAGCGCCGCCAAGTACTTTGATACCTTTGTTTATCCGCAGTACCGCGATTTTACAACAAGCGCAAAGCTACTTGCCTCTGACTTTGAAAAACGCGATATTATGGAGATGCAAATTTCAAATCTTTCGGGTAAAAACGTTTTCTCGTCAACCGGCTTTGCGGTAGGCGAGCTTGTACTGTCGCCCGATGTTATTGAGGCAAGGGGCGGTAAAACAACCTACTGGGACGGCTACCCCGAAACCACCGACCAACACATTTTGTCGGTATCGGTGCCTATTCATAACACCGACGGTAAGGTCTGCGGCACTATACGTATGATTTCGTCACTTGACAATATCGAAGACTTTTTACACAATGTGTACTTTATAATCGGGCTTATCGGCTTTTTTATAATCGCGCTTACCGCCTTTACAGGTCTTTATTTTATAAAATCAATTGTTATTCCTGTAAACCAGATTAATAACGTGGCTCTTGAAATTGCCAACGGCAATATGACCGACCGTATTAAAAAATACACCGCAAACGACGAAATCGGTCAGCTTTGTAAAAATATAAACCATATGGCTGACGAGCTACAAGACTCGCAAAAGGTTAAAAACGACTTTATCTCGCAAATCTCGCACGAACTCCGTACCCCTATTACCGCAATTCGCGGCTGGAGTGAAACAATGATGGCTGACCAAACACTCGACGAGCTTTCAAAACGAGGTGTTACCATTATTAATAGCGAGACCGAGCGCCTTTCAAAAATGGTTGAAGAAATGCTTGATATGTCGCGTATTCAAAGCGGTCGCCTTACCATTTCGCCCGCGCCCATTGATATTATTGCAGAGCTTGAGGACGCCGTGTTTATGATGAGCGAGCGTGCCAAGGGCGAAAAGATTAATATTGAATATAACCTTAACGTTTTAGAGTGCACAGTAAACGGCGACAAAGACCGCTTAAAGCAGGTGTTCTTTAACGTTATGGATAACGCAATAAAGCATTCACAACCCGACTCGGTAATAAACGTTACTACCGAGCTTGCAGGCGATACAATCAAGCTTATATTTGAAGATTTTGGCGCAGGTATTGCAAAACAAGACCTGCCGTATATTAAAGAAATGTTTTATAAAGGCTCGTCGCAAAAGCGCGGCTCGGGTATTGGACTTGGTGTGTCAGACGAGATTATGCGTTTGCACAAAGGCGCGCTCGATATCGAAAGCGAACTCGGTGTCGGCACCACCGTTACAGTTTCGCTGCCTGTTTTAGAGGAGGAGCAATAATGATAACCCAAATTGACTTTAAAATTTTAGACGCTATTCAAAAAATAGCAAACCCTGTGCTCGATTGGTTTTTTGTGTTTGTTACAAAGCTCGGCGACGAGGGGTATGTGTGGATAGCGATTGCTGTTATAATGCTGTTTTTTAAAAAGACACGCAAATGCGGTATAATGCTCGGCATCGCGCTTGTACTCGGACTGTTCGTAGGTAACTTGGGGCTTAAAAACCTTATCGCACGCCCTCGCCCCTACGTTCAAAAACCCGAAATGCTCTCGCAGCTTTTAATACCGCCGCTTTCAAGCTATTCTTGTCCGTCAGGACACACAATGTCGTCGTTTGAGTGCGCAACAGTAATTTTCCTTTTCAACAAAAAGTGGGGTATCGGCGCTATAATACTTGCATCGCTCATTGCGTTTTCAAGAAACTACCTCTACGTTCACTTTTTAACCGACGTACTGCTCGGCGCTGTAATCGGCATAGCAATAGGCGTTATAGCCTACTACGGCTACTTAAAAATCGAAAAAGCAATAATAAAAAAGAGGTCATAAGACCTCTTTTTTAAATATTTTTAAAATTTTTTGTCACAAATCGGTATACTCGTTTGTTTATATATAGGGGAAGATATGATAGCAAT
>JAZNXL010000064.1:0-3408 GCA_045593905.1 Eubacteriales bacterium
GGGGGGGCAACTTGTCTTCCTAAGACCGCTTGGCCTCCGACTTTAAACCTGACTCGGTAATAATAGAACCCACAAGCGGAAACACCGGTATCGGTCTTGCGTGCGTAGGTGCTGCGCGTGGCTATCGTGTAATAATTGTTATGCCCGACAGTATGTCGGTAGAGCGTCAACAGCTTATGAGAGCATACGGCGCTGAGCTTGTACTGACAGAAGGCGCAAAGGGCATGTCGGGCGCAATTAAAAAGGCAGAACAGCTAAAAGCAGAAATACCCAACAGCATTATTGCAGGTCAATTTGTAAACCCTGCCAATCCAAAGGCACACTTTGACACCACAGGACCCGAAATATATCGTGATACTGACGGCAAGGTTGATGTTTTTGTAGCAGGTGTTGGCACTGGTGGTACCATAACAGGCACGGGCGAGTATCTTAAATCAAAAAATCCTGATATAAAGGTTATCGCAGTTGAGCCTGCGTCTTCCCCACTGTTATCAAGCGGTACAGCAGCACCACATAAAATTCAAGGCATTGGCGCTAATTTTGTACCCGAAGTATTAAATACCGATATCTATGACGAAATTATAACCGTAACCGACGAAGATGCTTTTGAAAGCGGTAGGCTTATCGGTAAAGCCGAGGGTGTACTTGTTGGTATTTCGTCCGGCGCGGCATTATCGGCTGCGATAGAGGTTGCAAAACGTGACGAAAACAATGGCAAAACAATAGTTGTACTTCTCCCCGACACGGGTGACCGCTATCTATCTACCGAAATGTTTAAATAATAAAATTTTAAAGGATATTTGTATGAAAATCATTGATTTATTAAATCAAAATAAACCTTCTCTTTCTTTCGAGGTTTTTCCGCCCAAAAGTGAAACAACCTTTGAAAGCGTAAAATCCGCTACCGAAGAAATTGCAAAGCTGCGCCCTGCTTTTATGAGCGTTACATATGGCGCCGGTGGAGGTACAAGCCAATATACGCTTGATATTGCCAAAAACATTAAATCTCTTTACGGTGTGCCAACACTGGCTCACCTTACCTGTGTTTCGTCGACTCGCACCACTGTAAAACAAAAGATAGACGAAATCAAAGCTGCAGGTATACAAAATATTATGGCTCTTCGCGGTGATATACCCGATTCCTTAAAAAATTCCGACCGTACAACCTGGGATTATAAATATGCAATTGACCTGATATACGAATTAAAATCGGCAAACCAAGATTTTTGCATCGGTGCTGCATGCTACCCAGAAATTCATCCCGAAAGCGCAACGCAAAAAGACGATATTAAACGTCTTAAAGAAAAAGTTGACGCGGGTGTTGATTTTTTAACAACACAGATGTTTTTTGATAACAATCTTCTTTATAACTTTTTATACAAAATACGTGAGGCCGGAATCACCGTCCCTGTAATACCGGGCGTTATGCCTATTACAAACGCTAATCAGGTTGAACGTTCTATTAAACTTTCAGGCTCATTTATGCCACAGCGTTTTAAAAGTTTAGTAGATAAATTTGGTTATAACCCCGATGCAATGAAACAAGCAGGTATTGCCTACGCTACCGATCAAATTATCGACCTATACGCAAACGGTATCACAAACGTTCACGTTTACTCAATGAACAAACCCGACGTCGCAGCAAAAATTCAAGATAATTTGTCTGATATAATTAAAAAATGAACGAAACAATTTTAACCAAAACTTACTCGGCGCCGCCCATTAATGAAAAAGAAATACTGCGGTATGCCGGCGGAATTGCTGACGATAATACAATCAAACTTTTAAACGAGTGTATAAACGAGGCAATAAACTGCATTACATACAAAGTTTGCTACTGTGAATTACCTGTTAAAACTAATGGTGATTTATGCGACTTTGGAGTATTTGATGTTCAATCAAAAAATCTTGCTACAAATCTTTCGGGTTGTAACAGCGTAATAATTTTTGGTGCCACAATTGGTATAGGTATTGACCGCATTATTACAAAATATTCTCACATCTCACCTGCAAAGGCTTTAATGCTTCAAGCCTTCGGCGCAGAGCGTATTGAGTCACTGTGCGATGCTTTTTGTAACGATATACAAAATACGCTCAAAACACCACTTAAACCACGTTTTAGCGCAGGATATGGTGATTTACCGCTAGATACACAAAAACAAGTCTTTTCACTGCTTAACCTACCAAAAAACATTGGACTTACGTTAAATGACAGTCTACTTATGTCACCGACAAAATCGGTCACTGCTTTTATAGGAATGCAAGAGGTATAATATGAATTTTAAGGAATATCTACAAAACAATATTGTTTATCTTGACGGCGGTATGGGTACCCTTTTGCAAGCAAATGGACTAAAGCCCGGTGAACTGCCCGAATTGTGGAATCTTACCCACCCCGAAATAATAACAAAAATTCATACCGATTATTTTAATGCAGGTAGCAATGTTGTCTGCACAAACACTTTCGGCGCTAACTCACTCAAATTTGATGAAGTACAACTTGATCAAATAGTTAAAGCTGCAATTACCAATGCAAAAAATGCAATTATAAATAGTAAAGCGCCGCAAAACAAATTCGTTGCGCTTGATATCGGCCCTACAGGAAAACTGCTTAAACCACTTGGCGACCTTGATTTTGAAGATGCAGTATCGTTTTTTGCCAAAACAGTAAAGCTTGGTGCAAAATACGGTGCCGACCTTGTAATAATTGAAACAATGAACGACTCTTACGAAACAAAGGCGGCGCTTCTTGCAGTTAAAGAAAACTGCGATTTACCCGTTATTGTTTCTAACGCTTATGGGCAAGACGGCAAGCTTATGACAGGCGCTACTCCTGCCGCAATGGTTGCTCTAATTGAAGGTATGGGCGCCGATGCTTTAGGTGCTAACTGCTCTTTAGGCCCTCGTCAATTACGCGTTGTTGCCGAAGAGTTGCTTAAAAACGCGTCTATTCCCGTAATTTTAAAACCAAATGCAGGACTGCCAAAATCGGTTGATGGCAAAACTGTTTTTGATATTACCCCACAAGAATTTGCGGACGAGCTTACCGATATTGTCAAAATGGGTGTTCGCGTATGTGGCGGTTGTTGTGGTACCACGCCCGAATACATAAAGGCATTAACTGACAAAACAGCCAACATTCGACCAGCATCCCTTACCAAGAAAAGCCTAACCGTTGTGTCATCATACTCACACGCGGTAAAGTTTGGCGAATCCCCTATTCTCATTGGCGAACGAATAAATCCCACAGGTAAAAAACGTTTTAAACAGGCTCTGCTTGAAAATGATATTGATTATATCCTCGCAGAAGGTGTAAATCAGCAAGAAAAAGGCGTTCATATACTTGACGTTAACGTAGGACTCCCCGACATTGACGAGGTTGCTATGCTAGAATCTGCAGTATGTGAA
>JAZNXL010000065.1:0-4853 GCA_045593905.1 Eubacteriales bacterium
CAGTCTGCCCCCTTTGGCCGCTCGGGAACACTCCCACTATATGGAGCTGGTGATCGGAGTCGAACCAACAACCTGCTGATTACAAATCAGCTGCTCTGCCATTGAGCCACACCAGCGACTTTTAAAGTATACTTTAAAAAAATTAGTTTGTCAATAGAAAAATTATATTGTATAAAAAATAATTTTATGTTAGAATTATTCAAAACTTTCTTAGGAGAATGCAATGAATATTGTTTTAATTGGTATGCCTGGTTGCGGCAAAAGTACCATAGGCGTTTTACTTGCAAAGTCACTACTTATGGACTTTGTTGATACTGACCTTGTAATACAAAAAGAGTACTCGGCAAGTCTTTGCGAAATAATATCAAACTACGGGCTTGAACAATTTAAAGATATAGAAAACAGCTGCCTTTCGAAAATTAAATGCGACAACACTGTGATTGCAACCGGCGGAAGCGCCGTTTATGGCAAAGAAGCAATGCAAAATTTATCGCAAAACGCTACTGTAATCTATTTAAATATACATCCACTTAAACTTAAAAAAAGAATTAAAAACATCAAAACGCGCGGTATAGCAATGAAAGAGGGAGCCGACCTAATCGATTTGTATATTGAACGTGCTCCACTTTATAAAAAGTATGCAAACATTACAATAGACTGCAATAACAAAACCGCCGAAAAGTGTATTAATGAAATAGTAAAAAAACTCTCGCAAAATTAATTGCGAGAGTTTTTTTATTAGAACAAACCGAGTCCGCCAAAAGTAACAATTAAGCTTGCAAACACGATTGAAACCATTGATAAAAGCTTTATTAAGATGTTAACCGAAGGACCTGCGGTGTCTTTAAACGGGTCGCCTACAGTGTCGCCAACAACAGCAGCTTTGTGGTCTTCTGAACCCTTGCCGCCAGAGTGACCTGCTTCGATATACTTTTTAGCGTTATCCCAAGCACCGCCTGAGTTGGACATCATGATTGCAAGAGCAAAGCCTGAAACAAGAGCACCTGCTAAAAGTCCGATTACACCGTTGCAGCCAAGTACAAGTCCAACAACAATCGGTGATACAACGCCGAGTGCAGCGGGTAAAATCATTTCTTTAAGCGAAGATTTTGTGCAAATATCAACGCAAGTAGCATAATCAGCTTCTGCCTTACCGTCTAAAAGTCCGGGGATTTCTTTAAATTGACGTCTAACTTCTAAAACAATTTTTTGTGCTGCGCGACCAACTGCCTGCATTGTGTATGCAGAGAAAAGGAAGGGGAGCATCGCACCTATAAACAAGCCGATTAAAATAGCAGGGTTTGTTATGCTTAAGTTAAGCGCTGTTGGGTCAAGTGCGGTTATTTCATCGGTATATGAAACAATTAATGCAAGAGCGGTAAGTGCTGCTGAACCAATTGCAAAGCCTTTACCTGTGGCTGCAGTAGTGTTACCGAGCGAGTCGAGCGCGTCAGTTCTTTGTCTTACTTCTTCAGGTAGGCCGCTCATTTGAGCAATACCGCCGGCATTGTCAGCGATTGGGCCGTAAGCGTCAGTAGCAAGAGTTATACCAAGTGTTGAAAGCATACCAACAGCTGAAAGACCAACACCGTAAAGACCGCTGTTAAATGAAGCTGCGCCGCCTGCAAATAAATAGCTTAAAATAATTGAAACTGCAACAACAATTACAGGAATTGCAGTTGAGTTCATACCAAGCGCGATACCGTCAATTATGATTGTAGCAGTACCTGTTTCACTTGATTTTGAAAGCTTTTGTGTAGGTTTGTATGAGTCTGATGTATAGTACTCGGTAAAGTAACCGATTAAAACGCCTGCTAAAAGACCTGAAATTACTGCGCCGATTAAGCCAAGCTTGTCGGGCATTAATAATATTATTAGCACAAAGCTTGCTATTGCCGAAATAACTGCGGCTGAATATGTTCCTTTTCTAAGTGAAGAAAGAAGTTGTTTTTGATTAGCGCCCTCTTTAGTTGAAACAAAGAAAGAAGAAATTATTGAAGCGATAATTCCAAGTGCGGCAATTGACATGGGGAGTAATACGCCCTTAAAGCCATAGCCTGCAGAAATTGCAAGTGCACCGCTTGAAATAATTGAACCTACGTATGATTCGTAAAGGTCAGCGCCCATACCTGCAACGTCGCCTACGTTGTCACCAACGTTATCGGCAATACAAGCGGGATTTCTGGGGTCATCTTCGGGAATACCTGCTTCAACCTTACCAACAAGGTCAGCACCAACGTCAGCAGCTTTTGTAAAGATACCGCCGCCAACTCTGGCAAAAAGAGCCATTGAGCTTGCGCCCATACCAAATGTGAGCATTGTCGATGTGAGTTCTTCAATAGGAAGATTAAATACAAACTTTAAAAGAATAAACCAAAAGCTAATGTCAAACAAGCCAAGTCCAACAACGGTAAGACCTGTAACCATACCAGACGAAAAAGCAATTTTTAAGCCTTTATTAAGACCTTCTCTTGCGCCGTTAGCCGTTCTTGAGTTTGCATAGGTTGATATTTTCATACCTATGTAGCCTGAAAGCCCTGAGAAAAGTCCGCCTGTTAAAAATGCAACAGGTACAAACGCCGAAATTAAACCTAATGCTGCAAGAATAGTTAATAAAACAACTATTACAGCAAAGAAAATTACAACGGTTCTGTACTGACGTTTGAGGTATGCCATTGCGCCTTTTCTTATTTTTGCAGAAATATTTGCCATAAGCTCGGTGCCTTCGGGCAAACGTTTAACCGAAAAATAATTGTATGCAGCAAATACCAAAGCAAGTATTGCTGCGCCCATTACTAAAAACGGTACATAATTAGTCATTTGTATTCTCCTTAATTTATTTTAAAAAATTATATTACCAATTGTTAACCTTTTCAATAAATAATTTTATATTTTTAAAAAACAAAATTCAATCAAGTTTATTGACATTTATCATTTTATTATGTCATTAAATCAATCGTGACGTTCATCGTTTTCAAAAGTTTCGCAAAAACGTGCTGAAAACGAAGGACTTTCACCTTTGGCATAAAGATGAGATACATCGCCAAAGCCATTGACTCTGAATGACGCTACGCCTTTTCTTCTTTCTTCAGTTATTACTGTTGTAACAGAAGAGGGAAGTGCGCAGGTGCTGTGCCATAGTACCATCGGTGATACGCACATTAAATGGCTAAGTAATACACACTCTAAACCAAAGTGGCAAAAAAATGCGATGGTGTCGTTGTTGGGCTTGACAGCTTTATAGCATCTGCCTGAACGCTCATATCCGTGCTTTTTTAAAACTTTATCAAACTCGGTCACAACATAATTATAATGTTGTAAAACATTGCCGGTTTTCATTATTTCAACATCGGCCCAGTTTTCATAACTATAAAAGTTATCAACCTTTGTCCAGTCACTGGGTAACCAGTCCCAAGTAACGCCCTCTTTTTCACGGTGGGGCTTTATAATTTTTGCAGGAAACTCTTGCAACCAATCGCACTCAATAGCTGTTCTTCCCATTTTTGTGAGAGTGTATTCGGCAGTCTTTTTTGCTCTGCCGAGTGGAGAAACATAAAATTCTTTAATATCTTGTTTTGAAAGCATTTGCGACAATAGTTCGGCTTCCTTATGGCCTGTTTCGGTTAAAGAGTCAATTGTATAGTCGGGGTCGGCGTGTCTAATGATTAATAATTTCATAATTACCTCTTAATTAAGTATAAAGCGTGGTCTAATAGCGGGAGTGTACATTTTAATGATTACAAGAACTTAACAGTATATGTGTGTTAACGTAGTAATTCATCCTGCGACTGCATATTTTAATAAATGTTAACACATTATTTTAAAACTATCAAGAATAAAGTAATAATGTATTGAAAAACAATAAATAAAGTTTTTTAATATAATAATAATGTTAAGGAAAAAAACTATGAAAAAACTTAGTTTAATTTTTCTTGTACTCATTATTGTATTCACAGGCGGAGTTTATTCGGTATGGTACTACTCTACAGCCCCTGCCGATGATACTATACACAATCTTTATGTATCGATGGGAGATTTCTTTTGGGATGGCTCAGCTGACTTACCAACTGACGATGAGGTGGGGCAAGACCATTTATCGTTAATTGATAACATAATCAATTATAGTGAACATGGCCTTAACGCATCCCGCTCATTTACACAAAGCGATGAACTGAATGAAATTTTTGGACTCAGCGCATCAAACTTACAGTTTTTAATACGGTTTGTAATCGATAATGAGTATTATCTATTTACAACAGGCGTATATCTTGGTGAGCGTGGTTCTGTTGGTATTTTTGGCAATAACACGGCAAGCGGTAAGCCTACCGTTCCGCTCGGTTATCCCGTTTATCCTATTTATAAAACAGTTGTATCAAAACAAAACGGAGTGTGGGCAGCAGTTTCGACTGTTGTTGGCTATGCAAACTCTGATTGGTACGAAGAAAGCAGGTCGAACGAACACGCAACACAAATACCGTCATTTGACCCCCATACTTTCGTTGAGGGCAGTCCTACATAAACTAAAGCACCTGATAAATCAGGTGCTTGTTTTTATTATTTGACGTTGCAAAAGTTTAATTTAGTGGGGCGGGTCGATTCGCCCTCGTTGCTACTCTTCAAATCTACAACTTATTCCTATTCAAATAAAAATACCACCCGATTGGGTGGTATTTTTATTTGGTGGGAGCGGGTGGATTCGCCCTCGTTGCTACTCGGGCCGGGGTCGGCTCTAACAGTCCACCGGACTGTTATTCACTACCGACCCTTCGAATCCACAACTTATTCCTATTCAAATAAAAATACCACCCGATTGGGTGGTATTTTTATTTGGTGGGAGCGGGTGGATTCGAACC
>JAZNXL010000066.1:0-3461 GCA_045593905.1 Eubacteriales bacterium
GCCATTAAATAATATCGTTAGTATAAAAATCGTTAGTATTAGCCTTAATCTATTCATATACAATTATTTACAAATATAATTTAACATAATATACATATTACACACCCGCAGGGTGGAACACACAAAAATACAAACTTTGAGCGATACCGCCAATTGTTTATCGCTCAAAATTTTAGCAACCAAAATGCGCAAACTATGACAAAAAAAACAACCTTCAATGATGCGTCTAATTTTGGCACAACTTTTACTCAGTTATTACGCAACAAAAAGCCTTTCGGACACCAACAAGGAAAATTTTTTTACCACTTCGACAAATACTATTTCCTTGCCGAACTTTTTACAAATGTAAAATTGCGTGCCGACCAAATTCCCGCCTATATTCAAACCCTCTCGGACACCTTCCGCAAAATTATAAATGCCGATGTCCGATACCGCCAACGGCAAGACGATTTGCCCTGCGCTGTCGGCTGTCGTGCCTTCGGTGTCGCCCCTCTCGGTGGCGGGTGGTACTCTGCAAATATCAAAGTCGGTTGCAACAACGCCCAAGTTTTAGAGTACATCTGCCGGCAATGGTGCAAACGCACAAACCAATACCCACACACCCTCTCGGTGCAATTTAACAAAGTCAGCAACGCTACAAAGGCAATGCCGAAAATGCCCGATAAATACTCCAATTATTGGGATAGTTCAAACCGCCATATCCGCAAAGATGCGCACTACATTATTGAGGATTGTTACTTGTCTATGCCGTTTAGGCTCGAATACTACGCCACTCAACATGGTTTTATATCCCTACAATTTGGCGCCGCTTGTCGCATCGTTTGTACCGACAATTGTATATTTGACAACTACAACCAACTATCCCTCAACCCCTCAAATCGTACCCACATTATCTCCGATTGCTTTGCTGTCAATGGTATGCGTGCCGTTCAATCATGGGGCCACTACAACCGCCCCAAAGCCGAAAAGCAAACCCCGCCCGATATCAAAAAGGTGCGCCATTTATACGGTGGCAATTCCGACAAACAAGCAAGCCTATACTATCGTGCTTGTCGTGCGGGCTTTATCAAATTCAATGCCTATATTTACGGAAGGTTAAAGGCAGGACAACAAGCCTACCAACCAATAGAGCGAATAGAACGAAAAAACAAACCTATCGAATATGATTTAGAGGATATCATTTTGACCGATGCAGACCGCCAAGAATGGACCGCCAAAATGGAACGAATGGACAATCGTATTGCAAAACTCAAACAATAGTAGTATATTTGTATCGCACATTTTATGTGAAAGTTCATATTTGCGCAGATGCGGGCGACTTTGGCGGGTTGTCCGCATCATCTTTTCCCCTTCGGGTCCTCGTTTTTTGTGGTGCCTCCATGTTGCCACCCCAAAAAAACGAGGCTTATTTACACGCCCGCACTATCTTATTGCATACTAAGTGTCAAGTTGCCCCGCTTGGTGCTGTGCAGCGAAAAAACACGCAATAGTGTGGCGGGAGTTAGCCCCGCCACACAGGCCCCGCCTTTTCCCCGCTATGTTACGAGGTCCGACTGCGCATAGTTCTGCGAGTTGTGGTTGTCCGTTGTTGTTGGCTCTCGTTCCGTAGCGGGGGGCGCCCCCAACCCCACCCAAAAAGCGGTACCCCTGTCGGGGTGCGAACACGCAAATTGCCCCGCAAACCCGCAAGGGTATAACAAGCGGTGGCGTTGCCCCCGCCCTTGCGTGTATGCGTGGCAAAGGTGGCGCCCCCCGCAGGGGCTGTCGGCCCACATGGTGGGCCTATTCCGCCACGCCCCACGATGCGGGGCGGGCGCAGTCCCCCCATGTGGCCCGCCTCCTATCTTTTGTCGGGGGCGTAGTCGGGGCGCTGTGCCGTTGGCACAGCGGGCGGAGCGCCTATGCCCTTGCCTGTCGGCGCTCCGTCCCCGCCTCGCCTGTTGCGCCCTGCGGGCGCCTTACCCGACAAAAAAATTGCCCCGCCTGTTGAGGTTGTCACAGCGACAGCGTAAAACATCGTGCGAAATGTTATGATTTTGTAATGCTTTTGCGTTCAATTATTTAACTTTGCTTACCTAAACCAAATTATTGCTACAATATGACTTATTTTGTTAAAATGCGCAAGCGTAACCGGCACCGCCATAATTCAACCCGCCAACAATCGCTCAAATACCACAAGGAGCCAACATTGGCACAAATAGCGCAAAGAGAAAAGGTTGTGCAAATTGCCAAGTGGTGCAAGTGGCAAAGTACTGAAAAACTTTGCGCCAAACTTGCCGAATTTGGCTACTATCCAACCGACAAGCGTATCCGGAAAAGCGGGGGCGTTGGCTCTTGGACATGGCTCCCGAAATTAGCGGTATTTAGGGTGCAGGTCCGAGCCTCACACTGCACCAACAAAGGGGCATACATGCCGTATGCCTTATGCGTTGATATCTAAAAAAGTTTACAAATGTAAATATCAACCACATATCGAATAACAATAAAAAAGCGCCCTACAATGCGATGTAGAGCGTTTTTCCCTTTTGTTTTTATTGATTATTTTACTAACTTAGTATACATATTATTCCGTAGGTGTAAAAAAGAGGGTAGAGAGGGGAGATGCAATATAGATGTATGATTTGAGCGTGTTGCAATCTGTATTCTCTTTATCACTCTTTTTGTTTTCTGCTACAAAGATAAAAATAATTTGAAAAGTTTGATGCGAAATGTCGATTTATAGATATTTGAAAAAGTTTTTATATCCTTACTTAATAGTTGACATTTCTTTGATTATCAGTATGATAGATAGTCAAAGCGGACTTTATTAACTCTTTGAGAATCGCATATTTTTATTTGATTGAATAATGGTGCTCGATTTTTAGTCGAAAATGGGCGCTAAATAGTATCTCTTTATATAATAAGGTATAAAAATATAGGGTAGTTGTGACTACCCTATATTTTTACAATATTAATCGTACCATCATAAATTCTTCTTTGGGTGCAACTCCTCGAATGTTTGGTCGCGATAGATGATAATAATCTTCTCTATGTCGGAACGGATAAAGTTCGCAGTCGCGGCAGCTTGAGATTTTTGTGATATGTTCGAATTGTCGCTTTTGTCTGTTGTCGCGTTTTGCAAATCAAAGAGTGTTCCGGATTCTGTAACCTGAGTGTTCGATGTCGAATTCTGAGCATTAGCATTGCGCATCTCCTTCGCATCGCCGAGCAACCAGTAAGGGTTGATTTGAGGGAATCGATTTACAATTTTACACAACAATTCAAAACTCGGTTTATTTCGCCCACTCAGAATATGAGATATGGCAGCCGGCTTTACTTCGAGAATTTCTGCAAGTCTGCTCGCTGTTAAATTCTCACTTTGCATCAAAATACGCAGTTTTCCCTCCATTTTCGTAAGTTTTTACAAAGATAAATAAAATTTACAAAACAAGCAACACTAAATATACATTTGTTAAATGTTG
>JAZNXL010000067.1:0-2248 GCA_045593905.1 Eubacteriales bacterium
GGATTATCTTGTAAAGCCCTTTACCTTTGACCGCTTTCAAATGGCTCTTGAAAAATATATAGCACAAAACAATGCGCTCAAGGATATTGAAACATTAAACCAAAAAAACATTGACCATATTATCGACAATTCCCGCAAAAAAAGCGATGACCTTTTTCCAAAAGGTATTCAAGAAAAAACGCTTGAACTTATTATGGAATATCTAAAAGCCAATAAAAGCATTTGGTTTACCGGCGATGAGATTGCCGAAAAAGTAAATCTTACGGGCGTAACTGTGCGCAGATATATGAACTATCTTGCCGAATCGGGTAGAGTGGTCAGTGAAATGAATTACGAAACCGGCGGCAGACCGTGTATGAAATATAAGGTTGAGTGAAAGACAATATAAATTTCCAAAGCAAGTACAGCTTAATATTAGCGATAACACCACAACATAATACACGCCTATTATCACCACCCTAAAATTATAGCTTTTGCTAATTGCTTGCTAATCGGACGACTTAAAATAACATAATATTAGCGGTAACGGCGTAACACAAGATAATGCTTTAACCTTAAAAATCCCCTGACAACAGGGGATTTTTAGGTATTATGAGGGATACTGCTTATGTTTCCTTTTGTATCTCCTAAGGGTTAGTTGTGAGTTCGATTCTCGCAGGGGGTGCCAAAAAGTACCGAGAAATTTTCTCGGTACTTTTATTTTCTATAATAATTTAAATGAGTTTTTATCAAACTCAAGTAGACCCGCATCACGCATCTTACACAGTTCATTTGACATCGCGCTTCGGTCGACCGATAAAAAATCGGCAAGCTGCTGACGGTTAAACGGAATAGTAAAATAACAACTATTTTGCTTTTTTGCCTGCTCTGATAAATACGAAATCAGTTTTTCCCTCGTTGTTCGCTTTGATATGTGTGATAGTTTTTGCACGAGGTTTCTGTTTTTTTCAGATATTGCAAAAAACAAATTCTTAACAATCAGTGTGTGGAACAAGCAGGCAGAAGAGCAGGTAGTTAGTATTCTTTTAACATTAAAAAATATAACATCGCTATCTTCAATAGCAACTACATCATTGAGCAGTGCACAGCTCTCGGGTGCAACATAAGCTTCACCAAACATCTGCCCAACTGTTATTATATTCAATATGGTACGATTACCCCAATAATCATCTTTTTGAACAAGTAAATTGCCTTTGACTAAAACAATAATATCCGATAGATATTCTCCTTGTTTTAAAATATATTCACCTTTTTTATAAGTTTTAAGCTTTGCGCCAAGACAACAAAGCAACGAGTTAATTTCTTGCTCACTAACTCCTGAAAACATTTTAGTTCTTTTTAAAATTGAAATATATTTTTTCATAAAATATCGCTTTCTGTTGTAAAAACAACCGATTTGTTGTTTTTATTGTAATATAATAAACCTGAAAAATCAAGAGAGGAGCAAAGCAATGCTTAGAAAAATAATTAAAATAGATGAAGAAAAATGTAACGGTTGCGGTGCTTGTGCTACTGCCTGTCACGAAGGCGCCATTGAAATTATCAATGGCAAAGCAAAACTCACACGTGAAGATTACTGTGATGGTCTTGGTGATTGCTTGCCTGCTTGCCCCACAGGTGCTATTACCTTTGAAGAAAGAGAAGCGCCCGCATACAATGAGGCGGCTGTTCTTAAGGCAAAACAACAAAAACAGCCCTTACCATGCGGCTGCCCCGGTACACATTCAAAAAAGATTAGTAGAGATGCCTGTGATATAGATAATATCCCTGCGCCCATTACAAGTAAGCTCTCACAGTGGCCTGTTCAAATTAAATTGGTTTCTGTAAATGCACCGTATTTTAACGGAGCAAATCTTTTGGTTGCAGCAGATTGTACGGCTTTTGCGTACGGAAACTTCCATAACGAGTTTATAAAAAACCACATCACGCTTATTGGATGTCCAAAACTCGACAGTGTTGATTATACAGAAAAGCTTACTGCTATTATTGCTAACAATAACATCAAAAGCGTTACCATTGTGCGCATGGAAGTTCCGTGTTGCGGTGGTATTGAACACTCAGTTAAACAAGCTTTACAGGCAAGCGGAAAATTTATTCCTTGGAGAGTAGTTACTATTTCTACAGACGGAAGAATTATTGATTAACGGAGGGAATGATAATGTTTTGCTTTCAGTGCGAACAGACCGCAGGTTGCAAGGCTTGTACAGGTGCAGCTGGTGTCTGCGGTAAGAAAGCTGATACAGCACAG
>JAZNXL010000068.1:0-17991 GCA_045593905.1 Eubacteriales bacterium
TAAATTTCGTAATGATGAGGTATATCAATTGAAGTACGAATTTCCATAATGTTCTCCAAGATATTGTTAAATACTCCTTAAAGTCAGAGCAACTACTTATACAGGCTTTTGATGTGTAGAGCCCTACATTTGTTCAACGTAACTACCTGGTGACTCCAAGGAGGTTTGAACTCCTGTCTCAACCTTGAAAGGGTCGTGTCTTAACCAACTTGACTATGGAGCCATAATGGTGTCTCCAGAGAGATTCGAACTCTCGACCCCATGATTAAAAGTCATGTGCTCTACCAGCTGAGCTATGGAAACATTGCACGTGGCATTTTGGTAGCCCCACTATTCTATCTGTGGCCGCAGATTATAGTTACCTCTGATTTATCACGACTTCAGTAAAGCGCGTTCTTGACGATGAACTTCTAAGTCGGTCAACACTTCTTCCTGGCTAGTTTCAAGCTTTATACTCGCGATGACTATCCGAGTGCTGGTGTCGAGAGTAGGAATCGAACCTACATTGTGCTGACACTGTTTTATAGGTACCCGCAGTGTCTCTACCTTTGGACTATCTCGACATAATTAGCAGGGGTAGCAAGATTTGAACTTGCGAATATAGGAGTCAAAGTCCTATGCCTTACCGCTTGGCGATACCCCTCTATCGAGACAAACTCAGAAAGTTGAAGAACAGTTTGTCTCGGCTGTCTATCCAGCTGTCCTACGTCTTGTTACGGTCTGGACGTATACACTGACCTTGTTGAGGACCAGAGTTGAACTGATCTTGCACCAAATTTTTCAATTGTGTACTACCTATCTCAACGTATTGATAAACCACTTTCGCAGGTTGTTTCATCCGCGATCCGTGACTTTCTCACGGCTTATCACTCGGCAGGCAATACCTACCTATTTTTCCGCACCGCGATATAATGCGGAATAGTACAACTAGTCGGAGTTGAACCGACGATAACCTCAATAGTTGCAAATGTTGCTGACCCCTATCGAGTGATAGACCAGAGGGGTCAGAAGCCAATCTATCACTCGCCTGTCTTTCCAGGTGTCATTCTTGGAAGAATTGAAAGGGTCACTACTCCTTTCATGGTAGTGGAAACGGGAGTTGAACCCGCACGCTACTTACTTTCACACAGGATTTTAAGTCCCGGGCGTCTGCCAGTTCCGCCACACCAGCGTGCTACTTATATTATCACAATATTATTTAATTGTCAATATAAACAGTCTCGATTAAATTGCATTTTTTTGAAAAATCGTCAATTTCGGCATAAATTCCGCAAAGCATACACTCGCCTTTTGCGTTTTGTATCGGTTTTCGGCTATCAGGAAACCTGAAATTGTTTGTTGCAACGTCTTTATCTTTACCAAGTACCGAGTGCTTTACGCCCGTCATACCTATATCGGTTATATACCCTGTGCCCGCTTTTAACACCTGTGCATCGTTTGTCTGAACATGGGTATGCGTTCCAAAAACAAGCGATGCCTTGCCGTCAACATAAAAGCCGAGCGCGCGTTTTTCACTTGTTGCTTCAGCATGAAAGTCGATTATGTTAATGCAGTCGCTTTCGAGCAGTGTATCAACTGCTTCAAATGGGTTGTCGGCGTCGTTTACAAAAAGCGTTCCCGAAAGGTTTATAACGCATACTTGTGTGCGGCAAAAATCTAATATTATTTTACCGTTTGCGCTATCAAACTTTTTGATGTTTGCAGGCGCAAGCAGACGTTTTTCGTTTTGGTGTAAGTCTTCGGCGTCCCCTCGCTGAAACGAGTGGTTGCCGCCTGTAACAACGTCGGCGCCTGCATTTATAATACTGTCGTAGGCGTATTTATCAATGCCGTTATAGGTTGCCGAGTTTTCACCGTTTACAATTATCAAATCGGGTGTGTATTGCCGTTTTAAGCGCGGTAACATCTTTAAAAGATATTCAACACCCTCGTCGGCAACAACATCACCAATACATAAAACTTTCATTTATTTTTCGCAGCTTGAACAACAGCTTGAACATCCGCCAACCTCAATGTTATGCTCAATGCCGTTTTTTTCGTAGTAGTCTTTAATAGCGGCTTTAACAGCTTCTTCAGCAAGAACCGAGCAGTGTACTTTTACGGGCGGAAGTCCGTCAAGAGCCTCGATAACTGCTTTGTTTGTAAGCTTTAAAGCGTCTTCGATTTTTTTGCCTTTAATAAGCTCGGTTGCCATTGACGATGTTGCAATAGCGGCACCGCAGCCAAATGTTTTAAATTTTACATCAGCGATTGTGTCGCCTTCAATTTTTAAATACATTCTCATTATATCACCGCATTTAGCGTTGCCTACCTCGCCAACACCGTCTGCGTTTTCAATTTCGCCCACATTACGCGGGTTTGAAAAATGGTCCATTACTTTTTCTGTGTACATTTTATTCTCCTTTAGCGTGGTCTTAATTCCCAAACCGGTGACATATCACGCAGTCTATTT
The DNA here is from genome assembly GCA_045593905.1 of Eubacteriales bacterium. Classification (GTDB taxonomy): domain Bacteria; phylum Bacillota; class Clostridia; order Oscillospirales; family QAKW01; genus RGIG9041. Next base: position 2,453 of record JAZNXL010000068.1, read on the forward strand.
ACAACTTTTGGTAAAACTTCCAAAATATAGTCAACGTCTTTTTCGGTGTTATCGTGACCGAGTGACAAACGGAGCGAGCCGTGAGCAACCTCGTGAGTAAGCCCGAGTGACAAAAGCACGTGTGACGGGTCGAGCGAGCCTGTTGTACAAGCCGAGCCGCTTGATGCGCAAATGCCGTTAAAGTCGAGCATAAGAATAAGCGCTTCGCCCTCGATGTATTCAACCGATATGTTTACGTTGCCGGGCAGGCGGTTTGTAGCCGAGCCGTTTAAGCGGGTATAAGGAATTGTTTCGAGTATGCCGTTTATTAAGCGGTCGCGCATTTTTGTAAGTCTTGCCGACTCGCCTGGCATTTCGTCAATAGCGAGTTTTAAAGCCTCGGCGCAACCGATAATGCCGGGGATATTTTCGGTACCTGCGCGTTTGTTCTTTTCTTGTGCACCGCCTGTTATAAGGGGCTTAAACACAAGACCGCGTCTTACGTAAAGCACGCCTGTGCCTTTTGGTCCGCCAAACTTGTGTGCCGAAAGTGACAGCATATCAATATTCATTTCTTTAACGTTAATCGGAATATGACCTACTGCCTGTACCGCGTCGGTATGAAACGGAATTTTCTTTTCTTTTGCAATAGCGCCAATCTCGGCAATCGGCTGAATTGTGCCGATTTCGTTGTTTGCCGCCATAACTGTTATTAAGATGGTGTCGTCGGTGATTGCGTTTTTAACGTCGTCTACCGATACGATGCCGTCTTTGTCAACATCAAGATAGGTTGCGCTAAAGCCTTGTTTTTCAAGCTCTTGTACTGTGTGGAGTACTGCGTGGTGCTCTATCTTGGTTGTTATAATATGGCCCTTGCCTTTGCGAGCGGCAATGCCGCGAATTGCAAGGTTATCGCTTTCGCTGCCGCCTGATGTGAAATATATTTCGTTCGGCTGACAACCAAGGCAGTTTGCAATTGTTTCACGTGATTTTGCAACAGCAACTGCGCTTTCGCGACCAACCGAGTAAATACTTGACGGGTTGCCGTAATGTTCAACAAAATGCGGCAGCATTTTTGCAAATACTTCAGGGCGCACTTTTGTTGTTGCGGCGTTATCGGCATATACAAATTGTTTTTCCAAAACTACTTACTTCCTTTCAAAAACCTTTGATATTCGTTTACTGCGAGTGCGTCGCAGCGTTCGTTATATTTATGTCCGTTATGGCCTTTTATCCACTCAAAGCTTACTTTGTGGGTTTTTAGCAAACTATCGAGCTGCTGCCACAGCTCAACGTTTAACACAGGCTTTTTATCTGCCTTTTTCCAGCCCTTTTGCTTCCAGTTTTCAAGCCATCCCTTATTAATAGCATCGCACAAATATTTAGAGTCGCTTACAATAGTAACCTCGCACGGTTCTTTTAAGCACTCAAGACCGCGTATGGCGGCTAAAAGCTCCATACGGTTATTTGTGGTTTCTTCAAAGCCTTCACTAATCTCTTTTTCTTTTCCGTTATAAACAAGCACTGTACCAAAACCGCCTGGACCGGGGTTACCGCTACACGCGCCGTCGGAATATATTGTTACTTTTTTCATAAACCTACTCTTTTTGCAAGGCTTTCGTAGGTTTTAAGCATCTCTTCGGTAAGGTACTGTGTATCTACCAATTTAAGTGTTTCTTTAGCCTCTTTGTTTTTGTGAAAGAAAACGCTTGTTTGAGCATCGATAACATACTGTGCGTTTTCGATTACTTTATTGGCAAAATCAAGGCTTTGCTGGCTGTTATCTAAAGAGGTTTGGGCATCTTCTGCCTTTTTCTTATAAACTTCAATATCTGCTTTTAATGCGTTGTTTTCGTCTTTAATGTTTTTAATTGTTGATTTTGCAGTTGTTTGCGCGCTTTCGTACTGGTCTTGGTAGTATTCGGCGCGCTTGTCGATTTTACTTTGAATAAATGATGATAAGAGTATCAAAACAAGTGCAAACAAGCAAAAAAGAGATGTGTATATCCACAAAACCTTCATTTTGCTTTGATATTCGTCGTTTTGTTGTACCTGCTCGGTTTTTGGTTTTTTATTAAACATAAACGTTACCCCCTAAAGTAAGTCTATAAGTTTTTCAAGCTCGCTTGTACTGCTGTAAAAAAGTTCAATTTTACCTGTGTTTTTAGCAGAGTGTTTAATTTTTACTTTGCAGCCTGTTTTGCGCATTGCGCGCTCTTCAAGTTCTTTTAAAGCAAGGGTTACCTCGGGGTCTTGCAAAGGCTTGTCCTTTTTAACGGTTTTCATGCGTTTTACAAGCTCTTCAGCGCCGCGAACTGACATTTCTTCACTGATTATTTTGTTTGCGCAAAGCATTATGTCGTCTGCGTTTTCAAGCGAAAGGAGTGCTCTTGCGTGGCCTTGTGTCAACTCCCCTGTTCTTAAGTAGTCAAGTGCCTGTTCGGGCAGTGCTAAAAGTCGCATTGTGTTTGCAACTGCGCTTCTTGATTTTGAAACCTTTTTAGCAACCTCTTCTTGTGTGAGCGAATATGTTTCCATAAGTCTTTTGTAGCCAAGCGCTTCTTCAAGGGGGTTTAAGTCCTCGCGCTGAAGGTTTTCTACAAGGCTTATTTCGGATATTTGCGCATCGGTATAATCTTTTACAATTACAGGTACAGTTTCAAGAGCTGCAAGCTTTGACGCTCTCCAACGGCGTTCGCCTGCAATAATTCTGTATCTGTCATTGTCAATTCTTGTTACAACTATTGGCGAAATTACGCCGTGAAGCTTAATTGACTCAGCAAGTTCATTAAGAGCATCTTGGTCAAAGTTGCGTCTTGGCTGATTTTTATCTGGCTCAATGTCTGAAATTCTTACCTCTGTCGCCGATTTTTCGGCAATATCGAACGAGTTTTCTTCAAAAAGAGCATCAAGACCTTTTCCAAGTCCTTTTTTCATAACCTATCTCCCCTCTTGATTTGCTAAAAATTCTTTAGCAAGTTCTCTATAAGTAAGAGCGCCTTTTGAATACCTGTCATAAGCTGACACAGGCATACCGTGGCTTGGCGCCTCGCAAAGTCTTACGTTACGCGGTATTACGTTTTTATAAACCTTGTCGCCAAAATACTTTTTAACCTCGTCTGCAACCTGCAGTGTAAGGTTAAGCCTTCCGTCGTACATAGTAAGTAAAATACCCTCGAGAGTGAGCGAAGGGTTAATTCCCTTTTTAATTTGGCGCACTGTATTAATAAGCTTTGATACACCCTCGAGCGCAAAATACTCGGGTTGTATTGGTATTAATATACTATTAGACGCCGCAAGCGCATTAAGAGTTAAAAGACCAAGCGACGGCGGGCAGTCTATAAATATATAATCGTAGAGATGTCTTATTGTGTTTACCGCGTTTTTTAAGATGTATTCACGGCTTTCGCTTACTACAATTTCAATTTCAGCACCTGCAAGGTCAATATGTGAAGCAACAACGTCTACTCCGTCGTATTGCGAATGTATTATTGCCTGCTTAATGTCGGTTTTGTTTACAAGCACATCATATATTGTAGAAGAAGCCGATTTTTGTGTTATTCCAAAACTTGAGGTGGCATTTGCTTGGCTATCCATATCTATTAAAAGCACTTTTTTGCCTGTTGCGGCAACTGCGCTTGCTAAATTTACAGCCGTTGTTGTTTTGCCAACTCCGCCTTTTTGGTTAGCTATAGAAATTATTTTTCCCATTTTTCCACTTCCGTATTCTAAAAATGCTTCTTTATTTTAACATATATTATTTAAAAAATAAAGTGTTTAATAAAAATTAATAAAATTTTCATGTTTCACGTGAAACACGTCACATATGAAAGCGGGAACATATGGGGCCCCAACACGAACTGGAGAGTGTTGGGGAAAAGGAAAAACAACCCCGGTAAGTGAAGGAGAGCGCGATAGCGCAATTTGGAACGATTAGGGGTTGTTTTGACGTGTTTCACGTGAAACAAAAGAAAAAAGACACCCGAAGGTGCCTTTTTTCTTTTAGGGGATTAGGATGATTTGGGTATTTTGATTATATATTCAACAAACCCGTCTTTCTCATGCAGCTGAGTAGAGGGTTTGATACCCGACCGTTTAATAAGGTCAACCGCTTTGTTAAGCGTGTTTATAAAAATGCGCATATCCCCTACCTTGCAACTGCGTTGCGGTTTTTGGGGTTGTGGCTCTACAAGTGATGTCACAAGAGCCTCGGTTTGCGCTACGTTAAGCTTTTTTTCGATTATTTTATCAAGAGCAAAAAACAAGGTGTCACGGTTTGGTATGCGCAGCAGCTCTCTTGCATGGCGCTCGGTAAGTCCTGATGCAGTAATCATTGCTCTTGCGGTAACGGGAAGCCGTAACAATCTTAACTTGTTAGAAATGGTAGATTGCTTTTTGCAAACCTTTTTGGCAATATCCGCTTGTGACATACCATATTCGTTTATAAGCATAAAGTAGCCTTCTGCCTCTTCAAAAAACGATAGCTGCTCTCTTTGTATGTTTTCAATAAGTGCTATGCTTGCGCAGTTTTTATCGTTTTTGTTGGTTATAATACAAGGCACAGACTTAAGTCCTGCAAGCTTTGAAGCGCGAAGCCGTCTCTCCCCTGCCACAAGCAAATACTCGTCGTCCTGGCGCGTTACAATAAGCGGCATTAAAACTCCGTTTTGCTTTATTGACTCGGCAAGTTCGTTTAGCGGCTTGTCCGCAAAAGCTTTGCGAGGCTGATATTTTGACGGTTTAATTTTATTTATCTCGATTGATGTAACAACCGATTGCTGTTTTGTAAATAAAAATGGCATCATCTAACCTCTTTCTTGGTTAAATGATACCATAAATGGAAAATAATGTCAATTAAAACAATTCGTCATTTTGCGAACGCTTTCGACAAAGCTTTTGACGAGCGCGGATAGATTGGATGAGTCGGCTTTACTTTTCTTATAACAACAAGAGTACGTGAGCCTGCATCTTCGGGCAATTGGTATGTAATAACGTCTTCAATTTCTGCCGAAAGCTTTGCAATATGCTCTTTTGCGGCTTGGATTTCGCCGTCGTCGTTGCCCTTGTATGCTAAAAACACACCGCCCACTTTAACAAACGGCAAGCAAAGCTCGCAAAGAAGCGGAAGATAAGCAACTGCGCGTGATATTGCAATATCAAAGCTGTCGCGGTACTGCTTTTGTCTTGCTGCATCTTCGGCGCGGGCGTGCAAGGTGGTAATTTTATCAAGGCCTAACTCGTTTATAGTGCCGTCTAAAAAAGTAAGGCGTTTTTTAAGTGAGTCTAAAAGGGTAAAATCAAGAGTTTTATCTGAAAGCTTTAAAGGCATTGACGGAAAACCGCCGCCGCAGCCAATATCTATGATTTTACTCCCCTCTTTAAAATAACCAAACTTTTTAGGGAAAATACTGTCGTAATAATGCTTTATCATTATATCGTGAGGCTCTTTTATAGCGGTCAAATTAAGCGTTTTCGCAGTATTTATAAATATGTTGGAAAAATTATTAATGTTTTGCTCAAAATCGCTGTCAAGCGCAATATTTTGGTCATTTAATAAACTGATTAGTGATTTAATCTCGTTTGTCATTATTTAATTTCTCCTGTTCAAGATAAATCATTAAAACGCTGATGTCGGCGGGGCTGACGCCCGAAATTCTACTTGCTTGGCCAAGGCTTACCGGCTTTATTTCGTTAAGCTTTTGTCTTGCTTCGAGTCGAAGGCCTAAAACGTTGCTATAATCAATGTTGGCGGGCAGTTTTTTGTTCTCAAGCCGCTCAAATTCCTTTGCGGCGGCAAGCTGTTTTTCGATATAACCCTTGTATTTTATAGAGATTTCAACCTGATTTACTACTGCTTTGTCAAGGATGGGGCGCTCGGGGTCGGCGCACTCGGTATCACAGTAGCTTATTTGTGGGCGTGAAAGTAAATCGTAAACCGAGCAACCGCTTTTTAGCGTTGCTGTTTCACGTTTAACTAAAACATCTTGCATTTGTTGGTTGTTTGGCGATACGTTAACGTGGCGTAAACGCTCGGTTTCAGTCTCTATTTGAGCCTTTTTATTAAGGAATTTTTGGTATCTTTGTTCGCTGATAAGACCAAGCTCATAGCCCTTTGGTGTAAGTCTTAAATCGGCATTATCCTGGCGTAAAATGAGTCGGTATTCGCTGCGTGAGGTCATCATTCTGTACGGCTCGGGAGTGCCTTTTGTAGTTAAATCGTCAATAAGAGTTCCTATATAGCTTGATGCTCTGTCGAGTATAAAAGCATCTTTATTTTGCATTTTTCTTGCAGCATTAATTCCGGCAATTAGTCCTTGAGCGGCGGCCTCTTCGTAACCGGAAGAACCGTTAAACTGTCCTGCTCCGTAAAGTCCCGAGATATTTTTAAACTCGAGTGTGGGATAAAGCGCAAGCGGGTCTACACAGTCGTATTCAATGGCATAAGCAACACGCATAACCTTAGCATTTTCAAGGCCTTTAATGGTTTTTATAAACTCGCGCTGAACATATTCAGGAAGTGACGAAGAAAGCCCTTGAAGGTACATTTCTTCGGTGTCAAGACCGCATGGCTCAATAAAAAGCTGATGCGAGGTCTTATCGGCAAAACGCATTACTTTGTCCTCGATACTCGGACAGTATCGAGGTCCGACACCTTTTATCATACCGCTGTAAAGGGGCGATAAATGAATGTTATCTTTTATTACCTGATGCGTTTTTTCGTTAGTGTGAGTAAGGTGGCAAACAACCTGATTTTCGCCTATGTAATCGTTCTCGAACGAAAACGGGATAATTTCGTCGTCGCCGCATTGTGCCTCAAGACCTGTAAAGTCGATACTGCGCTTGTTAATTCTTGCGGGGGTACCTGTTTTAAAGCGGCGAAGGGGTACGCCAAGCTCTAAAAGCTTTTGCGAAAGCTCGTTTGCGGCAAACATGCCGTCAGGTCCGCTTGAATACTTGTTATCACCTATTATAATTTCGCCTTTTAAAAAGGTTCCGCTTGCAATAATTACCGCTTTTGCGCCATAAGTAGCGCCAAGGTGGGTTTTAACGCCTGTAACAGAGCCGTTTTCTACAAAAACATCTACAATTTCAGCTTGAATAAGGTCAACACCGTCCTGGAGCTCAAGAATATGCTTCATATACTCTTGATACTTGCGTCTGTCTGACTGCACACGCAGAGAGTGAACGGCAGGACCTTTGCCGCGGTTGAGCATACGGCTTTGTAAAAAGGTAGCATCAGCCGCCTTGCCCATCTGACCGCCGAGCGCATCAATTTCGCAAACAAGGTGGCCCTTTGCAGTACCGCCTATTGAGGGGTTGCAGGGCATATTGCCAACGGCATCAAGGTTAATTGTAAAAATTGCAGTTTTACAACCAAGGCGCGCCGAGGCCAGCGCTGCCTCGATTCCTGCATGGCCGGCGCCGATTATTATAACGTCATAATCACAAATATGATACATAAAATTCACCGTTTATTATATAGTCTTTCTAACAAAAAATCATATCACGCAATATGTTTTATGTCAAATAATAAATAAAAAAGGGCATCGTTGATGCCCTTTTTTTACTCTAAAATATATACGTTAACTGTACGTCTGCCAAATGCTCTGCATTCGGATGCGCTTTCAACAAACAGGTCAATTTTATTACCCTTGATTGCACTGCCTGTATCGCCTGCAACTGCCTCGCCGTAAATATATTTACCGTCAGCTGATTCGATATAAAGCTTGGTGCCAAGCGGTATTACCTTTGGGTCAACGGCAACAATTCCGCGCGCGGTAGGCTTGCCAAGGCAGGTGGTGTTACCGCCGTCGTTACCATAGGTATAAGCCGAAGCTTTCATGGCGATTACCTGCTTATAAACAGTGGGTGTGCTTGCTGTTTTTAAAAATGACGACTTGATTTTTGTACCTACTCTTATAACCTTTGTAACAGGCTCACTTTTAACCTCGGTTTTAAGTAAAACACGCTCGGTTTCTTTGCCGTCGATATAGGTTACTTGATAGGTGTGCTCGGTTTTACCGTTTACACCCTCGGTTACAACCTCGCTCTGACCTTCGTAAAGGTCGTTTGTTTTAATTTTTTCGGTTGAATATTTAACCGTTTCGGTCTCGGTTACTGTTGCAACCTTAACGCGATTAATTACAACTTGTGAGTCGCCTTCTAAGGTTTGGTCAAGTGCGGGCGAAATAATATCAGCCTCGCTGTACTCAATACCACCCTTTTCAAGTGCGCTCTTTACACTGCCTTTATATGCCTTGAATGTTACCTGCTCGCCATCGGCGGTAACTGTAACATAAATGGCTGTTTTAACATAAACGTTGTTGTCTTTTACTTTTACGCTGTCGCCGTTTTTTACGGTAACACCGGCTTTTTTGAGCCAAAGCTCACTGTCGTCTGAAAGCGTTTGCAGGGTATAAACCTGTTCACCGTCAACGTATACTGCAACATCGTTACGCTGTATTATCATAATTGACATAAGCATTACGAGTGTTACAACGCTTGAAACAATGGCAATTATCGTTTTACTTGCCTTAAATGCTAACAAGCGCTTAATACTGTTAAACATATTCATAACTACTCCTTTTTGGTTAAGCTTTCGTAAAAATTACAATTCGATTACAAAACCGTAACACATTTTAACCGAAATTTTTTAAAAAGTCAAGTTTTTTTAAAAAACGGTTACATTTCACCATTAATTTTATACAAAACTACCATTAAATATTCCCTGTAGAAAATTTTGAAAAAACTTTGTTAACAATTAACAAAAAAACACCAAAATAAGCACCTAAAATGATAAAAAAACCGCGCAAAAAGATAAAACAAAGTGCAAAACAAAAAATATAAAAATATATGTATTGACTAATAAATTTTTTATATTTATAATAAAAATGAATATTTATATATATTAACCATTTAAGGAGTGTAGATAATGGCTAAAAAATTAAACAGAGTCTTGGCAACAGTGCTTACTGTTATGATGGTACTTTCAATGGTATCAGTTTTTGCATTTGCAAACGAAGCAGTAGCATTTGCTGACTCTTACCAGGCGAAGTACAAAGATAAGTACGGAAAGGACGCAGTAATCTCAAACGATGCGGTACTTGTAGATAATACAATTACTGCTGCTGAGGTTTCGGCTAATACCCCTATTACAAGAAAATGGGACGAAATTGATTTTACCTTTACAGCAGGTATAAACGCTTTTCCAACCATTGCAGATGCTTATGCATCAGCTAACTTTGTAAAAGACGTTATCGTTTTAGGTATTGCAAGCTCTACAAGTGCATCTCTTAGCATCAGTAAGCCGTCAAGAGTGTTCTCACCTGCATGGGATATAGTTCCTATGAACGAGATGGGCGACAGCTTTAATGCTATTGCTTCCAACGGCGCAGATTGGACAGTTAACACCGCTTATTCAGATAAAGCAATTGAGGTTAAAAACCTCATATACACATCTACCTTAACCGGAACAGCTGAGGTTTACGGCTTTGCTGTAAACAATGTTATTGGTTGGGGTGGTATTGCCGGCGCGTACAGAACACCCGACGTTAATAACCCTGTAACAACAAAGTTTATTAATGGTCACTATAAAGCGCCGAGCAATGCAATGTTTTATTATAATTATTGTGGTGGCGCTGTAAACAACGATACAATTGTTGTTAAAAATGTTTACTTTGATAAAAGCAGTAAGTGTTTTGCGTCTTCAGTTCAGGGAGGAGTACGTTTAGCTGCAAACGTAATTTTTGACGGTCTTTATCTTGATATTACGGCCTTAACAAACACTCATTCGGACACAGACGGAAAAGGCGAGTATTTGCAAACGAATGCAGCAAATTCTTCGGTTGTGTTTAAAAACTCGAACCTTAGAGGAAAAAGTGCGAAACCTTTTTCTATCTCGTCTACATCAGTATCTTCAGGCTATACAAGAAGAGCAGAGTTTGAAAACTGTAATATTGTGTGGGCAACAAAAGAAATTAATTATAACAATTATATAAACTTATACTTCCATGGTGACAGAACTACAGATATTGTTTTAAAAAATAACTTTATAAACAAATCTCAAGAGAGCGCTAACTACACTTTGTTCCACGGCGCATCTTTTACCGGCGCAAATCTTAATAGCGTTACCGTTACAGGTAATAAAATTTTAGGTCTTGCATCAGCTGCCCACTTTAACTCAAAGTTTGTTAACAAGGCTGACCTTGTAACAATCGACAATAACTTTATTACAACTACCAAAAACACATCAACCGATATCGTTGGTACTTTTGGCGGGTCAACAGGTATCGCTCCAAACGTTATTGCATCGGGTGGTTCTTCTACGCTTGACGTTACAAAATCAACATCGGTTAACAACTACTACTATGATTTTGCTATGACAATGTCGTCGTCAGCTGTAGAACTTGCTGAAGGCGACGTAACAATAGGCGGTGCCGCTGCAAAAGTTGATAACGATGCATCAACAATTGAATTTGCTATTGGCACAGAATCGGTAGCAAAAGCCGACTTTACAAACTACACTCAATATAACGATAAAATTGACACTGAAATGGGTACATACAAGTCAACACTTGTTAAACCTACTGTAACGATTAAAAATCTTATTACAGGCGCAACAGTTGATACGGTTGACACAACCACAGCAGGCATGTATACCTTAACTCTTGCCTATGAGGGTTATGCTACAAAGAAATATTCACTAAATGTTGGTGAATTAAACGCACCTTACTTTACCCACGAAACCGACGGCTACGTTGATGCTACAGGTACAATCGGCAAAAATGCTGTTTTAGTTGATACATCACTCGCGAACGAAGCTACAGGTACCGAGGTTATTAAGGTTTGGGAAGGCAATCCCTACACTTTTATTGTAGGCACAAACGCTTTTGGCACATACACCGCCGCTGAAACTGCAGCAACAGCTGCGGGCGGCAGCAAGCAAATTATTGTTACCGGTTGGAACGGTGGCGCAATTACTGTTACAAAAGCAGTTAGCGTTTACACACCCAACTGGAACACAATGCCGTTTACAAGAGACGTACAAGACGGCGAGTGGAAAGCTGTTAACTCTGACGGTAAAGACTGGACAGAAAACACAGAAAACTGGTTTGACGTTAAAATGGGCGCAGTAACAATCAACAACGCTGTTACAGGTGAAGTTGCATTTTACGGCTTTGAGTTTACAAATGGTATTACACTTAATGCAAAGCGCGCAAGCAATGCTACAAAAGCAACCTACAAGTTTGTAAACAACAAATATAATGGCACAAACGCTACAATGTTCCATTTAGATTACGGCAGTGTTAACAACAGCGACGAGCTTATTGTTAAAAACTTTTACGTTAAAAACTCACAGAACATAATGCCGTATGAGCATTTTATTCCTAATGTAACTTTTGACGGTCTATACTTTAACGTTGGAAACCTTACCAAAGGACACAACTTTAAATTCTCGGCAAACAATTCTACCTTTATAATTAAAAATTCATACTTATATGGTACAACCAGCTATAATTTCCAACCGAGCGTTAATGGTATTAATACTGTTAACTCGCGTGTTGTAGCATACGAAAACAACGTATTAAAATCAAACCAAAGCCGCGGCAGTTTATATATGGAGCCGCACGATGCAACAGTTGTTACAATAACAGGTAACTACATTGATAAATCGGCAGATACAACAAATCCTGTTTTAGACTCTCAAGTTGCATATGGCTCAAGAGTAAACGGTTGCGAAGTTACCTTTGAAAACAACAAAGTTGTTGGCTACACAACAGGCAAAGGCGTAGCATCTGCAATTACAAATACCTTTACACCTGCAAACAACTTTGTGACAACTGCAACAGGTGAGGCAGCAAAAACTGCAGTTGGTATTGAGTTTTCGGACAACAACGGCAACGCAGGTGCATACTACCTCGACTATGCAATGACAAGAAAATCAGACGTGCGTCAGCCGGAACTTGTGTTTAGCGACTATGCTGATTTTGCATACGATGCTGTAAACGAAACTGTTGATAAAACCATTTCACTTACAGCTCCGTGTGATTTACTTAAAGAGGACCTTGACGCTGACCAAAACTGGATTTACACAATCGACCTTTCAAAATTACTTGTCAGCAAAGACGAATTTGGACATATGCTCAATGCCAAGTATTTAGGCAGTAATGATTGCTCGGTTACAGACACAATCAATATATTCCAAGACAAATTTGTTGTAAAATCGGCTAATCCGATTTCTACCTTTAATTTTGAGTTTGTTGTTGCGGCTCCCGACCAAAAATCACAAAAGAATACATACAACCTTACAATTTCGTATGTTGATTCGAGCAGACCGACATTTGCAAATGATTACGAGGATGCGGCAGCTATTATTAATAAAACCGCGTTTATAGTTAATTCATCATTTGCAACCGCCCACGAGGATGACCTTGTAGTAGCAAAGTGGGGAGATAAAATTTATTACTTTACTGCACAGAAAAATGCATTCGGCTCAATCGAAGCGGCTCTTGAGTTTGCAAAAAACAACAATAAAACTAACGTTCAAATTCTTGTTAGCGAGTCTGAAATCAACGCTCAAAGCAACGTTGATATTAACGTTACCTATCCTTGTGAAATCTTCACAACAAACTACGCAACATCGCCGTATACAACCGATGGCAACGGAGTTAACTCAGAGTCATTTGGCGCAGCTTGGGCTGTGGCAGAAAACTATAGCGATTGTATAGTAAACGACGTTATAATTGGCGATATTGAAGGCGCATTTAAGCTCTATGGCGCTACAATCAAGGGCAATGTTGTTGATAACCGTACAAAATCGGCAACTATCGCCTTTGCAAACGTTGTATTTGACAACACGGCAGGCGAGCTTGAACTTAAAAACCATGATGGTGATAAGCTTGTAATTAACAATGTTTATGTAAGACACGCAAAAGACAACCAAGGCTGGTTGTTTAGCGAGGTAAGAGACGTTGAAATTGACGGACTCTTTATAAAAGACGGCGTATACACCGCACCCGCACAGGTTAAAGCTGACAATGTTGTTATTAAAAACGCTAAAATTAATGATATTGCGTTTGACACGACATCACTTAAGCTTGATGCAAATGTTATTTACACAAACGGCGATGCTATTGTAAACACAACAAACGACACAGTAGTTGAACTTACAAATAACTACATTGATGCACCTGCGGCAACCAAGTTCTTTGCGGCTGAGTCGGGAATAAATGCTACAATTAAAAATAATATTATTAACGGTGCACCCGACAGTGTAAACGCCGAAAATAAAACAACTCTTAACAACTACGCAGTTGACTATACATCTGATATTAAAACTGCTGATATTATCGGTAAAGAGCTTGTTTCGGGCGAGGCTTATGCGCTTGATGTTACTTTAGCGTACCTATCAAACAAAGTTTATGACCCCACGATAAATGTATCGTATAACATTGCTTTTGACGGTACTAACATTACTGTTTCAGGCGATTCGATTGATGTAGATACTGTTGTAATACCTAATAAATATAATAAGGTTGATTACGATGCCGAGGCATCTACAATTACAATCTCGTCATACGACGGCACAGAGACAAAGACCTACAATGTAATATTCGTTGAGCCTGTTCATAATTGGGGCGAGCTTACCAAGGTTGGCGACGCTACTTGTCAGCATGGCGTACCGTATGAAAGAGAATGTATAGGTATTGGCTGTACCTACAACGGTGAAGGCTGTACCGAAACTATCATTGAATATGTAGGCAATGCACTTACAGAGCACAGCTATACAAATTATGAACATTATAAAGATGCAACCTGCTCAAGTTATGCCGAAGACAGAGCATATTGTGATTGGTGTAATACTGCATATGATACCAAAGTTCGTGTTGATTTAGGATTTGAACCTTCAGTTCATACCTTTGGTGATTACGAGTATTATAAAGACGCAACTTGTGTAAGTCCGGCTCAGGAAAGAGCAATATGTTCAGGTTGCGGAGAGCCCGATATTCGTGACGTTGACGGCTCACAAAACGACCCTGATGCGCACACCTTCGAGACCTATGAATTTTCAAAGGCTGCAACATGTGTTGAGGGCGCATTAGAAACTGCAAAATGTATCTATTATGACGGCGTAAACTGTACCGGAACTCACACAAGAGTTATAGCTGGCAGTGAAATTGATACCGTTAACGGACATAGCTTTAAAAATCCGTATTCAAACGGTGATGCTACCTGCGTAACAGACGGCACACTTTCAAAAGATTGCCGACTCTGCGGTCAAACACACGATGCAGGTGTTGACGTTGGCTCAAAAGATAACGTTGCTCATACCTGGGGTGATTGGACATATCCTAACGTTACCTGTGGCAGCTGGGGCACAGCACACCGCGAGTGCGAAGTTGAAGGCTGTACTGAATACCAAGATGCAAACATTGCTAACAATCAACCTATCAGAGTTCCGCATAGCTTTGGTGAGTACGTTTATAAAAACGATGCAACATGTTATAAAGACGGCACAAAATCAGCAGAATGTACAGTTTGTGGCGCTATTGATACCGAAAAAGACGACAAACACTTAAAAGAAACAGTTGCACATAACTGGAGTGAGTGGAAGGTTGTTGTTGCGGCTACTTGTACAAAGAATGCAATTATAACACGCGAGTGCTTGGTTGACAGATGCTATGTAACTGAAACAATTGAACAAGCAAATTCAACAATTCCGCATAGCTACGGCAAGTACGAGTACAATAACGATGCAACCCATGAAAGTGACGGCACAAAGACCGCTAAATGTACTGTTTGCGGGGCTTCTGATACAAAGGTTGCTATTGGTACAAAAGTTCCCGAGGGCGTAGTTATTATAGTTGATACTACCAAGGTGTTTACCGATGTTAAGGCGGACAACTGGTTTAAAACTTACGTTGACTATGCATACTCACACGGAATATTCAAAGGTTATACCGACACAACTTATTCACCCGACACAAATCTTACACGTGCACAAATCGTACAGGTATTTGCTAACCTTGCAGGCGTTGATACATCTGACAAAGACGTATACGTTTCATTTAGCGATGTTAATGCAGGCGAGTGGTATGCTCCTGCAATCAAGTGGGCAACCGAGGTTGGAATTGTAAGCGGTATGGGTAATGGAACATTTGCACCAAACGCAGATGTTACACGTGAACAAATGTGTGTAATGCTTGTAAACTATATTGAAAAATGCCAAGGCAAAACAATAAAGGTTATTAATTCAAACGTTGTATTTGCCGATGACGCAGCAATTTCAAGCTGGGCAAAAACTGCAGTTTACAAGTGCGCCGGAGCTGACCTGGTTAAAGGTGTTGGCGACAACAAGTTTGCACCTTTAAATCTTGCGGCTCGTTCACACGCGGCAACACTCTTTACAAAATTCCATAAAGAATACGTTGCTCAATAATAAACACAAAAAAGCACCCGAAAGGGTGCTTTTTTTATGTTTTTTAGCCTAAAAACGCGAAAATTTGCGTTAGTTAAAACAGAGAAATTTTTAACGCATTTTTAAAGTCGGAGGCCAAGCG
>JAZNXL010000069.1:0-77849 GCA_045593905.1 Eubacteriales bacterium
TTAAGCGCAGCAGTTTGCTTTTTTGCAACAAGCTGAACTACAAGCACAGCCGCAACAAGCGCAACGCCGATAGCGTCGGTTACAATACCAGGGTAGATTAAAAGCAGTCCGCCAATGGCAGATGCAACGCGCTCATACCAGCGCATATTTGTTATAAAATATCCCTCTAAAGATGCTGATACTGCAAATATGCCTATAACAGAGGTAATGCAAATTAAAATTACCTCCCACGCTGTTGTATTAATAAACAACATAGCGGGGCTGAGTGCAAAAACATACGGTACGATAAACGCGCCGATAGCAAGCTTTGTAGCAGTAAACGCCGTTTTCATCGGGTTAGACTGCGCAATAGCCGCGCCTGCGTATGCCGCGAGTGCTACAGGCGGTGTAAGGTCGGCAACAATTCCGAAGTAAAACACGAAAAAGTGAGCCGCAATATCGGGTACACCCATTTTTATAAGGATAGGCGCACAGGTTGCCGCCATAATGCAGTAGTTTGCGGTTGTAGGAACACCCATACCAAGCACGATACAGGTAAGCATTGTTAAGAAAAGTGCAACAATTATCTTGTCGCCTGCAACCGCCAAAATGCCGTTAATAAGCATTGTAGCAAGGCCTGTCATTGTAATTGTACCTGCAATAATACCTGCAACACCGCAGGCAACTGCAACTGTAATCATACCCTGACCGCCCGCTGCGAGCGCTTCGAATATACGCTTTGGTGTTATGCGGTTTTCTTTGTTAAAAATGCCAACAACAATAGCCGCGATTATTGCGATTGCGGCAGCGTAAGCGATTGAGCGTGAGCCTGAGCCTACAAGCGCAATTAACAAAATAAGCGGGAGCAATAAATACGACCGCTTTAATAGCGGTAAAAAGCGCGGGAGTTGTTCTTTTGAAAGACCTTTAAGCCCCTCTTTTTTAGCCTCTAAATGCACCGCAATAAACACGCCTAAAAAGTAAAGGCAGGCAGGGAGTATTGCGCGAACAACAATGTTACTGTAGGGAACGCCTATGTTTTCAGCCATTAAGAATGCGGCGGCGCCCATAATCGGCGGCATAATCTGACCGCCAGTTGATGCCGATGCCTCGGCAGCTGCGGCAAACTCAGGCTTGTAGCCTGTTTTTTTCATAAGCGGAATTGTTACAGAACCCGAGCCTACGGTATTGGCAACTGAAGAGCCCGAAACCATACCCTCAAGCGCGCTTGCAACAACGGCTACCTTTGCAGGTCCGCCCGAAAAACCGCCAACAACCGAGTTCGCTATTTTAATAAAGAAGTCGGCAATACCTGTTCTTTCTAAAAACGCACCGAATATTATAAATATTGCAATGTATTTTGAGCAGGTGTTAACGGGTGTTGATAAAATACCCGAGGTGGTTGTGTAAAATAGCTTACCTATAAGACCTTCGAGCCTTTTGAAAAAGTCGGGGTTGGTAAGACCAACGGTAAGAGCGTAGATTATAAACGCTACCGCAACAAATATTATAGGAAGACCTACACAGCGGCGGCAAAGCTCTAAAAGGCATAAAATACCGATTGCGCCTATGATTATTTGATAACTTTCAAACTTGTTGCCCTGTTGAACAATGGTGTTTGCAAAGGCTGTGTAATAAAAGAAGGATGCCGAGCCTAAAACCATTATCAGCACGTCGTACCAGGGCATATAGTTTACTTTTTGCGTACCTTTTTTTGCGGGATAAATTAAAAAGCCAATAAATACAATACTGCCAACAAAGCTCGAAAGCCTTACCGCATCAAGCCAGGTTGCAAAAAAGGTTACGTATATACAAAACAGAGAAAAGACAGCGAGTATGCAGTTTACGGCAATTTTTGCTTTGCCCTCCCACACGCGCGTGTTAGATTCCCTGTCGAATTTTTTCATAACTGCTTCAAGGTCCATTGGCTGATTTACCTCTGAAGCCTGTTTTTTGTTAAAAAACAACAAATTTTCCACCTTTCTATATAGGTTAAAAGGGCAAATCCGAACCTGTTTTAAAAAGGCGGATTTTCACTTTTACTTTGTTAAAATACTCGCCAATACACAAAGTATTGGCTGTGTTTTGTGCCTTGTAAAATCAAAATCCGCACTTTTTAAAATCTGCGACCTCTAATCAGGCAGATTTCGAGGGATTTTTGATTAATTCAGGCGCAGGCAGGCTGGCGCCTTCCAAGAATGAATAGGTTAAAAAGCACCGAAATCTGCCGATTAGGGCGGGTTCGGCTTTACCCTTTTAACCTCATTAAAATAGCTGCGCATATTTTTACGCAGCTATTACTGTTTTTATTAGGTTAATTATTTAACTTCAACCTCAATACCTTGTTCTTTAAAGTATTTTGCAGCGCCTGCATGGAAAGGAACTGTTAAGCCTTCGGTAGCGTTTTCAAGGCTGAGCTCAGTACCCTTTGCGTGTTCTTTTTTGATTGCGTCTTTGTTGTCAAAGATAGCTGCAGTAAGTTTATAAACATCGTCTTCTGAAGCATCAGCACTTACAATAAGTGTTGCTTTTACTGTAACTGTTACAATCTCTTCAGTCTGGTTGCTGTAGGTGTTTGCAGGAATTTTGTAAACTGAATAGAAGGTGTTGTCTTGCATAAGCTTTTTAGCAATATCGCCGTCGATTGCAACAACGCGTGTGTTTGCGTTTGTCATTGAAAGCTCAGTGATTGCGGGTGTAGGTGCGCCTGCAACGATGAAAGCGGCGTCGATTTTGCCGTCTTTTAATGCATCAGCACTCTCGTCAAAGTTCTGATACTGGGGTGTAATTTCTTCAAGTTTAATGCCTGCAGCGTCTAAAACGTCCATTGCGTTAAAGTAAACGCCCGAACCGGGAGCACCGATTGATACCTTTTTGCCTTTTAAGTCGGCAACTGATTTAATGTCGGCATTAACTGTTACAAGCTGAACAGCCTCGGCATAAAGACCTGCTACTGTTCTGAAGTTTTCGGCCTTGCCGTCTGTTTCAAATGAGCGTGTGCCGTTCCAAGCATAGTGCATAACGTCTGACTGAACAGTACCGAGCTGATAGTCGCCGTTTTCAATACCTTGAATGTTGTCTTTTGAGCCGCCTGTTGAAACTGCGTTAGCAGTAATACCTGCGTTGTTTGTAATGTATTGACCAAGTACACCGCCGTATGCGTAGTATGTACCTGTGGGGCTGCCTGTACCCATTGTCATAACTGATGCGCCACCGCAAGATGCGAGTGAAAGCATTAAAACTGCGAGTAAAATAACTGATAAAATGCGTTTCATAATATTTTCCTTTCAAATTTAAATTGTTACTATTCATTATATAAAATATTTTTATATAATGCAAGAATATTTTATATTAATTATTATATTGACAATACTTGAACAATAATATATAATATGAAACACGTTGTACTTGCGGGCGTGGCGGAATTGGGGACGTTTGCGAGCACACCCAGTGGGTGAAAAAGCGAGCAAAAAGGAGCTGCCGCGGTCAACGATTGGCAAGGTGCTTTGCGCCGCAGACAGAGTTGGTAACCGCAAAGGGAAGCGCGTAGCGCGGCTGCCCTTAAAATTGAATAACAGTATCCCCCTGTTTATTTTATAAGTTTAAACATGCGGGCGTGGCGGAATTGGCAGACGCGCTAGACTTAGGATCTAGTGTCAACGACGTGGGGGTTCAAGTCCCTTCGCCCGCACCAATATAAAACCGACTTGTTTTGCCAAGTCGGTTTTTAATTACGAGGTTAAAATGTTAAAGACTAAAAGTAAAAAAGTTTTAATAATATCTATTACATTAGCAGTCGTTTTGCTTGTTGTTGCTTTGTTTTTTGTATATAAGCATTTTGAACTTAAACTCATGCTTTCAAAAATGGATATTAACAACAAAGAGAGCGTTACAAAGGTTTTAAGCCTTTGCAAAAACGACAGCGAAATACTCGACGGTATCGCAAAGGCATATTTTGACAAAAACGACGAGGCTCACGGTATTGCCGTTGCAATGCACAACCTGTTAACAAACAAGAGTGAGCACTCTAAAAAGCTTTTGGTCGACTACTACAAGTCGCAGCTTGCCGACGAGCCGTTTATAATGCAGTTTGACAGCGTACAAAAAACCGATATAAGCTTTTTAACACTCACCGAGTATGACGGCGCCGAGTACGGCGGTGTAGACGGCATTTACTGTGCCGATTTTGACGGGCTTATCAAATACAAGCTTTCGGGTATCCGTTCGCAGTATATGTTTGCGGCAGCCGACGGCGTATACGCACTCGATATGAGCGACAACGCCATAAAACACCTATCGCGCGACTGCTACACTGTTAAAACCATAGCTTACAATGCCTGCGAGTTTGCATACCTTAACGGCATTTACTACATTACCAATGATTTTAAGTTAATCACGCCAGACGGCGAGTACCCGCTCGGCGATAAAACGCCCAAAAACCTGCGTATTGACGGCGGCTCGGTGGTGTGCGATTTATACAATGAAAAAAGCGAGCTGTTACACTCGCTTACACTCAATAATTAATTTTTCAAGCTCGGCTTTAAAGACCTCGTTTTGTGCGGGGTCTCTTTTTTTAGGCCCTTTTAAGTGCTTACCCGCTCTGCGAGCCTTTGCCGAGGCGGCTCTGAAAAAGAGGAGCGAGTCTATATTTTTGTCGGTATATCGCATACCGTTCTGGTTAATGGCATACGCGCCTTTTGAAAGGCACATAGCCCCAAGGCCGTAGTCTTGCGTTACCACAATATCGCCCGCTTGCGCGGTGTTTACCACCTTGTAGTCGGCGCTGTCGCTACCTTGCGATACGGTGATTACGGTACTGTAGTCACTTAAAAGCTCATGCGCGGTATCGCACACAAGCAGGCACTCTATACCGTGCTTTTTTGCCGACTGCTCACAAATTGCAACAACGGGGCAGGCATCGGCATCAATAATAATTTTCATAAGCCTTTTTTCCTATTTCTTTTTCCAAAGCCCTATTGCGTAGCAGTCGTCAACGTGCTCTTTATAGGTTTTGTTAAAGTAGAAATTACCGTCTTTGTCGGTTACAAAGTAGTAGTACTCGGTGTTGGCAGGGTTTATAACCGCCTTAATGGTATCAAGCCCCGGGCAATTGGTAGGACCAACAGGGAGTCCGTTACACTTATAAGTATCGTAAGCCTCTGCCATAGCGGTTGAGTAGTGGCTTAATGCTTTAAGGTCTTTTGCGTATGTCATAGTCGGGTCAGACTGCAGTTTTGGATGCGAGGTTGAGTTAAGCCTGTTCCAGAACACCGACGAGATGTTTGCCATTGACTCTTTTGAAAACGCCTCGGCCTGTATTACCGATGCAAAGGTAACAAGCTCGTTAACTGAAAGCCCCATATCGCTTGCCTTTTTAATAATATCATCACCAACATAGTCGGTAAACGCCTTAAGCATTGCATAAACAATATCAGACGGTGTTGCGGTATCTTTTCTAAACTCGTAGGTTGCAGGGAACAAAAACCCCTCGAGCTTATAGCCGATTTTTTTAGAATCGCGCTTTTCAAGCTCGTTTAAAAAGTCGAACTCATATTTATAGCTATCAGCCGCCTCTAAAAATTGCTCGGCGGTGCAAAGACCTGATTTTTCAACTATTTTTGAAATCTCGACAACGTTTTTGCCTTCGGGAACAGTAAACTTAACGTAGTCGATTTTACTGTCGGGAGTTTTTAGCTTTTGGCAAAGCTCGGCATACGACATATCAGCTGATAAGTTGTAGTTGCCGTTGTACCACACAAAGTCGGGGTGGTTTTTATGAATATAGCCTAAAAACCTTACCGCCGAAACAATAATACCCTCGCTTTGAAGTGTTTTTGCAACCTCGTTTTCAAAGTCGCTTTTTTCGATAGTGAGAGTGTACTTTGTGTCGGGCTGGTTTATTCCGTATTTATCAAAAAGATACGGAAGATTGTTTTTAACCTTTATTCCGCCAAATATTAAGCCTGCTGCCAAAACTACGGCAACGGCTATAATTATAATTTTCTTTTTCATAATTACTCCTCAATAAAGTAATAGTTGGTATCCCAGGCGGGAACATATTTAAAGTGCCGCAGATACACCTTGTAATTTGGGTTAATATTTAAAACCTCAAGCGGCAAATCAATAAGGTCATAAACCCTGTGGTATGCCGCAACGTTGAGCTTTGGGCTATACGCTTTTATGGTTCTCTTTGCGCCGAGTATTGCGCTAAATTCGTTGCCCTCAACATCCATTTTTATGTAAGATGCGGGGCAATCAAGCGAGTCGACCGATATGCTGTCAATTAGCGTACCTCCCTCGCCTACTGCAGAGCTACGCGAGTTTTTTGTATTAAACGGCACCTTGCCTACGCTATCCGACACCGCCGCATTGATACAGGTTGCCTTATCGCCGTAAGCGTTTACAAGCTTTTTATAGCTTTTAATATCCGGCTCAACGGCATAAATTTTATTAAAACCGTTTGTATGCTCTAAAAACTCTTGTACTGTATCGCCCCGGTATGCGCCAAGGTCGATATAGCTTTCGTTGTCATTTAGCTTTAGTATGTTGTCATACGCCTCGTCGGGTGTTGTTTCACAGTCAAAAAGGTAGTTTATGTTGCCCGAAAGCTTATAGTCAATCACATTTTTAAACACCTTTTTTGACTGGTCATCAGCAAGGCGCGAGTAGATAAACTCAATTTGCTTTTTGTTATCTTTTAGATACTCTTTAGTTAAAATTCCGTCACCGATAACGGCAAGGTCGGGCGCAAAAAGTGTTGTTTCGCCCGCGATTTTTTTAATGTTTGCCAAAACGTCGTCAAGCTGTGTACCAAACGAAACCAGCACAATCATATCGTTAAATTTCGCTTTTGCCTCGGCATACGACATTACAGGCATACCGCAAAAGCTGTGACCGCGCACAAAGCCGTCGCTTGCAAAAACTCCCGATGGGGTTTTGCCTATTTTTTTAAGCTCACAAATTATTTTTTGCGCGCCGTTGCCCATACCGTATAAAACGATTGGGCGGTCGGTGGTTTTAAGAGTCTGCCACATCGCTTTGCTCCGTTTTAACTACAAACTCAATTGAAAGCGCATACAAAATTGAGCATAGCGGCACTGATAAAAGCGCGCCTGCAGGACCGAATATACCTGTGCCGAGCGCTACTGCAATAATTACCCAAACACCAGGCAGACCTACCTGTTTGCCTACAACCCTCGGGTAAATAAGGTTGTTTTCGAGCTGTTGTAAAATTATAAAGAACACCAAAAACCAAAGTGCTTTTACAGGGCTTTGAGTTAAAATGAGTATTGCCGAGATACCGCCGCCGAGCCACGCACCAACGATGGGGATAAGCGCGGTTACTGCTACAAGCACCGCGATTACAGGCGCAAACGGGAAGCCGAATATGAGCATACCTATAAAGCATAAAACACCAAGTATTACCGCCTCAATAAACTGACCGCCCACAAAGCTCGAAAACGAGTTGTTGGCAATATGGCCTATATGCGAAAGGCGTGTATAGATTTTATCTTTAAATATTGCTTTTATAAGGCGCTTGCATTGGTTTGAAACGCGCTCTTTTGCGGCAAGAAAATAAATTGCAATAAAAAGACCGAAAAACGCGTCAGCCGCACCGCTAACTATTGAGCCGCCAACCGATACAACCGATTTAATAACGTCGTTTAGGTCGTTTTTAACAAACGCGTTTACCTTGTCAATTAACTGCTCACCGCCGAGTATTATTTCAGAAATGCGCTTTGGTGTCATACCGAAACGCGCAAGAGTATCTCTTACAAACGCAATTGCGCGGTCATAAAAAGCAGGAAAGCCTGCCGCAACTGCCGACGCCGTTTTTGCAACCTGCGGTATAATTACAAGCAGCACAAGTGCAAGCGCTATTGCAACGGTAAGCAAGGTTGCAATAATACCGAGTGCGCGTTTTAGCGCAAACTTACGGCGTGTATCAGGCTTTATAAACTTAAATACCTTCATTTCGTACTGCTTTAAAAGCAGGTTAAAAATAAAAGCAAGGCAAAAGCCGATTATAATGGGCGATAAAACATCAATAGCAGAAATAAATAAGCCAAACACCCACTCAAGATTAAAAGCGATTGTGAGCATTGCTATTATAACCGCCGCAATCGACAGTATTTTTTTGGTTGTAAAGTTTGTCATTACAGGTTACCTATATCCTCAATAAGTTTTAAAACGTCAGCCTCGGGTGTACTCCAAGCAACACAAAAACGGATAATCTTTTTGCCGTCTGCAGTTACGCCCTCGTTTTCAAAGTAATAGTTGTTTGAAAGCTTTTGATAAACCTTGTCATTAACTGCCACAAACAAAATGTTGGTGGGGCTGTCAATATAAAGCTCTATGCCCGCTTTTACAAACGCAGCTTTGATTTTTTGTGCAAGGTCAACCGCTTTTTTGGTAATTTCAAAATACAGTCCGTCTTTAAAGAGGGTGTAAAACTGAAGTCCGAGTGTCCAGCCCTTTGCAAGCATACCGCCGTTTTGCTTGATATAACTTCTAAAATACGGCTTTAGCGCATCGTTTATAATAACAACCGCCTCGCCGAACATTGCGCCGCACTTTGTACCGCCAATGTAAAACACGTCGCTGTATTTTGCAAGGTCGGCAAGTGTTATATCACCCCCTGCGGCGTTAAGGCCGTAGCCAAGGCGCGCACCGTCAACAAACAGATAAAGACCGTGCTGTTTGCAAACGTTATAAAGGTCGCAAAGCTCGGCTTTTGAGTAGACTGTGCCGTACTCGGTCGAAAGCGAAATATAAACGAGTCTGGGGCAGGTTATATGCTCTTGAACGTCGCTCGTTTCAAAGCTAACAGCCTCTTTTTCAACCTGCTCGGCAGTGATTTTGCCGTCTTTGTGTGCAAGCGCTATTATTTTGTGGCCTGCGTGCTCGAGCGCACCTGTTTCGTGAACGTTGATATGCCCTGCATCAGAGCTTAAAACGCACTCGTAAGGTTTAAGGGCTGCCTGAATAACGGTAACGTTTGCCTGTGTACCGCCAACAAGAAAATGAATATCGGCATCTTGACAGTTTAAATATTTTTTAATTTCGGTTTTAGCGTTTTTGCATACCTCATCGGTACCGTAGCCAGCATAGCTTGTGTCGTTGGTGTCGATAAACGCCTTTAAAATTTCGGGGTGTGCACCGCGGTTGTAGTCATTATTAAATCTTAACATTTTACTAAAGTACTCCTAAAAAGCGCAAAGCGAGAGGGTTTTACGCCTCTCGCTTTTTTAATATTAGTTAGCTGAAGCGCTGTTTTGCATATCCAAAAGCGCATCTTTTCTTGAAAGGTTATATCTGCCTTTTTCGTCAATTTCCATAAACTTAACGTAAATTTCGTCGCCTTCTGAAAGCAGGTCTTCAACCTTTTCAACACGTTTTGTATCGAGTTTTGAAATGTGAACAAGGCCTTCTTTGCCGGGTGCAAACTCAACGAACGCACCAAACGCCATAAGCTTTACAACCTTTGCTCTGTAAATAGCACCAACTTCGGGCTCAAAAACAATACCCTTAATGATTTCGAGAGCCTTGTCTGATGCTGCTTTCTCGGTTGCCGAGATAAATACCGAGCCGTCGTCTTCGATGTCGATTTTGGCGCCTGTGTCAGCAACGATTTTTTGAATAACCTTGCCGCCGCTGCCAATAACGTCACGAATTTTTTCGGGGTCGATTTTAATTGTAATTACCTTGGGAGCACATTCTTTAACGTCGGCTCTTGGCTCAGCAATAGCCTTGAGCATTACCTCGTCAAGAATGTAGTATCTTGCGGTTTTGGTTTTTTCGATTGCTTCTTTAATGATTGCATCGGTAAGGCCGTCTACCTTAATATCCATCTGGATAGCGGTAATACCTTTTTTGGTACCTGCAACCTTAAAGTCCATATCGCCGAAAAAGTCTTCGATACCCTGAATATCAACCATTGTCATAAACGAGCCGTCGTCGCGTGTGATAAGACCGCACGAGATACCTGCAACAGGGGCTTTAATCGGCACGCCTGCGTCCATAAGCGCAAGTGTTGAGCCACAGATTGAACCCTGTGAGGTTGAGCCGTTTGATGTTAAAACGTCTGATACAAGACGTATAGCGTAAGGGAATTCTTCTACTGACGGAATAACAGGCTCGAGCGCGCGTTCAGCGAGTGCGCCGTGACCGATTTCACGTCTGCCGGGGCTACGTGATGCCTTTGCTTCACCTGTTGTAAAGCCGGGCATATTGTAGTGATGCATATATCTTTTTGTTTGGTTGTCAGCCTCGAGACCGTCGATGATTTGCTCATCTGACATCATACCGAGTGTTGCGATTGTAAGCACCTGTGTTTTACCACGTGCGAAAAGACCGCAGCCGTGTACCTTGGGTAAAAGGTCAACCTCAGCATGAAGCGGGCGAAGGTCGTTAATACCTCTGCCGTCAACACGCTTGCCTTCTTCTGAAAGCCATGTGCGAACAACGTATTTTTGGAGCTTGTAAAGGCACTCGTCAATCATTCCGATTCTGTCTTGGTTTGCCTCGTCAAACTGTGCGTGTACTTTTGTATAAACGTCGGCAATGTCGGCATCTCTTTTTACTTTGTCGCCGCAATCAAGAGCGGTTTTGATGTCGTCAATTGCAAAGTCTTTGATGCTGTCAAAAAGGTCGTGGTCAACATCGCATGACTCAAAGCCGAATTTTTCTTTGCCAACTTCTGCTACGATGCTGTTGATAAAGTCAACAATTTGTTGGTTTTGCTTATGACCTTCCATAATGCCGTTATAAACAACGTCGTCTTCAACCTCTTTAGCGCCTGCTTCAATCATTGTAACCTTTTTAGCGGTTGAAGCAACTGTGATTGCCATTTGTGACTTTTCGCGCTCCTGCGCTGTGGGGTTGAATACGTACTTGCCGTCAACAAGACCAACCGAAACGCCGCTGATAGGTCCGTTAAAGGGGATGTCTGAAATTGAGATTGCGATTGAAGCACCAATCATACCAACAATTTCGGGAATACAGTCTTGGTCAACTGCTAAAACTGTAATGTTAACGTTAACGTCGTTTCTCATATCCTTTGGAAAGAGCGGACGGATTGAACGGTCAATAACGCGCGATGATAAAATTGCTTTTTCGCTCGGTCTGCCCTCGCGGCGCATAAAGCTGCCGGGAATTCTGCCTACAGCGTACATTCTTTCTTCAAAGTCAACTGAAAGCGGGAAAAAGTCGATTCCGTCACGGGGCTTTGAAGATGCGGTAGCAGTAGCGAGTACTACTGTTTCGCCGTAACGAACAAGTGCCGAACCGTTTGCAAGCTCAGCGAATTTGCCTGTTTCAACAACGAGTTTTCTGCCTGCGATTTCTGTTTCAAAAATTCTGTGGTTTTCGTACATTTTTTGTACCTCCGTTTTAATTTTTTACTTACGGCAGCTGTTTAACACTAAAATACATCGGTTACAAAATCGGTATATTTTACTGCTAAACTGCGTGCCGATAAAAAGTCATATAGGCGAGACTTTATAAAAATCTCGCCTAAAGTGATTACTTTCTGATATTGAGTTTCTCAATAATTGCACGATATCTTGTAATATCGGTTTTGATGAGGTAGCTTAAGAGATTACGTCTGTTACCAACCATTTTAAGAAGACCGCGTCTTGAGTGATGGTCGTTGGGGTTTTTCTTAAGATGCTCGGTAAGCTCGTTAATTCTTGCTGTTAAAATAGCAATTTGTACCTCGGGCGAGCCTGTATCAGTGTCGTGGAGCTTGTTAGCTGCGATAACTGATTGCTTAACTTCCTTTTTAATCATTGTTTTTTCACCTTTCTTTATATTTGTATGGCTATACCCAGTCGCCGACGGTGAACACCGAACAACCGCGCATAGTTAAACATCGTGATGTATTATACACCAACTTCAAGCGTTTGTAAATAGTTTTTTATTATTTTTTACAACTTGTCTTGAAATATTACCTAATTTAAAATAGAATATAGGTATAAATTTAAAAGGAAAATATTATGGAAAACAGTTATTTTGTGCCGGGCGCCGACTCACAGTGCGAATTTATAGAAAAAAAGAGCAGGTTTATAACATATACAAAGCACATAACGAGCGAAACCGAGGCGATAGAGTTTATTGACTCAATACGCAAAAAGCATGCCGATGCTACCCACAACTGCATAGCCTACCGCATATATAACCCGCGCATTGAGCGGTTTTCTGACGACGGCGAGCCGTCGGGGACTGCGGGTATGCCAATGCTCGAGGTACTTAAAAAAGAAGATGTTTACGATATTTGCGTAGTGGTTACCCGTTATTTTGGCGGAATACTGCTGGGAGCCGGCGGGCTTGTACGCGCTTATGCAAAGGGCTGTGCCGACGGCGTTATCGCATCGGGCAAGGCGGTGCGCGAAATGGGTGTTACCGTTTCGTTTGAGTTTTCCTACTCGGGCTACGACAGGGTTTTAAAGCTATTCGAAAACTTTAGCTACAACACAGTTGGCTGCGAGTTTTTACAAAACGTTGTTTTTACGGTTAATGTAAAGCTTTGCGACTATAATAATATAAAGGAAAAGATTATTAACCTTTTGGGCGGTAACGTTAAAATAACCGAGCTTTCAAAAGAGTTTTCAAGTTTTAAATAAATACAACATTTGTTTACATTTTATTAACCTATTCTATGGCAAAAATTGTTACAATGTAGAAAAAGGAGTGAAATTATGAGTAAAATACTTATTGTTGACGACGAAAAGAATATTTGCGAATTACTTACCCTTTATTTAAATAAAGAAGGCTACGATACAGTTTGTGCGTACGACGGCGCTATGGCGCTTGACACATTTGAAAAAGACAGCTTTGATATGGTGCTTCTCGACATAATGCTGCCGCAAAAAGACGGCTGGGAGGTATGCCGAGAGATTAGAAAAACATCAAACGTGCCGATAATAATGGTATCGGCAAAGGGCGAGACGTTTGACAAGGTACTCGGTCTTGAGCTTGGTGCTGACGACTACGTTACAAAGCCGTTTGACACAAAAGAGCTTGTTGCGCGCATTAAAAGCGTTATAAGACGCACAAAAGACAGCGACCAAAAAGACGACAGCGCCCAGAAGGTTGAGTACGAAAACCTCTATATTTCGCTCACCAACTACAAGCTTAAGGTAAACGGGCAGGATGTTGACGCTCCGCCCAAAGAGATTGAGCTTTTGTATCACCTTGCTAAAAACCCCAACCGCGTATACACACGCGACCAGCTTTTAGACGAGATTTGGGGCTTTAAATATTTTGGCGACTCAAGAACTGTTGACGTACATATCAAGCGTATCCGTGCAAAGCTTGAGGGTGTATCTGAAAAATGGTCAATAAAAACAGTCTGGGGCGTTGGCTACAAGTTTGAAACAAAATAAGTATGCATAAACGGATATTTTTTAAATATTACACAATATGCGTGTTTATTGTTTTTTTAACAGTTTCGGTGCTCGGCTTTGCAACAAGTACGGTAATTGGCGTTCAATCTTTTAACACCCAGAGTCAGAGTATGGAGCGCGCCGCAAACAAGGTTGCAAGCACTATTGCCGACCTGCCAAAAAACTATGCCGTTTTTGCAGGCAACATATTCGACGCCTCAATAAGCACCGTTAAAGAAACAATAAAAAGCGAAATTTTTGTGTTTAACCAAAAAGGTGAGATTGCGCTGACTACCCTCTCGCCCTACGACACAAGCACAAAAAACTTTTTTTCAACTGCCGATATAAACTCGGTGCTTGGCGGCGAGGTTTGTAAACGCGCGCGTTCGTACGGCAAGCGCAACACAACGCTTGGCTACACAGTCGGCGTGCCGATTGTGTCAGGCGACAATAACATAAGCGGCGCGGTGTTTGTAACAACATCGGAGATTAATATGCGAAGCATTTTTGCAAGCACCTTTGTAACCTTTGCATGCTGCGGTTTTATTGTACTTATAATCGCGTTTATTGTGCTTATATTTGTAACGCGGCGTATGACAAAGCCAATTAACGATATGTACGTTGCAGCAAACAAGTTTAAAGGCGGCGATTTTTCAACAAGGCTTAACGTTTCGAGTTCAAACGAATACGCTCCGCTTGTAAACGCCTTTAACTCAATGGCTGACGGTATTGAAAATTTAGAAGGGATGCGCCGCGGCTTTATTGCCGACGTATCGCACGAGCTAAGAACACCAATGACCGCAATCACAGGGTTTGTTGACGGCGTGCTCGACGGCACTATCCCGCCCGAGCTACACCAAAAATACTTAAAAACAGTATCAGAAGAAGCGCACCGTATGTCGCGGCTTGTTGACAGCTTTTTAGATATTGCAAAAATACAGGCAGGGCAAATTTCATACGTGAAAAAACCGTTTGATATTGTTGCAACAATAGGCAAGGTTTTGTTTGCCTTCGAAGAAAAAATTGCACAAAAGAATATAGACTTAAGCTTTAGTTACTGCGACGATTATGTTTTGGTGCTTGGCGACGAGGACGCAATTTACCGCGTTGTGTTCAACCTTGTCGACAACGCGCTCAAGTTTACTGAGGGCGGCGGTAAAATTGACATTGGCGTAAATGCCGTCAATGACAAGGTACAAATTAGCATTTATAACACCGGCTGCGGTATTTCAAAAGAGGACGCGGCTAACATATTCGAAAGATTTTACAAGGCCGACAAAAGCCGTTCGCAAAATAAACGCGGAACGGGTATTGGTCTTTATCTTGTTAAAAATATTATTAAAGAGCACGGCGAGGATATAATACTCACCTCAAAAGAGGGCGAGTATGCAAGGTTTAGCTTTACCCTGCCCGCCTGCGAAGAATAAGGAGAATTTTATGAGCGAAAATAACAACGAGTACACCTGGCAAAACCCCGGCCCGTACAATTCAGATAACGAGGGGTATACAGGCTACACCGGTTACACTCCCCAAAAACCGCAAAAACCCAAAAAGCCAAAAAACGCAAGGCGCAAGCTTACAGGCGTTGAGATTGCACTTATTGCAGTGGGCGGAATTTCGGTACTGCTTTTGGTTGCAGTTATAACACTTGTGTCAATGTTTGTTATAGACAGCAAGCAACCTGAAGCGCAAACAAACGAGCAAACACAAAGCGACTCGAATAAAAAGCCGAGCACTACACCGCCGTCGCTCGAAACACAACAGCCTACAGGCGATGCGCTTACAATTCCTCAGGTTTATGAAAAGGTTAAAGACTCGGTTGTTGGCGTTGTTGTTACAACCGCGGCAAATCAAAAGGTATCGCAAGGCTCGGGCACAGGCATTATTCTTACCGAAGACGGATATATTTCGACAAACGCACACGTTGTTGAGGGCGCTACAAAAATAAAGGTAGTGCTTACCGACGAGAGCGAACACGAGGCAGAGCTTATAGGAAGCGACTCGCGTACCGACCTTGCAGTTTTAAAAATAAATAAATCAGGGCTGACACCTGCCGAGATTGGCGACAGCGACCAGCTTGTTGTAGGTCAGACGGTTGTTGCAATCGGTAACCCTTACGGACTTGAGCTTGCAGGCACCGTTACATCGGGCATTGTTTCAGCACTCAACCGCCAGATTGTTATTGAAAGCTTTTATATGACACTTATTCAGACCGATGCGTCAATCAACCCCGGTAACTCGGGCGGACCGCTTGTTAACGACAACGGTCAGGTAGTTGGTATTACGTCGTCAAAAATTGTTTCGAGCGGCTACGAGGGCATTGGCTTTGCAATTCCCATTACAAGCGCTACCACAATTATTCAAGAGCTTATTCAGTACGGATATATCAAAGACCGCCCATTCATTGGTATTCAGGGCAGCGATATTGACAAAAACTACGCATCGCTCTATTCACTCCCCGAGGGTGTTTATGTTGAGTATGTTGACCCCGAAAGCGACGCCTACAAAAAAGGCTTAAAACGCGGCGATATTATTATTGAGGCTGACGGCGTTAAAATTTCGTCAATGGCTGAGCTTGATGCCGAGAAAAACAAAAAATCACCCGGACAAACGCTCACACTCACAGTTTACAGAAACACTAAAAAAATTGAGATAGCGGTTGTACTTTCAGAGTCAACTGGCGATTAAAAAAAGACACCTTAAAGGTGTCTTTTTTATTGTTTTGTAAACCGTTTCCAAATGGGTGTTGCGATTGTACACATAACAAATGCAATAACTGCAAACACAATCCAAAATATAATAGTTGTGTTCCAACCGTAGTTTTGAGCAACATATCCAAACAGTATGTTGGCAACAACTGCACCGTAAGAGGCGATTGCATTAACGATTGATGCAACAGAGCCGGAGTGTCCATACCTTGAAAAGTGAGCAGGAATTATAACGTCCATTAACTGATGAGCCGCGTACATAAGCGTTGTTATAACCGCTAAAAACAGCACTATAAACAACACCGAAATTTTACCGATAAGCAGTAGTAAAAGAGTAAACGGCACTGTTATTAAAAAGCAGAGTCCCGATGCAAAAAACGAATTTTTTGTAACGCGAGGATACAAAATACCTGCAATAAATATGCCGCCCAGATTAACAAAAACAATCGCCGTTGTAAGCATATTTGCAAAGCTGGGTGAAATACCCGAATAGCTCTCAATTATCATTGTAGGCACCCACGCTTTTAAGCCAACGTCAAGAGAGGTGCGTATAAACGACGGAACAAGCAACAATACAAGACCGCTTGCTAAAACAATTTTTAACAGGCTATGGCTTTGTTCGCTTTTGCCTGTTACGCCGGATGTGTCGTCATACAAATGTTTTTGATATTCATAATGCAGTGCAACACATGCGGTTTTTGTTTTTATAACAACAATACGCCAGCCAATAAACGTAACAGCCAAAATAACCGACATTAATATAAATAGTACCTTCCAGTGCGAAACTGCTAAAACAATTGATGCAAAAAGATAGTTTAACAGCATACCGGCACAGTAGCAAAACGAAATTGCGCTCATTGCCGAATATGTATGGTCGGGGTGCAAAAACTCGGTTATTATGCGAAGAATAGCAGGCCATATTGCAAACTGTATCAGTCCGCAAAGGCTCCAGAATACAAGCATTAAAACAAAACTGTTCGAAAACGCCATTCCGAGTGTTGCAATAGCAGTACCTATAAGCGTTATATTAACAAGTCGTGACGGCTGAATTTTGTCAACAAGCTTAACACCTACAAGCTGCGCGGTACCATAAAACAAATAAAAGCTTGCATTTATAACGCCTGCCTGTGATTTATTAAAAAGTCCTTCTTCAATAATTGATGCAATTGATGCTGAATAGGTGCTTTTTGTCATTGACACAACAGCATAAATTATCCAGCTTGCAATAAATAATACCCAGCTGGCACGTTTTGGACTTGTTATTTGCCTGAGTTTAATTTTCATTGTATCTATACCTTCTTTTTAAAAGATATGTTAAATAAATTATATAACCAATTTAAATGTTGTCAACAACAATTATTAAACTTTCGGAATATTAATGAATTGCCTACGGCATTAATTGAGTCTTACGACTGATGAATTGCACCTTTGGCACATTAAAAAAGCACCCTTTCGGGTGCTTTTTAGCTAAATAGTTGCTGACGCAACAGCTTTAAAGTAAAAGGTAAAAAGTAATAGTGAAAAAGTAATGAAGGAACACAAGAAAAGCTTGTGTTCCTTTTAATTTAAAAAACTCGGCTAAAAGCCGAGTTTATCCTTAACTATTCACTATTCACTCTTACCTATCACCTATAAAAAAAGCACCCTTTCGGGTGCATTTTTTAATTAGGATGATATTCTTCGTAAAGTTCGTCTACTGCGTCTTGATAATCGTAATCAATTTTATAGAAGTTTGTAAGGTAGTTGCAGTATTTACCGTAGTCAACAGGCTCGCTGTCGTCTATTCTTACCTTACCCTCATCAACGTTGTCGCGGTATTCAACAAGCAACAGCTTTGCGATGTCGCAAGCCTGTGCTTTTGAGATTGTTTCGTTTGATGCGATAAAGCCGATGTCACTTGAAAGACCATACAATTTATCAAGCTCTTTTACAAGCGCTACGTACTCTTTTTTAGCGTCGCTTACAAGCGCGTTTGCAAGGTAGAGATGAAGGTCTTTACCGTTTGTTTTATAAAACTGTGAGCTGAGTGAAAGGTATGCGTTAAAGTAGCCCGAGTAGTTAAGGTAGTAGTCGTCTGAGTACTGGGTGCATACGAGGAATGCGATAAAGTCGGCATCGCCGTCGTCGGTGTAGCCGCGTTGCATTGCCATTGTTTTTGCAACCTGCATAGGCACTACAATTTCGGGGTAGTAGTTGTTTACGCAAATTTCACCTGTAAAGGGTGAATATATACTCGAGATTTGGAAAGACGAGTAAACACCCGAGAACAAAAGCTCTTTTGAGTTTAATTTTTTACCCTTGAGTGTGGGGATATCTTTTGCGGCTTTTTTGAACGCTTCGTTTACGCGCTCGGTAATTTTATCGGTTGCTTTACCTTTGCCCTGATATCTTGAAAGGTTACTCTTTGTGAAAAAGATTTCGCCTGCGCCCTCGTAAAGAGAGTTATTGATGCCGTCGATAAGGTAGAGCATGGTTTCTGAAAACTCCATATTTGTTACCTTAGCCGAGGTATATGGTGTTGATTTTGATAAAAAGTTACGGTATGAGAACACGCCGTAGCACATTGACGATAAAAGCGCAAACACACCTGCAACAGCAAGCAATGTGTAGCCAAACTGTATCCACAGTCCGCCTTTGCGCACACCGCCTTTAACCTGAATTGTGCGAACTATTATGTACACAAGGTAAGCAAGTATGCCAAGAGCTGTAGCGCAGATAATAATTTCGAACATAGGGATTGGAATAAGGCTGAATACTTTAGCAATACCGCCCGAAACGCCCCTGAACGCTTTTGCAAACGACTCACCTGTTGAGCGTGAGCTTGTTGCAATAAAGTAAAGAACTGCGCCAACAATACCTAAAAATATGCACGACCATTTTACAATTGACGACCAAAGCGGGTTCATAAGCAAAATTTTTGCTTTTTGACCTTTGGTGAGCGGTTGCTCCTCGTCAGGTGTGTCGATTTGCTCGAGTTCGATTTCGACCTCTTGCTCATCGGTAGGTGCATCTATATTTTCGAGTTCGTCTTGTTGCTCGATTACTGTATCTTGTGTTATTTCTTCAGTTGCAACTGGTGCTTCTGACTGAGCCTCTATAACCTCTTGCTCGCCTTCGAGCTCGGGTGTTATATTTTCATAGTTTTCGCTCATGAAATATCCTCCTCGAATACTATATAAGTATATAGTATACTATATTAACTAAAAGTTCAATAGTAATTTACTATTTTTTATGCGTTTACCTCAAATAAAACGCCGAGTGTGTTAGGACCGCAGTGGCTTGTAATAACACAGCCTGCCTCGTTTTCGTAAACCTCGTCAAAGCTTAATTTTGATTTAACCGTCTCAACAACCGAGTTTACGATTTGCTCGTCGCATTTTGTATGTGTTATAAACACGCGTTTTGTATTAATATTGGGGGTTGACATTACCTTGTCAACGTATTTTAAAAGCACAGCTGCATAGCTGCCCCTGAACTTGTCAGCCATTGCCATTTTGCCGTTTTCACCAACGTCGATTTCGGGCTTTATTTTTAAAAGATTGGCGCCGAGCATTGCAACTGCCGAGCATCTTCCGCCCATTTTTAAATACTCAAGCTGGTCAATAACAAAGCTTGCGCGAACAAGCTTGGTGCGTGCCTGGAGCTCACTATAAATTTCGCTGCCCGACTTACCGCTCTCTGCCATATCGCAAGCATCAAGCACTAAAAGAGCAGAGCCTGTTGAAAGGTTTAAAGAGTCAACAACGTACACGCCCCCTACCTCGCTTGCGGCGATTTTTGCGTTTTGGTGGCTTGAAGACATTTCAGAAGAAAGGCTTATATGCACAACCTCTTTGCCCTCGCTAACGTGTTTTTTAAAGAGTGTTATATAGTCGTCAACCGAGCCTGCCGAGGTTTTGGGGAGTGTGCCGTTTTTGTCTACAAACTCGTAAATATCGGTAGGTGTTACCTCAACACCGTCGCGAAGCGATTTGTCGCCGAGCACGGTATAAAGCGGCATAACCTCGACATTATGCTTTTGCACAAGCTCCTTTGGTAAATCACAAGTGCTGTCGGCAGTTATTTTTATATTAGACATTGTAATTCTCCTAAATATTATTATTCATTATAATTTTATACAAATTTTAATAATATGTCAAGTAAACATTGACTTTTTTATACCGCAAGGGGTATAATGTTATGGTAATAATTTTGTTAACGGAGGAAATTTTTATGTTAGTTTCGGCAAAAGAAATGATGCAAAAAGCTTACGAGGGCCACTACGCAGTTGGTCAGTTCAACATCAACAACCTTGAGTGGACAAAAGCTATCCTTTTAACTGCACAAGAATGTAACTCACCTGTTATTCTTGGCGTTTCAGAGGGTGCAGGTAAGTATATGTGCGGCTACAAAACAGTTGTTGGTATGGTTAACGGTATGCTCGAAGAATTAAACATTACTGTTCCTGTTGCTCTTCACCTTGACCACGGCTCATACGAAGCTGCTAAAACCGTTATCCGCGATGGTTTTTCATCTGTTATGTTTGACGGTTCACACTACGACATCGAAGAAAACATAGAAAAAACAAAAGAGATTATTGCTCTTGCAAACGAAAAAGGCCTTTCAGTTGAGGCTGAAGTTGGTGCAATCGGCGGCGAAGAAGACGGCGTAACAGGCAGAGGCGAGGTTGCTGATGCTGACGAGTGCAAGCTCATTGCTGACCTTGGCGTGTCAATGCTTGCTGCAGGTATTGGTAACATTCACGGCAAATACCCTGCAAACTGGGCAGGTCTCGACTTTGACGCTTTACAAAAAATCTCTGAAAAAACAAGCGGTATGCCCCTCGTTCTTCACGGCGGTACAGGTATTCCTGCTGATATGGTTAAAAAAGCAATCGCTCTTGGCGTTTCAAAGGTAAACGTTAACACCGAGTGCCAAATCGCTTTCACCGAAGCTACAAGAAAATACTTTGAAGCAGGTAAAGACCTTGTTGGTAAAGGCTTTGACCCCAGAAAAGTTTTAGCTGACGGCGTTGAGGCTATTAAAGCTACTGTTAAAGAAAAGATGGAACTTTTCGGCTCAGTAAATAAGGCATAAGCCTGTAAAAATTATATGCAAAAATGGCGGTTTTAAACCGCCATTTTTTATTTAGGTAATAGGTAAGAGTGAATAGTGAATAGATTAGGACAAAACTCGGCTTAAAGCCGAGTTTTATAAATTAAAAGGAACACAACCAAAGTTGTGTTCCCTCGTTACCTTTTCACTATTACTTTTTACTTATTACCTAAATAAAAAAAGCAGTCTTTCGACTGCTTATTTTTATTAAACCTTTTGTTTAACTTTAGCTGATTTGCCGACTCTGTCACGAATGTAGAAGAGTTTTGCACGTCTAACTTTACCTTGGCGTACAACTTCGACTTTTTCAACCTTGGGTGAATTAACGAGAAATGTTCTTTCAACACCAACGCCGTAAGCAACACGTCTAACTTTGAAAGTTTCTGAGATGCCGCCGCCGTGTTTAGCGATGATTGTGCCTTCAAATACCTGAGTTCTTTCTCTGTTACCCTCTTTAACTTTTACGCTAACACGAACTGTATCACCGATGTTAAGAGTGTATTTGTCAGCTTTGATTTGCTCGTCAGTTACAGCCTTTAAATAATCCATAGTAACCGTTCCTCCTTAAAAAATTTAGGGACTTTACAGACATTCATGCGAGCAATAGCAGAGGACTGTCCGTTATAAGTTTATCTCAATCTTGAATATGATAACACATATATTTTTAAAATGCAACTGTTTTTTTACATTTTTTCGGGCGCGTCGATGTTCATAAGTGTGAGCGCATTTTTAATAACTGTTTTTGAAGCTACAACAAGCGCAAGTCTGCCGTTTGCAACGTCTTCGGCCTCGCCCTTGATTCTGCAGGCGTCATAAAACTTATGGAACGCCGATGCAACGTCGATTACGTACTTTGTAATACGCGACGGCTCAAAGTTATCAGCCGCAAACAATACTTCGCTGGGGAAAGACGAAAGCGCGCGGATAAGCTCTTTTTCTGCCTCGGTATTAAAGCCATAGCCGTTACAGCTTTTAAGCGCGGTCGCATCAACCTCGAGGTTACGAAGTATTGAGCAAATTCTTGCGTGCGCGTACTGAACATAGTACATGGGGTTTTCGCTGTCTTGCTTAACTGCGAGCGATAGGTCAAAGTCCATAACCGACTCGCAGCGGTTCATATTAAAGAAAAATCTTGCCGCATCTGTAGGAATTTCGTCTAAAAGGTCTGAAAGCGTAATGCTTTTGCCTGTACGCTTTGACATTCTTACAACCTCGCCGTCACGCATAAGGCGAACAAGCTGCATAAGTACAACCTGCAGGCGTTCAGGCTCAATGCCGAGCGCTTTCATACCCGCTTTGTAGCGGATGGTGTGGCCGTGATGGTCGGCGCCGAGTACGTTTATGCAACGCTCAAACTTACGCTCTTCGAACTTGTTGCGGTGGTAAGCAAGGTCAACTGCGTAGTAGGTATAAAAGCCGTTAGCTTTAACCATAACCTCGTCTTTTTCACAGCCGTAGTCGGTTGCCTTAAACCATTTTGCGCCCTCGTTTTCGTAGATTGCGCCTGCTTTTTCTAAAAGCTCGATTGTTTCTTTTACATACCCGCTCTTGTGCAGTGTTGACTCTCTGAACCATTTATCGTAAACGATTTTATACTTGTTAAGGTCGCTTTGCATACGCGCAATATTCTTTTCAAGGCCAAACTCAACAAGTTTTTGAGTAAGCTCGTCTTTTGAGAGCGACATTACAGCTTGTCCGTTTTGCTCG
Source organism: Eubacteriales bacterium (assembly GCA_045593905.1). Lineage (GTDB taxonomy): Bacteria > Bacillota > Clostridia > Oscillospirales > QAKW01 > RGIG9041. The sequence goes on from JAZNXL010000069.1 coordinate 22,874, forward strand.
TAAAACTCTTTTGCGAGTATTTTAATATCGTCACCGTGATAGCCGTCGTCGGGGAACTCGTAACTGTCTTCACCGTTTACAAGCTGATAAAGTCTTGCATAAAGCGACTGACCAAAGAGCGATACCTGATTGCCCGCGTCGTTTACATAAAACTCTTTTTTAACGTTTGCGCCTGCCCACGAAAGCACAGCCGAAAGGCAGTCGCCAATAATACCGCCGCGCGCGTTACCCATATGCATAGGTCCTGTCGGGTTTGCCGATACGAACTCAACAAGCACCGTCTGACCGCCAAGACTGTCGGTTTTACCAAAGTCAGACGAAAGAGTCAAGATGTTATCAACAAGCTCACTATAGTATTTTTGCGACATTTTAAAGTTGATAAAGCCGGGGCCTGCAACCTCTACCGTCTCAATATACTCACCGCAGTCGATGTGCGATGCAATCTGCTGACCGATTATTGCAGGTGCCACCTTTAAAACGCGAACGTTTTTAAGGGCGAAGTTTGCCGAAAACTCACCGTTTTGACTATCCTTTGGTACCTCAACGTCAAAGTCCAAAAGTTCGGCAGCATTAAGTGCGCCGTCTTTAACGCAAGCGTTATAGGAATCTAAAACCTTTGTTTTTATAAGTGTTTTATAAAACTCAGAAGGGTTTTTTGCAATCATTTTATTTCTCCTCTATTTTAATGGTTATATCGTTATTTGTAGTTACAGTTTCGTTAAAGGTAAGCGCATACTTTATAAACAGGCGGCGGCTTGACTCAAACTCGTTTAAAAGCTTGTTTGTAAACACGCTGACCGCCATGCGCCCCGCAGGTGTTGCGAAGCTAGACACCATCTCGCAGTTTTGTTTAAAGGTTAAAACCGACTGCGAACGCGGTTTGGATATTTTAACGGTATCGTCTTTTATTATTATAATGTTAGGCTCGGTGTCGGTATAGGTTATGTAATACCCGCCGTTTTTTTGGTTAAGTGTGCCGCAAAATTCGCTGTCGAACTTTTCTACACTGTCCGAGCGCGTTACCGTATGAATTTTTACAACAACATCAGTAGTTTTCAATGTTTACCTTTTTAACCTCGCCGTTTAGTGTTTTGCCCAAAAACAGACCCGCGTAGTTTTCAAAGCTCTCGGTAGAGTCACTTACAAAAAAGCGGTGGCTGCCGCCGTCGGTATTGAGCATATTTTCGCGCTCAAGCAGGCTCTTTATTGTTTTTGCCGCCTCTTTGCCCGAGCTTATGAGCGTTACCTTTTCGCCCAAAAACTCGCCTATTGCACCTGCAATTAACGGGTAGTGGGTGCAGCCGAGTATTACGGTATCGGCGCCAAAATCTTTTACCGCCGAAAGATAAAGCTTTACAGCGCCGCGTGTAAGCTCGTCGTTTTTGCTTGTGTGTCCGTTTTCAACAAGCGGCACAAAAAGCGGACAGGCAATGCTTAACGTTTCAATAGTTTGGTCAATGCTTTTTATAGCATCGCCATAAGCGTTTGATTTTATTGTAGCCGCCGTGCCGAGTATTGCAATTTTTTTGTTTTTGGTAGCGTAAGTGGCGGCGTTTACCGCGCTTTCAATAACGCCAACCACACTGAACGGGTAGTTGTTTTTAAGGGCGGGCAGTGCGACCGCCGAAACGGTACCGCACGCAACAAGCGCAATTTTAACGTTATGCGTTGCCAAAAAGTTAAGGTCTTGCGCCGCGTAGTCGGTTATTGTTTTAAAACTGCGTGTGCCGTAGGGTACGCGCGAGGTATCGCCAAAATAAACAATATCCTCGTTTGGCAAAAGCCCAAGCAGTTCTTTTACTGCAGTAAGCCCACCAAGACCGCTGTCAAAAACACCTATAGCGTTTTTATTCATATTCTATCCTCCGCCATGGCAAGTTCAATAAGCCTGTCGGCAAGGGTATAGCCCTCAAGACCGCCGTACGCCATCATTTTGGGGTACATACTAATATCGGTAAAACCTGGGATAGTGTTAAGCTCGTTAAGTATAATCTGCTCGTCGTCGGTTACAAAAAAGTCAACGCGCGACATACCCTGACACTCCATTGCGCGATAAACCTGTTTTGCGGCTTGTACCACACGCTTTTGACAGTCCTCGCTTATTTTTGCAGGGATAAACAAAAGCGACTCGGGGTTATTGTATTTTGCGTCAAAGCTGTAAAAATCGTCAGCCGATGCAATCTGACCGCAAACAGGACAGTAAAGCTCGCTGTTGCCAAGCACTGCCGCCTCAACCTCATAGCCTACAACGCACTCCTCAACCAAAATTTTAAAGTCGTGCTTTGCCGCCTCTAAAAGTCCGCTAACGAGCGACTCTCTATTACTGCACTTTGTAACGCCAACACTTGAGCCGGCACTTGACGGCTTTACAAACACAGGGTAGTCAAAGCGTTTTTCAACAAGCTCAACTGCGGGCGCGGTGTCTTTTAAAATATCGTAATTATAGAAAAACTCAAAGTCGGCGGTTTTAATGCCTGCACGCTCGCAAATTATTTTGGTAATAACCTTATCCATACTGCAAGCGCCGCTTGTCATTGTGGTGGTAACCTGCGGTATGCCTGCAAGCTTAAGCAGGGCCGCGATTGCGCCGTCCTCACCATTTTTGCCGTGAAGAATAGGAAACGCCACGTCAACATAAATGCTCTTACCGTTTTCAAGCAGTATGCCGTGGGTTTTTGTATCGGGCGAGATTATGGCAGGGATACTTCCCTCTTGCCAGTCGTCGTTTGCAATAGCTTTTGTGTCGGCATCAGTTAAAAACCACTCGCCGTTTTGGGTTATTGCAACCTTTACAACGTTGTATTTTTGTGTATCTAAAATATTTATAACATTGGCTGCCGATTTGCACGAAATTTTATGTTCACTTGATGCGCCGCCAAAAAGCACAGCGACTGTAAGTTTTTTCGACATACTACCACTCCTAATTATAATCATTATATTACATTATAATATCATTATTTATTTGATATGTAAAGACCAATTTTATTATTAAGGCGGATAAATATAAACAGCGACGGCACAAGCATTAAAAGATTTATGCCATCAGCTATGCCCCACAAAACACCGCCCGGCAAAAGCGCGCCGAAAAACACCGCCGCTGTGTACAGGCTGTCGTAGATTTTGGGTGAAAGCCTTGTAAATTCAAGCGCGCGCACCGCGATATAGTACCAGCCTATTATTGTAGCGAACGAAAACATACTCATACACACCGCAACAATGGTATTTGAGAATGGCACCGAGTAAAACGCGGCTGATACAATCGACTTTGCATCGCTGCCGCCGCCCATAACAAACACAACACCCGAGAGCGCACACATTATAACGGTATCCCACAAAACTGTGGTCATAGCACCAAGCGCGCTCATTACAATGTTTTTGTCACCGCTTTCGGCGGCAAGTATACCGCCGCTGCCAAGACCGCTCTCGTTTGAGTAAAGTCCGCGGGTAATACCGCTTTTTATTGCCGCACCCAAGCCGCCGCCTACCGCCGCGCCCCAGCTAAACGCCGAGCGCAGTATCGTTTTTATACCGCTCACAAAAAGCACGGGGTTTAAAAATATTTGCGCAAGGCACAATAATATAAACGCGCCCGACATTACAGGCACAAGGTATGAGCATACCTTTGAAATACCGCTTACACCAAAAGAAACGGTAATAATAACCAAAAGCGCAAGGCAAAGCGAGGTCAGCTGTCGCGGTGCGCTCACTACATCGGCAAGCGCATACGACGGCACTGCCGCGCCCATAAAAAGACCTGCCATAATACAAAGGTACGACCAGATTTTTGATAGCTTTTTATACCCAAAGCGGTTTAAAAGCACCATCGGTCCGCCAACGCCGTTTTGCCTGTATTTTAAAGACAGATAGCCCTCGGCGTACTTGGTCGGCATTGCAAGTATACCCGAAAGCCACATCCAGAATACTGCACCCGCGCCGCCTGTCGATATTGCAACCGCAACTCCTGTTATGTTACCGGGGCCTATTGTTGTGCCGAGCGCCGATGCAAACGCGGCATAGGTGCCCCCGTTTTTAGAGGGGCTGAAGGTATATTTTATTCCCTTTAGCGCGTGGCGCTGAACAAATTTTGTTTTAAAGCAAAAAAACAAATGACACGCAAGCAGTATATAAACCAAAACCATCACCAATAATAATATATTGACTGAAAAGGTAAATTAGCATATAATAATTGTTATGAACGATGTTTATTTTATGAAAAAAGCACTCGCGCAGGCAAGGGTGGCAAAAAGTCACGACGAGGTGCCTGTCGGCGCGGTAATAGTAAAAGACGGCAAGGTTATTGCGCGCGGATATAATAAGCGCGAAAAATCGCAGTCGGCAACCGCCCACGCCGAGCATATCGCGATTGAAAAGGCGTGCAAAAAGCTAAAAAGCTGGCGGCTTTCGGGCTGCACGCTGTATGTAACGCTCGAGCCGTGTATTATGTGCGCGGGCGCTATTGTAAACTCGCGTGTTGACCGCGTTGTAATTGGCACACACGATAAAAAAGCAGGTGCTATGGGCTCGGTTACTAATGTAAACGAGTTGCCGCTTAACCACAAGCCTGTTGTTGAGTTCGGGGTGCTAAAAGACGAGTGCGCAAATATTTTAAAAGAGTTTTTTAAAGACTTGCGCCAAAAGCCCGCTTTTAACAAAAATTTAAAAGTTTGATAACAAAATTTACAGTTCCGTTTGGTATACTTTATACAGGATAAGGTTAAACTTATCTTAATCCCCCTCCTATTTTAATGCAAAACAAGTAAAACGGCACTGCAGGTTTGTGGTGTCGTTTTACTTTTATACACTTCGTGTAATGAATTGCACCTTGCAATTCAATTCATTGAGCGAAAAGCGAAAATTCATGGCGACAGCCAATTCATTGAGCGCTAAGCGAAAATTCATTTTATTATAGTTTAAAGGTTTAACAAAATGAAAGAAAACAAACTTATAGATTTATCAAAGCAGTTTGCTATTGACGTTATAACCCTTTGCAACAAAACAAAAGAGGCTAAAAAAGGCAGTGTTCTCATAAACCAGTTACTGCGATGCGGTACAAGTGTTGGTGCAAATATACATGAAGCCAACTATGCATCAAGCAAATCTGACTTTATAAACAAACTGCAAATCGCATTAAAAGAGTGCTACGAAACTGATTATTGGTTGGAAATTTTTAACGAAACAAAAATTATTTCCGAGCAGGAATTTACATCCCTATATAACAACTGTAGCAGAATAAGAAAAATACTTATCGCATCAATAACGACTGCGAAAAATAATAATTCACAATGAATTGCACCTTGCGGTGCATGAATTGTACCTTGCGACACAATGAATTGCACCTTGCGGCGCATGAATTGTGCTTCGCACATTATACTTTAAGGAGAATTATATATGGCATTTATTGACGACGTAATTGACAATGTTCAAAAGGCAGGTAAAATTGTTGCCGACAAAGCAACCGACGTTAAAGACTTTACCGTGCTTGAGTATAAGGTGCTCTCGCTTAAGAGCACAATCAACGACAAGTATAAAGAGCTTGGAAAACACGTTTACACAAAAAGCCAGTCGGGCGGCGAGCCTACAGGCAAAACGGCCGAGCTTTTAAACGAGCTTTCAACCCTTAACGGCGAGCTAAACGAGCTTTTAGAACAAGTAAAAAAATATAAAAAAACCTGTTCTGCTTGCGGCGCGCACGCTTCGGGCTCGGCGGCGTTTTGTAAAAAATGCGGAACAAAGTTGTAAAAGGAAATATTATGTCACAAAAAGCAAAAAAGAATTTTTTAGGCGGTGCGGCTATTCTTACAGTCGCACTCGCGCTTGTTAAGGTTATAGGGTTTATTTATAAAATCCCGCTCACATCAATTCTTGAGGGCGACGGCTTTGGCTACTATAACGACGCCTATCAGGTGTATTCGCTTTTGTTTGTAATTTCAACAGGCGGTATCCCCGTTGCTATCGCAAAAATGATAAGTGAGTCAAACGCGGTAGGCAGAATAAACGAGCCTAAAAAGATTTTGTCGATTGCGCTCAAGGCGTTTTCGGTAATAGGTATTTTTGGCACACTTGTTTTAATACTCGGCGCTAAATGGTTTGCCGAGGCGGTTGTTAAAACTCCGCAGTCGGCAATATCAATTATCGCGGTAGCACCCGCTATATTTTTTGTATCTCTCGGCGCCGCCTTTAAAGGTTATTTTCAGGGCTACAAAAATATGGCGCCAACCGCGGTGTTCCAAATTATTGAGGCACTTACAAAGCTGCTCGGCTTTGTGGTTGTGTTTGTACTTATGGCTGTGGGCTACTCGGACAGGCCCGACGTACTCGCCTGCGGTGCTATACTCGGTGTAACGCTCGGCTCGTTTACATCAACGGTGTATATGTTTATCCGCTTTTATTTTGGCAAAGAAGAAATTGACGTAACGGTTGAAAACCCTATCGAAAACCGCTCTAACGGCGTGCTTTTTCGAGCGATGGTTAAAATTGCGGTGCCTGTTACAATAAGCGCGTCGGTTATGAGCATAACCTCGCTGCTTGATATGATTTTTGTTAAAAACTCGCTTATTGCATCGGGGCTTTCAGCCGCTAATGCCAACTTTGTTTACGGCTCATACTCCGGCTGCTGTTACTCGCTTTTTAACCTGCCGCCTACCATTACACAAACAATCGGTATTTCGGTACTCCCCTTTATTTCGGCGCTCTTTTCACAAGGCAAAATTAAAGAGTCACACAAAAATATGGACTCGTCAATGCGTATGGTGTCAATAATCGCGGCGCCCTGTGCTATAGGGCTTTCGTTTTTTGCAAAACCCATTTTATCGCTTGTTTATTCGGGTATTCCAAAAGAGGTAGCAGTTGCCGCGCCCGCGTTTACAATACTCGCGCTGGGTATTTACCTTGTTGCAGTTGTTTACCCAACCAACCTGTTTTTACAGGCGTGCGGCAAAGCGTCAATACCTATGATTTCAATGTTTGTTGGCGCGGTGCTTAAAATTATTATTAATGTTGTACTCGTTTCAAACCCAAGCATAAGAATTAACGGCGCACCCTACGGCACACTCGCCTGCTACGGTTCTATACTTATAATCAACCTTATAATGCTATATAAGCACCAAAAATACAGGCCCCAGCTTTTAAGCGTGTTTGTAAAACCGCTTACCGCCGCAGTTATTTCGGTAGGCGCTGCAAGGCTTGTTTACAACCTGCTCGGCGGCGGAAAGCTGTTAACACTTGCCGCAATCGGTGTTGCAGGCGTTATTTACTTTGTGCTTATACTACTGTTTAAAACACTTAACACCTTTGACGTTTTACTGCTGCCAAAGGGCGAAAAAATTGCAAACCTGTTAACAAGAAAAGGACTTATAAAATGAGCAAAACCGAACTTTTAAATAAATCAAGCTATAATTTTGACGACCTTATAGAAATTACCGAAATTTTGCGTGCTCCCGGTGGCTGCCCGTGGGATATGGAGCAAACCCACCAGTCTATTCGCAAAGGCCTTATTGAAGAAACCTACGAGGTTATTGAAGGCATTGACAAAAACGATATGGATATTTTAAAAGAGGAGCTTGGCGACCTTATTTTACAGGTGGTGTTCCACGCAAGCATTGCAAACTCTAATGGCAAGTTTAACATAAACGATGTTTGCGACGGCGTTTGCAAAAAGCTTATTTACAGGCACCCGCACGTCTTCTCTACCACAGTTGCAAACACCTCTGAAGAGGTGCTTAAAAACTGGGAAGCTTTAAAGCAAAAAGAAAAAGGTCAAAAGAGCAAAAAAGAGGTTATGGAGTCGGTATCGAAGGCTTTACCATCGCTTATGCGCGCGCAAAAGCTTATTAAAAAATCGGGCGAGAGCGTTGACAACACAAAAGCAACCGTTAACATTGAAAGGTACTTAAACGATTTTAAAGAGTCGGGCGACTCTTCATATATTACCAAAATTGTTTTTGAGTGTTCACGGCTCGCGAACAGCTATAATATTGACCTTGAACAGCAATTATTTGTGCAAAATGACGAATTTTGCGAACAAAGTTTAAATAAAAGATAGATTTTGTTAGTTTTTTTACTAAAAACTATTGCAAAATGGTTTTTTATTTGCGATAATATAATCATACAAATGTTCCTTTGTAGGAAAAACAAAAATTGGAGGAAAAATTAAATGAACAAAGCAGAACTTATTGCAGCAGTTGCAGCATCAGCAGAGGTTTCACAAAAAGAAGCAGCCAAAGTTGTTGGCGCAGTTATGGACGAAATCAAAGAAGCTCTTAAAAAAGGCGACAAAGTTCAACTCGTTGGCTTCGGTTCTTTCGAAGTTAAAAACAAACCCGAAAGAAAAGGTAAAAACCCCAGAACCGGCGAAGAAATCACAATCAAAGCTTCAAAAGCTCCTGTATTCAAAGCTGGTAAAGCATTTAAAGAATACATCGGTTAATAAAACAAAAACACTGCAGGTTTTAAAACCTGCAGTATTTTTTATAGGTGAATATATGAGAATTGATAAATACTTAAAAGTATCACGACTTATAAAAAGGCGCACCGTTGCGCAGGAGGCTTGCGACGGCGGCAGAGTAAGTGTTGGCGGCAAGGTTGTAAAGCCTTCGTACGACGTTAAAGAGGGCGATATTATTGAGCTTTCTTTCGGCGCTAAAAAAACAAAGGTAAAGGTTACAAAGGTATGCGACTTTATTAAGGCTAACGAAGCCGATACCATGTACGAACTGCTAAATTAGTAAGTAATAAGTAAAAAGTAATAGTGAAAAAGTAACGTGGGAACGCAACTTTGGTTGCGTTCCTTTTAATTAAAAAAACTCGGCTTTTAGCCGAGTTTTCTCCTTACCTATTCACTATTACCTATTACCTATTACTTTAAAAAAGCACCCTTTCGGGTGCTTTTTTTATTCTTCTACAATGAACGCGTTGGGTATAAACCTCATACCGTCGGCATCCGAGCCGGAGGGTCGGTTTACAATCTCGTCGTTATACGACATAACAGTTGACGAGCCGCCGTCGAGGTTGGCTGCGTTATAGCATTTTTGCTCAATCATAATCTCTTGAAGCTGTTTCATATTAACACCCATTGAGTAACCGGGCTGTCTGCCATCAACAACAACAAACACAACGGTGCCGTCTTTACGCTGGCCAATAGCAGTACGGGGTGCCACACCCCAGCCGCCGTTGCCTTTGATTTTTGCAGGCTCGCCGTTAATAATTAAAAACGGAGTAAACTCAACCGCATCGCGAAGCTTAAGGTCTTTAAGCTCGTACGCTTTATAGTTACCAAGAACGAGTACGTCGTCCTCGTTAAAGCCGATTATATTGTAATATTCTTCTTTGGGGTAGTTAAGTACGTCGCCGTCGCAAACGCAATAGCCCATAACAATACCGCCGTTACCCCAGCCTGCCGCGTCACCAAAGCCGCCTGCGTTAATGCCCGCTATTGCTTTAGGATAGTTTTGCAAAAGATACGGCATTTTTTGACCCTTTACGCCAAAGTACTTTGAAATACCAAGCTTTACTTTTGACGGGTCAGATACCTCGAGCATCCACGCCTTGTAACCGTCTTTGCTAATTTCGGTAAGCTTTGTATACGCCTCTTCTTTTTGGTCTTTGTCGGTTTTTACAGCCTCGGTATCGGTTACCGATTCAAGCTCTTCAACCACGTTGCTTTCCATAACCGCTTTTATAGTTTCTTCGCTATAAAATATACGTGATATGTACTTGTGGCTGATGGTAGTTTCGGTTGAGGTTATCATAAACACCCTGAAGGTGTCGATAGGACCGTAGAGCAGTGCAAGGCTGACAATACCGAGCGTAAGCCAGGTCGCAAGCATTGACAAAACAAACTTACCAAGCGGGTCTTTTACAAACTTTTTAAATACCCATAAAAAGCCGTTTGTATTCTTTTTTGTGGTGCGGGGGTTGTTCATTAAATCATATCACCTAAAATAATAAATTAGTCTTCTTTAATTTGTTTGTGTACCTTGTGTTTGTATGCAATAATTGAAACAAGCATAATAACAATAAACACAATAAGCACAAGTATTGCGGCACGAATAAAGCCCTCACCTGCAATAAGCACGGCAGTAAGGCTTAAAACAGCAGCAACACCATACATTATAAGCACAGTCTTTTTTTGTGAAAAACCAAGGTCAATAAGCCTGTGGTGAAGGTGGGTTTTGTCGGCACTCATTGGCGATTTACCGCTGAGTATTCGTCTTATTGATACAAACACCATATCGAATATGGGAAGACCGAAAATTAAAAACGGAATTGCAAACGCAATAATGGCATACGCCTTAAAAAGACCCATAATCGACATTACCGCAAGGGTGTAGCCAATAAACATTGAGCCGGTATCGCCCATAAACATTTTTGCAGGGTTAAAGTTATAAGGTACAAAGCCAAGGCAGGCGCCTGCAAGTGCCGCAGCCAAAATCGCAACCGCGGGCGACTGTAAAAGTATTACAATAATCATAACGCAGGTTGCCATAATTCCCGAAACGCCAACCGCAAGACCGTCAAGGCCGTCAATTAAGTTAACCGAGTTGAGTATTGCAAGCATCCAGAACACAGTCACAATATACTGAGCCCATACGGGAAGTATAAAGCTTGCGCCGTTTGGGTCGAAAAAGTTGGGAATGTGAGTAATACGCACACCGCAGATGGTGGGAATTAGCGTTGCAACTATTTGTATTAAAAACTTTTTCTTTGCAGCAAGCGCCAACACGTCGTCAAACATACCAAGCGCAATTATTACGATTGCACCAATAAGCATACCGCGGATTTCACGCGTCATATACCCTGTATCAAAAATGATTGACGAGATATAAAAGCCGGCGAATATTGCGATACCGCCAAGACGCGGTATAGGTTTTTTGTGCATACGGCGTGTGTCTTTGGGAACGTCTATTGCGCCGATTTTATACGCTATTGTTTTTGCAACAGGTGTGCCAAGAAACGATACGATTAATGCAGTTATAAAAGCACACACTATAAGAACATAGTCAGTAAATTTCATAAGCTAAAATCCTTTATTTTTTTACAAAACCTATTTTTTTGTATACCTTTGAAAGCATTTTGTTTGAAAGATAGTTAGCAGTTTGGGCGCTCTGGGTATAAACCTTTTCAAGATACGCTTTATCTTTAATAAGTGCGTCGTATTTTTGTTTTAACGGCGCGAGTGCGTCGGCAACAGTTTCGCCTACTGCAAGCTTAAAGTCACCGTAGCCAAAGCCCTCAAACTCTTTTACTGCGTCATCAATTGAACAGCCCTTGATTGCACTGTATATTGATAAAAGGTTTGAAATGCCTGCTTTTTCGGGTGAGTAGCAAATTTTATTATCGCTGTCGGTAACAGCGCTTTTAAACTTTTTAATAATAACGTCGCGCTCGTCGATAATGCTGACGTACGATTTGGGGTTGGGGTCTGACTTGCTCATTTTTTTGTCAGGCTGTGTAAGTGACATTACACGCGCGCCAACCGACGGGATATAGCCCTCGGGTACCTTGAACACGTCACCGTAAATGCCGTTAAAACGAATTGCAATGTCGCGGGCAAGCTCTAAATGCTGTTTTTGGTCAACGCCCACAGGCACAAGGTCGGTATTATACAAAAGAATATCTGCCGCCATAAGTGTAGGGTAGGTAAAAAGACCTGCGTTAATATTATCTGCGTGCTGCGCCGACTTATCCTTAAACTGTGTCATACGCGAAAGCTCACCATACATTGTGTAGCAGTTAAGCACCCACGCAAGCTCGGCATGATGCGGTACGTGGCTTTGAATAAACACAAGACTTTTTTCGGGGTCAACGCCTGCGGCAAGCACAATTGCAAGTGTTGAAAGTGTGCGCGCTCTTAAATCGGCAGGTGTGTTGCGCACGGTGATTGCGTGCATATCAACAACCGAGAATATGCCGTAGCCAAGCTCGGCGGTTTTTGGCCAGTTACGAACTGCGCCGATATAGTTACCAAGCGTGATTGTTCCGCTGGGTTGTATTCCACTAAATATTATTTTTTGATTTTGTTCCATAATAACACCATTGTACATAATAATATAAATTATCATAACATATTTAAAATAATAAAACAACACTTTTTGCAAAATAAAAAGCAGGAGAAATTCTCCTGCTTTTATTAAAGCTCAAAATTACAAAGGTCGGCTTTAAAGTTATTTGCCGTTGTAAAATGGTGAGTATTAAAACCGAGGCTTTTTGCCATCTCAATGTTTTTAAGTGTATCGTCAACAAAAAGGCAGTTTTCGGCTTTAAGGTTGTACTCATTTAAAACGTATTCAAAAATCTGTTTATCAGGCTTTGCCATTTTTAGCTTGTATGACACGACAAGTCCGTCAAAAAAGTCGAGCGCTCTGTTTGGCTCTGCCACCGTTTGAAACACGCCCTCGGGGAAGTTTGACAAAAGATAGATTTTTTTACCGCGCTCTTTTAATTCCTTTACAACCTCATACATATCGGTATACGGGGTGCAGGCGCGGTGGATATTTGTTATAAACTGCAAAAGCGCCGTATGCATTGACGGGTCAAGCTCGGCTTTTAAAAGCGAGATAAGCTGCTCTTTTGTGTTAATGCCTGCATCGTAAAGTCGCCAATGCTCAGTCATTACCGCGCTGTCAAACAGCTTTTTTGCACTATCCCTGTCGCCTGTGTACCTGGCGGCAAGGCTGATGTAATCTATTTTTTCGAGCACATCGCCAAAATCAAAAATTATTGTATCAATCATACTAAGCCTTTCGTAACGTGCATCAGCACATTTCATGCATCCTAGATGCATTTAATGAGTCAACAGCTCATTTCATGCCGTAGGCATTTCATTAAATTAAATGATGCCATGCATCATGAAATGACAACGCGTTGTCATTTTAAAAACTTAAGTGCGCCGGTGGGACAAACGTCAACACACATATGGCAGTCTTTACAACCGTCTATAATGTTATCGTTAAACTCGGGTTTAATAACTGTTTTAAAGCCGCGGTCTACAAGCCCTAAAATACCTTTTTTGGCATTTTCTTTACAGGTGCGAACGCAAAGGTTACACAAAATACATTTACCCTGGTCGCGCTCAATACAAACGAGTTTTTTCTCGGTAAACGACTGATGCATTTCGCCCTCGAGTCGTTTAACGTCAAGCTCTTGCATATTCGCATAGCGGATAAGCTTACAGTCGTTATAGTCGTGACAACCGCACTCAAGACAGCGTGCCGCCTCTTTGCGTGCATCAGCCTCGTCAAAGCCAAGATTTATCTCTAAAAAGTCATTTTTGCGCTCGTTTGCATCGCGTACAGGCATTTTTATGCGTGCGCATTTTTCAAACTTTTCAAAAAATTCGGGCTTTGGTGTTTTTTGTGATACAAACGGAGCCTTATATTCAATCGGCATACCGTTTAAGTAGCCGTCGATTACTAAAGCCGCTTTGTTTGCCTCGCCTATTGCGGCAATGGCGATTGATGCGCCCCTATTAGTAGCATCACCCACTGCAAACACGCCTTCAACGTTTGTTGCAAAGGTGCGCTCGTTTGCAGCAATAATACCGCGTGCGTTGAGCTCAAGCGCCTCGAAGCCTTTAACGTTTACCTTTTGACCGATAGCGGTTATAACAGTATCGACGTCTAATATTTCAAACTTTCCTTCTACTGCAACAGGTGAACGTCTGCCGCTTTCGTCAGGCTCGCCAAGCTCCATAACCTGAAGCTTAATTTTTTCTACTTTTCCGTCTTTTCCAATAATTTCGGCGGGGTTTGTAAGGAATTTGAACTGTACGCCCTCTTCCATTGCCTCTTCAATTTCAATATCTTCAGCAGGCATTTCGTTGCGTGTTCTTCTATAAATTACATACACGTTTTTTGCGCCTTTGCGAACTGCAGTTCTGCAGGCATCCATTGCGGTGTTACCGCCGCCTACAACTGCAACGCTTTGGCCAATATCAAAATCTTCGCCTTTTGCAACGCGGCGTAAAAACTCAATACCGCCCATAACGCCGTTTAAGTTTTCGCCCTCGCATCTAAGTCCCATATTGTTCCAGGCACCTATTGCAACAACTACCGCGTCAAAGTCAGCCTTTAAGCTTTCAAAGGTGATAGCCTCGCCTATTTTAACGTTGTTTACAAGCTTAACGCCAAGCGACTCGATTTCGGCAATCTCTTTATCAAGCACTGCTTTGGGGAGTCGGTATTCGGGGATACCATAGCGGAGCATACCGCCCATTTTATCCATAGCATCGTAAATTGTAACTGCGTGGCCTTTTTGCGCAAGGTAGTAAGCGGCTGTAAGACCTGCAGGACCGCCGCCCACTATCGCAACAGTTTTGCCTGTCGGCTTTTCGGGTGTTGGGATATACGGTTTTGTTTTTAGCACGTTATCAGCGGCAAACGATTTTAAATATGCAATCGAGATAGGCTGCTCAACGTTTTTTCTGCGGCAAGCGGTTTCGCAAGGATGCGGACACACTCTGCCGATTGATGCAGGAAGCGGAACCTTATCTTTAATAATTTTAACCGCCTCGTAGTCGTTGCCGTTTGCAATTTGTTTTAAATAGCCCTGACAGTCGGTACCTGCGGGGCAGTTGAGTGAGCAGGGACCTTTGCAGTCGCCCTCGTGGTCACTCATTAAAAGCTCAAGCGCGATTTTTCTAACCTTTTTAACACGCTTGGAGTTTGTAAAAATATTCATCCCGTCGTTTGCAACGGTAGAGCAAGCGCGCATAAGCTTGGGCGCGCCCTCGCATTCAACAATACACACACCGCAAGCGCCGTAAAGCTTTACGTTTTTGTGGTGGCAGAGTGTGGGTATTTCGATGCCGTTAGCGGTTGCTATTTCAAGGATAGTAGCGCCTTTTTCAGCCTTGCATACAACCGAGTCGATTGTTATAGTTATATATTCCATTTTACTACTTCCTTTCTATAGCGTTAAATTTACAGGTTGCGATACACTGACCGCACTTGATACATTTTTGTGTGTCGATTGTGTGAGCACTCTTAAGCTCGCCCGAGATTGCGCCTACAGGGCACTTTTTAGCACAAAGCGTACAGCCCTTACAGTTATCTTTATTTATGTAATAGGTAACAAGGTCAGCGCACTCGAGTGTGGGACAGCGCTTATCGTAAATATGCGCCTCGTACTCGTTTTTAAAGTAACGGATGGTTGATAAAACGGGGTTGGGCGCAGTTTGACCGAGACCGCAAAGCGCGCCGTCTTTAACGCCAAGACAAAGCTCTTCTAAAAGCTCAATATCGCCGTCTTTGCCCTCGCCTTTTGTAATGCGTGTAAGTATTTCTAAAAGGCGCTTTGTACCGATACGGCAGTGAACACATTTACCGCACGATTCTTTTGCGGTAAAGTCTAAAAAGAATTTTGCCATATTAACCATACAGGTGGTATCGTCCATAACAACCATACCGCCCGAGCCCATAATAGCGCCTGTTTTTGCAAGCTCTTTATAGTCGATAACGGTATTAAACTTATCAGCAGGGATACAGCCGCCCGAAGGACCGCCAAGCTGAACTGCCTTGCAGTCGCGTCCGCCGCGGATCCCGCCGCCGATATCGTAAATAATATCGTTTATTGTCATACCCATAGGCACCTCAACAAGACCGCCGCGGTTGATTTTGCCTGTGAGCGCAAACACCTTTGTGCCCTTTGAGTCGGCAGTGCCCATTTTTGCAAACGCCTCGCCGCCGTTTAGCATTATCCAGGCAACGTTTGCAAAGGTTTCAACGTTATTTATATTAGATGGCTCGTCGTTGTAGCCCTTTTGTGCAGGGAACGGCGGTTTTAAGCGCGGCATACCGCGTTTGCCCTCGAGTGACTCGATAAGCGCGGTTTCTTCACCGCACACAAACGCGCCTGCGCCCGCTTTAATGCGCATTTTACAGCTAAAGCCCGAACCAAGTATGTTATCACCTAAATAGCCTGCTTTTTCAGCCTCGGCAATTGCATCCTGAAGGCGTGTGATTGCAAGCGGATACTCGGCACGAACGTAAACTACCGCCTCGCTTGCGCCGATTGCGTAAGCGCCAATGAGCATACCCTCAATAAGCGAGTGCGGGTCAGACTCAATAACCGCTCTATCCATAAACGCACCGGGGTCGCCCTCGTCGGCGTTACATATTAAATACTTGGTATCGCTTACCGAATTTTTAGCAGCGTTCCACTTAAACCAGGTAGGAAAGCCTGCGCCGCCGCGGCCTGCAAGGCCTGATACCTTAATCTCGTCAATAACCTCGTCGGCGGTCATTTTAAGCACCTTTTCAAGCGCTTTATAGCCGTCGTGGTTTACATAATCTTTTATGTCAGTCGGGTCAATAACACCGCAGTTTCTAAGCGCAATACGTGTTTGCTTTTGTAAAAAGCCGTTATCGTCGTCGGTGATTGTAATATCGTTAAGAGTTGAAAGGTCACCCGATTTTATTGCGGTTGCGATTAAGCCTGCGTGGTCGGGGGTTACCTTTACAAGACGGCGTACAAGAGTATCATCGTCGTAAATATCAACAATAGGCTCTAAAAAGCACATACCGATACAGCCTGTGATTGTGGGGGCGATACCGTTTTGTGTGAGAGCTAAAAATACTTTATGAGCGCCTGCGGCGATACCGCAGCTGCCCTCGCCTACTACTACTCGCATTTTGCCGCCTCCTTTAAAGATTCAATAATTGAAATTGCCTTTTGCGGAGTTAAGCTGCCG
This sequence comes from Eubacteriales bacterium, assembly GCA_045593905.1. Taxonomy (GTDB): domain Bacteria; phylum Bacillota; class Clostridia; order Oscillospirales; family QAKW01; genus RGIG9041. Next base: position 39,561 of record JAZNXL010000069.1, read on the forward strand.
TATGTTTCGCCGTTTATCATCATAACGGGCGAAAGTGAGCAACAGCCAAGGCAGGCAACGTCTTTTAAAGTAAAGAGTCCGTCGTCGGTTGTTTCGCCGTCGGCAATTCCAAGATGCTCGCAGATTGCGCTTTCAATACGCTCTGAGCCGTTTACGTGACAGGCTGTGCCCTGGCAAAGCATTATAAGGTACTTGCCAACAGGTTTTAGCCTGAACTGTGTATAAAAGGTTGCAACGCCCATAACCTCGGCGGGTGTAGAGCCTGTTTTATGCGCAATGTGATATATTACATCAGTAGGAAGATAGCCGTAAATATCTTGCGCTTTTTGTAAAATTGTAATAAGACTTCCCTTTACCGATGCGTACTCGTTTAAAACGCCGTCAAGCAAAGTAAGGTCGCTGTTATTTGAGCAACAACAATTTGACATAATATCCTTCTCCTCTTTGATTTGTCTATATAATTTTACATTATTGTATAACCTGTGTCAATTGTGGTTTTATGACATTTTGTAAAAACCCCTGTCCTTGCTTTCGTTAAATTAAATAAATCGCGAATAATTTTTTAGTGATTTTTAACCAATGTTAACACATTTTATTTTTTTTGATTTTTTTATTGATTTTTGTATATTATAGTGCTAAAATAAACTCATAATTTCACAAACGGCGGACACTTGTCCACCGCTTGAGCACAAGGAGAAAGAGAATTATGAGTTTTAAGAACGAGTATTTACAGGGCGTAATGGACAAAGTAATCGCCCGCAACCCCGGTGAGCCGGAGTTTCATCAGGCAGTAGAAGAGGTTTTAGTTTCACTTGAGCCTGTTGTTGAAATGCACCCCGAGTACATTGAGCAGGGCGTTATTGACAGAATTGTTGAGCCCGAAAGACAAATCTTTTTCAGAGTACCGTGGGTTGACGACAACGGCAAGGTACAGGTAAACCGCGGCTTTAGAATTCAGTTTAACTCGGCAATCGGTCCTTACAAGGGCGGTCTTAGATTCCACCCGTCAGTAAACCCCTCAATTATGAAGTTTTTGGGCTTTGAGCAAACATTCAAAAACAGCCTTACAGGTCTTCCTATCGGCGGCGGTAAGGGTGGTTCTGACTTTGACCCCAGAGGCCGTTCAAACGGCGAGATTATGAGATTTTGCCAAAGCTTTATGACCGAGCTTTACCGTCACATCGGCTCACACGTTGACGTGCCCGCAGGTGACATTGGCGTTGGTGCAAGAGAAATCGGCTACCTCTTTGGTCAGTACAAAAGAATTTGCAATAACTACGAAAACGCAGTTTTAACAGGCAAAGGCCTTTCATACGGCGGCAGCCTTATCCGTCCCGAAGCTACAGGCTTTGGCGCTACATATTTCTGTAACGAAGTGCTTAAAAAATGGGGCGAAGACTTTAGGGGCAAAACCTTTGCAGTATCGGGCTTTGGTAACGTTGCCTGGGGCGCTGTGCTCAAAATCAACGAGCTTGGCGGTAAGGTACTTACAATTTCAGGTCCCGACGGCTACATATACGACGAAAACGGCGTAACCGCTGACAAAGCAGCGTATATGCTCGAAATGCGTGCATCAGGTCGCGACAAGGTTCAAGACTACGCTGACAAGTTCGGTGTTAAGTTTGTTGCAGGCAAAAAGCCTTGGGAAGTTAAGGTTGATGTTGCTATGCCTTGCGCAACACAAAACGAGGTTGGTCTTGAAGACGCTAAAAACATTGTTGCAAACGGCACAAAATTCTACATTGAGGTTGCTAACATGCCTACCACAAAAGAGGCTGTTGACTACTTTGTTGCAAACGGCGTTGTTGTTGCTCCTTCAAAGGCAGTTAACGCAGGCGGCGTTGCAGTTTCAGCTCTTGAAATGTCACAAAACAGTATGCGTCTTTCGTGGACTGCAGAAGAAGTTGACCAAAAGCTTAAAGCTATTATGGTTAACATCTTTAACGCAGCATACGACACCGCTGAAAAATACGGTCAAAAGGGCAATCTTATTATGGGCGCTAACATTGCAGGCTTTGAAAAGGTTGCAGAGGCAACTCTCGCTCACGGCATTGTTTAATGAAATGCCTTACGGCGTTTCATTTAATGGCAAAAGCCATTTCATTTTGCAAAGCATCATTTCATTTAATCTATACGCCCTACGGCATGAAATGTGCTAACACACATTAAAAAAACGCACCCTTCGGGGTGCTTTTTTTATTGCAAAAATTATTTATTTATAATATAATTATATTGTAAAACAGAGCATACGGTAACATGGTTGACATAGCCTTGTCAAAAGGTGCATACTGCGCTGTAGGATGGTGTAACGAAGCATTTGATGATGTAATGAATTGCTGGGTAGGTGATTTTTTTGACAAATGCACGGAGGGTGCAACGGTCGAAAATGCTATAGATTTTGCTGACAGCGCAATTAGTAATAGTTCAAAATATTCTGCCTATTATTCTTCGGTAATAAACAGATATTACGGCAGTAGTCCTTATTCCAGCTTGTACTAGGCGGAACCAATTAGAAAGGAGTACTCTGATATGAATAAAAAGAAAAGTTTAATTATAATAATTTTTATTTTAGTTATTGCTTTAATATTTAGCATATCCTCATTAGCTATCGTTAACTCAGACATATTTGAAGCAAATATTTTTAACAATAAAATTCAGCGTACTAATGCAGAAAAAACCAAGGTGTTTTCAATTGATAACGGAGTTGAAAAGCAATTAACTTATAAAGAAACTCAAAATTACAGCGCAAGCAATTATGTAGATATTTATGAAGACTCAGAGAAAAATCAATATCGTTATGATAATCAAGAAAATCTTATAGGCTATATAAACAATAACATTGATGATAAGCTCGAATCTCAGATAATTGACGACAAAGCTCTTGACAGCAGAATTTCTCAGGACGAAGCTATCAGCATTGCAACTGCCTATGCTCAAAAAATGTACCAAAACACTTTTGATGATTTTAACTATTCAAGCTCATTATATGCCGAGCACTCAAATCTTTATAATATACACTTCAACGTCACTGCAGGAAAAGATAAACAAATATCCGTAGCTACATGTTATGTCGGTGTGTATTTAAGCGGAAAAGTAGCATCATGCAATATGCCGACGTGGTATGAAAAAAGTAAAATTGATTTCAATAAACTTAACAGAATCTCAAAAAGCGACTTAGAAAAATTTGCAGATAATGAAGCAAAAGAAATATATGGAAATGATTTTGTAAATTGTTACGTATATGAAGAAGTAGGCGCTTTTTTAACCGCGAAAGACAACAGTTTTGTTGTTGCTGTACCAATAATTGTAACATTAAAAAATATCAACGGTGACAATTATGATATGGTAAAAGAACTGTATTATGAATTCACATAACAACAGTATCTTATTATGGGCGCTAACATTGCAGGCTTTGAAAAGGTTGCAGAGGCAACTCTCGCTCACGGAATAGTTTAAAAATTAGTAAGTAATATCTAAGAAGTAATAGTGAAAAAGTAATGATGAAACACGGCTTTTGCCGTGTTTCTTTTTATTTTTTATTGAAAAATCTATTAATATATACTATAATTTAATTTTCAAAATAATTATAGAGGTAAAAATATGACTAACGAGTTATTACTTATATTAAGCATAGTTGTAATATACGGCTCGGTGCTATTGTTTTATAAGCTGTTTAAAACGGCAGGGCTTTATTGCTGGATGGCGTTTGCCACCGTTGTTGCCAACATTGAGGTGGTAATTCTGGTAAACGCGTTTGGCATTGAGCAAACACTCGGCAACGTGCTTTTTGCATCTACCTTTGTTGTAACCGACATACTGTCGGAGACCGAGGGTAAAAAACAATCGACAAAGGCGGTATGGCTTGGCTTTTCAATATCGGCGGTGTTTATTGTGCTTTCGCAGATGTGGACTTGGTTTATCCCCTCACAAAACGACTTTGCGCACGGCGCTATTGTTACAATATTTAAAAACACACCTCGGCTTATGGCGTCGTCGCTTTTGGTGTTTGCAATATCGCAGCTTTTCGACGTGTTTTTATACCACGCGATATGGAAAAAAACCACCGAGGCAACGGGCGACAGCAAAAAGCTTTTATGGGTAAGAAACAACGTTGCCACAATGCTGTCGCAGCTTTTAAACGCGGTTTGCTACAACCTTTTGGCGTTTGGCGGCATTTATAGCAGTAAAACGCTGTTTAGCATAATTTTAGCAAGCTTTTTAATATCAATTGTAACAAGCATTTGCGACACACCTGTAGTATACATTGCAAGAAGGATACATCAAAATGAAAATAAATAACGTTTTATTTGACCTTGACGGTACGCTGACCGACCCAAAGGTAGGAATTACAAAATCGGCGGCATACGCGCTTTCAAGGTTCGGGATACAAAAAGACCCCGACGAGCTTTTGCATTTTATCGGTCCGCCGCTTGCGGTATCGTTTAAAAACTGCTACGGCTTTAACGATGCCGAGTGCGACGAGGCTATAAAATATTACCGCGAGTATTTTAGTGTTACAGGCAAGTTTGAAAACCAGCTTTACCCCTACACCTTTAAAATGCTTGACCACCTTAAAGCGAGCGGTAAAAAGCTATACATTGCTACCTCAAAGCCGGAGCTTTTTGCAATAGAAATTGCAAAGCATTTTGGCTTTTTTGACTACTTTGAAAAAATACACGGCATAGCAATGGGCGAAGAGCGTATTGAAAAAGACGTTGTTATAAAACGGCTTTTAAACGAGCATAAAATCGCGCCCTGCGATGCGATTATGGTGGGCGACAGGTGCTTTGATATTTACGGCGCACACAAATGCGGTGTAAAGGCGGTCGGCGTGTTGTTCGGCTACGGCGACAGGAGGGAGCATACCGATGCAGATGCCGACTTTATTGTTAATACCAACCGCGACCTGTTTGAGTTTATGAAAGGAATATAAAAATGGATATTTTAGCACAGCTTACAAAAGAATTCGGTTTAAAACCAACCCACCTTGAAAACACTATAAAGCTTATTGACGAGGGTAACACTATCCCGTTTATTGCGCGATACCGCAAAGAGCTTACAGGCGCGCTCGACGACCAGGTGCTTCGCGCCCTTAACGAAAGGCTCGAGTATCTTCGCAACCTCGAGGCACAGCGCGAAAAGGTGTTTAACACAATCACCGAGCAGGGCGCAATGACCGACGAAATTGCAAAGGCACTTGAGGGCGCCATGACCCTTACCGAGATTGACGATATTTACCGTCCCTTCAGACCAAAGCGCAAAACCCGTGCTTCTGTTGCAAAAGAAAAGGGACTTTTACCGCTTGCAAACTTAATTTACGAGCAAGCTAACAATGCAGATGTTGCCGAGCTTGCAAAGGAGTACATTGATGCCGAAAAAGGCGTTGAAACAGTTGAGGACGCGCTCGCAGGTGCGCAGGATATTATTGCCGAGCTTATTTCTGACGATGCGGCAGTGCGCAAAGGGCTTCGTGTTGTTTGCACAGCTCACGGAACACTCAAAACCGAGGCAAACGCCGACGAGCTTGGTGTTTACGAAATGTACGGCGAGTACGCCGAGCCTATAAAGACTGTACCCGGTCACCGCACCCTTGCAATCAACCGCGGCGAAAACGAAAAGGTGCTTAAAGTCAGCATTGATTTTGAGCGCGACAGGGCTATGGATATTGTATGCCGTAACCACGTAAAAGGCGAGGGCGAAATGACAAACATTGTCCGCGCCGCCGCCGAGGACGCATACGACAGACTTATATTCCCCTCAATCGAGCGCGAAATACGTAACGAGCTTACCGAAAGGGCCGAGGTTGGCGCGATTAAGCTGTTTTCTGATAACCTGCGCCAGCTTTTAATGCAGCCGCCTGTTAAGGGGAACGTAACGCTCGGTCTTGACCCGGGCTATAGAACAGGCTGCAAGGTTGCGGTTATTGACGGCACAGGCAAGGTGCTTGACACAGGCGTTATTTACCCTGTTCCGCCCCACAGTAAAATTGACGAGGCAAAGCAAATTGTTAAAAAGCTTGTTATTAAGCACGGCGTTAAAATGTTCGCAATCGGCAACGGCACCGCCTCGCACGAGACAGAGGTTTTTGCCGCTGATGTAATACGCGAGCTAAATATGGGCATAACATATATGGTAGTAAGTGAAGCGGGTGCTTCGGTTTACTCGGCATCAAAGCTTGGCGCCGAGGAGTTTCCGCAGTTTGACGTTTCACTCCGTTCGGCAGTATCAATAGCAAGACGGCTTCAGGACCCGCTCTCTGAGCTTGTTAAAATTGACCCCAAGGCTATCGGCGTTGGTCAGTATCAGCACGATATGCCCGAAAAACAGTTATCGACAGCGCTTGGCGGTGTTGTAGAGGGTTGTGTAAACTCGGTCGGTGTTGACCTTAACACCGCGTCGGTATCACTTTTATCGCACGTTGCGGGTATTGGCCCTGCGCTTGCAAAAAATATTGTTGATTACCGCGCCGAAAACGGCATATTCACATCGCGCGCACAGCTTAAAAAGGTTGCAAAGCTGGGACCCAAGGCTTTTGAGCAATGCGCAGGCTTTTTGCGTGTGCCCGAGAGCAAAAATATGCTCGATAACACCGCAGTCCACCCCGAAAGCTACGACGTTGCAAAGGCTATACTCGACAAGTTCGGCTACAAAAAAGGCGACTCGCTTTTAGACCTTAACCAAAAGGTTGACGAGGTTGGCATAACCGCGCTTGCAACCGAGCTCGGCATTGGCGAGGTCACCTTAAAGGACATTGTTACAGAGCTTGTAAAACCAAACCGCGACCCGCGTGACGAGTTACCAAAACCCCTGCTTCGTACCGACGTTATGAGTATGGAAGATTTAAAGGCGGGTATGGAGCTTACAGGCACTGTACGAAACGTTATTGACTTTGGTGCGTTTATTGACGTTGGTGTGCATCAGGACGGACTTGTTCATATTTCAAAAATAACCAAAAAATACATTAAACACCCTGCCGAAGTATTAAAAGTAGGCGATATTGTAAAGGTATGGGTGGTTGACGTTAACGTAGACAAAAAACGAATATCGCTTACAATGATTGACCCTAGGTTAAAAGGCCAAAGCCAAACCAGCCTCTAACCTAGCATATTTCGGCGCTTTTTAACCTATTCATTCTTGGAAGGCGACAGCCTGCCTGCGCCTGAATAAATCAAAAATCCCTCGAAATCTGCTAGGTTAGAGGTCAAAGATTTTAAAAAGTGCGGATTTTTGATTTTACAAGGCACAAAGCGCAGCCAATACTTTGTGTATTGGCGAGTATTTTAACAAAGTAAAAGTGAAAATCCGCCTTTTTAAAACAGGTTCGGATTTGTCCTTTTAACCTAAAAAGGATAGAAAATGAGAAAAACTAAAATAATTTGCACAATGGGACCTGCCTGTCAGACCGAAGATACGCTTACTAATATGGCAAAAAACGGTATGAACGTGGCGCGGCTCAACTTTTCGCACGGCGACTACGCCGAGCATCAATCTAACATAAACCTTATAAAGTCGGTTAGAAAAAAACTCTCAATGCCTATTGCGATTATGCTCGATACCAAAGGCCCCGAGTACCGTATAAAAACCTTTAAAGACGGCAGCGCTTTACTAAATACAGGCGACAGCTTTACCTTTACCACCCGCGACACCGAGGGCGATAGCACCATCGTGTCGGTAAACTACAAGGGTCTTCCAAAAGACCTTGATATTGGTGACAGGGTGCTTGTAAACAACGGGCTTTTAGAGTTTGAGGTTGAGCGCCTTACCGACACCGACGCGATATGCAAGATTTTAACAGGCGGTGTTATTTCAAACCGCAAGAGTATGAGCTTTCCCGGTAAGGTTTTAAAGCAAAAGTATTTGAGCGACACCGACAAGAGCGATATTGAGTTTGGCATAAAAAACGATATTGATTTTATTGCCTGCTCGTTTGTATCGTCAAGGCAAGACCTTTTAGATGTTAAAGAGTATTTAAAAACGCTCGGCAGCCCCGAGGTTGACATTATTGCAAAAATCGAAAACCGCTCGGGCGTTGACAACATTGAAGAAATTTGCAAAGAGTGTGACGGAATAATGGTAGCGCGCGGCGACCTCGGTGTAGAGATACCGTTTGAAGAGGTACCTGTTATTCAAAAAAAGCTTATAACAAAGTGCAGACTGCTTGGAAAACGCGTTATTACCGCAACCGAAATGCTCGAGTCAATGATACAAAACCCGCGCCCCACCCGTGCCGAGATTTCTGACGTTGCAAACGCGGTTTACGACGGCACCAGCGCGCTTATGCTATCGGGCGAGACGGCGGCGGGCAAGCACCCTGCCGAGTCGGTTGAAACAATGGCAAAGATTGCGCTTATGACCGAGAGCAATATTAACTACCGCAAGCGGTTTTTAAGCTCTGAGTTTAAAATAAAAAACACGCTCGATGCAATATCTCACGCAACCTGCGGTATGGCTATTGACATTGGCGCAAAAGCTATTGCGGTATGCACTCTTTCGGGCAAGACGGCGCGTATGGTTTCGCGCTTCAGGTCGCCTGTAAACATTATAGGTCTTACCACAAACAAAAAAACCTGGCGCAAGCTTTCGCTTTCGTGGGGCGTTACCCCAAGGCTTTGCGACAGGGTTGACTCTACCGACGTACTGTTTTACAACGCACGCGCTATTGCAAAGTCAACCTTCAACCTGCAAAAAGACGACAAAATCGTAATAACAGGCGGTGTTACCAACGGTAATACGGGTAATACAAATTTAATTAAAATAGATAGTATTTAACTATTGACATATTAATATAAGAGATGTATAATATTCATATTGTTTTGAATATTATACATCTTTTTTAAGGAGAAAATGAATATATGAACAAGGTGTTCATAGACGGTTCGGCGGGAACCACAGGGCTTAAAATTGCCGAGCGTTTATCGGGCAGAACCGACATTGAGCTTATAAAACTGCCTGACAACTTACGAAAAAATACCGATGCAAAAAAAGAGGCGTTAAACAGTGCCGATATTGTATTTTTATGCTTACCCGACGATGCGGCAAAAGAGTCGGTATCGCTTATAACAAACCCCGACACAGTTGTAATTGACACATCGACGGCGCACAGAACGGCTGAGGGCTGGGTATACGGCTTTGCCGAGCTTGTAGGGTACGACAGCGTTAAAAACGCAAAGCGAATTGCAAACCCCGGTTGCCACGCAAGCGGATACATAGCACTTATAAGACCGCTTGTTGAAGCGGGTATTTTAAAGCAGGGCGCGAGTCTTTGTTGCACATCAATTACAGGCTACTCAGGGGGAGGCAAAAAAATGATTGCCGACTACCAAGATGCCGATGCTCTGCTCGGCGCGCCAAGGCTTTACGCGCTTTCGCAGCAACACAAGCATTTAAAAGAAATGGTAAAGCTTTCTTGCCTTGATACCACCCCTGCGTTTATGCCAATAGTGAGCAACTTTTACAGCGGTATGCAGGTGATTGTGCCTGTGTTTAAAAGCGATTTAAACGGCGGTATTGACGATATAAAAGCGGTATATAAACAAAAGTACACAGGCGACGTTGTTGTATACAGTGAAAACGCCGACGAAAGCGGGTTTATGTCGAGTGCAAAGCTTTCAACACTTGATAAAATGGAAATAAGCGTACAGGGTAACGACGAGCGAATTTTGCTTGTTGCAAGGTACGATAATCTGGGTAAGGGCGCATCGGGTGCCGCTATTCAGAATATGAACATTGTACTCGGCGCAAACGAGTGCGAGGGTTTAATACTGTAGGAGAAAAAGAAAATGAAGATTATAAACGGCGGCGTTACTGCCGCAAAAGGATTTGTAGCAAACGGTATGCATTGCGGTATGCGTAAAAACCGCACAAAGCGCGACGTTGCGTTAATTTACAGTAACACTTTGTGCGACGCGGCGGCGGTTTACACCTCTAACCTTGTAAAAGGCGCGCCCATTGCCGTAACAAAGCAAAACATATCAAACGGCAAGGCAAAGGCTATTGTTTGCAACAGCGGTAACGCTAACACCTGTAATGCAAACGGCGTTGAGGTTGCAACCAAAATGTGCGAGCTTGTAGGCGATAAGCTGGGCATTGACGCAAGTGACGTTATCGTGGCATCAACAGGCGTTATAGGTCAGCCGCTTAATATTGAGCCGTTTAAAAACGGACTTGACGCGCTGGCAGACGGTTTATCGGCTGACGGCGGCAAGTATGCAGCCGAGGCAATAATGACAACCGACACCAAGGCAAAAGAGATTGCAGTCGAGTTTATGCTGGGCGGTAAGGTATGTAAAATGGGCGGTATTGCAAAGGGCAGCGGTATGATTCACCCCAACCTTGCAACAATGCTCGTGTTTATTACAACCGACGCGGCAATATCGAGCGATATGCTTGAAAAAGCGTTAAAGACCGATGTTCAGAACACCTTTAACATGGTATCAATCGACGGCGACACGTCAACAAACGATATGGTAACAGTTATTGCAAACGGCGAGGCGGGCAACGACAAAATCACCGAGGAAACCGCCGATTTTTGCAGCTTTGCAAAGGCGCTTAACACAGTAACCGTTGCGCTTTGTCAAATGATTGCCGCCGACGGCGAGGGCGCAACAAAGCTACTTGAGTGTAACGTTACAGGCGCAAAGTGTGAGGCTTGCGCTAAAGCGGTTGCAAAAAGCGTTATTTGTTCAAGCCTTTTAAAATCGGCAATGTTTGGCGCCGATGCTAACTGGGGGCGTGTGCTTTGTGCTATCGGCTACAGCGGTGCGGCGGTTGACGTAAACGCGGTTGACGTTAGCTTTAAATCACAAAAAGGCGAAATACTTGTATGCAAAAACGGTGCAGGTGTTGAGTTTTCGGAAGAATACGCAAAAGAGATTTTGCTGCAGGATAAAATTTACATAAACGTAAACTTAAACTCGGGTGATAAATCGGCTACCGCTTGGGGCTGTGACCTTACCTATGACTATGTAAAAATTAACGGAGATTACAGAACATAATGGAAAATACATTTTCAAATGCCCAGCGCGCCGAGGTTTTAACACAGGCGCTCCCCTACATAAAGCACTACACAGGCAAGGTGCTTGTTATCAAATACGGCGGCAACGCTATGATTAACGAACACTTAAAGCAACAGGTTATGGAAGACATTGTTCTTTTGTGGCTTATAGGCGTTAAGGTTGTGCTTGTTCACGGCGGCGGACCCGAAATATCAGAGCTTATGGCGCGTCTTGGCAAAAAAGCCGAGTTTGTAGACGGTCTTCGCGTTACCGACAAAGAGACGGTTGATATTGTACAAATGGTGCTTGCAGGCAAGGTAAACAAAACGCTCGTTAACCTTTTAGAGATGAAGGGCGGCAAGGCTATGGGCATATCGGGTATGGACGGTATGCTTATTGAGTCAAAAATTAAAGATACGCGCCTTGGCTACGTTGGCGAAATTACAAAAATTCATATAAACCCTGTAAACGACCTGCTCGAAAAAGGCTATATCCCTGTTATTTCAACACTCGGCTGCGACCGCGAGGGCAACGCCTATAACATAAACGGCGACACCGCGGCGGCGTACATTGCAGGCGCTTTAAATGCCGAGCGCCTTATTATGATGACCGATATTGCAGGTATTTTAAAAGATAAAGACGACCCCAACACACTTATACCCGAAATTACTGTTTCACAGGCTCTTACGCTTTATGACGAAGGCATTATTTCGGGCGGTATGATACCAAAGGTTAACTGCTGTATCGAGGCAATTAACAAGGGCGTTAAAAACGTAACAATAATGGACGGACGCGTACCGCACTCAATTCTTATGGAAATTTTAACCGACGAGGGCGCAGGTACACAGGTAATTGGTGATAAAAAATGAGTATTACGGCAATAGACAAACAATACGTTGCAAACACGTATAACCGCTTTGGCATTGAGCTTACACACGGCAAAGGCTCAATAGTTTGCGACACAAATAACAAAGAATATATTGATATGGGCACAGGCATTGGCGTTACCGCCTTTGGCTACTGCGACAAGGTATGGTGCGATGCTATAACAAAGCAGTTAACAAAGCTTCAGCACACCTCTAACCTTTACTATACCGAGCCGTGCGCTCACCTTGCCCAGCTTTTGTGTAACAAAACAGGCTTTAAAAAGGTGTTTTTTGCAAACTCGGGCGCCGAGGCTAACGAGTGCGCCATTAAGGCGGCGCGTAAGTACGGTATGGCGAGCGACCGCTACAAAATTTTAACACTCGAGGGCAGTTTTCACGGCAGAACCCTTACAACGCTCGCAGCCACAGGTCAAGAGCATTATCACGAGTTGTTCACACCATTAACCGACGGCTTTGTACACACACCTGTTAACGATTTTGAAAAGTTAAAGGATACCGCGCTTTCAAACAACGTTTGCGCCGTTATGGTTGAGTGTATTCAGGGCGAGGGCGGTGTAATAACGCTTGATGCCGAGTTTTTAAAGAGCACCTACGAATTTTGTAAGGCAAACGATATTTTGCTTATTGTTGACGAGGTGCAAACAGGCAACGGCAGAACAGGCAAGCTTTATGCGTATATGAACTACGGCATCACCCCCGACATTGTGACCACCGCAAAAGGTCTTGGCGGCGGACTGCCGATTGGCGCGTGTATGTTAAACAACAAGGTCGAAAATATATTCGCCTACGGCGACCACGGCTCAACCTACGGCGGTAACCCCGTTTGCTCGGCAGGCGCAATAAGCGTAATCGAGCGCCTTGACGACAAGTTTTTAAAAGAGGTTACAAAAAAGAGCGAGTACATATTTGGCGAGCTGAACGGTGCCGACGGCATTGAGGCTTTAAGCGGTATGGGGCTTATGGTCGGCATTAAAACAACCGCGCCCGCAGGCGACGTTGTTAAAGAGTGCATAAACCGAGGGGTTTTGTGCCTTACCGCAAAAGACAAGGTAAGGCTGTTGCCCGCGCTTAACATTGACTGTGACACGCTCAAAAAAGCAATAACTATTATTAAAGAGGTATGCTATGAACTTAAAAAATAAAAGCTTTTTAAAGCTACTTGATTTTACACCCCAAGAGATTAATTACCTGCTCGATTTATCAGCCGAGCTCAAGGCTAAAAAGAAACAGGGTATCCCCCACCGCTTATGCGAGGGCAAGTCTATTGCCTTGGTGTTTGAAAAAACAAGCACCCGTACACGCTGTGCGTTTGAGGTGGCTGCTGCCGACCTTGGTATGCACCCCACCTACCTTGACCCGTCAGGCTCACAGATTGGTAAAAAAGAGAGCATTGCCGACACCGCGCGAGTGCTCGGACGTATGTTTGACGGCATTGAGTACCGCGGCTTTGGTCAGGAGATTGTTGAAGAGCTTGCCGCATACGCAGGCGTGCCGGTTTGGAACGGACTTACCAACGAGTTCCACCCCACCCAGATTCTTGCCGACTTTTTAACAATTAAAGAGCACACAGGCAAGCTTGAGGGCTCAAAGCTTGTGTATATGGGCGATGCAAGATATAATATGGGCAACTCGTATATGGTGGGCTGCGCTAAAATGGGTATGCACTTTGTTGCCTGCGCGCCAAAGGAGTTTTTCCCCGACCAAAAGCTTATTGACGAGTGCCAAAAAATTGCTAAAGAAACAGGCGCAACACTCGAGTTTTGCGAGGACGTTGACTTAGCCGTTAAGGGCGCTGATATTATTTGCACTGACGTGTGGGTATCAATGGGCGAGCCGGATAGCGTTTGGCAAGAGCGAATCGAAAAGCTTTCGCCCTACCGCGTTACAATGGAGGTTATGAAAAAAGCAGGCGACAACACCAAGTTTATGCACTGCCTGCCTGCCTTCCACGATGTTAAAACCACCATCGGCAAAGAGATTTATAATAAGTTCGGTATCGACTGTATGGAGGTTACCGACGAGGTTTTTGAGAGCGAGCGCTCAATAGTATTTGACGAAGCCGAAAACCGTATGCACACTATTAAGGCAGTAATGTGCGCTACGCTTTGAGGTAAAAAGTAATAGTGAAAAGTGAAAAAGTAACGAAAGAACACAACCTTGGTTGTGTTCTTTTTAATTAAAAAACTCGGCTTTCAGCCGAGTTTTATCCTTACCTATTCACTATTACCTATTACTTATTCACTAAATAAAAAAGCAGCCTCTAAAGGCTGTTTTTTATTTCTTCTATCTGCATATCAATTGACTGTTGCGAGGTGCCGCCGTACGAGATGCGTTTTTCAACGCAGGTAAACAGGTCAATCTCGTTATAAAGGTCATTTTCAAAAAGGTCGCTATGCTTTTTGTAATCTTCAAGCGGCAGGCTTTCAAGGTCGCAGCCTTTTTGTATGCACTCGGCAACGATTGTACCCGAAATTTTGTATGCGCTTCTAAACGGCATACCCTTTTTAACAAGGTAGTCGGCAAGGTCGGTAGCGTTTATAAACCCGCCCGATGCCGCTTTTTTCATATTACCTTCAAGCACGCTCATACCCTCAAGCATCGGTACAAACACCTTAAGGCACATAATAACTGTGTCAACCGCGTCAAACACGCTCTCTTTGTCCTCTTGCATATCTTTATTATACGCAAGCGGAAGGCCTTTGAGTACGGTGAGCAGCGCCATAAGGTCGCCGTATACCCTGCCCGTTTTACCGCGGACAAGCTCTGCCATATCGGGATTTTTCTTTTGCGGCATTATTGACGAGCCTGTAGTGTAGGCATCAGAAAGCTCAATAAACTTAAACTCCCAGCTCGACCACAGTATAATCTCTTCTGAAAAGCGCGAAAGGTGCATCATAAGTATTGCAATATCGCTTAACAGTTCAACTGCAAAGTCGCGGTCTGAAACACCGTCGATACTGTTAATTGTAACACCGTCAAAGCCAAGCTTTTTCGCCTCGAACATACGGTCGGTGTTGTAGGTAGTGCCTGCAAGCGCACAGCTGCCGATAGGGCTTATATTCATACGCTTTTTGCAGTCACAAAGCCTGTCAATATCGCGCACAAACATACTCGCATAGGCAAGCAGGTGGTGCGAAAAGGTTATAGGTTGTGCGCGTTGCAAGTGTGTATACCCCGGCATAATTGCAAGGCGGTGCTTGTCGGCTTTATCGAGTAAAACCGCTACAAGCGATTTTGTAAGCGACACAATCTCATCGGTTTGCTCTTTTAAATACATACGAAGGTCGAGTGCGACCTGGTCGTTACGGCTACGCGCGGTATGAAGCTTTTTACCAACGTCGCCAAGGCGTTTTGTTAGCTCTGCTTCAACAAACATATGTATATCTTCACAGGACATATCAATTTGTAAAGCACCGCTTTCAATATCCTTTAAAATGCCTTCAAGGCCGACGATTAACTCGTCAGCCTCGGTGTCGGTTATTATTTTTTGTGCTCCGAGCATAGCGGCGTGCGCCATACTTCCTGTAATATCCTGCCGATACATACGGCAGTCAAAATGAATTGATGAGTTAAAGTCGTCAGCGATACTGTCGGTAACACCTGCTGTTCGACCTGCCCACATTTTAGCCATTATTTTTTACCCTCGTTTTGTTTGTTTACCATTGCCTGAACCTTAATGGGAAGACCAAAAAGGTTAATAAAGCCTGTAGCGTCGGTCTGGTCATAGTCGCTCTCGCCAAAGGTTGCAATCTCTTCGCTGTAGAGTGAGTAGTCACTCCAAACGCCAGCCTTTATAATGTTGCCCTTGTAGAGTTTGAGCTTAACCTTACCTGTAACTGTTTCTTGTGTTTTATCAACGAATGCCGAAAGAGCCTCGCGAAGCGGTGTAAACCATTGACCGTTGTAAACAAGCTCGGCAAAGGTGATTGAAAGCTTTTGTTTTTCGTGCATTGTCATTTTGTCAAGGCAGATGCTCTCGAGTGTTTCGTGAGCCTTATAAAGAATTGTACCGCCGGGTGTCTCGTAAACGCCGCGGCACTTCATACCGACAAGACGGTTTTCGACAATGTCGATAATACCGATACCGTGCTTACCGCCAAGCTCGTTAAGCTTTAAAATAATTTCTTTAGCGGTCATTTTTACGCCGTTTAAAGCGGTAGGAACGCCTTTTACAAAATCAAGCTCGATGTACTCGGGGGTATCGGGTGCCATAAGGGGCGAAACGCCCATCTCTAAAAAGCCCTCTTTTTCATACATAGGCTCGTTGCCTGTATCTTCAAGGTCCATACCCTCGTGTGATAAGTGCCAGAGGTTTTTGTCTTTTGAGTAGTTGGTCTCGCGGTTGATTTTTAACGGGATATTGTGTGCCTCGGCATACTCAATCTCTTCTTCACGCGATTTTATATCCCACTCACGCCAGGGCGCAATAATGGGAAGGTCGGGGCAAAATGCCTTGAGTGCGAGTTCAAAACGCACCTGGTCGTTACCCTTACCTGTACAGCCGTGGCAGATTGCATCGGCATTTTCTTTAATAGCAATTTCGGCAAGACCTTTTGCAATACAAGGACGCGCATGGCTTGTACCTAAAAGGTACTCTTCGTAAACTGCGCCCGCTTTCATTGTAGGTATAATAAAGTCGTTTACATACTCTTCGGTCTGGTCTAAAACATAAAGCTTTGACGCGCCTGTTTTGAGCGCCTTTTCTTCAAGACCCTCAAGCTCGTCAGCCTGACCAACGTTGCCCGATACCGCAACAACCTCGCAGTTGTTGTAGTTTTCTTTAAGCCACGGAATTATAATTGATGTGTCAAGTCCGCCTGAATATGCAAGTACTACCTTTTTAATGTTCTCTTTATTCATTTTTATTCCCTCTTTTTTGAATTTTTATTCATTTTTCTCTTTAAGATGTGCATATTATACGCCCTAAAAAATAATATGTCAAGGGTTTATGCAAAAAAATTATATAATTTTATGTTACAATAAAAATAATGTAGAAATTGCTTAAAAAAGGGTGTAAATTATTGACACGCGCCCTATTAATATGATAATATATTTATGTATTTTAATAATGTTTTTTGTAACTGACGGAACAGGGTAAGTTTTACCCTTGCAGAGCACTGCAAAGAAGCAAAAAGCATAGTTTTATTAAGCCGACCGTCTGGGCACATTTACTCGTCATACGGGGTAAGTGTGCTTATTTTTATTTAAAGGAGATTTAAAAATGAAAAAAGTTGGTATTGTAATGGGTAGCGACAGCGACCTTCCCATCATTAAAAAAGCAACCGATATGCTCGACACACTCGAGGTACCTTACGAGGTACATATTTACTCGGCACACAGAACGCCTGTTGAAGCGCGTGACTTTTCAATTAATGCGCGTAAAAACGGCTTTGGTGTAATTATTGCAGCAGCAGGTATGGCGGCGCACCTTGCGGGCGCAATTGCGGCAAACACAACACTGCCTGTAATCGGTATCCCTTGCAAGTCGAGTTGCTTTGACGGAATGGACGCGCTTTTATCAACAGTACAAATGCCAACAGGTATACCGGTTGCAACGGTTGCGGTAAACGGCGCAGGCAACGCAGCACTTCTTGCGGCGCAAATTATTGCGGTTGAAGATAAAGAGCTTGCTAAAAAGCTTGACGACAAAAGAGTAAAAGACGCCAAGGTCGTGCTCGAAAAAGACGCAAAAGTACTTGAAATGTTAAAATAAAAAAATTTTATATAATTAAAGGAGATAACTACAATGGCTAAAGAACTTATTTACAGAGGAAAAACAAAAGACGTATTCGCGCTTGAAAACGGTAACTACCTTCTCAAGTTTAAAGACGACTGCACAGGTAAAGACGGCGTGTTTGACCCCGGCGAAAACTCAGTTGGTCTTACAATTGACGGTGTGGGTGATGTTAACCTCAGAATGTCAATTTACTTTTTCGAAAAGGTAAACGCTGCCGGCATTAAAACACACTACGTTAGCGCCAACCTTGACGACACAACAATGGAAGTTTTACCTGCAAAGCCTTTTGGTAAAGGCCTTGAAGTTATCTGCCGTTACAAAGCAGTAGGCAGCTTTTTAAGACGCTACGGTGAATACTGTAACGAAGGTGACGACCTTCCCGCTTACGTTGAAACAACATTTAAAAACGACGAAAAGGGCGACCCGCTCGTAACAAAAGACGGTCTTGTTGTTCTTGGCGTTATGACCGAAAAGCAATACGACGACGTTAAGACTATGACACAGCAAATTACAAAAATCGTTGCTGACGACCTTAAAGAAAAAGGCCTTGATATGTACGACATCAAGTTTGAGTTCGGTTACGACGAGAACGGCGAGGTTATGCTCATTGACGAAATCGCATCAGGTAATATGCGTGTTTACAAAAACGGCGAATACATTGACCCGATGACACTTTCAAAGCTCTTCTTTGCTAAATAGGGAGATTTGATATGGGAGGTTTTTTTGGCGTGGTTTCAAAAGAAGACGCAATATCTGACGTTTTCTTTGGAACCGACTACCACTCGCACCTTGGCACACGCCGCGGCGGTATGGCAGCATACAACAGCGAGATTGGTTTACAAAGAGAAATACACAATATTCAAAACTCACCCTTTAGAACAAAGTTTGAGAATATTTTTGACGAGATGCACGGCACCTCTGCAATTGGCGTTATAAGCGACTTTGACCCGCAGCCGCTGTTAATACGCGGTCGGCTCGGCAAGTACGCAATATGCGTTACAGGTGTTATTAACAATTCTGAAGCACTTATTGAAAAGTACTTGGCATCGGGCGGTCAGTTTAATGCAATGACAAGCGGTAACGTAAACTCAACCGAGCTTATTGCCGCGCTCATTAACCAAAAAGACAGCTTTGCCGAGGGCATTAAGTTTGCACAAGACAACATTGAAGGCACTGCATCAATACTAATTTTAAAAGAGGGCGGAAACCTTATTGCAGCTCGCGACAAGCTCGGAAGACTGCCCGTTGCCATTGGCAAGAGCGAAAACAAATACGCTGTTGCGTTTGAATCGTTTGCCTACAAAAAACTCGGCTACGACGACGTAAAAGAACTTGGACCGGGCGAGGTTGTTGAGCTTACACCCGATAGTATGACACAGCTTGTTGCTCCCGGTGAAAAAATGCGTATGTGCGCGTTTTTATGGACATATTACGGCTTTCCCACCTCTACCTACGAGGGCGTTAACGTTGAAATGATGCGTTACAACAACGGCAAAATTTTAGCAAGAAGCGACGCTGAACGCGGGCTTGCACAAGACGTTGACTATGTCGGCGGTGTGCCTGACTCGGGTACCCCGCACGCAATCGGCTACTCAAACGCATGCCACAAGCCGTACGCACGTGCATTTATAAAATACACACCAACCTGGGCTCGAAGCTTTACACCTTCAAACCAAAACCAGCGCCAACGTGTTGCAAAAATGAAGCAAATACCTGTTCACGAAATTATAAACGACAACAAACTGCTTTTTGTTGACGACTCAATCGTGCGCGGCACACAGCTTAAAGGCACCGTTGACTTTTTATACGACCACGGCGCAAAAGAGGTGCATATGCGCTCTGCCTGTCCGCCCATTATGTATAACTGCAAGTTTTTAAACTTTTCACGCTCAAACAACGAAATGGAGCTTATTGCAAGACGCACCATTATGGAGCTTGAGGGTGAGGAGGGCTTTAACCACCTCGAAGAATACAGCGACGGCACAACCAAACGCGGCAAGCGCCTTAGAAAATCAATTTGCGACCAGCTCGGCTTTACTACTCTCGACTTTCAGTCGCTTGAGGGTATTATTGAAGCAATAGGCATTGACGAGTGCAAGCTCTGCACTTATTGCTGGAACGGAAAGGAATAAAAACTATGATTACACAATCTAAATCAGACAGCTACGCTGCTGCAGGCGTTGATATTACTGCAGGCTACAAAGCAGTTGAACTTATGAAAAAGCATATTAAAACCACACTTACATCGGGTGTTGTATCTGATGTTGGCGGTTTTGGCGGTCTTTTTGAGCTTGACCTTACAGGCATTACCCGCCCTGTACTCGTAAGCGGTACCGACGGCGTTGGCACAAAGCTTAAGCTCGCTTTCTTAATGGACAAGCACGACACAGTCGGTATTGACTGCGTTGCTATGTGCGTAAACGACATTATCTGCTGCGGCGCAAAACCGCTCTTCTTTTTAGACTATATTGCCTGCGGCAAAAACGTGCCCGAAAAAATTGCTGACATTGTAAAAGGCGTTGCAGACGGCTGCGTGCAGTCGGGCGCGGCTTTAATCGGCGGCGAAACTGCTGAGATGCCCGGCTTTTACCCGGTAGACGAATACGACCTTGCAGGCTACTGCACAGGCGTTGTTGACAAAGCAAAAATTATCGACAACAACTCAATGCGCGAGGGCGACGTTATTATTGCGCTCCCCTCAAGCGGTGTTCACTCAAACGGCTTTTCGCTCGTTAGAAAAGTGTTCGACGTTGAAAACGCAAACATTAAAGAGCCTGTTGCCGAGCTTGGCGGCAAGTCAATTGGCGAAACTCTTTTAACACCTACCAAAATTTATGTAAAGCCCGTACTTAAACTCATTGACGAGGTTAAGGTAAAAGGTATTTCGCACATTACAGGCGGCGGCTTTTACGAGAACATCCCAAGAAGCATCCCCGAAGGCTTTGGCGCAGTAATCAACAAGGCTGACGTTCGCGTGCTCCCTATCTTTAAGCTTTTGGCAAAAACAGGTAACATCAGCGAGCACGATATGTTCAACACCTTCAATATGGGCGTTGGTATGAGCATTGTTGTTGCAAAACAAGATGCAAACAAAGCACTTTCAGTTTTAAAAGACGCAGGCGAAGACGCTTACGTTATCGGCGAAATCGTAAAATCAGACGAAAAGGTAATACTTAAATGATAAACATTGCAGTTTTAGTGTCGGGCGGCGGCACAAACCTACAGGCGCTTATTGATGCCGAAAACTCACGCCTTATAACAAGCGGTAAAATTTCGCTTGTTATCTCAAACAACAAAAACGCATACGCGCTCGAGCGCGCAAAAAACGCGCGTATTAAAACCGAGGTGGTTTTAAAATCGGAGTGCGGTAGCAGCGCAGAGTTTGAGCAAAAAATAAAAGACCTGCTTTATGAAAACGACATTGACGTTATTGTTCTTGCAGGGTTTATGTCAATTCTTTCAGAGGACTTTACTTTAAGCTTCCCCGAGCGCATAATCAACGTTCACCCCTCGCTTATACCGTCCTTTTGCGGTAAAGGCTATTACGGACTAAAGGTACACGAGGAGGCGCTTAAAAAAGGCGTTAAGGTAACAGGCGCTACCGTGCATTTTGTAAACGAAATTCCCGACGGCGGAAAAATCATTATGCAAAAGGCGGTTGAGGTGCAAGATACCGACACACCCGAAATACTGCAAAAGCGCGTTATGGAGCAGGCGGAGTGGATAATACTCCCCCGCGCCGTAGAGCAAGTTTGTAAAAATTTAAAGGATTAGGTACAAAGACTATGGATATTTATAAAATCAACGACATTGCAAAGCTTATTGAGGGCAACTCATACGTTGGCCGCGGTATTGTAATAGGCAAACCCGCCGACGGCAAAAAAGCCTGCTCTGCTTACTTTATAATGGGCAGAAGCGCAAACAGCCGTAACCGCGTATTTACCGAGCGTGATAATGCTGTATTTACCGAGCCGTTTGATGCCACAAAGGTAGAGGACCCCAGCCTTATCATTTACGCCGCTATCCGCGAGCACGAAAACAAGCTTATTGTTACAAACGGCGACCAGACCGATACAATATGGAACGGTCTTAAAAGCGGTATCGCGTTTGAAAACGCACTAAAAACCCGCGAGTTTGAGCCCGATGCTCCCAACCTTACCCCAAGAATTAGCGGTATGCTCACCTTTGACCAAAACGACTTTACCTATAAAATGAGCATTTTAAAAAGCGCTGATGCCAAAGGCACCGCTTGTAACCGCTACACCTTTAGTTACCCCGCGCTTGCAGGTCTTGGTCATTTTATTCATACCTATGTTTGCGACGGCAACCCCATTCCTACATTTCAGGGTGAGCCTGAGCGCGTAGCGATTGGTAACGATATTGATGAGTTTACAAACTCGCTTTGGAACGCACTCGATAAAGATAACAAAATCTCGCTCTACGTTCGCTACACCGACCTTGAAACAGGAAAAATAGAAAAACGACTTATAAACAAAAACAAATAAGGAGCAGGCTATGAAAGAATTTGAACTTAAATACGGCTGTAACCCCAACCAGAAGCCGTCAAAAATATATATGAAAGACGGCAGCGAGCTTCCTATTGAAATTTTATGCGGAAGACCGGGTTACATTAACTTTTTAGACGCGTTTAACAGCTGGCAGCTTGTAAAAGAAATTAAAGAGGCAACAGGTATGGTTGCAGTAACCTCTTTTAAGCACGTAAGCCCCACCTCAGCCGCAGTTGGCAAAAAGCTTTCAGATACACTTAAAAAAGCTTGCTTTGTTGACGATATTGACGGTCTTGACGAATCACCCCTTGCCTGCGCTTATGCAAGAGCAAGAGGCACCGACAGAATGTGCTCGTTTGGTGACTGGGTAGCGCTCTCTGACGTTTGCGATGAAGTAACAGCGCTTTTAATCAAGCGCGAGGTATCTGACGGCGTTATCGCTCCCGGCTACACACCCGAAGCACTCGAAATTTTAAAATCAAAGCGCAAAGGCAACTACAACATTGTTAAAATTGATGCCGATTACGTACCCGAGGTACAAGAAACAAAATACGTTTTTGGCATTACCTTTGAGCAAGGCAGAAACAACTTTAAAATTAACAAAGAGCTTTTATCAAACGTTGTTACCAAAAACAAGGTGCTTTCAGACGATGCAATCACCGACCTTATAATTGCGCTTATTACACTTAAATATACACAGTCAAACTCGGTTTGCTACGCAATCGACGGTCAGGCTATCGGCGTTGGCGCAGGTCAGCAATCGCGTATTCACTGCACACGCCTTGCAGGTACAAAGGCTGACACCTGGTTTTTACGTCAGCACGAAAAAGTTTTAAACCTTCCGTTTAAAGACACACTCGGCAGACCCGACCGCGACAACGTAATCGACGGCTACATTAACAAAAACGAAGAAGACGTTTGCGCCGACGGTATCTGGCAAAAATACTTTACAAAACAGCCCGAGCCTTTAACCGATGCCGAGATTAGAGCATACCTCGACTCAATCGACGGTGTTTCATGTGCATCGGATGCGTTCTTCCCGTTCTCTGACAACATTGAGCGTGCAAAGCGCAGCGGCGTTAAGTACGTTGCACAGCCCGGCGGTTGTATCCGTGACGACCTTGTTATTGAGTGCTGCGATAAATACGATATGGCTATGGCATTTACAGGTATGCGCCTGTTCCACCATTAATGAGAGGTTAGTTTAATGAGAATACTTGTTGTTGGCGGCGGCGGACGCGAGCACGCCATTATCAAAAAAATTAAAGAAAACAAACAGGTAACCGAAATATTTGCACTGCCCGGCAACGGCGGTATGGCAAACGATGCAACGCTTGTTAACATTTCGGCAACCGACATTGAAAAAATTGTAGATTTTGCAAAAACCAACCAAATCGACTACGCGGTTGTAGCACCCGACGACCCGCTAGTGCTGGGTTGTGTAGACCAGCTTGAAAAAATAGGTATCCCCTGCTTTGGTCCAAAGGCTAACGCCGCAATTATTGAAGGCTCAAAGGTTTTTTCAAAAAACCTTATGAAAAAGTACGGTATCCCCACCGCGCGCTACGAGGTGTTTGATAACGAGCAAAAGGCTCTTGAATATCTTGAAAGCGCGCCTATTCCTACAGTTATTAAGGCTGACGGACTTGCGCTTGGCAAGGGCGTTATAATTGCAACCACACGCGACGAGGCTAAACAAGCGGTAATTTCGATTATTCGCGACAAAATGTTTGGAAAAAGCGGTGACAACATTGTAATTGAAGAGTTTTTAGAGGGCCCCGAGGTATCAGTACTCGCCTTTACCGACGGCAAAACCTTAAAGCCGATGGTATCGTCAATGGACCACAAGCGCGCAGGCGATAACGACACAGGCCTTAACACAGGCGGTATGGGCACAATAGCACCCAACCCCTACTACACAAGCGATGTAGCAAAAGAGTGTATGGATAAAATTTTTATCCCCACAATCAACGCTATGAACGCCGAGGGCAGAACCTTTAAGGGCTGTTTATACTTTGGTCTTATGATTACAAAGGACGGCCCCAAGGTAATTGAGTATAACTGCCGTTTCGGTGACCCCGAAACTCAGGTTGTGCTTCCGCTTTTAAAAAGCGACCTTTTAACTATAATGATGGCTACCACAAACGGCACACTCGACAAAACCGAGGTTGAGTTTAAAGACGAGTGCGCATGCTGTGTTGTAATGGCATCAAAGGGCTACCCTGTAAGCTACCAAAAAGGCTTTAAAATGGATATTCCCCAAGCGATAGCAGATAACGTTTACGTTGCAGGCGCAAAGCTCGAGGGCGAAAGCCTTGTAACAAACGGCGGACGTGTGCTTGGCGCAACCGCTACCGCGCCCACACTCAAAGCGGCTATTGACGGCGCTTACAAACTTGTAAAACAAATAAGCTTTGACGGTGCTTTTTACCGCTCGGACATCGGCGCAAAAGCATTAAAGGCCAAGGAGGACTAAATGGTATTTAGAGTTTATGTAGAAAAGAAAAAAGAACTTGCAAACGAGGCGGCTTCGCTTTTATCTGATGCTCGTTCACTCATTGGCATTAAAGGGCTTACCGACGTTAGAATCGTAAACCGCTACGATGCCGAGAACATTACAAAAGAATTGTTTGAGCACTCAAAGGCTACTGTTTTTTCAGAGCCGCAAACCGACCTTGTAAGCGAAGATATTAACACAGACGGCGCGGCAGTAGTGTTCGCGGTTGAGTATTTGCCCGGTCAGTTTGACCAGCGCGCTGACTCGGCTGCACAGTGTATACAAATTATTTCACAAACCGAGCGCCCTGTTATACGTACCGCAAAGGTATACGTGCTTTACGGAAATTTAACCCAAAGCGACATTGCCGAGATTAAAAAATACGTAATCAACCCTGTCGAAGCAAGAGAGGCGGCGCTCGAGCTACCCGCAACACTCAAAGCCGAGTACCAAATACCTACAACAGTTAAAACACTCGACGGCTTTATCGACCTTGACAAAAAAGGTCTTGAATATTTTGTTGGTGAGTACGGTCTTGCAATGGACACCGACGATATTGCTTTTTGTCAGGACTACTTTAAAAAAGAAGGCAGAAACCCCACCATTACCGAAATCAGAATGATTGATACATACTGGTCGGACCATTGCCGTCACACCACTTTCTTAACAGTTATCGACAACGTAAGCTTTGAAGACGAGCTTTTACAGTCAACCTACAACGAGTACCTTGCAACACGCGAAGGTCTGGGTGTTAAAAAGCCGATTTGCCTTATGGACATTGCAACGGTTGCTGTTAAGTACTTAAAGAAAAACGGTTGCCTCGACAAGCTCGACGAGAGCGAAGAGATTAACGCGTGTACCGTTAAAATTGAGGTTGAGGTAGACGGCAAAAAAGAGCCGTGGCTGCTTCTTTTCAAAAACGAAACACATAACCACCCCACCGAGATTGAGCCGTTCGGCGGCGCGGCAACCTGTATCGGCGGCGCTATCCGCGACCCGCTCTCAGGCCGTGCTTACGTTTACGGCGCAATGCGTGTAACAGGCGCTGCTGACCCGTTAAAGCCTGTAAACGAAACTATCCCCGGCAAGCTTCCGCAGCGTAAAATTGTTACAGGTGCGGCAGCAGGTTATTCGTCATACGGCAACCAGATTGGTCTTGCAACAGGCATTGTTGACGAGATTTACCACGACGGCTATGCCGCAAAGCGTATGGAGATTGGCGCAGTTATTGCGGCAGCTCCGCAAAAGAACGTTCGCCGTGAGCGTCCCGACCCCAGCGACGTTGTAATACTCCTTGGCGGTTCAACAGGCCGTGACGGTTGCGGCGGTGCAACAGGCTCGTCAAAATCG
This sequence comes from Eubacteriales bacterium, assembly GCA_045593905.1. Taxonomy (GTDB): domain Bacteria; phylum Bacillota; class Clostridia; order Oscillospirales; family QAKW01; genus RGIG9041. The sequence goes on from JAZNXL010000069.1 coordinate 65,534, forward strand.
CACACCTCAAAATCACTCGAAAGCTGTGGCGCCGAGGTACAAAAAGGTCACGCTCCCGAAGAGCGCAAGCTCCTGCGCCTTTTCAGAAACGCCGAGGCTACAACACTTATTAAAAGATGTAACGACTTTGGCGCAGGCGGTGTATCGGTTGCTATAGGCGAGCTTGCCGACGGTCTTGAAATTGACTTAAACGCAGTACCCAAAAAGTACGAGGGTCTTGACGGCACCGAGCTTGCTATAAGCGAGTCGCAAGAGCGTATGGCGGTTGTTGTTGAAGCAAAAGACGTTGACAAGTTTTTAGCGCTTGCAAAAGAAGAAAACCTTCAGGCTTGCCCCGTTGCAGTAGTAACTGCCGAGCCAAGACTTGTAATGCACTGGAACGGCAACAAGATTGTTGATATTTCGCGTGAGTTTTTAAATTCGAACGGTGCTGCAAAGCACATTTCAATCGAAACCGCAAAACCCGAAATTGCCACAAAAGAAATTAAAGGCAGCTTTGCTGATAATATGAGCGCGCTTGCAGGCGACCTTAACGTTTGTTCAAAGCGCGGTCTTTCAGAGCGTTTTGACTCGACCATCAGCGCAGGCACCGTGCTTATGCCGTTTGGCGGTAAAAATCAGTTAACACCTATTCAGGCAATGGTACAAAAAATCTCGGTTGAAAAAGAACACACCGATGATGTATCGTTTATGTCGTTTGGCTACAACCCGTTTATAACCGAAAAGAGCCCCTACCACGGTGCTTACCTTGCGGTTGTAGAGTCGGTTTGCAAGCTTATTGCAACAGGCGCCGACTTTAACGACGTGTACCTTACATTCCAGGAATACTTTGAGCGCCCCGGCAAAGACGCTAAACGTTGGGGTAAACCGCTTGCCGCTCTCCTTGGTGCGTTTAAGGCGCAAATGAACTTAAAAATCGGTTCAATCGGCGGTAAAGACTCAATGAGCGGCAGCTTTGAAAACATCGACGTTCCGCCTACACTCGTTTCTTTCGCGGTAACAACAGGCAAGGTTGCCGACGTTATCTCAAACGACTTTAAAAAGTCGGGCAGCAGGGTTGTGCTTTTAAAGGCTGATACTGACAAAAACGGTCTTCCCGAAACCGAGTCACTTATTAAAATATTCAATACTGTTACAAAGCTTATGCGCGAGGGCAAAGTTCTTTCGTGCTACACCCCGGGTATCGGCGGTATCGGTGAGGCTATACTTAAAATGTGCATCGGCAACGGTGTTGGCTTTAAGTTTGATAACAGCGTTTCAATGGATGACATTTTTGGCTACAACTACGCATCATTTATTTTAGAGTGCGAGGGCGATGTAAACGAGGGCACACTCCTCGGCTACACAACCGACAAGGGCTGTATCGGTTACAAAGACGAGTGCGTTTGCCTTGACGGTCTTTTAAAAACCTACGAAGACAAGCTCGAAAGCGTATATAGCTGTAATATTGAGCAAACTAAACAAAAGGCACCCAACTTTAGCTTTGAGGCAACCGAAAGAAAAGCACCCGCTATCAAGGTTGCAAAGCCAAAGGTTATTATCCCTGCATTCCCCGGCACCAACTGCGAGTTTGACTCGGCAAAAGCGGTACGCGATGCAGGTGCAGAGCCCGAAATTATTGTAATTAACAATTTAACTGCAGACGGTCTTAAAGCAAGCACCGAAAAGTTTGCAACCGCTTTAAAAAGCGCGCAAATGATATTTATCCCCGGTGGTTTTTCGGGCGGTGACGAGCCTGACGGCAGCGGTAAGTTTATAACCGCGTTCTTTAGAAACGAGGCTATTAAAGAGGGCACACACGAGTTACTTAACAACCGCGACGGTCTTATGTGCGGTATCTGTAACGGCTTCCAGGCACTTATAAAGCTCGGTCTTGTACCGTACGGCAAAATTATTGATGCCGACGAAAACTGCCCCACACTTACATTTAACACAATCGCGCGCCACCAGTCACGAATTGTACGCACACGTATTGCATCAAACAAATCGCCCTGGCTTGCGCTTACCAACGTTGGCGATATTTACAACGTACCGATTTCGCACGGCGAGGGTAGATTCTTGGCATCTGACGAGCTTGTAAAACAGCTTGCAGCAAACGGCCAGATTGCAACACAGTACGTTGACTTTGACGGCAATGCCACCTACGATGTACGCTTTAACCCCAACGATTCAGTTTGCGCTATCGAGGGTATCACATCGCCCGACGGCAGAGTTTTCGGTAAAATGGGCCACAGCGAAAGAATCGGCGCAGGTCTTTACAAAAACGTTGTCGGCGAGTACGATATCCGTATGTTTGAATCGGCAGTAAAATATTTTAAATAAGAGGAAAGAAAAATGAACTTTTTTGAAAATTTAAACAAGTTTGATAAAGAGGTTGCTGTTGCGTGTGACAAAGAGCTCACACGTCAGCGCCACAATATTGAGCTTATTGCATCAGAAAACATTGTTTCAGAAGCAGTGCTTTTAGCCGCAGGCGGCGTTTTAACAAACAAATACGCCGAGGGCTACCCCTCAAAGCGTTACTACGGCGGTTGCCAATGCGTTGACATTGTAGAAGAAATTGCAAGAGAACGCGCTAAAAAACTTTTTGGTGCAGAGCATGCAAACGTACAGCCGCACTGCGGCGCGAGTGCAAACCTTGCTGTTTTCTTTGCGCTTTTAAACCCCGGCGACACCGTTATGGGTATGAATCTTTCAGAGGGCGGACACCTGTCACACGGCTCGCCTGTTAACATCTCGGGTAAATACTTTAACATAGTTCCTTACGGTGTTAACCCCGAGACCGAAATGATTGACTACGACGAGATGGAAAGAATCGCGCTTGAGTGCAAGCCCAAACTCCTCGTTGTAGGAGCTAGCGCATACTCGCGTATAATCGACTTTGCGCGTTGCCGTGAGATTGCCGACAAGGTTGGCGCTTACCTTATGGTTGATATGGCGCACATTGCAGGCCTCGTTGCCGCAGGCGTTCATCCCTCACCTGTTCCGCACGCACACGTTGTAACAACCACAACCCACAAAACATTAAGAGGCCCCAGAGGCGGCATGATTCTTTGCACCGAGGACCTTGCAAAGCAAATTGACAAAGCTATCTTCCCCGGTACACAGGGCGGTCCGCTTATGCACATTATCGCCGCAAAAGCCGTTGCCTTTGGCGAAGCGTTAACACCCGAGTTCAAGGCTTACGGTGAGCAGGTTGTTAAAAACGCCAAGGTTCTTTGCGACGAGCTTATCGCTCGCGGTATCGACGTTGTTTCGGGCGGTACCGATAACCACCTTATGCTTTTAAAACTTGTTAACAAGGGCATTACAGGTAAAGAGCTTGAGCACAGACTCGACGAGGTTCACATTACCGCTAACAAAAACACAATTCCGCAGGAACCCTTAAGCCCGTTTGTTACAAGCGGTCTTAGAATCGGTACACCTGCTGTTACAACCCGCGGCTTTAAAGAGCCCGAAATGAAACTTATCGCAGGCTGGATAGCCGACATCATCGACGATTTCGAGGGCAACAAAGACCGCGTAACAAAAGAGGTTATGGCACTCTGCGAAAAGTTCCCGATTTATTAAAAAAAGAGAAGTCTAACGGCTTCTCTTTTTTATATTATATATAAGGTAAGAAATTATCATAGCACCCGCCACATACGGCACGGCTTTTAATCCAAACAATTCTGCGCACATTACAACCGCCGATATAGGCGCCGATGTAAACAGTCCAAAGGTTGTAAGCATACCAACGCACGCGCCAAGCGGAACGCTAAAACCAATCACAGCCGAAAGCGTTGCGCCAAACGTTGCGCCAACAAAAAAGGTGGGTACAATCTCGCCGCCCTTAAAACCGCAGCCAAGAGTAATAGCGGTAAACACAATCTTAAATAAAAAGTCAAAGTAGTCAAACTCGCCCTCGGCAAATATATGCTCAACCACATTCATACCGCCGCCGTTATAACGCATATCCCCAACAAGCGCGGTCAACAATATCACAACCGCCGCGCCAACTACTATTCGTATATACGGGTTGGCTATTTTTGAAAATATCGCCCTGCCGCCCTTTAAACAACGCTTAAAAACAAAACAAATAACCGCGCAGCCTATTGCAACCGCCATTACCTTTAAAAGCATTGTCCACTCAAACTCGGGCATTGTAAATTTAAGGTGTTCGGGTGACGAGCCAAGTAGCAAAGATACAAAATACGCGCAAATTCCCGATAAAACTACAGGAATAAGTAAAAAATACTCGCACGACCTTGCCGCCTCAAAAACAAACACAGATGCAGCCAAAGGTGTGCAAAACAGTGCCGAAAACATACCGCCCATACCGCAAAGCGACAATGTTTTACTGTCGTTTTGGTCAAGCTTAAATACCTTTGCAAAAAAGGCAGAAATACCGCTGCCTATTTGCAGCGCCGCCCCCTCTTTACCTGCCGAGCCGCCAAAAAGGTGGGTAAGTACGGTCGATATAAACATCGACGGCACGATAGCAGGCGGAGTGTCGTTTTTAAGCGCCAAAACTCCGCTCGTTGTCACTTTGTTTGTCTTTAGGCGGTTGTTTATAAACACGCTCAAAAGACCCGCAAGCGGTAAAATCAGCAGTAAATAGCGGTACTCGGTTCTAAAGCTTGTTGCAAAGCTGAGCACCTTTAAAAACGCCGCGCCAATAACGCCCGATAGTATTGAAACCACCGCAAAGGGCGGTAGCAGTTTTAAAATTTTAACAATGCTTTTTTTCATTATTTGTAAAGTTCCTCAAAAAGCGGTTTGCTGTCAGCCAAAAGCTCTTTGCCGCCGCTTTTATTATAAATATCTTCAATAACGCTAAAAATATCACGCGCGGCGAGTAGCTGGGTTTTTGCGCCGCCAATTTGCGAGTCGGTAACAATGCCGTGATGGTAAAACGCAGGCTCAAACTTAAAAAAGTTAGCCGATACATCGTCGCACACGCTATCGTCAAACCAATACAGATGCTTTTTAACAACTGTTCCGTCCTGCAAAATAACAGTGCGCTCAACCTTGTAGTCGGTCAGCCTGTTTTTAACCTTTAGCTTTTCTTCGACAAAGTGGATAAAGGTGTTTTTATTGTTGTTTACGCCAAGCAAAAGCACGTATCCGCCCATATCGTAAAGCTTGCCAAGGCAACCGTTCGGACTTGCGGGGGTATCGGTATCGCCGTCACCGTTTGCAAACTCTTTTGCGCGCTCGCCAAAAACCGCCATTGAGTGAGTGGGGTGGTCGGTGCGCACAGCATCGGGATGCGCCGCGGCGGTGCAAGGCAAAAGACCGAGGTTACTGTAATGCTCGCGCATATCGTAAACGTCGCTTGCCCAGGTGTGAGTAGGCACGCACAAAAGCCCGCCGTTTTTTGTAAAAAACTCTATTAAAATATCAAGCAGCCACTCTGCGCTCTCTACCCTGCCGATAGCCTTAATTGAGCTATGCACAATAACCGGCTTGCCCACCGCAAATTTATATGGCTCAAGGCCTTTTAAAACATCGGCTTTTGTCAGCATTTTTACTCCTTAAAATTTTACTGTTATGCTTGTAATTATGCTACACGCCACCACAAAAGTCAAGAGTTTATAATAAGGTCGGCTGTGTAGTCGTCGGCGGCGTTCAAAATTGCGCTTATAAGGTATGCGCGCGGGTTTTTGGCGGTTTTGCCTTTTAGCGCGTCGACCATGCGAATAAGCGCGTCAGCACTTAGCCCTACAAGCTTTGAACGGATATACGCGGTATCAAACCGCACACCGTGAACGTAAACAAATGGTAAGTAGTAAAGCTCGGTTATTATACTGCGTAGCATATCGCCTGTGCCATCAGACCATATTTCAAGCTCACAGTTTTGTAAAATTTTAAAGAGCAGCTCGTCAGTCTTCGACTGACTTATATCAGTATTATTTATATCAGTATTAGTTGTAGGGAAATTTTCCGTATCCCTATCGGGAATTTTTCCGTGTATTACAGGGAAATTTTCCGTATTTGAAAACGGATTAATTATATAAATTATATTTGCTTTTAAAAAAGTATTTTTTTCATAAATCAATCCAACTTTCTTTAGTTGCTTAAAATATTTAGTTATACTTTTTAAATCGGCTTTTAATATTTTTGATGCTTCTTGCCTTGTAAAATAAATAAACACCCTGCCGTTATCGTCAATAAGATTGTTTTTTTGCGATAATGAATACCTATCAAGCAAAAAAGCATAAAGCACCTTCGCGCTTATGCTTAAATCTTTATACTTATCATCAAAAAACAAATCTTTGGGTAGTTTTAAAAAGTTCATCGCACCCTCCTTTACATATAATTGTAAAGGCAACAACCGAACATAACGAACAAAAGCACCAACCAAAAGGTCGGTTTTGTTTTGTATAAAAATGCCGTTATCGGCAATAATATAAGCAAACACCATTCTAATTACATTGACATCTTGCCGATATTATGGTATACTAATAACAGTAAATTTGGAGGTGGGAATATGAAATATCTATCCGTTAAAGAGGTCGCTTTAATATGGAATACATCTCAGCGTAGTGTTCGTAATTATTGTGCTACAGGTCGTGTCCCCGGCGCTTTCCTTACAGGCAAAACTTGGAACATTCCCGAAAATGCCGAGAAGCCCGAAAGAAGCAATAAAAGCAAACCTGCTCCGCAGACATTGCTCGATGTTTTGAAAGAGGAAAAGCGCAGTCAGGTACACGGCGGAATTTATCATAAAATACAGATTGAACTGACCTACAACTCCAATCACATCGAAGGCAGTCGCCTCACCCACGATCAGACACGCTATATCTTTGAAACCAATACCATTGGTTTGACCGAGGAAGGCGTTCGTGTTGACGATATTATCGAAACCGCTACCCACTTCCGTTGCATAGATGAAATTATTGAGAGTGCAAAATCACAGCTCAGCGAAAAGTTTATAAAACACTTGCATTTTATCCTCAAAACCGGAACAAGCGATTCAAAAAAAGGTTGGTTTGCTGTCGGTGATTATAAAAAGTTGCCTAACGAGGTCGGCGGTATGGAAACAACTCTCCCCGAAGATGTATCGCGTAATATGAAAAAGCTCCTTGCCGATTATAACAGCAAAGAAAATGTAACTCTTGAAGATATAATTGAGTTCCACGTAAAGTTTGAGCGCATCCACCCGTTTCAAGACGGTAATGGTCGTGTCGGCAGACTCATTATGTTCAAGGAATGCTTAAAACACGGAATTGTTCCATTTATTATTGAAGATAAAATAAAAATGTTCTACTACCGCGGACTGAAAGAATGGAATCAAGAAAAAGGCTATCTCACCGACACCTGCCTTTCCGCACAGGACACGTTTAAAAATTATTTAGATTATTTCCGTATAATCTACGACAAGAATTAACTCAAATATAAGGATAGTTATCAATGAAAAAATCATTAATTGCAATTTTATCGTTATTTTTCTTGGCATTGCCTTTTATAGCATTAAGTACAGTTTATTTAATTTTTAAAATTAATATTTTTGACAATCCGGAGTTTTGGTATGGCTATATGGCATACTTTGGAACCGTTGCTTTAGCTGCTGTTGCCGTCTGGCAAAATAGAATTATTAAGGAAGAAAATGATAAGTCTCAAGAAAGGCTTGAAAGATTGACAATTCAAGCAAATGAATTGACTGTTATTAGCAAGATTATCGAGAATGAATCACAGAACCTTTTAAGACTTAAAATAGCATTTGATGAATTTTCATACGCATGTGATCCACAAGTATTATCAACGATATATGCCAATTCTACAACCGCTGCTGTACCGACTATAGCAATACAATCTGGAATGGCAACCGCAGAAAAGCGTATGGATGATAGTTTTTTTGCTTTATCTCGTGAATTAAGAATAGACCCCCAATTTATTATTAAAGATGAAAGCCCTTTTAAACTTGCTATTGCAAAATACTATTCTGCCGCAAAAAATTTGGTCGAAAAGGGAAGAACGAATCCGACACAAAGCTACAAAGAGGATATTGATATACTAACACAGGCGAGAAATGACTTCGTTGCTGTTAGGGAAAAATATTTGATAGAAAAAGAAAATAAGCTCAATAGAGTCATCTATGGTAAAATGACTCTTGATGAAATTAAAAATTTATACAACCATAGTAATTGAAGTGTGAGGATTAAACTATGAAAGATACTGAACGTCGTTCAGCGGCGAAAGCTTTTAGCGAATATTGGAAAGATAGAGGATATGAAAAGGGCGAAAGCCAACCGTTTTGGCTCTCGCTTCTTCGTGATGTCTTGGGTGTAGAAGCACCTGAAAAATTTATCACATTTGAGGAACAGGTGCGCCTTGACCACACAAGCTTTATTGACGGTGTTATTCCGTCAACACATATACTTATTGAGCAGAAAGGTCGTAACAAAGACCTTCGCAAACCAATCAAACAATCAGACGGCACGTTACTTACACCGTTCCAACAGGCACAGCGTTATTCGGCAGTTCTTCCCTATTCACAGCGTCCTCGCTGGATAATTACTTGTAACTTTGAAGAATTCCTTGTTTATGATATGGAAAAGCCAAACGGCGAGCCTGAGCAGATTTTTGTAAAAGACTTGGCTCGTGAATATTACCGCCTTATGTTCATTGTAGATACCGGCGATGATAATATCCGTCGCGAAATGGAGGTTTCAATTCAAGCAGGTAATTTGGTCGGCATACTGTATGATGAGATTTTAAAACAGTATCACAACCCCGAAAACGAAGAATCTCTTAAAAGCCTTAACAAACTTATAGTTCGCCTTGTTTTCTGCCTTTATGCAGAAGATGCGGGCATATTCGGTGGACATTCCAAATTCCATAATTATATTAAGTCTTTCTCCGCACGTGATATGCGAAAGGCTCTTATTGAACTGTTCAAAATTCTTGACACAAAGCCCCAAGACCGCGACCCGTATGAAGATGAGCAGCTTGCTGCCTTTCCGTATGTAAACGGTGGCTTATTTGCAGATGAAAATATTGAAATTCCGCAAATGAACGACCAAATTCGTGAACTGCTTCTACGTAATGCAAGCGAAGACTTTGACTGGAGTGCCATAAGCCCCACTATCTTTGGTGCGGTATTTGAAAGCACCCTAAACCCCGAAACTCGTCGTAGCGGTGGTATGCACTATACCTCTATTGAAAACATACATAAAGTTATTGACCCGTTGTTCCTTGACGAACTGCGCGATGAATTAGAAGAAATCAAATCTATTAAGGTTGCCAAGACAAGAGAAACAAAAATCAACGACTTCCGCGAAAAACTCGGCTCCCTTACCTTTTTCGACCCCGCTTGTGGTTCGGGCAACTTTTTAACCGAAACCTATATTTCACTGCGCCGTTTAGAAAACGAAGCACTCGAAGAAATAACAAAAGGTCAAATTCTTTTTGATTTTGGCGATGTAATAAAGGTATCTATTAACCAGTTTTACGGAATCGAAATCAACGATTTTGCCGTAACTGTTGCTAAAACTGCGCTTTGGATAGCCGAGAGCCAAATGATGAAGGAAACGGAAGATATTATACATCAAGATCTCGAATTTTTACCGCTCAAAACCAATGCGCATATTGTCGAAGGTAACGCCCTTCGCATTGATTGGGAAACTGTTGTACCCAAGGACAAGCTCAATTGCATAATGGGCAACCCACCTTTTGTGGGTCAAGCTAAAAGAACAAAAGAACAATCTAAAGATATGTCTATGATTTTTGGTTCTGGAGCTTCTGAAACAAAATTGGATTATGTTATTTGTTGGTATAAGAAATCATTAGAGTTTATAAACAGTGTAACAAGCCGTAATATATTTGTAGCTTTTGTTTCAACCAATTCTATTTGCCAAGGTGAGACAGTTCCAACCTTTTGGCAAAATATGATTTCTAGCGGTGCAGAAATAATCTTTGCACACAGGTCTTTTAAATGGAGTAGCGAATCATCAAATTCAGCAGCAGTAGTATGTGTTATTGTGGGATTTACAAATAAAGGTTATACAAAAGAAAAATTCATATTTGACAATTCTAAAGTAATTAAAGTATCGTATATTAATGCATATTTGCAAAATGCACCAGATGTGTGGATAACAAGTAGAAGTGCTGCATCCTTGCTAAAAGATTTCCCTAAAATGATAAAAGGTAGCGAACCAACTGATGGTGGTAATCTGTTCTTGAATGCGCATGAAAAAGAGAATTTAGAAAGCCAATATCCTGTACTGAAAAAATATATTCGCCCATTCGTTGGCGGTGATGAATTCTTAAGTAATGCTCAAGGTCAGTATTCCAGATACTGTCTTTGGTTTCTGAACGGTTCACCTCATGACTTTGCAAATATACAAGAAATAAAAGAACGACTTAAAAATGTTGCCGAAAAACGGCAACAAAGTTCAGCAGACAGAATACAAAAAAGAGCGATGTATCCATATTTATTCTGTCAGATTCGGCAGCCAGAAAAAAATTATTTGTTATTTCCTAGACACACTACAAGTAGCAGAAGATATATCCCTTTAGGGTTTATGGATAGCAATACTATAGTTGGTGATGCTTGTTACATAATTCCCGATGCCTCGTTATATCTATTTGGCATTATGATGTCGAATGTGCATATGTCATGGATGCGTGCTGTTTGCGGAAGATTAGGAAATGGTTATAGATACTCTCCCGCTATATACAACAACTTCCCTTGGCCAACCCCCACCGACGAGCAGAAAGCGGCTATTGAGAAAACGGCTCAAGCAATTCTTGATGCAAGAGCAAAGTATCCCGATTGTTCCCTTGCCGACCTCTATGACGAGGTTGCTATGCCGCCTGAACTGCGCAAAGCACATCAAGAAAACGATAAAGCTGTAATGCGTGCCTATGGTTTTTGGGGCAAAATCAACACCGAGTCCGAATGCGTCGCCGAACTTATGAAAATGTATCAGGAACTTACAAAGTATAAATAATTTATAATAAAAAAGCACCCGTTTGGGTGCTTTTTATTTGAATCGGGATATTAAAATTAAGATTACGGCTATTATGAAAATAGCAATCAGCCATGCGCGGGCGGCGCGCTTTTTAGTGCGCCTGTTCGCTTTGCGATAGAGCGCAAGCGGGTCGGTTTTATTTAGCATTCGCTTATAAAAGCGTTTTACAAACAGCTCGTCTTCGGGCTTGCACATATTCTTTTCGGTGCAGTCGGGCTCGTGAACAATTTTATTGCGCAGATAGCGGCAATGCTTTAGCATTTTAAGGTCGGCATCCCAGCTGCTAACGTAGTACCCGCCGTTTGATATGCTTTGCATAGCATCAATATATGCCGATACGCGCCTGTCGTCGCCCATCACCTCACCGCACAGCTTTTCAAGCCGCTTGTAACTATCAATAAACCCCATTTGCCCCTCCACTTTTTTACTAAAAGCATTATACCACAAATAAAAAACAAACGCAAAGCTCTTGCTTATCGGCTTCTACTGTTGTTACGGCCATACCATAACAAACATATCCGACAAACACATCAGACAAAACGGCGGCAAGTAACCCTTGCCGCCATTCTATTTAGTGACAGTTATGTCCGCAACCGTGGTCGCCGCAGGTGTGACCTTCGCCGTGGTGGTCGTGATGGTCGCATTTTACGTTTGGATTGAACCCAAGCCTACCGCCAAGCAATGCTTCGACTGCGGCATCGCAAGCTCCACTAACACCGCCGTAAAGTTTAATGCCGGCCTCAGCAAGCGCCATCTGTGCACCACCGCCGATGCCGCCGCAAATAAGAGCATCTACACCGAGTGACGAAAGTAGTCCTGCAAGCGCTCCGTGTCCGCTGCCGCTTGCATCAACCACTTCGCTGTTTATAATTTTTCCGTCCTCTACGGTATAAATTTTGAACTGTTCGGTATGACCGAAGTGCTGAAAGATTTGTTCGTTTTGATAAGTTACTGCAATTTTCATTGTACTGTCTCCTTTGTATTTTCTATTGTTAAAGACTTTAGTGCCTTTTTAAATTGAATGGTAAAAAGGATAGCGGTAAAGGTTACGGCTATCACGTCGGCAACAGGTTCTGCCGTATAAACGCCCAAAGTTTTGTCATGGGTCAGCCCGGGCATAATGTAGATAAGCGGCAAGAGTAATACGAACTTGCGAACGATGGCAACGATAATGGAACAAGGTGCGTTGCCGATAGAAACAAAGGTCATCTGGCAAGCAATCTGAATACCGAAAATGCACATCACACCACAATAAATTCTAAGTGCTGTTGAGGTAAACTCAATGAGTGCTGAATCGGGTGTAAATATCCCTGCAAACATTTGCGGCAACAGCATAATAGCGCCCCAAATGACAAAGG
>JAZNXL010000070.1:0-35393 GCA_045593905.1 Eubacteriales bacterium
TGTCTTATTAAGCGGCAAGTAGAAATTCAGAAGGCGAAGAAAGAGGGGCAATGATAACAGGTACAATAATGATAATTTGCGGAATAGCAATATTTTTAATAGCGTTAAGAAATTTTAAGGAGAAGAAATGAAGAGCTACATAATCATATCAGATACAGGCAGAGAATCGCTTTATCTGTTCGGAGAAACTTCCAGAGTGTTAGCTTCTAAGATAAAAAGAGTAAGCAGGCTGGCGCGAATAATTTACTTAGAAGGCTATTCATTACGCTTTATCAGCGAAGAGAAATTTTATCGCGACGTGCAATACGGGAACAGGGCAAAAATAGTATATGGAAGGCATTTTGAACGTTGCCTTGACACGTACAGCATAAGACGAAGTACGGCAAAAGAAATAAAGGAATGGCTTAAAACTCATTCAGACGGTGTAATAGCAGAAAGCTTATTAAACACTTATTTTAAAGAAAAATTCGACGTAGAGGAATAAAGGAATGGACGAAATAAAAAAACAATTTGAAGAATACCAAAAGCAAATAGACGGGCTGACGGTAGCTCTGGGTAAAACGTTTTGCGGGGCAAGGCTCTTTTGCACACAAAACGATTTAATAGACTGTGCGAACTGTAAAGGCGGGCAAGTGGCATATAAAAACGCTGCAACAACTCTATACAAACAAGGTGTAAGAATTCTATCAAATGACGAAATAAAGGCAATCAAGCCCGAAAATCGAAATGCAGCGCAGGCAATGGAGAATAAGGCGTTACGTCAAAGGCTGAAAAAGTCAGAGCACGACCTCGAACGTTATAAAAAGCGTATTAAGGCGCAGGAAACAAAGCAGAGCGCGGCCTACACAAAAACAACGGAAAATCTTATAGACTACTTGCTAACTGGATTTACTGGTATGCGTTGCGAAGCTTGCGTAATGAAGAAAAGAAGAGCAATCAACGGTGTTTGCCCTTCCTTAGAAGCTCACGGCGTTAAAGCTTGCCGCGAAGGAATGATTAAATACTTCGGGGGCAGCAATGATTAAATTACATAAAAGATTTGACTTAGTAGAACGAAGAAAAGACTATGACCGCTCTGTAAGCAATGCTGAAATAGATATCTGTTTAAATTGCCCGCTGCCTGAATGCAATCAGGGCGGAACGGGTAAGGCGTGCGAACGGTTTAGAGCGGAATATAAGAAGCTTAAAGAAAAAAGGGTAAAAAAGCTGACTGAAAAGGGAGGTAAAAAATGAACGAAAAAGAAATGATTGAAGAAATGGCGAAAGAAATGTGCAGTGTTTGTTTAAGCATTGAAGAGCCTTGTTATATGAAAAAACAGCCTTGTAATATAACAAAAAAGCAAGCAGAAGCACTATACAACACAGGCTACCGCAACTGCAAAGACAAGGTGGTGCTGAGTAAGGAAGAATATCAAAACGATTTTAATAATCAATTTAACAAAGGGTACAAACACGGTAGCAAGGAAACGGCTAAGGAGATTTATCACAAACTTATGCACGATTTTATAGGTTTAGACGAAATTGGAATAAAGGTGCTAAAAAGTGTTATGAAAAATCATTATGGCGTAGAGGTTGAAGAATGACAGAGTGGTATAAATGGTTTGAATGGTTAAGAAAAGCAGACTATAAGCCTAAACTTACTGACGTTAAATACATACCTAAACGCTCACAAAGGATTAAAAACAAACGCAGGAGAAAGCAAAAATGAAAAAATTATTTATTAAATTATTAGCAATTACAATATCAATTATTACGTTATTCAGTCTTAGTGCTTGCAATGACGCCTACACGGTTCAACATAACATAGCCCAAAAAAGCGATAACTTTCAAACTTATAGAAAAGTAACGGTTTTGAATTTAAGAAGTGATAAAATTTTACTTGAAATAGAAGGTGTTTTAAGCATTCAAAATACGGAAGGTAACGAATTAGCCGTTATTATAAAAGTAAGTGAAAAAGAGTATAAAATGCACTATGTTTATTTAGCCCCAGAAGTTGTTTATTTGGTAGAACAAGTTGAAAACACTAATACAGACCCCTATCATTGGTATATTAGAATACACGCTATAATTCCCGAATTTGATACAAGTAATTAAAGGGGGATAATATGAATAACGTAATAGAACTTGAATCGTCTTTATCTTACAAAGCGTCAGAAGTCGTCTGCCTGAAATGCTTACACCGCTGGCTTGCTGTTAGACCAGAAGACGCGCTGCTAAAAAATTTAGAGTGCCCGAATTGCGGCAAACAGGGATTCACAATAGAAACGGGCGAAGAATTAAAAGGGGGCTGATAGTATGGAAGCAAAAGAGTATTTAGGGCAAATAAGAAAGCTCGACACTCTTATTCAAAATAAACTCAGACTTATGAAAGACTTACGCGACAGTACGCAGCAGGTGACGGCAAAGCCGAAAGACGTTGCTGTAAAGTCTACCGCTCGACTTGATAGGCTGGAAGAAGCTATTTGTAAAATAGTAGACTTAGAAAAAGCAATCGCGAACGATATTGAAAAGCTGGCTAAAATCAAAAACGAAATTATAGCGACGATAGACCAGCTCGACAATGCCGATATGATAGAGATATTATACCGCAAGTACGTTCACCTTGAAGACTGGACTAAAATAGTTGACGAAATGTGTTTGAGTGAACAGAGCATTTACCGACTACACGGAATAGCACTTTCGAAAGTTAATTCTATTTTAAAAGTCGAAAGTAAAGCTATCCAAAAAAATGAGAGTAAATAAGAGTAATTGAGAGTAAATAAGAGTAAAAACTATGCTATAATAGTATTGTGAAAAACTGTCAGTTGGTGGGCTGGCAGTTTTTTTCGTCCTCCTTGAAAGACGGCGGTTGTGCCTCCTTTTCCGCCGTCGATATTTTTTAAAGGGGTTAAGAGGTATGAAAGAAATAAAAGCAGACGAAATACAGCTTATAAATATAAACGAAATAAAACCTTACGAAAAGAACGCGCGAAAGAATGACGGCGCAGTTCCTTACGTAATGGAATCAATAAGAAAATTCGGATTCAGGCAGCCTATAATTCTTGACCGCGACAAAGTTATTATTTGCGGGCATACCCGCTGGAAGAGCGCAAAGAAATTAGGGCTTGAAAAAGTTCCGTGCGTTATTGCGGAAGACTTGACCGAAGAAGAGGTAAAAGCGTATAGGCTGGCTGATAACAAGGTAGCCGAAAAAGCGGAATGGGATTATTCCTTGCTTGACGCTGAAATAGACGACTTACCCGAATTTGACTTTGAAGCGCTGGGTTTTGAATTCGACGTAGCAGAAGAGCCCGAAGAAGCGCCGCAGAAGAAGAATGAACGATTAAGAACGGATAATTCTTATAACTTGCCTTACGTCGATTTAGGACGTTGTGAGGGTAAATATCAAATGCCTATAATTGAGAATGACGGACACGTTCCCGACTCGCTTATAGGCTTTAACTATGCACTTACCAGCAAAGACAAAAGCGCGGGCGTGCATTGCTTTATCGACGATTATCAAATAGAGCGCCTTTTCAATAATCCAGAACAATACATTGACGTGTTAAAACAGTATGATTGTTTTTTATCTCCTGATTATAGTCTTTATATGGATATGCCAAAAGCAATGCAGCTCTGGAACGTTTTCCGTAGTAGATTAGTAGGACAAATAATGCAAGACGCGGGAATAACGGTTATTCCGACTGTGAGCTGGTCTGACGCTGAAAGTTTTGATTTTTGCTTTGACGGGCTTCCTGAAAATGCAGTATTGGCGATATCGACAGTAGGCGTTTTGAGGTCAGAAGAAGCAAAAAAGATATGGAAAGCGGGCGTTGACGAACTTATAAAGAGAAAGAAGCCGTCGTGTTTACTTGTCTATGGAAATCCTATTGATTATGACTTTGGGAAAACAAAAACAGTATTTTATAAAAACGCTGTAACAGAGAGAATGAAAAGTTTAAGAAATGAATAATTATTTTGTTTATATACATATATGCCCGAATGGTAAACGTTATATAGGGCTAACGGGCAGAACACCTGAAATACGGTGGGGCGTGAATGGTAGAGGATATAAGGCGCACAACCTACACTTTTATAACGCTATTTTAAAATACGGCTGGGATAACATAGAGCACAATATAATTGCGCGCGGATTAAGTAAAGACGAAGCTTGCGTTCTTGAAAAGTATTTAATAAGTAAATATAAAACGACAGACAGGGCGTATGGCTATAATAAGTCAACTGGCGGGGAAATGTCAGGGGCTGGCGTAAAAAGGACTTTAAGCGCTGAAACAAGACGTAAAATAAGTGAAGTGCAAAAAGGTAAAAAAATGTCCGCAGAAGCAATTCGTAAAAGAAGCGAAAAAGTAAGAGGACAAAAACGCTCGAAAGAAACAAGAGATAAAATAGCAGCGGCGACAAAAATTCCTATAATTCAATTAGATATATACGGAAATTTTATAGCTGAATATGAAAGCATTTTAAGTGCTTTTTTAATTACAAACATAGCAAAACAAAATATATGTAAGTGCTGTAAAGGTGCGAGAAATAGCGCAGGCGGCTATAAGTGGCGATATAAAGAAAGCGGCGCTTCTCATAAAAAGCAAAAAAATAATTGACAAATAATGTAATATAGGAGCATAATATTATGGGCGGAAGAGGAAGTTCAAGTTATAGCGGTGGCGGTGGCACAGGCGGCATAAATGCGTCAGATATATTGTCTACCCGCGATTTAGTTGGGGAAATAGGCAGTCAGCGTGAACTCGTAGCAGAAACACTTGACGTTTTCAAAGATTTTAGGAACGAATATGGGGCGCAAGTTAATGAAATACAACTTGCAGAGTTAAAGCCTGGCACAAACGCGCTTGCTTATTATGACGCAGACGGTAATATAGCAATCAATGAAAAGTATTTTAATAATGCGATAATGGATAAAGCATATCAACAATGCGTTGATACAGGTTTTCACCCTGGGAAGGGCAGCAAAACCGCTATACAGGCTGTTACAGCTCACGAATTAGGGCATAAGCTAACAGCGGACGTAGCAGCGAAAATGGGAATGACCAGCGTTGGCAGCTTAGATATGGCAGCGACGCGAATTGTTCAACAAGCGTTAGGCAAAGGCGCAGTAACGTCAAAAAATAAAATAAGTGGTTACGCAAAACATTCATACGCAGAAGCCGTAGCAGAAGCTATGTGCGACGTTTATTGTAACGGGGCAAAAGCAGCTTCTGAAAGTAGAAAGATTGTTAACGTAATAAATAGCTATTTAAAATAATAGGAGGAAAACAAAATGGCAAAAAAAATCTTATATTCAGAACCCGCGGATTATTTTCCTAAGAGTGTGAGAAAGGAAATTGAAAAGAGCACAAAAGGAAAGACAACGGGAAAGACACCAGCAAAGAAAACAGTCAAAAAATCAACAAAGAAATAACACAGCAGCGAAAGGGCCTACACTGAAAAGTGCGGGCTTTTTTCTTGCTATTCTATAAAGGAGGTTAACCGTATGGCTGGCGAAGAAAATTTGATTCCGTTCAATCAACTAACGGAGGAAGAACAGAGAGCGCTTGCGAAGAAAGGCGGAGAAGCAAGCGGAAAATCCCGCAGAAAGAAAAAAGCTATGCGGGAAAGTCTTGAAATTCTTCTGGATATGAAGATAAAAGCAGGGCGCGAATGTGATATAGAAAGCATACAGAGCTTTGCAGCCTTAAAAGGTAAAAATATCACCGTCGAACAGGCTATGCTTATAGCTCAGATTCATAAAGCATTAAAGGGCGATACAACCGCGTTAACATTTATAAGAGATACCAGCGGGCAAGCGCCGAAGCACGAAGTAGACTTTGCGGGAGCTATTCCCGTTGTTATTAGCGGTGCGGACGAATTAGAGGACTAACACAATGGCAGCGGAAAGAAAGCATTTACGCCTTCCGCAATTAGTAGGAAAAGGCTATAAAACCTTCTGGCACTGGAAAGGGCGTTACAGAGTATGCAAGGGCAGCCGTGCAAGCAAGAAAAGCAAAACGTCGGCGCTATGGTTTATTACAAGCCTTATGCAATACCCGCAGGCTAACTTACTTGTAGTTCGTAAGTCTTACAGAACGTTAAAAGATTCTTGCTTCGCTGAATTGAAGTGGGCTATTAAAAGGTTACAAGTAGAGGACTTCTGGGAATTCCGCTTGAATCCGCTTGAAATGACTTATAAACCGACGGGGCAAAAGATATATTTTAGAGGGCTGGACGACCCTTTGAAGATTACGTCAATCACCGTTTCGGTAGGCTGTCTATGCTGGCTATGGATAGAAGAAGCTTACGAAATAACGAAAGAAAGCGACTTCGACACTATAAACGAGTCAATCCGTGGTGAAGTTCCAGAAGGCTTATTTAAACAAATAACAGTCACGCTGAATCCGTGGAATGAGAAACACTGGATTAAAAAGAAATTCTTCGACAATCCAGACGAAGAAACACTGGCTATGACAACGACTTATATGTGTAATGAATGGTTAGACAAAAGCGACTTAGCCGTGTTTGAAGCAATGAAAAAGAACAATCCCCGCCGTTACCGTGTAGCAGGCTTAGGGGAATGGGGTATAGTTGACGGCTTGATATATGAGAACTGGAAAGAAGAGCCGTTTACAATAATGAACAAAGCAGAATATAACAAGTTGGAAGAAAAGCCCGATAACGTTATATTTGCTGATAATTTAAAGAGCGCTTACGGGCTTGACTTCGGTTATACGAACGACCCCAGCGCTTTTTTTGTGGGCTTTTTAGACGTAGCAAACAAGAAGCTTTATGTTTATGACGAATTCTACGAAAAAGGACTGTCAAACAAAGCTATAAAAGATAAAATCGTTTCTATGGGGTACGCGAAGGCTAAAATAACAGCTGATTCGGCAGAACCGAAGTCTATTGACGAGTTAAAAGGTTATAATCTTCGCGTTTCCCCAGCAAAGAAAGGGCGCGACAGTATTATGAACGGCGTTCAATGGATTCAGGACTTAGAAATTATCATTCACCCGCGGTGCGTTAACTTCTTAACTGAGATATCAAACTATACGTGGGATAAAGACAAATTCGGTAATAAGATAAACAGACCGATAGATGACTTCAATCACTGTATGGACGCAATGCGTTACGCCTTAGAACAATTCATTAAAAATAGAGATTGGTTATTATGATAATTTACAAAGTTACAAACATAATCAACGGAAAAATATATATAGGACAGACAAAGCAAAGCTTAATAAGGCGCTGGCATAGTCACTGTGGCAAGCATAGCCACTGTTCTATATTGCATAACGCTATAAAAAAATACGGCGCGGAAAACTTCACCGTTGAACAGATAGACGTTGCTTGCTCAAAAGAAGAGCTTGATAAGAAAGAGATTCGCTGGATTGCTTTTTATGACTGTATAGCGCCAAAAGGTTACAATATTTCAAGCGGTGGAAATGGCAACCGCGGATATAAACCTTCTGAGGAAACACTAATAAAAAGAAGTATTGCATTAAAGGGTATTCATACAGGCGCGGACAATCCAGCTAAAAGAGTGGACGTGCGGCAGAAAATGAGTGTAGCAGCTAAGAGTAGAACGGGCGCGCTATCAAATAGAGGAAAAAAAGTTAAGTGTATAGAAACAGGCGAAGTTTTTCCGACAACAAAAGAAGCTGGCAAGTGGGCGAATATTGCATATAAGAATATATCAAAAGTATGTGCGGGCAAACGTAAAACGTGCGGTGGGTATCATTGGCAGTATGTAAGTGAGGTAGTATGAAGTCGGTAAATGTAAGGCTCAGTAAAGATATAGAACAGTGCATTATTCACGTATTCAGTGATTGGCATATAGGCGATAGAAGCTGCAAAATCGGAGATATACAGCGGCAAATAACAGAAGTTGCGGAGAATCCGAACGCCTATTGTATATTAAACGGCGATTTAATGAACAACGCGACAAAAACAAGCGTTTCCGACAGTTACGCGGAAGTTATTCCGCCTATGGAACAACTAAGCGAATTATACCGCTTGCTAACACCTATTAAAGATAAAATCCTTTTAATCACGATAGGCAATCACGAAGCGCGAACTTACAGACAAGACGGAATAGACCTTATGCGTTTATTAGCCCGTCAGTTAGGCATAGAAGACAGATATTGCCGCGAAGGTGGCGTTTTATTCCTAAGGTTAGGAAGCGGCGCAGAAAGGCATTCAGAGCTTCAATACAGTTACACGTTCTACGTTACACACGGTAGCGGTGGCGGACGTAAAGAAGGCGCAAAAGCGGTAAGGCTTGCGGATATGTCTTCAATAATCGACGTTGATATTTATATACACAGTCACACTCACCTTCCTATGATAATGAAGCAGAGTTTTTATAGAATTCATAATCAAACGTCAAGCGTGGCAAAAGCTGAAAAGTTATTCGTAAACACAGCAGCTCAATTAGAATACGGCGGGTACGGGCAAACATACGAATTCAAGCCCAGCTCAACGGCTAACCCCGTTATATATCTAAGCGGCAGGAAGAAGGAGTTTACAGCGAGGTTATAAAATGGAAACGTTATGCTGGGAATGTGCAAAGAGTTGCGGTGAGTGTAGCTGGGCAAGGGAATTCAAGCCCGTTGAAGGCTGGGAAGCAAAACCGACAACGATAAAAGGCGAAGGATATAAATATAGAAGCTACCGCGTTATAAGCTGCCCGCAATTCCAGCCTGACAAAAAGAGAATAATAACCTATGCTGAAATCGCAAAATTGTTAGAGAAATCTGAGAGAACTCTTTTTAGGTGGAGCATAAACGATATACAGGCAGCGGCAAAAGCAAAAGGCTATAATCTTAAATATAATTGGGCGGATAAAATCTGGTATGAGATAAGAGGTGAGAAATGCTAACAATAGCGGAAATTACACAATTTATAAACGACGACAATAGCTCAGAGAAAAAGAAAAGGGCGCGCGTCGGTGAGAAATATTATGAAGGGAAGCACGATATCTTAGATTATCGGCTTTTTTATTTTGACGCGGACGGTAACTTGCAGGAAGATAAAACGCGCTCAAATGTAAAAATCCCTCACCCGTTCTTTACAGAGCTGGTAGACCAGCAAGTACAGTATATGTTAAGCGGCGACGGATATTTTGTTAAGTCGGATATTCCAGAGCTGCAAAACGAACTTGACAGCTATTTTAATGAGAATGAAGACTTCGGAGCGGAGCTTTACGAACTCTTAACAGGTTGCGTAACTAAGGGCTTCGAATATATGTATGCGTACAAAAACGCAGAAGATAAACTTGCTTTTCAATGCGCCGATTCAATAGGCGTAATAGAAGTAAGGGAAAAGGACACTGACGACGGTTGCGAATACGTTATTTACTGGTATATTGACCGCATAGAAAAAGGGCATAAAGAAATTAAACGTATTCAGGTATGGGATAAAGACCAGACTTATTATTACGTACAGGACAACAACGGCAAAATAGAGCTTGACGAATCTGTAAAAATCAATCCACGCCCTCACACTTTATATAAGAAGGACGACGGCGAGCAGCTCTATTATGAAAACTTTGGATTTATTCCTTTTTTCCGTTTAGACAATGGCAAAAAGCAAGTAAGCGGATTAAGACCTATTAAGGCTATAATCGACGACTACGATTTAATGAATTCGTCTTTATCAAATAACTTAGTAGACTTTGACACACCGTTACACGTTGTTAAAGGCTTTCAGGGCGATAAATTAGACGAATTGCAGCAGAACTTAAAGACAAAGAAAATAATCGGAATCCCTGACGGTGAAGGCGGCGGTGTAGACGTTAAGACCGTTGACGTTCCCTTCCAAGCAAGGCAGACGAAGCTTGCACTTGACGAAGTTAACATTTACCGCTTCGGTATGGGCTTATCGCTTGCTAACCTGAAAGATACGAACGCGACAACTAATATAGCAATAAAAGCAGCTTATACTCTTCTGGATTTGAAGTGTAACAAGCTTGAAATTCGATTAAAGCAGTTTTTACGTAAAATTGTAAAAGTTGTTTTAGAAGAGGTAAACCAACTTAACGGCACTGACTATCAACAAAAGGACGTTTACTTCAAGTTTGAAAGAGAAGCTATGGTAAACGAAAGTGAAAATGTAAGCATAGAAAGAACAAAAGCCGAAATAGAACAACTCCGTATAAATACGCTATTAAATTTATCGGGCGCTTTTGACGACGAAACAATATTACAACAGATTTGCGACGTTCTGGACTTAAATTATGAGGACTTAAAAGACAAGTTCCCCGTAAACGCAGCAAAAGGCGCAGAAGAAGCCGAAAAAGCTCTTATGGCGGCAACGTTGGAAGAAGAAAGCCCCCTTCCAAAAAAGGAAGAGGGCAAGAGTTAAATTTTTTCTCCACTGGGTAAAATGATATTTACTTCTAATTTGCAGCCAAGCGCTTCGACAAGTTTTTGATATTCCGACAGTTTGAAGTTATCCCTTAAAAATTTGTTTGCCAGATTCCCTTGTGTTTGCTCTGTCAATTCGGCAAGTTTTGTTTGTGTTACGTTTTGCTTAATCATAGCAATTTTAATTTTTTCTGTTAAATTCATTTTATAGCCTCCATAATTTGTAAAAATATATTATCATAAAAAAATAATAAAAACAACCAAAAAATTGAAAATATTTGAAAAAAGTTGAAAATATTTCTAAAAAGTATTTGATTTTAGTTGCAATTATAACGAAAAAGTGGTAAAATATGGTTACAAGTTTTGAAAAGGGCATAGCCCGAAGGAGTAAAAAATGAAAGAAAAATACATAAGCACTATTGAAAAGCTAATGCAAGACTGTAACGATTTAGGTTTACTTGACCTTATAAGTAAGATACTTGAAAAATCGGGGTGCGCTGTATGAAAGCAATAGATTTAACAGGGCAAAGATACGGAAAGCTCACTGTAATAAAACAAGTAGAATCAAAGGTTACACCCAGCGGACAAAAACAAAAGCAATATCTTTGTAAATGCGATTGTGGGAATGAGGTTATAGTACGCAGCTTAGCATTAAGAAACGGTGATACTAAATCGTGCGGGTGCTTAAAAGTTAAACAAGCAAAGGAAACACTAAAAACGATTAAACCGAAACACGGCTTACGGTATACGCGCGTTTATGGAATATGGAAAGATATGAAACAACGTTGCTATAATCTGAAAGCTGCAAACTATGAAAGATACGGCGGGCGCGGAATTAAAATATGCGAAGAATGGAAAAACAATCCCGAAGCATTTTATAACTGGGCAATGGCGAACGGCTATGCCGAAAATCTGACAATAGACCGAATAAATAACGACGGGAATTATGAGCCGTCAAATTGCCGCTGGATAACAATGAAAGAGCAAGCACAAAATAGACATAAAAGAAAAACAAAAGCGCCTTAACGGGTGCTTTTTTTGTGGGGTGATACTATCAATAAGCGTCAAAAAGAACTTATCGGGATTCAGATTAAGAGCGAAAAAGAGCTTATACAAAAGCTTAAAAAGATTTATGAACAGTCTTTAAACGATATAAACGGCAGGATAGCCGCGCTTTTAGCCCGTAGCGACAAAGAAAACCTTCAAAGCATAATTTATCAGGTTGACTATCAAAGGGCGCTTAAAAAGCAAATATCGGCTATTTTAGACGAATTAAACAATAAGCAATTTGACAGTATATCGGAATATTTAACCGTATGCTATGAAGACGGCTTTATAGGAACGCTCTACGACTTGCAAGGGCAGGGCGTTCCTCTTATATTCCCTATCGACCAAGAGCAAGTAGTAAGGGCGCTAACGGTAGATACAAAGCTTTCTAAGCGGTTATATACAGCGCTGGGAGAAGATATCGACGACTTAAAGAAAAGAGTCAGAGCGGAGCTGTCACGGGGCATATCGCAGGCTTATAGTTATGCACAAATAGCAAGGAACATAGGAAACCAGACAAATATCGGGCTCAACCGTTCAATGACGATAGCAAGAACGGAAGGGCACAGAATCGGTCAGGCAGCTACATTCGACGCCCAGCACAAAGCAAAAGACGCGGGCGCGGATATTGTTAAGCAATGGGATTCCACGCTTGACAGTAGAACACGTAAAATGCACGTCGAACTTGACGGGCAAATAAGAGAGCTTGACGAATATTTTGAAGTAGGCATATTTAAAGCGCGATATCCCAGCGACTTCGGCGTTCCGTCAATGGATATAAATTGCCGTTGCGTTTCTTTGCAGCGTGCAAGGTGGGCGCTGGATAATTCTTTTACGAAATGGGATAGTGAAAACGGCGGACTGTTTAAGTTGGAGGCTGACACTTACGAAGACTTTAAAAAAGGCTATTTTAGCGCTTTTAAGAAAAATAATATTTAAGGTGAAAAAAATGATACAAGTAAAATTCCCCGACGGATTAAGCGAAATTAAGCTTCCCGCATTATCTCAATGGGATTATAACAGAAAGCTATATATTGCAGGCATAAACACGACTAACAACGTGCTTCAAGTGCATTTTAGCAATGAGTTTTCAAGAGTTGCTATTGTAAGGGTGGCTTATAAGGAAGGCGAAACGTGGCAGGTTAACATTCCTAACGTGCTATTACAGGAAAGATACAAAATTTACGCTTATATCTACTTAAACGAAGACGAAAGCGGAAAAACAGTTAAGAAAATCATTATTCCCGTACTTCCCAGACAAAGACCAGACGACTACCCGCAGAACTCTTACGAAGAAGCGGAATTAAACAGACTTATAGACTATACAAACAAACTCGGCGGGCAAGTTAGCCGTTATGCTAATATCCTTGCTGAATATCAATCTAAAAAATGGGTTAAGCCTATAACGAAAGCGGAATATAACGCGCTGGTGGACGCTGGCAAGGTAGAAAACGACGTTCTTTATTGTTTTACTGACGTTTCAGTAGTAGACGAAATAGCAGGACGTGTTCAAGAGCCCGTTATCGAAGCAATAACCAACGGCATAGAAAGCGGCGATATCCCTATCGGTGAAGTAGAGAGCGCAGCAAACGTCACAGACTCAATAAATGGCGTTCCTTTAACAGATATATTCGACGAAGACGGGGAAACCGTTCTTAAAGCTGCTTATGCAGAAGAAGCTAAAAAGATTAAGAGCATAATCCTTTATAGCGGCAAAGCTGCTTCGGGCGACACTTTAACAGGTGCGACTTTGGTAGATAGGTGTAGGTATGCAATAGATTTTAAGTATTATGACAGCGACGGCACAGTATGGTACACGGGAAGAACGACAGCTATTGCATTTGCTAACGGTAGTTCAATAGATTTACAAGCTGACGGGGTATTATACGTTTATGGCTACGGCGTCCAGAAAGCAGCATTTTTAATAAGTATGGACACGATAACGAACGTAACAAGCGTAAAGTTTATGAAGCATATATCTATGTCACAAAATGCAGAAAGCGGCTATTCTTTCTCGGTGGAAGATAGCGCAAACATATATATAACACAAATTGATATGCTCGAAAAATATTAAGGAGGGCGCGTAAATGGCATTTTTAAATAAACAAGAAATTGATTTATTCGGCATAAAAACACCTTCCGCAGACTTAAAACAGACCACGGGCGACGGCGTAGAAGTGGGAATGTCGCAGAAGGCTATTACTGAAACGTTTGACGCGTTCGGGCTATTCTACCGCTCTTATGAATTAAGATACGGCACTATGTACGTAGGGCAACCTTCTTATGTCGAAACAGACCCTCTGACAATTTGCCGCTTTGTAACACCTGAGCTAATAAAGGTAAAAGCGGGCGCAAAAATCACGTTTGACAATACCAGTATTTATAAATTCGGTTATGCCTTCTATACACTTGAAAAGGTATACGACGGAATAGACCGCGGCTGGCTAACTAACGGGGTAACAATCGAAGCAGACGGCTACATTTACTTAAACTTCGCCAGAAAAGACGACGTGCAGCTAACAGACGACGATAAAACAGCTGTTCAATCAATCTGTAAAGTTATTATCAATTCAATAGAAGACCAGATAGCAGCTGAGCACGAAAAAACAAATAATCTTTTTGAAGAATTCGGCTTTTATTATCGTGATTATGACTTAGTAGGTGGCTCTTTTGTGGGTGGCGCGCCTGCAATAAATAACGCGGCTAATCCAACGCGTTACGTAACACCTAATATGATTCCCGTAAAAGCGGGCGTTAAAATCAACTTTACACCGAACGACGTTTACAAATTCGGCTATGCTTTTTATAACGCAGCGAAAGTTTATGACGGCATAGACCACGGCTGGAACAGGGAAACCGTAACAATCGAAAAAGACGGCTATATTTATATGAACTTCGGAAGAATAGACGAAGCGGCAATGTCACAAAGCGAAATAGCGGTTATTAAAGCTCTTTGCAAGGTTATTTATAATCCTGCGCTTGAAACTAATTCCGTTGATATCGTTCACGATTTAAAATCCAGCATAAGCGTTCAATATGGGCGCAGACACGGCGCAAGTTACGTCTTCGTAAGAATACCTAAGGTGACGAATCGCGGGTATAGCGTAAGACCTAAGCTTGCTCTGACCTCAGCTGACAGAACGCTTACAGGCTCGAAAGTTAGCCCTTTAACCTTTGCAAAAAGAGAAGGAACGGCTTTTGTTATAAATGCGGGATTATTCAATATGTCTAACTTACAGCCCGTAGGACAGACGATAATAAACGGTGAAGCAATAGTCAGTGAGCCTATGGCAGACGATAACGGCGTACCTATCAGCGACGGCGAATGTTACCCCCTTTGCATAGACGCAGACGGCAACCTTTCAGCGCCTTACGATAGAACTATAACGACTGACGAAATGTTAGACGACGGTGTAGCACAATCAATAGTAGGCTGGGGAAAACTTGTTGATAACTTCGAAGTATGCGCAGAAGATATCGCAGCGGAAATCGTTCACCCGTCCGACTATATAAGACAGTCTATCGGGCAGTTTGAAAACGGCGATTATTGCGTACTCACAATAGAACAAAGCCGCGGAAACGTAACGAACGAAGCGGGAATGACTTATACAGAACAGGCGGAATTGCTGGTAGAATTCGGCGTAAAATTCGCTTATTCTTTGGACGGTGGCGGAAGCGCTGGAACTGTTCTTGGCAAACGTCAATTAAACCGCATTTACGAAGGCACAGCAGGAAGAGCCGTTCCGACTGTTATCTACTTTGAATCTTACGGACACGGCGAAGAATCTAACTATGAGAATTCACTGGGTAAACCTATTGAAATTAGTTCAGCGGAAGAATTGAATCTAATCATATCAACGGCTACGGCTGACGATATAGGCAAGATTTATAAATACGTGGGCGCAACTACTGACAGTTACGAAAACGGCGCTTACTACGTAATAACGGAGTCTGGCAATGTTTGAATTTAAGAAAATAACAGTAAACAGACCAACGGACGATTTATTATTTATAACTAAAAACGGAAGCTACGACGTTGCAGGGAAAAGCAAAGTAAACGTAAGCGTAAAAGGCGGTGGCGGTGCGGATATTAAACTATTCGCGCCGACTATTGAAATAGCGGGTAATACTTTGGTTATAACGGACGAAAACGGCGATTTTGCGGAATGTTACGAAGTATACTCAAATAATGCTTTATTAGTCAAAGCAACGGCTAACACGGTAAACCTTGCGGAATACCTAACGAACGAAGGCACGTTCGAAATTAAAGTAAGAATAACTAACGCTTTAATGGTAACGTCTGAGTATTCAAACGTTTTAAGTTTTACAAGAACTTTCGGAACTATCGGGCTTGCTTACGAACTATCTTCGGACGGCACTTATTATATTTGCTCTGGAATCGGTGAAGCGACAGACACGGATATAATTATTCCGAATAGTTATAACGGGCTTGCGGTCAATGAGATTAAAGACGAAGCTTTTTATAACACTGGCACGCTGACAAGTGTTTTTATTGCTGAAAACATTTATATAGGAACAAGAGCTTTCAGTCAGAATATCAAACTTGCAAAAGTAACAGTAAGCGCAGGGGTAACAAGCGAACTCGACGCTTTTTATAACAATTACAACTTAACCGACGTTACTTTAAAACACGGTGTAAAGGAAATAGGAGATTGTATGTTCCGTGTTTGTAAAAATCTATCGGAAATAATAATTCCTTCAAGCGTTACTAATATGGGATATTCGGCGTTCTTAGGTGACTCAGCACTAAAAAAAGTAACGATATTAGCAAGAATACCGCCTACACTTGATAAGGGCTCTTATAATTCATTTACTATATTTAACTCTTGCCACGAATCTTTAAAAATCTACGTACCCGCAGAAAGCGTAGAAGCATACAAAGCAGCGGACGGCTGGGCGGACTATGCAGAGAATATCTTTGCAATTACAGAATAGAGGTGAAAAAATGTTATACGGTGAAAAATTAAAAGAAATATGCGAAAAGCTGAAAATTAACAGAGAAGAGCTGCCAGACGGCTTATACTCAACGCTTCTTAATGCGATTGCTGAGAATGCAGGAACGGCAGGAGAAAATAAACTACCGCAAGTAATTGATAAAACTGTAACGGAAATTACAGAAAGTGACTTGGCTGGGGCTACGAGTATTGAAAAATATATGTTTTCTGATTGTAGTAGGTTAACTTCTGTTGTAATTCCTAATTCAGTTACCACTATTGGGGAGCAGGCTTTCAGTAATTGTCCCTCCCTAACTAATTTAGTTCTCCCTAAGGAGATAACAGCCATAGGGAATAGTGCTTTTACTTATTGTAGAAAAGTAGCAAATTTTAATCATAAGTTTAATATAAGCACTCTTGGACAAAACGCTTTTTGTGTATTTGGTTCGACCAGAACAACGCCTGCAAACTCTATAATTACAATGGATTTTTCAGGTTCAAGTTTTAATGAGATTCCCTATCAATCTTTTGGGCAGGTTACAAGTAGCAGCGACGCTAATAAGTATATGATACTTAAATTCCCGCCAACTGTTACGCTAATAAATGGTTATGCTTTCTATTATAATCAATATTGCGAGTATTATTTTTTAAGTCCTACACCTCCTACTGCGGGTTCAAACGTATTTTCTACTTCCCAATCAAACAAATATTTTGTGCCGTGGAACAGTATAAACGCATATAAAACAGCGACGTATTGGAGTGCTAATGCGGTTAAAAATTATATAAAAGGTTTTTCGCCCGCAAATACTTTTACAAAGGGGCAGAAACTACCTGAATACAATGCAGAAGGCTATGCTTTAACTTGGTATAGCGATAAAAAAGCGACAACGGCTGTTACTACGGTAGAGGATAGCTCAGCGGAATACTATTGCGTTGCAGGAACAGAAAGAGTAGGCGCTAATTTAGTTTTGAAAAACATAAGCAATGCTAATATTGTTGTAAGCGACGGCACGAAAAACTATCAAAACGGAGATTTAATTCAAAACGGCACAAGCGTTACAATATCGTGGACTGTTATAGACGAAAGTTTATCTACTTTTGTTTACGTTAACGGAACGGCTGTTGCAAACGGCGGAAGCATAACAGTTAACGGCGAAGATATTGTAATTCAGTCTTTATATGAAGGCGAACGGATAGCAAAAATAACAGGATATGGCTCAGATGTAAAACTCGACACGGTGGAAAAATGTGTTGTTGGAATGAATATAAAAGTTTATAAATCTTCTGGCGCTCAAATTACAGACACAGGTGTAAGAACTATAACGGCAATAAACGCAGAAAGTTATCGGATAAATGTTAGCGGTACAATAAATGGTACATATTTCCCGAGTGGGGGCGAAATAAGATTCACAAGTGAAGAAGCAACGGCATAAAAGTAACAGAATAAACGAACAGAAAGACAGTCAAAACGGCTGTCTTTTTTATATCGTCCAGAGCAGACGTAAAAGGCTCAAATTCTTAATCGTGACGTAACACGTAAAAATTGTATGGAGGAATTTTATTTATGACTTTTCAAGAACTATTAAAGCAAAAAGGCTTTAACGACGAACAGGTGGCTACACTGACAGCGGAAATGAAAGAAAACAAAATCTTTCTTGCAGGCGAAGAAAACCTTGATATCCGATACAGTAAGCTAAAAGGCGAATACGACGGGCTAACAAAGCAGCACACGGACGCTCAGGCGCTTATTGAATCTATGAAGGCTGAAACGGCTGGGAACGCTGATTTACAGGCTAAAATTACAAGCTACGAAACAGAAAGACAAGCTTTACTTGCTGAAAATGAAAAGTTAAAACTTGAATCGGCAGTCAAAATCGCATTGCTTGAAGCTGAGGTAAACGATATTGATTATGTAACGTTCAAGCTAAAAGAAAAGGGCGAACTTGCTCTTGACGAAAACGGCAAAATTAAGGACTGGGATAATAAACTCGCAGGACTTAAAACACAACTTCCGCAGCAATTCAAGACTTCCAGCGCGAAGAAAATTGACGAAAACAAGCTGCCTGAACAAAAGAATAACGGCTCAACCGTTACAAAAGAACAATTTGAAAATATGGGCTATAAAGAACGCGTAAAGCTCTTTGAAGAACAGCCCGAAGTTTACAACGAATTAAAAAAATAATAGGAGACTAAAAAATTATGGCTACTACTATGTTAAAAAACCTTATCAATCCCGAAGTTATGGCTGATATGATTTCAGCTAAGATTCCCGCAAAGCTTGTTGTTGCACCTATCGCAAAAGTAGACACTACTTTACAAGGTAACGCAGGCGATACAATCACTGTTCCCCGTTATGCTTATATCGGCGACGCAGAAGACGTAGCAGAAGGCGTTGCTTGCGGCACTTCTGTATTAACCGCTACTTCTTCTAAGGTAACTGTTAAAAAGGCTATGAAAGCCGTTGAACTTACCGACGAAGCTATTCATTCAGGCTACGGCAACCCCGAAGGCGAAGCTACTAACCAACTTTCAAAGGCTATCGCTTCTAAGGAAGACAGCGACGCATTAGACGTTATCGTAACCGTTGCAGCTGACGAAAGCGAAAACGGCGTACAACTTGTTTACGACGGCAGCGCAAAGGCTATCGGCTATGCTGGCTTAGTTGACGCTATTGATTTATTCGAAGAAGAAGTTAACAGCGAAAAAGTAACTTTCGTTCACCCCAAACAAGTAACTCAGCTTAGAAAAGATTCAGACTTTATCTCAGCTGACAAATACGATAACAACGTTGTAATGACTGGCGAAATCGGACGTGTAGCAAACTCACGTATTGTTCCTTCTAAGAAAGTACCTCTTTCAGAAGACGGCACTTGCTATCTAAATCCTATCGTTAAGTTAAATAACGATAACGAAACCGAAGACGACGCACCCGCAATTACTATCTATATGAAGAAAGCTGTTAACGTTGAAACTGAACGTGACACCTTAGCACGTAAAACTATTATCTCAGTAGACCAACACTACGTAGCAGCACTTACTAACACTTCAAAAGTAGTTCTTGCTAAGTTTAAGAAATAATAACGGAATGGAGGGCTTCCAATGATTATATCGGTTGAAAAATTAAAGGGAATTTTGCCCTCTGCAAAAAATAAGAGTGACGAAGAGCTGGAACAAATGCTTTCAGCTCTTGAAACTTTTATAAGAAAGTACACGAATAATAATTTTCAGTTGCGCTCTTTCCGCACGGTAGGCAATATTCGCGGCGGGGAACTTCTCTTTGATAAAACACTTTTTAAAGACGGGGAAAACTTCGAAATAAGTCAATCGTTTTATAATGCTGGCGTTTACGTTCTGGGTAAAACTTACGACTTTTACGACGAAGAAAAAGTTCTTATAACGAAAGTTGTATATCCTCAGGCTGTTATATCTGGCGTGGTAAATCTTATTCAATGGGATATTGAACACCGCGGCAAAATCGGCGTTAAGTCTGAAAGTCTTTCAAGATATTCTGTTACATATTACGACCTCGAAAGCGGCGGAAATTCTATCGGCGGATATCCTAAGGGCTTAATGGGCTTTTTAAAGCCGTATATGCGGGCTCAATTTTAGGCGGTGGCAAAATGATAGGCGGAAACACTATTCTTGACTTACAGCGCAAAACAACGGTTAAAAACGCTATCGGTGAAGCGGTTGAATCGTGGGAAACTGTTCAATCGCTTACTGGCTGGCTTGATTATTCTTCTGGCGATTCCCCGCGAACGAATTATAATAGCAAAATTAAGGAATCGACGCATTTTTTTATAGGCGATTACGTAGAAGTAACGGTTAAAGAGGAAGAATGCAGGGCAGTTTGTAACGGCAAAGTCTACGACGTTTTAATTATTGATAATCCTATGGGTATGAATAGGCAAATTGAAATTTACCTTAAATACACGGGGGCTCAGTAATGGCGAAAATTAAATTCGAATCTTACGTAGACGAAGTGACCGAAGCAATGGAAGCAGCAGCCGTCGCGTGGCTACACGAAGCAGCGGGGGAAATCGAAGCGCAAACAAAGCGAAATACGGCAGTCGATACAGGGCAGTTAAAAGGCTCTTGGACTTATAACGTAGACGCGGAAAAGCTGGAAGCGCAGGTAGGCTCACCGCTGGAAAACGCAATCTGGGAAGAATTCGGAACAGGGCAGTTTGCTTTAAAAGGTAACGGCAGGAAAACGCCGTGGGTTTATCAAGACAGTAAAGGCAACTGGCATAAAACAACTGGTAAGCGCCCTAAAAGGGCGTTTTTTAATGCGTTCAATGCTTTAAAGAAGAGACTTATAGCGTCGGCGCAGCAAAAGTTTAAGGGGTTAAAATAATGAGTAAAGCGGTTTTATCGTATATAAGCAAACAGCTCACAGAAGCGGGCATACCTTATGAGTTTGCAGAATGGAAAAGCAAAGCAGTAGATACCTATTTTGTGGGCGAATATAGCGAAACGCCGCCCTCAGAAGAAGACGGCTCAATAGAAAGCACGTTTATATTAAACGGCTTTACTATAAAAAACTGGCTCGACCTCGAAGAACTAAAAGAAAAAATCGAAAAACTATTCACTTTTAACACTGGAATTCTCGAAAATAATTCGGGTGTAAGTGTAACGTATGCAGGAAGCTTTATAGTTCCGACGGGCGACGCAAAGCTTAAACGTATACAAATAAATTTATCAATTAAAGAATGGAGGGTTATATAACCTATGAAAGAAGGAAGAAACGGCGTAACCGCTAAAACTCCTGAAAGAATTTTATTCGGCGCGGGCACTATTCATAGAGGGTTAAAGTATAGCGGCGTTAGTTCTTATAAACTCACCGAAGACGAAAAGTTTTTGGCTGGCAAAACGTATTACACAAAATCTGGCGAAACCTACACCGCAACGACTCAGAACGTTGGCGCGGCGGTTGCAGCAAGCACTTATTACGAAGAAGTCTTAACGGGCGGAACGTGGAATTTTAGAGAATCTCTTGTGGGCGCAACGTCGGGCGGCTCGTCGCTCTCAATCAAGCCTGAGATTTACCACGTTGAAGCTGACGGGGCTCTCGTTCCCGTAAAAGGGCTTGAAGTGAAAAACGGTGAAGTGGCAGAGCTCAAAGTAAATATGCTTGAACTTACCCCTGAACTTATTAAGGCGGCGTTACTTGCAAAAGAGGGCGTTTCGCAAGACTCTAATTACGATTTATACGAATCAAAAGAAGATATCGAAGAAGGCGATTATTGGGAAAATATCGCGTTCGTTGGAAAAACTCTTAAAGGCAAAAATATTATTGCTATATTGGATAATGCTCTTTGCACTTCTGGTATGGAACTCGGCGGAGAAAATAAGAAAGAATCTGTCGGAGAATATACTTTTGCTAACCACGCGGACTTAGATAGCGACCTTACCACTTTACCGTGGCACATTTACTATCCTAAGGCTAACTAATTAAAGGACTAAAAAAAGGAGAAATTAAATAATGGACGAAGCAGTTAAAAAATATGAATTGCGCGACTTAAACTCAACGGATATTTTTTCGCTAAGCAGGATTATCAAAAAAATCGGCGTTGCGAACTTCAAAAAGTGTTTTGATAACGACGAAATTAAAACGGCTATTGCAGCCTATTTAAAAGGCGAAAACACCGAAGGCGAAAATCCCGAAAAGGATAATAAGCTCGAAGGCTTAACGATTGCAGGAATTGACGTTACTTTCGAAATAGTTAACGTTATTTTTGACCGTTTACCAGAGTGCGAAAATGAAGTTTACGCTTTCTTATCTTCGCTTTCAGGGCTTAAAGTTGAAGCGATTCAAAAACTCCCTATGGGTGACTTTTTCGATATGATAATCGACGTAATAAAGAAACCTGAGTTTAAGGATTTTTTCAAGCGTGCTTCAAGGTTGTTCTCGTAAACAAAGACGAAATACGATTTTTGGACTTGCTGGCTAAACGCTATGCAAGTCCTTTCGTCGTAATGGACGAAATGATTCGGGCAGGGCGTTTTTACGAATTCGTAGTAGAAGTAAACTCAATAGTGTTTGAAGAAAAACAGGAAGAGCTTTACTGGGATATCTGGCTACACAAAGTATTTAATCAGGACTGGCACGAATGGCGGGAAAGTGTTCGCGCTCGAAGTGAAGCGCAAAGTATGACCGAATCAGACCTTGAAGCAACTATAACGGCTTCATACGAATTATTAAACGGATTCAATCCTAACAAAACGGAGTAAAAAATAATGGAACTATTTAAGTTATTTGGAACTATCGCGGTTAATAATTCAGACGCAAACAGAGCACTCGAAGAAACAGCGAATAAAGGGCAGCAGACGCAAAGCAAGCTATCAAGATTCTTTTCTGGAATAGGGAAAGGCGCAGCCGTTGTCGGTAAAACGGTGGGAGTTGGGCTGGCGGCTGGTGCTACCGCAATGACGGGCTTAACCGTTAAAGCAATGCAAGCGGCGGGCTCACTTGAACAGCAAATGGGCGGCTCGCAAGCTGTATTCGGGGAACACGCTGGCAAAATGCAAGAAACGGCTAAAAAGGCGTTCTCTACAATGGGCTTGTCTACTAATGATTATTTGCAGACGGCAAATAAAATGGGCTCATTATTTAAAGGCGCTGGCTTCGATACAGAAAAAGCAATGGATATGTCCTCAAAAGCAATGCAAAGAGCGGCGGACGTTGCTTCAATTATGGGTATTGATACGTCAATGGCTATGGAATCTATCGCGGGAGCTGCAAAGGGCAACTTCACTATGATGGATAACCTCGGCGTCGCAATGAATGACACTACATTGCAGGCTTACGCAATGGAAAAAGGAATCAAAAAATCCACGCGTGAAATGACGAATCAGGAAAAAATCGGGCTGGCTATGGAAATGTTCCTCGAAAGAACGGCGGATTACGCAGGGAACTATTCGAAGGAAAATGAAACGCTGGCAGGCTCTCTCGGAACGGCGAAGGCAGCTTTTCAAAACTTTTTGGACGGCTCAGGCGACGTTGACAGCTTAGTACAGACCTTTTCGGGCGCTATAAATTCGATTGTTAAACAGCTTGACTCACTTTTACCGCGACTGGTAACAGGGCTTACAGACCTTGTTAATCAGCTAATACCAATGATTCCGCCTTTAATACAGAAGGTTTTACCCGTTATTGTTGAAGGAGCGACGTCGCTTATAAATGGCGTTGTGGGTGTATTGCCGCAGCTCATAAATACTATAATTGACGCGCTGCCGTTATTCATAGACGGGATAACCCAGATATTTAACGGAATTATCGAAGCGCTGCCGCAACTAATACAGTCAATAGTAAGCGCATTGCCTACACTTATTCCGCAGCTTATAGACGGCGTTGTTTCTATGGTCGTAACGATATGCGAACAGTTTTCGTCAATCGTTCAACCGATAATAGACGCACTACCAGATATTATTATCAGCATAGTTGAAGCGTTAATGAACAACTTACCCGCTTTAATTGAAGGCGCAATCGCGCTTGTAATGGGTATAGTGGAAGCTATTCCGCAGATTATACAGGCACTCGTTGACTCAATGCCTAAGGTTATAACTCTTGTAATTGACGGACTAATTAAAGCAGTACCGCAGCTTATAGCTGGGCTTATTAAAGTTGTGGGCGGAGTTGTAAAAGCAATCCCGCAAATATTCTCTTCGTTAGTAGAAGCGGTTGTTAACGTCTGGAAAGGTGTTTGGGAAGCGATAAAGAAAGTATTCGGGGATTTGCCTGAATGGTTTGGAAAGCAGTTCAAAAAAGGCAAAGACAACGCGACAAAGGCTTGGAATACGGTTGCTAACTTCTTTAAAAATATATGGAATGGCATTCAAAAGGTTTTCTCAAAAGTCGGCTCTTGGTTTGGAAATCAATTCAAACAAGGCAAGGAAAACGCACAAAAGGCGTGGTCTGGCGTTAGAAACTTCTTTTCGAATATCAAAAACGGCATAGTAAAAGCTTTTTCTAATATCAAAGATAAGTTATCAGAGCCTTTTTCAAAGGCAAGAGACAAGATAAAAGGTATTGCAGACAAAATCAAAGGCTTCTTTAAGGGCGAAATTAAAATGCCTAAAATTAAGCTGCCGAAGTTTAGTATAACGCCCGCTGGGTGGAAAGTTGGCGACTTGCTAAAAGGTATTAAACCTAAGCTCGGTATTACGTGGGCTGCAAAGGGCGGTATATTCGACGAGCCTACACTCTTTAACACGCCTTCGGGAGCGTTAGGAGTTGGTGAAGCGGGAGCGGAAGCAGTCGCGCCTATTGACGTGTTAATGGGCTATGTTTCAGGCGCTGTTAGGGCAGAAACAAACGGCTTAGCAAATCGTTTAGACGCGTTATTAGATATACTCGCGAAGTTCTTCCCTGAAATCTTAGAAGCAGCAAAGAAAGCTATCGTACTTGACGACGGAACGGTAGTTGGTAAACTTGCTCCTAAAATGAATCAAAAATTAGGTGAAATACAAACGGCAAATGCAAGAGGTAGATAATTTATGAATGCAGTATTATTTGACGATTTACATTCTTATAATGATTTTCGACTTATTCTGACTTCAAAGATTATCGGAAAGGCAGAGCCGAAAACAGAAAAAATAGAAGTACCGTGTGCTGACGGGGAGCTTGACTATACCGAATACTTTGGGGAAGTCAAATATAATAACCGTCCTCTATCTTTTGAATTCGCAACTATTGTAAAGCCCTCAGAGTTTCCCGCTCTTTATTCGCGGGTGCAAAATCTGTTAAACGGGCGACGAATGAAAATCACTCTCACGGAAGACGCAGACTATTACTACATAGGACGCGTTTCTGTTAATGAGTGGGCTTCAAGTGGAAGAATCGGAAGAATAGTAATCGACGTAGACGCAGAGCCTTACAAGCTTAAACGCGCGCAAACGGTAATAAACGCGACAATTACAAAGCCTACCGTAATTACTTGCTGGAACGAAAGAAAACGCGTTATACCCGAAATAACGGCTTCGTCTGAGGTGTTCATAGAACAAGGAACGTACTCAGGAAACGAAATTATTTTCGGCTCTGACGAAATCATTTTTACGCAAGGGCAAAACTTTATAAGGATAACGCCTCTAAACGGTACGGCTGACGTAACAATAAAATATCAAGAGGGCTCGCTATAATGTATAAAGTTTACTGTGACGGATATCGAATATACGACGCGCGCTTTGAAAAATTAAAAATCTTTAATGCGATAGTCGAACTTGAACTGAATAAAACGGGCTCTTTTGTGTTCGATATCTACCCAGACCACCCGAAATATGGTGTTTTACGTAAGCTAAAATCGGAAATAACAGTCTGGCAGGATAACTTATTGATATTCCGCGGTAGAATCTTAAACGAAGAGCAGGGCTTTTATAATCAAAGGCAGGTAGTCTGTGAAGGCGAACTTGCCTTTTTGCTTGACTCTATTATGCGTCCTTACGGCTCGGAAAATGAGCCGTGGCGCGGAACGCCCGAAGAATACCTTACTATGCTTATTGATAATCACAATGAGCAAATGCGGCTTGCAGGCGAAGAAGATAAAACTTTCCGTGTAGGCCGTGTAACGGTAACGGACGGCGACACGTCAAATAAAGATAATCTTATAAGTCGGTACGATACCGATTATAAAAGAACGTGGGATTTAGTAACCGAAAAGCTCACTGACTCACTCGGCGGGTATTTATGGACGCGCCACGAAGTCGAAAACGAAAAGATTATAACCTATATCGACTATTTAACGGCGGACGAACTTCCGCAATATTCGAATCAGGCAATAGAATTCGGCGTTAACCTTTTAGACCTTAAAAAGACGACTAAGGGCGAAGAAGTAATGACAGCGATTATTCCGCTGGGAAATAAAGATAACGACGTTTACGTAACAATTAAAGGCGCAAAAGACGCAGACGGAAACGTAGTTTGCAATAAAGATTATTTAATAGACGAAAACGCAGCAAAGCTCTTAGGTGTTATATTTAAAACCGTGCAATTTTCGGATATTACAGAGCCTTATAATCTTTGGAAGGCTGCAAAAGAATATCTCGAAAGCGCGGTGAAATTCCCAACGTCAATAGAATTGACGGCTGCTGACCTTTCAGGCATAACCGATAAAGACGCATTCCATTTAGGGCAGAAGATTATTATTAAGGATAAATACCACGGCTTAGAAGAAATAGCGGACAGCGCTTCTGACGAATACGAATTTATAGTGCAAAAGCTCTCACTTCCTATATTGCAGCCTTCGAACAGAACACTTACCGTCGGGGCTACATTCTTGACCTTTACGGAAAAAGCGAATCAAGCGGCTTATGCACAAAACAAGCTCGGAGCGCAGGTAAGCAGCGCAGCCCAAACCGCGGCTAATAATGCGCTGGCGGGAAAGCTGGAAAATTACTATACCAAAGACGAAACAGACGCGTCGCTCAAAAGTACCAATGAAGCGTTAAGCGGCACTAATGCGGCGTTAAAAGATACAAACGACGAAGTAAGCAATCAGGCTATAACGATTCAATCACTTTTGCAAAGCATATCCGCTTTAACTTTACGAATTGAAGAGCTTGAATTAAAGCACGCTGACGACGATACAACGGAATAAGGAAGATAGGCTATGGACTTAACAACTATTGCAACGCTAATTACTGAAATAGGCGTTCTTTTAGGCGTAATAATTCCTGTAATCGTGAGTATGGGAAAAATCTCGAACGGCACGAAATGTCAGCTTAGAAGCGAAATGCTCAGGATTTATTATCATAACTGCCGAACAAAAGTTATACGACAATACGAATACGAAAACTTCGTAATGCTCTATGAAGCATACAAGGCGTTAAAGGGAAATTCCTTCATTGACAAAATCTATAAAGAAGTTCAAACGTGGAAAGTAATTACTTAAAGGAGAATGACAATGAAAAACTTTAAACAGTGGATTAAAGCAGCGGGCGTCCGTTCAATTAAGACAATAGCTCAGACAGCCCTTGCAACTATCGGCACAACTGCAATTTTATTAACAGACGTTAACTGGGTGGCGGTTATATCAACGTCGCTTCTGGCTGGCGTTCTTTCGCTGTTAACCAGTGTAGCAGGATTGCCTGAAATCACAAACGGAAAGGGTGAAGAGGGTGAAGACCTCTCAAAAGGGAATTGACCTAATAAAGCAATTTGAAGGCTGCCGTCTGGTAGCTTATAAATGCCCCGCTGGAATATGGACTATCGGGTACGGGCACACTCAGGGCGTCAAAGCTGGTGATAAAATCACACGAAGTAAAGCAGAAAGTTT
Organism: Eubacteriales bacterium; assembly: GCA_045593905.1. Classification (GTDB taxonomy): domain Bacteria; phylum Bacillota; class Clostridia; order Oscillospirales; family QAKW01; genus RGIG9041. The sequence continues at coordinate 27,628 of JAZNXL010000070.1, forward strand.
TTTAAGAAGCGATTTAAAGAAATTCGAAAAGGGAATTTTGAATTCCGTAAAAGTACCTCTGAATCAATACCAATTTGACGCCCTTATATCCTTTACGTATAATTGCGGGCTGGGAGCGTTCAAGAGCAGCACGTTATTAAAAAAGCTGAACGCAGGGGATTATAAAGGCGCGGGCGCTGAGTTCTTAAAGTGGAATAAGTCAAACGGGCGCGTTCTTGCGGGCTTAAAACGGCGCAGGAAGGCTGAAAAGGTTTTATTTGATAAAATACCCGTTCAGACAGTTTACACCGTCCAGAAGGGCGACACGCTATCTAAAATAGCGAAGCAGCATAAAACGACAGTTCGCAAAATTGCGAATTTGAATAACTTAAAAAGCCCAGATATAATTTATATCGGGCAAAAGTTAAAATTAAAATAATATGTAAAACGGCGATTATTTTTTCGATTTTCGCCGTTTTTTTTGCGTTTTAATGAAAAATAATGCTCAAAGTGCCGTTTATTTTCACTAATACCGCACAACTTTTGTGACACAACCGTAAAAAAATTACAGTTGATAAAAATTAAAACGTAAAAAATATGCAAAAAGCATACTTTGCAATACGCAAAAATATGCAAAAGCGCAAAAATGCGAAATAGGAAAGGGCAGCTATGACGGCTGCCCCTTTTTTTTATGCTTATTTTTCCCACGTAAGCTCAAACTTCGCGCGTTCCAGCTTTTTCATTTCCGCTGTCTTTTCCGCGACAATAGCTTTAATCTCTGCTGCCGTCTTCGGCGTTTTAACAGATTCGCCGCGCTCAATCTGTAAAAGATATTTATTGCCTTGCTTAATCGTCTTTTCCAGCTCTTGAATCTCTACGTTGATTCCCTTAATCGCCCACGCGATAATCTCTTTTTGTTCCATATAGAACACTCCTTAATCGTTGAATCGTTCTTCGCACGTCTGGTGAAAATGCTCTAAGAATCGCTTATATTCCTTTTCGGGTAAAAACGTATAGACGCTGTATGTTAGCTCTTTGTATAAGTCGGCTAAGTCGCTTTTACTCATTGAATGAAAATTATTTGCTATAAAATCATAGTCTTTGCCTTCCTTAATAACTGGTAGAATGTTTTTGATATCCATTATTCGCCCTCCGCTATTTATTCAGCTTTTTGTAAAGCTCTTCCTTAGTGATTATATCACGGATATATAGTTCAAGCAGCGTCTCAATGTAGGTCGTTTTCTTCTCTTTGTATTCCTCTTCGGTTATCTTCCCAGCAAGCAGCATTTTTTCGAGTTCGCCTAACATTTTTAAAGCACCTTCCTTTATTTTGTTGTAAATTTACATTTTTTGGTGTATAATATCGTAAAATTACGCTGTAAATGCTATTGACAACTTCGGGGAGCTATCGAGACAGCGCCCCAATGTTATCAATAAAGGGTATAAAAAAACTATACCCTTAGTTTTACGTCAATGTGGAAGGGCGGATTATTCCAACCGCCGCCGTCTCTGACAGCAACGTACTTCCCGTTTTCTCTCTTAATTCGTTTCTTTTGTTCGCGTCTATATGTGATTCTTTCAAAGCAAGCTCTCAGAAGCTTGTTTTTTTCTTCTACGGGCACGGAATCGTCTTTTAAGGCATTCAGAGCGTCGCGGAAGCGATAAAGCTTTTCTTCGTAATTTACGGGCTCTGGCATAGATTCGTAAGCCTTGCACAAAGCCTCTTGCACTTCTTCTTTCTCTGCTAATAGCTTTTCGTTAAGCTGTTTAAAAATCTCGGCGGGCATTCGTAGTTCAGAATCCGTTTGCGCTTCCCATTGTGCAAGTTCTTTCGCCTTTAACCGTTCCAGCTTCTTTTCAAGATTCTTAACAAGCGCAGCGTGTAGCTTTATAGAGTCGCCTTCGTTTGCTTCAATGCGTATTTCAAAGTCGGCAATACATTTTTCCAGAACGGCGCAAAGTTCGTCTATCAGTTCTTGATATGTGCAAGAGCTGTTATGACAATACCGTATACCCTGACAAATAAAGCGCGGCGTTGAATTCGGATAAGGGCGTAAACTCATTGCACGCCCGCACTCACAAAATAATATAGTAGTGAGCGGATTATAAGCTTTCTTCTTTGCAGGGTAGCGCGGATTCTTGCCGCGTTTTTCTTGCGCTGCATAAAAGAGCTCTTCTGAGATAATCGCTTCGTGCTTGCCTTCAAATATCATATATTCTTCAATACCTGTTCTCGGACGGGTATTTTTTATAACGCCCTCTTCAACGACTGTTACGGTTTTTCTCCAATTCCAGCGCGTTTTACCGATATAGTGAACGTTTGAAAGAATATCTTTGATAGTGTACGCTGAAAAATGTTTTGCTTTCGCTGGCTTTAAGCCTAAACTGTCAAGATAATTACAAATCTTTTGCGGCGTGTAATTCTTGTTAACGTAAAAATCGAATATCGTTCTTACTATATCAGCGTCAGCGTTCGGGCGAAGCGTTTTACACTTTTTCTTTCCGCTTTCGTCTGGAATCTGAATTTTATCATACCCAAAGGGCGGCAGCGTTCCGATATAGTTCCCCTGACTAACGGCTAAGAATTTACCGCGGTTAAGAATTTTTTTCGTATACTTCAAATAATCGTTCCCGCGTTTAAGCTCAGCTTCGAAGGCGTTCCAGTCGTACTCGTCGCGTAAATCGTAAATACGGTCAAGAGTGATAACAAGCGTGTTAGTATGCTTAAACAGCTTCATAACGCGCCCGATATCTTCTAAGTCGCCACGGGTTAAACGTTGCGGCTCTACCATTTTAACCGCCTTAATCTTCGGTGATTCTATCAATCTTAAAACCTTTTGAATCTCAGGGCGCTCTTTTAACGTTTCCCCAGAGACGACTTCACGGAATTTATTCCCTTCTGGCACTTTTGCGCCTAAGTGCTTTTCCGCCCACTCGTCAAGCAGCGCTTCGTGTTTTGCCAAAACTTCCTCTACCGTTAGTGTAGGGTCGTCTGACTGTGACTTCCTCAGATAATCTAATATCTCTTCTGGTGTAAGTTCTATCTTAGGTTGATAATACATTTTTTGACCTAACCTCCTATTTTTCGTCAAATTCTTAATTTTCTAAACTGGTAAAATGTTCTTGTAGAAATTGGATTAAACAAATAATATAATGTTTTCAGAATGTTTTTTAAGAACAAGCGTTCTGCCCCGCTGAAAGGAGCTGTAAAATGAGCTTGATAGACAAATACCTTACTCAAATTATCGAACTACTAAAAGAATGTGAAGACGTTGCTTTGCTTGACCTCATATTGAAATTACTTCAAAAAAGCTGACAGCATTTGTTTAACGCCTTTTAATTGCGCTGAATCCAATTTATACAAGGATTCTACGACAGATAGAAAATCTTCATTTCCTCTTAACTTTACAACGATATCGCTTATGATATCGTTATTTTTTTGCATTTCCTCAAAAATCAATTCCGACGGGCGAACACCTAAAACGTCGGATATTTTTTTTAAGGTTGAACGCTTAATGTTCACCACCCTTCCATTTTCATATTTTGCAATCGCGGATTTTTGAACGCCCAGCAATTTACCCAGCTCTTCCTGAGTTAATCCCTTAGCAATTCGCGCCGCTTTAATCTTTGCGCCGATATCCATTGAATCACCTCTTTTCCATAGTAGTGTCTTGATTATACACCTTTGTTTCCAAAAAATCAAATAAATTTTCAAAAACATCAAAAATTTAGTTGACAGGTTAAAATTTATTTGCTACAATCAGTAGCGTAAAGTGTCTAAAAAAGACACAAAACGGAGGACAAAATAATGGAAGAACTAATGGTAAAGGCAATAAGACAATTTAAAAGAGAACACAAAAACGCCGAAATCAGAACTTGCGCTGTTTGGGAATCTTACGGCAGCCACGGTAAAACTATTGACGCGTTATTCCATATTGAATACGTAGAAGAAAGCGGCGGCGAATACAAGTCAGTCGAAATTCAGGTAAATAAATAAAGGTCGCTACACAAACTATATAGAATGACAATCCCATAAGGAATTTGTCAAGCGAAGCGAAGTTGTCACACGAGCAGAGCAACCGCTCGAAAGGGCGGGTAATGCGGACAGCCAGACGGTTGCAATCCCCGATAGGCAAAGGAGTGTAAAGATTATGATGAACGATTTTAGAAGCAGAATTGCAAACGCAAAGAATAAGAAGCAATTAGACAAAATCTTAATGCAGGCGCTAAAAGAATACGGGCTGTTTTCTAAGGAATACGGCGAAATATTAAATCTTTGCTGGGATAGACTTGATACGTTATAAAGACAGTCTGACGAGTCGCTGAAAATTGCGACGAAACGGCAAAAGCCGTCACTGTTAAAAGGAGGTGAAACGAATGAATAAAGAGTTATTAAGAAGCTTTATGGTATTACATAGCGATACCAACGCTACACTTGCTGAAATTTTGGGAATATCAACGCAAAGCTTTTCAGCGAAGATTAACGAAAACGGCACTGAGTTCAAGCAGGGCGAAATTGCAACAATTAAAGAACGTTACAGCCTTACGCCCGAACAGGTAGAAGCTATTTTTTTTAGCTGAAAGTGTCTTAATTAGACACGATAAGGAGGGCTTATGCAAAATTACATACTCAAAGAAACAATCGAAACAAAAAACGCCGTTATTCGAATATTCAGCCCTGAGCTATCAGAAGAAGAGCGGGCACGTCGAATGAAGGCGATACAAAAGGCAGCTAAGAGTTTGCTGCAAAGGAGGAAATGAAATGTTAGTTCAAATGCCACTCTGGGGAGTAATTGTTTTAGCAGGCTTCGCAACAATCGGAATTATAACCGTGGGCGCTGTAATTTACACACTCAGTAAGGAAAAGCGAAAATGAAAACTACTCAATGCGAAAGAATCATTAAGTATATGAAAGACTTCGGCTCTATAACGTCGGCGGAAGCAATGACAGAGCTGGGAGTATACAGATTAGCAAGCAGAATTAACGACTTAAAAAGACGCGGCTATTTAATAAGGAAAGAAACCGCGAAAGGAAAAAACAGATACGGTGAAAAGACGCACTTTGCGCGTTATTCACTGGAAGAGACTACACAAAAAAATAATATCCATAAAGGAGGATTAAAAAATGGATAAAAAAGAAAAAAACGCGCTGGATTTAATAGGAGAAATGCTGTTAAATATCACCTTACCAGAAGACGCACCCGCAAATATAAAGCTAAGCCGTGAAATGATACGTTTTAATCGCAAAACAAGTAAAGCGGCTATGACCGCAAGCAATAATCACAACGACGGCTTATGCGCTCTAATATATGCAATAATGCGCGATACCAACGACAAGATTTTAGCTTTATGCAACGGCGAAGATATTCAGGCAGCGCCCGTAAAAGAAGAAGCAAAGCCCGTATTCAAAGTAGGGCAGCGCGTACAGTTTAAGACGTGGGAAGAATTTGTAGAAGAATTCGGACTTGACAATCACGGCAATATCGGCGGGGAAGCTAACTTTATAAAAGAAATGAGGCATTTATGCGGAACGAAAGGAACTATTAAGAAAATAAAAAACAAATACGTAGAATTATCCGCTTGCCACGAAGACGCCGTTAACTGGATTATAAGCGTTGATATGTTAAAACCCGTTCAGGAGGTGTAACAATGGATAAAATCACACTAAGTTTAACGCAAGAACAGACAGAAACGATTATTAGCTCTTTAACGCAAACAATCAAAGTAAAAGATACTAAAATATCAGAACTCGAATGCAGCAACTTTTTTTTAAGAATGCAGCTTGACGAAAAAAAAGGAAAGGAGCAGCCTGAATGAATATTTATAGCAAAATGTTAGCAATAACGGCGGAAATAAAGACAGTTGCGAAAGCCTTAACCGTTCAGCAAACAAAGCAATCTTCTTATAAGGCTGTTTCAGAAAGAGACGTTTTAGACGCAGTTAAGCCGCTTGAAGAAAAATACGGCGTATACAGTTTTCCGTGCTGTCGTGAAATACTTGAAAGTAATTTGCTTGAAAGCGAAAGCGAATATCAGGGCAAAACCACAAAGAAAACAACCTTTATGACGCGTATGAAAACAGTGTATAGATTTGTAAACGTAGACACCCCCGACGAATACATAGAAACAACCGTTTTTTCAGAAGGTATAGACGCACAGGATAAGGGAAGCGGAAAAGCTATGACATATGCTGACAAATACGCTCTTATGAAAGCTTATAAGATATCAACGGGTGACGACGCAGACCAAACAGCAAGCGAAGAAACGTATTACGAAGTAGAGCCTACACCACGCCAAAAGCTTATCGCTGAATTAAAAAAACAAGAAATTGATATTGATACATACGCAAAAGAAAAAGGCTTAACAAAGCAAACAACTTCGAAACGCTACGAAGAACTTCTGAAAGAACTGCAAGCAGGAGGTAAAAAATGAGTTCACTTTACATAATCGACAACGAAATAAGAGAACTACTTGAAAACGGATTTAATATGGCGTGTATTGACGCTGAAACGGGCGAAATTGACGAAAAGAAAGCCGCTGAATATTTAGAGACGTTGCAGCTCGAAAGGGGCGTTAAAATTGAAAATATCGCTTTATACATTAAAAACCTTGAAAGCGACGCAGCGCAAATTAAAGAAGAAGAAAAGAGCTTAAAAACCCGTCGGGAATCAAAGGAACGTAAAGCAGCACGGTTAAAGGATTATTTATCAACTTCTTTAATCGCAGGCAATCAAAACAAATTCGAAACAGCCCGCGTTGCTTTATCCTTCCGTGCAAGTAAAACGGTTGTTATTGACGATATCGAAAAGTTAGACAAGAGCTACATAAAAGAAAAGATAGAATATGCAGCGGACAAAACAGCAATTAAGAAAGCCCTTGACGCAGGCGAAAGCGTGGCGGGTGCTCATATTGAAGAACGTCAAAATATTCAAATTAAGTAAAGGTGATTGCAAGTGTATGAACTAACGGGAAAAGCCCAGAATTTAGCTCTGGACTTCAAAACGAATAAAGCCGTGTTAACTCTTGTAATAAACGAAAAGCAGGACGTAGCGGCTTGCTATGACGCGTTACAGGACACTGAAAAGCTATCAATTAAGATTGATAAATTCAGAGAAAAGCGCTCACTGTCTGCAAATAATTACGCGTGGAAGCTTATAAACGAAATAGGGAACAGGCTAAGAGCAGGTAAAAACGAAATTTACTTGACAATGCTTAAAAAGTACGGGCAAGTTTGCAAGATTAGTATGTATGCTCATATCCCGCCGCAGGGCTTCTTTAAGTATTATGAAGAGCTGGGCGAAAGCACGTTAAACGGACAGCTTTATAAGCATTATAAGGTATACAAAGGCAGCAGCGAATTTGACACCCGCGAAATGAGCATATTCATTGACGGTATAGTAAGCGACGCGAAAGAGCTGGGAATCCAGACTGAAACGCCCGAACAGTTGGCGGAAATGAAAAGTTTATGGGTGGCGGTGACAAAATGAAACGTTACAGCATTATACACGATTTAGAAGAAAGAACTTGCCTTGTTTGCGGAAGTAAACAAAATATTCAAATTCACGAAGTTTTTTATGGTACGGCGAATAGAAAGTTAAGCATAAAATACGGCTTATGTGTTTGCTTATGCACGCGTCACCATAACGAACCGCCGCAGGGCGTACACCATAATAAAACGCTGGATAAAAGATTAAAGTCGTTTGCTCAAAAAAAAGCAATGGAGCACTACGATGCTTCTTACGGGCGACTATGAGGGCATTGTTCTGCACTCTGACATAAAGGGGATAG
>JAZNXL010000071.1:0-41067 GCA_045593905.1 Eubacteriales bacterium
TATTCTTTTCGTTTTTAGATAAAACATACTTATTTACGCCGTTTTGAAACGATTTAACAAGCCCAAGCTTTTTAACATCGCGCGAAACAGTAGCTTGGGTTACGTTATAACCGTCTTTATTAAGCAAATCAACAAGCATATCTTGTGTGGTTATGTTTAATTCAGTAATTAATTCTTTAATTCTTTCAAGTCTTGCAGTTTTCATATTTTTTGGCTCCGTAAACTAAATTTTCTTTTTAAAACAGTATAAAAATCGGTATCGGTTAATTGTATTAATTTTAAGTACTTATCGTTTTTAGTAATTTCAATTTTATCGTCTTGCTGTAGGTAAAACACATGGCGACCGTCAACTGAAATAAGAGCGTTAACAGTCTTTGGCGAATTAACCTTGCAACCCAGAGCTTTACCGGCATCAAACACAAGCGAATGCCCAGTTAACGAATGAGGAGAAATTGCCGAAACAAGAATAGCTTCCATTGACGGGTCCATAACAGGTCCGCCTACGCTTAAAGAATACGCTGACGAGCCGGTAGGTGTTGAGAAGATTAAACCGTCGCAAAAGTAGTTTGCAATTCTGCCTGTTTCGCCAAGTAAATCAATTTGCACAGGTTTTAAAACCGCATTTCGAGTAATAACGGCATCGTTTAATGCAGAATACTCATAAACAATTTTATTGTTACGATACACTCTTGCAGTAATCATCATTCTATTTTGAATTTTATAATCGCTTTTTAAAATAGAAGTGATTTTATCAATGTCAGTTTTATCAAGCTGCGCAAGGTATCCAAGTGTACCAAGATTAACACCTAAAAGTGCAACACCGTATCTCACAGCTAAATCGGCAACATTTAAAAACGTGCCGTCACCACCTAAAATAATAACTACCGACGATGTTTTAAACATTTGCTCAAGTGTAGTATATGTACAGTCTTCGCTTGAAAAGACGTTTTTAAGTTCAAGAGTTAAAACAGGTCTGAACTGTTCATTTATTAGGTTTGATACGATTTGTTTTAGATATATGTAATCACCGTCTTTGCGGTTATTTACAATTATACCAATGTTTTTCATTTTAATCTCCTAACACAACATTATTAATAATACTTGCGTCAATTGTAAAGTTTTTATTATCCTTAATTAAATAAAGAAGATACTCTTTATTGCCGCTTTCGCCCTCGAGTCCCGAAAAAGAAATGTCGTATAATGAAAAGCCGATTTTAAGAGCATGTTCAATGACACTAACAACCGAATGTAATCTTGCTTTTTTATCTTTAACCACACCGTTTTTTCCTACAAAATCAGGTCCTACCTCAAACTGAGGCTTAACAAGACAAATAAACTCGCCCTGCTGTTTTAAAATACTATAGGCGCTACTTAATATAAGCTTGAGTGAAATAAAAGATAAATCGCATGTAACAATATCAATTTCGTCTTTAAACATATCGGGCGCTAAATAACGAGCGTTTGTGTTTTCCATAACAAAAACTCTTTTGTCATCTCTGATACGGCTATGAAGCTGGTTTGTGCCAATGTCTACGGCATAGATATTTTTAATGCCGTTTTGAAGCATAACCTCGCAAAATCCACCTGTTGACGAGCCAAGGTCAACAGCAACCTTGTTACTAAAAGATAGATTGAATTTTGCTTTAGCAGTTAATAGTTTGTGAGCCGAGCGGGCTACATACTGATAACAGTTAGAACTTATTTTAATATCATCTAAGTCGCCAACATCAAAAGATGGCTTGCTAACAATTTTATTGTTAACTGTAACTTTTTGTTCTTTAATAAGCGCAGCTGCTTTATTACGGCTTTCGCAAATTTTATTTTCAACTAAGTATAAATCTAATCTCACAAGCTTAGAGTATCCTCAATAAGTTTTTTAATAGACGGTGTATCGATTTTGCAAAGTTCAAAAGCTTCAAGCTGTGTTGAGTGCTCAATAAAACCGTTCTTGATTGCACGTAATACAAACCTGCCGTTAAAACCGTTATCGTATAACTTAGATTTTAAGTGGTTTCCGATACCACCAATTTCGTAACATTCTTCAATAAAAATTATGTTTTTATATTTTAAAAGCTCAGACACAAGAACATCATCGTAAACATTCAAAAGATTAAGTTTTAAAACATCAACATTGAATTCTTGTGAAGCAGTTAAAACGTTAAATATAAGTCTTCCGTATGAGATAACAACGGTATCGGAATTGTTATTAAGAAACTGCCAATCGGCATTATTTTGCTCAAAAGGATAGTTATCAAGCTTTGCAAAATTGTCTTTTGGATAACGTATTACCGAAATATTGTTTTCAACATTAACAACTCGCTCTAAAAATATCTGCAGTTCGCTTTTTGTTGCGGGTGAAAATATTTTTATGTTTGGTATTGGTAAAAGCATAGGAATATCAAATAAACCTTGGTGTGTTTCACCATCAGAGCCTACCAAACCCGCCCTATCAATTGCAAGTATCAATTTAAGCTTTTGAAGCGATACGTCGTGAATTATTTGGTCATAGCTACGTTGTAAAAAGGTTGAATAAACCGAAAATACAGGTATTTTGCCCGCCTTTGAAAGTCCTGATGCAAAAGTAACAGCATGCTGTTCAGCAATACCAACATCAAAATACCGTTCAGATAAAAGCTTTTTAAAGTCGGAAAGACCGCAGCTATCGCCCATTGCGGCTGTTATTGCACAAATTCTATCATCGTTTTTTGCAAGTTGAACCAAGGATTTGCCAAATGCACTGCTAAAGTTTTCGCCTTCGATAACATTTCCTGCACCGGTATCAATATTAAATTCGGAAACACCGTGAAAATGATGTGGCTTTTGTTCAGCAAATGAATATCCCTTGCCTTTGACAGTTTTAACATGAACGACAACAGGTGTTTTCATTTGCTTTGCGCGAGTTAAAACGCGTGTTAAAAGCTCTATATCGTGCCCGTTAATAGGTCCGATATATTTAAAGCCCATCGCTTCAAAAATATTAGCAGTATAAAAGTATGTTTTAACCGCGTTTTTAAGCCTTTCTAACCTATCGTAAATCGGTTTTCCAATTCGAGGCAGATTGAGTAATAAATTCGCGGTTTTATCTTTTAATTTAAAATATGAACGTTTGTTTCTCATAACAGTAAAAGCGTTTGAAACACCGCCAACATTATGAGAAATACTCATATTATTGTCGTTTAATATTACAACGATATTTTTATTTGAGTGACCTGCGTTGTTAAGGCCCTCATACGCTAGACCGCCCGTCATAGAGCCATCACCGATAACCGCAACGACTGTTGAATCGTCATTATCAAGTGTACCGGCCGAAGCAATACCTAAAACCGAAGAAATTGAAGTTGAGCTATGGCCTGTTTTAAATAGGTCATGCTCGCTCTCCTCGGGGTTTGGAAATCCCGAGATTCCGCCTTTTTTTCTAAGTGTGTTAAAGCCGTCAAGTCTTCCGGTAAGCATTTTATGAACATAGCTTTGATGTCCAACATCAAACACAATTTTATCTTTTGGCGACTCAAACACTTTATGAATGGCAATTGTAAGCTCAACAATGCCAAGATTACTCGCAAGATGACCGCCATTATTAGAAATATTATAAATTAACTCATTGCGGATATCTTGAGCAAGTAAACTAAGCTTGTCATTAGACAGTATTTTTAAATCTTGTGGGAAATTGTATTTTTTTAATAAACTTTTTTCCATTTTAAAAACTTCTATTTAAAAAGTAATCAGCTAAATCAAAGAAAAATTGATTGTTAATATCTTCGATATATTTTTTTGCATCAAGCACAAGCTGATTTAAAACATCTTTAGATTTTTCAACACCCAAAATCGAAACATAGGTTGATTTTGTTGATTTTTGGTCGCTGTTAATAGGTTTACCAAGTGCTTCAGCGGTAGATGTAACATCAAGAATATCGTCTTTAACCTGAAAAGCAAGCCCTAATAATTTTATATACTCAACTAAATTATTTTTAGTTTTGTTATCAACATTTGCAAGCAAACAGCCAATTTTAACAGATGCCTCAAACATTTTACCTGTTTTTTTATCGTGCAGTAAATTAACAACATCAATGGTGCAATCTTTATTCTCGTTATTTTTATCAATAACCTGACCTGCGAGCATTCCATGCTCACCGCAAGCATCTGACAAAACTTTTATGCAATTAATTTTTACAGTATCGTCAAAATCGGTATTAGCAATAACACTAAATGCTTTTGTCAAAAGCGCGTCGCCTGCTAAAAGAGCAATATCGTTTCCGTATACCTTGTGACAAGTTGGTTTGCCGCGTCGTAAATCATCGTTATCCATATCGGGAAGGTCATCGTGAATAAGCGAATAGGTGTGCACCATTTCAACGGCGCACGCAAAATCAAGAGCTTTATTAACATCAACGCTGTTTAACATTGCGCACTGCAACACGATAAGACCTCTCAAATGCTTGCCGCCCGAAGTAATTGAGTATCTCTCCGCATCAAGCAAGTTAGAATACTCACAGTCACTAAACCTTGTAAGCTTGTCCAGATGGTCAGATATTAAATTTATTAAATGTTTATACTTATTCATTGGCAATAAAATCCTGCTTTTTAACACCATCGGCTGTTTCGATTAAAACCTCAACTTTTTGTTGAGCGTTTTTTAAAAGTGAAGAGCAAAGAGCAGAAAGCTTAACACCCTGTTCAAAAAGCTCCATTGATTTTTCAAGTTCAGTTTCGCCACTTTCAAGCTGCTTTACAATACTCTCAAGTTGCGATAGTGCTTGTTCAAATGTAATCTCGTTAGCCATATTACACCTCAGAAATTTTATTAACTGTACACTCGGCACAGCCGTCGTTTAAGTTAAGCTTGACGGTGTCATTCAATGATATATCGTCAACACTTTTAATAATTTTATTGTTTTGATTTTTTGCAAACAAATATCCCCTGCCCATAATTTTAAGAGGGCTCAAAGCATCGAGTTTTGCCGATAACTTTTCGAGCTTGCTACAACTTAAAACAATAGTTTGGTCAAGTGATTTGTAAAGTTTATCATTCAAATGGTCTACTATTAAATATTTATTTTCAAATAAATAGTTTTTATCAGTAAAAACAGGCCTATTAACAAGTGATGTGTACCGTTGCTTACATATATCAGTCTTTCGTTTAAGAGCGGTTTTTAAGCGTTTTACAACATTGTCAAACCTAACAAGCATATCGTTTGTATCAGGGACTGCAATTTCAGCAGCGGCAGAGGGTGTTGGTGCGCGAACATCTGAAACAAAGTCGCAAATTGTAAAATCGGTTTCGTGTCCTACAGCCGAAATCACAGGAATAGACATAGCAAATATAGTTCGTGCGAGCTGTTCGTTGTTAAACGCCCATAAATCTTCAATAGACCCGCCGCCTCGACCGATAATTATTACGTCAACACATTTGGTGGTTTCAAAATAATTAAGAGCATTAATTAACTGTTGCGGCGCGCCATCGCCTTGAACAAGTGACGGATAAAGCAATATATTACTATATGAAAACCTACGCGACAACACATTAATTATGTCTCTTACGGCAGCGCCAGTTGGAGAAGTTATAACACCAACCGTTTTTGGTATTTTAGGTAGTGATTTTTTATAGCTTTGAGAAAAAAGACCTTGTTGTTCAAGCTTTTTCTTAAGCATTTCATACGCCACATATAAATCGCCAATACCATCAAGTTCCATAGAAGTTACAATAACCTGATAACGACCGGCAGGTTCAAAAACCGAAATTTTACCTTTGGCAATAATTTTTTGTCCGTTTTCGGGTTTAAACTTCAAGCCGTTAACATTACCCCTAAACATAACAGCGTTTATAACTGCGTTTTCGTCTTTTATAGCAAAGTATAAATGACCTGTTCTATGTATGGTAAGGTTGGAAATTTCACCTGAAACCGCAAAGCCTGTAAGGTTAGTGTCAGTTTCTAAAACACTTTTTATATATTTAGTTAAACCGCTTACGGTAATTACGTTTTGATTCATAAAATCAAGCCTTTGTCAAGCGCATACAATACGGCAGTGCCAAGCGCGTTATCAACCGAGTATTGCGGTTTAGAAAAATAAACACCGTTTAAACTGTTTGTTGTATGCTCTTTTATAATTTTGTTAGACATAACACCGCCTGCCATTAACACAGGAATGTTACCATAGATTTTTCTGAAATAGTTGACAGAATCAACGATAAATGAATATACGACATCGAGGGTAAAGGTTGCAATTTGAATATCGCTTAAGCCTTGGTGTTTCATATCTTGCGTTTTGTTTTGAAATCCTGAAAAATTGTAGTATCCGTTATTGTTTTTAATTTTTACTTTACCTGTTAGCACACTATCGCAAAGCGATTCAATATGCTTACCGCAAGGAAATTTAAGGCCTAACATAACACCTGTTCTATCAATGAGTTGTCCGCAGCTGATGTCACTTGTGCCACCAATTTTTTTAACGTTGAAAACGCCATTGTCGCACGGTTCGCATAAGCAAATATCTGTTGTACCGCCCGAAATATGATACGCGATAAAAGGAGATTTTAATAGCGAAAGCATATTACAAGAGTACAATGCCGCGCAGATATGGTTTTTTTGGTGTGATGCGCCGTAATAATCAACATTTAAAATGTTAGAAAGTGTTTTTGCAAACGCTATACCAACGTTAAAGCACGGCATATACGAGTTTTCGCGTTCAGAAGGACAAGTGCTTGAAACAACAGCGTTAAAACTAAACTTTGGAATATTATCAAAGAGTTGTTGCAAATTTTTTGTGTGTAAAAACACAGCGTCATTTTGCCTAACCCCACACTCGCCTTCTTTTACCGCAAGTAAAATTCTATTTTCCCACTCAATACCGTTTTTAGTATCAAAAACACAAGCCGAAGTCGTGTAATTACTTGTATCAAAAGATAATATTTTACTCATCTTTAAGTTTTGAAATTGTACCAAGGTTCGCGTGAACAAACGAAGCAAGCTCAGGGTCGTATTTTTTTGTAAGCTCGATTGCTTCGTTTATTGCAACGATTTGAGGAACTTCATTGTTATAAAACATTTCGTAAACAGCATAACGCATTGCAGTTAAGCAAACATTATCAAGACGCTCGAACTTACGTGTTTTAATGTTTTCTTTAATTTTAGTGTCAATAAAATCAAGATTATCAAACACACCATTCACAGTTGAAACGACATAATCGCTAAGTTGTTCGTATTCATTTGCTTCAATATAAGTATCAATTATATCGCTACAACTTTTTTGTGAATTAAATGGAAGTGTATATAAAATTTCAAATGTAATTTTTCTTTCTTCAGTTCTATTCATAATATCTCCGTTATGATACCGTTACAGTTTTATAAACTTCGTCTTCAACGTAAATTGTAACCACAGTGCCTTTTATAATTTCGATTGGTTCAATTGTATAAATATATTGTTGTGCCTCAATTTCGGCAAGTGTTACCTGAATAGATTTTGCAAACGAATTATTAGCAGCAGAAATATATATATTAACCATCTCTTTGCCCGACTCTTTATAGCTTTTAAGGTCTATTGTTTCGGTAAAATTAACTTTTTCTTCTACAACCGGCGGTGTTTCGGGCTTTTGTTCATCTTCAACCTTAGGCTCTTCGGGTTTTTCTTCTTGAGGTTTTGGTCCAAGGCTAATTTCAATTTTTACTTTAGTGCCCTCTTCAACTTTTGTGCCTGCTTCTGGCGATTGGCTTATAACAAGGTCTTTTGAAATTTTATCACTGTAAATATAAACCTTGTCAGCATCGAGACCAACCGATGCAAGTCTATTAACAGCATCAGTCTCTTTACGGTTGACAAGTTCAGGTACATCAGTTGTTATAATTTCGGGACCTGTGCTGATATATACTGTAACGGTTGTATCTGAGTCAATCTCTGTATAAGCTGCGGGGTCGGTTTTAATAACGTAATTTTCTTTTACATTATCATCGGTCACGTATTTGGTTTTATGCTTAATATCAAGTTCGTTTAACTCGTCAATAGCAACCTCAAAATGTTTTTCAGAAATATCAGGAACCTGAACAGTTTCAACGCCTATTGAAACATCAAACTGAATAACGCTTCCTTTTTCAACCTCGGTATTAGCAGCAGGGTCTTGCGAAAGTATAGTACCCTCTTCTTCTTCACTTGTAATATTATTTCTTTCAAATATAAGACCAGTCTCATTGTTTTGAGATATTTCGTCAAAGTTCTTACCAACGTAATTTTCGACAACAACCATAACAGGTTCGGGTGTTGAAACTTTTTCAGAAATTTCAGGGAAGAATATAATGCCGAAAATAACAAGACCTACAACTAAAATTGCAGAAGCAACACCTGATAAAATAGGAAACCAAGTCGATTTAAATTTGCTTTCCTCTTCCTGCTCTTGTTCGAGTTCGTCATCAATAGGTTCAGCGTTATCGTATGTTGATTCGATTTTTGAAAGACCGTCTAAATCAACAAACTGAGTTGGCGAATCATCGGCAGTTACGTTTAATTCTTGTTCGGGTGCTTCATAAAGATAACCGAATGTAATATCGGGATTTTCTTCAAGTGCAATAATGTCATTAAACATTAAAAGCGCGCTCGAATAACGCATCGATGGGTCTTTCATCATCGCCTTAATTGTAATTTCTTCAATGCCTTCGGGAATAGTGTCGTTAATATCTCTTGGCAAAGTAGGCTGAGCCTGTACTTGCATAAGGGCAACAGAAACTGCGGTGTCAGCAATAAAAGGCAATGTACCTGTAAGCATTTCGTAAAGCATAACACCAACAGAATAAATGTCGGTTTTTTCATCAGTTCTATCACCGCTTGCTTGTTCAGGGCTAATATAGTGAACCGAACCAATTGCTTTGTCGGTAATTGTTTGAGTATCAAATTTTGAAAGCTTGGCTATGCCAAAGTCAGTCACCTTAATTGTGCCATCACGAAGAAGCATAATGTTATGAGGTTTTAAATCTCTATGAACAATTCCGCGTTCATGAGCATGCGACATTGCTTTTAGTATTTGTTTAATATAAAAAGCCGCCTCATGCCAATCGAGCACTTTAACTTTGTCAATGTATTCTTTTAATGTTATACCGTCAATGTACTCCATAACAAGATACATAAGGTCACCCTCTAAGCATACATCATACACATCAACAATGTTGTTTTGTGAAAGCATTGTGATTGCCTTTGATTCGTTGGCAAAGCGACGTCTGAATTGAGCATCAGACATAAATTCTTCTTTTAAAATTTTAACAGCAACGACTCTGTTTACAACTTTATCAAAAGCTTTGTAAACAACAGCCATTCCGCCAACACCGACAATTTCGGTTAAAATATATCTATCGTTTAATGTTTTACCAATAAATTTATCCACAGTATTAAAGCCTCCTATATCTTAATGATAACGACCGTTGAGTTATCAGCGCCACCGCGTGAATTTGAAAGTTCAATCAATCTATTTGGTGCAGTCTCGGGATTTTTAATAATTTCAAACGGAATTTCAAGGTCATCAATGTAATTTGTTATTCCGTCGGTACACAAAAGTAAAAAGTCGTTTTTGCTGACGTCTTCTATAAAGACATCGTATTCAACATCATAATCAACACCAAGTGCTCTTGTAATTATGTTTTTGTTGGGATGATTACGGGCTTGCGCCTCGTTTAAAACGCCTTGGTCGACAAGTTCCTGAACTGCTGAGTGGTCTTTTGTAATTCTTTTAATTACATCATTGTGAAGCAAGTAGCATCTGCTATCACCAATGTTAACAACATACGCTTTGTTGCCAACTACAACAGCGCCAACAAGAGTTGTACCCATACCAACAAGTTCAGGGTTGTTTAAGCTCTTATTATAAATTTCAAAGTTAGATTTTTTAATCGCTTTTTCAAAGGTATCAAGAATTTGTTGTTCAGGCATATCGGGTTTTAAATCAACAATTAATGATGTAAACAGGTTTACAGCGTTTAAGCTTGCAACCTTTCCGCCTGAAGCACCGCCCATACCGTCGCATACAACAGCATAGCCTATGCCGTTTTGCAAAGTATCAAGCATATATGAATCTTGATTGTCTTTTCGGACTTTGCCGATGTTACTTGAACCGTATATTATCAATTTATATCACCTCGTTATCAGTATATTTGCTACGAAGTTGTCCACATGAAGCAGAAATATCAGAACCAAGTGTTCGTCTTACTGTGCATGTTGCCCCCATTTTGTTAAGTATGTTGCAAAAATGCTCGACCTTTTTAAAATCGGGAGGATAATAACTTCCGTTTTGTATTCTATTTATTGGAATTAAGTTTATATGATAAAGCAACCCTTTAAGTGTGTTAAACAGTTGGATTGCATCTTCATCAGCATCGTTTACACCCGACACAAGTGAATATTCAAAAGATATTCTGCGACCGGTAACAGATTGATACTGTCTACAAGCATCAATCAATTTTTCAACGTTATATTTTTTATTAACCGGCATCATATTTGTACGCTTATCATTAAATGCCGAGTGTAATGAAATTGAAAGTGTAATTGGTAAATTATATTTTGAGAGTTCTATAATTTTTTCAGTAAGACCGCATGTTGATAAAGAAATGTGTCTATAGCCAATATTAACACCATCAGGATGGTTTACAATTTTTAAAAAATCAATAACGTTATCAAAGTTATCAAGCGGTTCACCAATGCCCATCATAACAACGTTTGAAATGCGGATATTAAGTTCATTTTGCGCGCTCAGTATCTGACCTAAAATTTCTCCTGCAAACAAATGACGGATAAGTCCGCCTTTTGTAGACTGGCAAAAGGTACACCCCATTTTACAGCCAACCTGACTTGATACGCATATTGAATAACCGTGATTATATTTCATAACAACAGTTTCAATAAAATTACCGTCGTAAAGTTTAAATAAAAACTTGACGGTGCCATCAATTTTTGAAACAAATTTTTTATGAACATTTACAGTTGCAATAAAATAATTTTCGCTTAGCAGCTGGCGGTCAGCTTTTGATAAGTTTGTCATTTGTTCAAAAGACTGAACACCTTTATGTAGCCATTTAAAAATTTGTAAGGCTCTGAATTTTGGCATGCCCAAAAGCTCAATATTTTGTTGTAACGCTTCAAGAGTGAGCGACCTTATTTCAGTTTTAATTAATAACACCTCGTTATTTCTTTTTTAAAACACAATAATAAAATCCATCAGTTTTATCTTTGTGCGGTAAAAATGTATACTCATTTTTCAAGTTAAAAACATTTGAATTATCTTCAATTTCAAAATCAGTGTGTTCATTCAAAAACCTTTTAATTTGGTTTTGATTTTCGTCAGGGTTGATAGTACAAGTTGAATAAACCAGTCTGCCGCCTGATTTTAAATAACTTGAGGCACAGCCTAAAATTTTGTATTGAATTTCAATTAAAGAGTCAAAGTCAATATCGTTGTATTTGATGTCGGGTTTATTGTTGATTACACCAAGGCCGCTGCAAGGCACATCGCATAAAACACAATCAGCAGTACCTATGTACTTTGCATTTAAAACAGTACCATCGTTTAAAAACGGAAAAACATTATTAAGACCAAGGCGTTTGCACGACTGCTGCAGGTTGTTAATCTTATGCTGATGTAAATCAAAAGCGGTAATTTCGATATTATCGTTATACGAATAACAAATTGAAAAGGTTTTACCACCCGGAGCCGAGCACATATCTATAAGTGATTGACAGTTATTAAACACGGTCGTTTTGCTAACAATGTATGATGCAAGCCCAATAACGTGAAACAACCCATTTTTAAATGCCGAGCTGTTTTCAACGTCAAAACCGTCTTTAATTTTCAAAAGGCCATCAAAATCAGTTTGATATGCGTCAATATTTTCAAGTTTTAAAAGATTAACAAGTTGCTTTGTAGTAACCTTTGTTGTGTTAACAGCAATATGTAAATCTTTTTTATGGTCAAAGCTTAAATATGCTTCAACATCGTCATTTAAAACCTGATATAACTTGTTTAAAACAGGCATACCAACCGAATATTTAACCGAGAGATAATCAAGCCTATCGGTTGGCAGCTCAATATTGTTATAACATTGACTTAGTTTTCTTAAAATCGCATTTACGAACGATGCACTTTTATATTGTCCGTTTTTCTTGGCAAGTTCTACCGAAGTATTACAAGCGGCGCTGTGCGGCGTAGACATAAACATTATTTGGTAAAGACCAAGTCGTAAAATATTGATTACGCACACATTAATTTTTTTAAGCTTAACGCTCGATACTTTTGAAATATAGTAGTCGAGCGTTATTTTCTTTTCGATAACGCCATAAACAAGTGCGGTAATAAAAGCAGCATCTCGTTTTGAGCCAATATCGCGCAAATGCTTTTTCAACGACAAATTAGGAAATGTTCCCGATTTATCAAATTCAATCAATATATTAAGTGCTGTTGTTCTTGAAACATCCATCAGCGTCTATTTCTGCTCCTTAAAATAAATGAAACCATTTGAGCAAGTGATACAAGCATTGCAGCAACATAAGTCATAGCAGCAGATGATAAAACTTTTTTAACACCTGTTAAATCAGTTGATGAAAAATGTAATGACTCAATGTTTTTAATTGCTCTTGAACTTGCATTAAATTCAACAGGCAAAGTGATAAGCTGAAAAAAGAATATTATTGCAAAACACAATACTGCAATATCGCAAATTACAGGGATACCTGAAATAAAGCTTAAAAGAATTAAAAAGTAAAGTATTCTTGAGCTAAAGTTAGTAATTCCAACAACACTCGACCTGATTTTTACAGGTAAATACCCTTCATTGTGTTGAATTGCGTGACCAACCTCATGTGCAGCAATACCAACTGAAGCTACTGAAGTTCCGTTAAAAACATCTTGCGAAAGCCTTACTGCTTTTTTTGTCGGGTCAAAGTGGTCGGTTAAATTACCGCCAATGCACTCAACCGAAACATCATAAATACCTGCATTACTTAAAATTTGTTTTGCAGCCTCGGCGCCGGTTAATGTGCGCGAGTTATTAACTTTTGAGTATTTGCTATAAGTCGAATTAAGAATTGCCTGAATAATAAACGAAAAAATAACAAGCGGAAGCAGTAAAACAAGTGAATAATAATCGTAATAAAACATAGGTCCTCCTATAAAGAATAAATAGATTGCCCCTCCGATATAGTATGCCCTAAAGTAAATGAATACGCATCCATTTTGCGTTTACCTTGTTTTTGAATTTCAGTTATGATAACACTATTGTTATCGCCACAGGCAACCTCAATTCCAAGCTTAGAAACACCAATGATTGTGCCTTCGGGCTTGTTTGTTTTATTGCCCATTAAAACCTTATGAATTTTGTAAAAACCGTTTTGGTTTTCAATATATGCTGATGGCCACGGATTTAAGCCGTAAACCTTGCATTTTATTTCAAAAGCGGAGTTACTAAAGTCAAGTTTACCCATATCTTTTGAAATAAAACCAACATGACTGCTTTCACTATCGTTTTGTGGAGTTCTCGTTGCAGTGCCGTTAACAATTTTTTCAATTGCCTCTATAAGACAGTCGGCACCTTGCTTGCTCATTCTGTCAAACAGTTCACCCGCGGTTTCGTACTCACCTATCTCCAAAGGCTGCTGCAAAATAATATCGCCACAGTCTAAACCTTTTGACATATACATAATCGTATTGCCTGTAACCTTATCACCATTTAAAACCGAAGCCTGTATAGGCGATGCGCCGCGATATTTGGGTAGCAATGAACCGTGTACGTTAATACAGCCGTACTTTGGAAAGTTTAAAACATACTCGGGCAAGATTTTACCATACGCTGCAACAACAATTATGTCAGGATTAAGTTCTTCAATGATTTGTTTACAGCTATCGTTTTTAAAAGTATCGGGCTGATAAACCGGAATATTGTTGCTAATTGCAAATTCTTTTACAGGTCCGTAAATAACTTTGTTTCCCCTGGCGTTTGCTTTGTCGGGCTGACAAAAGACAGCAACAACATTATGTTTATTAAATAGAGCTGTTAGTGAAGGTAGCGCGAAGTCGGGCGTACCCATAAAAACAACATTTAATTTTTGCATTAATCAAATACCTCTTTGCCTATTTGCGGAATGGTTATGCCGTCAAGGTGGTCATTTTCGTGCATTAAAGCTCTTGCCAAAAAGTCTTCGGCCTCAATAGTAAACCATTCGCCGTTAATGTTTTGCGCCTGCATTGACACAAAATTAGGTCTTGTAATTTTAAAGCTTCTGCCGGGGTATGAAAGGCAGCCCTCAATATACTTATCGTTCTTGCCTTTTTTCTTAAGTAGCTCGGGATTAATAAATACCATTATATCAGGACTGTCTTGTTCACCAACATCAACAACAAAAATTCTTTTAAGTATACCAACCTGCGGAGCAGCAAGACCAACACCGCCAGATTTTATAAGAGTCTGTTTCATATCTTCTACAAGGTCAATAATTCTTTGGTCAATAACCTCAACCTTGCGTGACTTTTTTGATAAAAACTCGTTATCGTTTTTTACAATTTCTCTAAGTGCCATTTTTACCTCAAATATTATTCAAAGGGTTAACGTTTATTGTTAACTCACTTTTAGTATTATCTTCAAAAAACTTGATAGATTCTTCAAGCAGCAAATATAGTTTTTTAACCGCCTTTGTTTTAACAAGTAAATTACACCGATATTTATCGTTGAACTTTGCAATTTTTGGTGCAACAGGATTTAACAGTTTAAACGGTATATCGTTATAATCAGCATTGGCTTTTTGGTTAATAAAATCAAATAACCTGTGTGCATCTTTTACAGACTGGCTTTGACTTATATTGCTTACAGTAAAGCTGACCAAATCACAAAAAGGCGGATACAATAGCGCTTTACGGAATTTTATTTCGTACTCATAGAACAAATCGTAATTTTGCATTTTTGCAAAATTGATAACCTCGTTGTCGAACGAATATGTTTGAATAAGCGCTCTTCCCTCTTTGCCTGCTCTGCCTGAACGACCGCAAACCTGAGTTAAAAGTGAAAAGGTACGCTCGTTTGCTCTAAAGTCGTCAAAGTGCAACGAAATATCGGCATTGATAACGCCAACTAAGGTTACATTAGGAAAATCAAGTCCTTTTGCAACCATTTGTGTGCCGAGCATGATATCGTACTTGCCGTTTTTAAAATCGTTAAGCTTGTCGCCGTATGAAATATACGAATCAACAGTATCAAAATCCATACGCAAAATTTTTGCATTAGGAAAAAGGTCTTGAATTTCAGAATAGACAAGTTGTGTACCTATTCCAAGCTTTTTAATGTGTTCACTTTCACACTCGGGACATTTATCAAACTGTTTAATACTATGTCCGCAATAATGACACATTAAACGGTTGTTAGCAGAGTGATATGTAAGCGACACATTACAGTTGGGGCATTTTGCAATATAGCCACAGCTACGGCAACCAACTACTGTATTTGCGCCGCGTCGGTTTAAAAACAGAATTGTTTGTTCTTTATTTTCGAGAGTATTTTCGATTGCTTCTTTAAGTTCATAACTCAAAAATGATTGTTCGCCCTCTTTGTAGGCTGTACACATATCGATAATCTCGGTTTGAGGAAGCGGGTTATCATTATATCGCTTTGTAAGACTGTGGTATTTATAAATACCCTTTTTAGCAAAATAAAAGCTTTCAATAAGCGGTGTTGCCGAGCCTAAAACAAGCGGGATATTGTTTTTTGAGCAAATATATTTTGAAATATCTCTTGCGTGATAACGGGGTGAGCTTTCAGATTTATAACTTGACTCATGTTCTTCATCAATAATAACAATCCCCAGGTTGTTAACCGGAGCAAACACACTGCTTCTTGTACCAACAACAACGGCACTTTCATGTGATTTAATTTTTTGCCATTCGTCAGCGCGTTCGCGCGGCGAAAGTCCGCTATGAACTACTGCGACTTTGTCGCCATATCTCGAATAGAACCTTGCAAGAGTTTGCGGTGTGAGTGAAATTTCAGGGACCATAAACATTGCAGATTTACCCTGTTTTACAATCTCGTCAATAAGTGAGATATAAACAAGCGTTTTTCCGCTGCCGGTAACACCGTAAACAAGATGAGTCGCATATTTGTTAAAATCGCCTTTGATTGATTCAAAAAGCGCATTTTGCTCTGGTGTAAGAGTTATATCAGAAAGTTCAAATTTTCTTTCTAAATCGTTATAGGGATTGTTTTGTATCCGCTTTGAAGAAACGGTAATTATACCTTTTTTAGCAAGTGTGTTAACTGTGCTCATTGAACAACCGCTATAGTACATCGCGTCGTGGCAAGAAAGTTCGTTATAGTCTAAAAACAAACGAAGTAAATCGCGTTGTGCTTCAAATCGCGGGTTGATATTTGCAATATATTCTTCAAGCTCATTGTTTTCAATTTGTAAACTTAAGTACTTTTCGGTGCGGCCCTGACTTAACGAAAAATCAACATCAGAGACGATGTTACCGACTGCGAGCTGTTGTTTAAAATCAAAAACAAGGTGTTTTGGAACTTGCTCAAATTTAATTCCGTTTTTCTTAGACTTAATAAGCGTGTACAGTTGCTCGTTTTGACTTTCAAGGTTTTCAAGTGCAAAATATTTTTGATTAATCTTATAATCAATTCCTCTTGGAACAATTGTTTTAAAAGCCTTATAGTGAGTTATAAAGTATTTAGATTTTAACAGCTTAAGTAACTCAACCTGAAAAGCGTTAATTACAGGTTCTTTATCAACAACTGAAATGATTGTTTTTAAATTATCAAAATCGTCACAGTCAAAAACATTTAAAACAACTGCTTTTTTTGTCATATTTGACTTTGAAAACGGAACAACAACTCTAACGCCAACAGTTATTTCACCGGCGTATTGCTCAGGGACACAATAATCGTATAGCTTGTCGATTTTGTTAATTATGTCGTCAATTGCAACGCTAACACATAAAGCCATACGTTTTTTCACTTTCTTAAAAAATTGTTTTAGTCCTTTTCAAAAATATCTTTGCATTTAACAACGCCGTTTGCTATATCGTTAATAGCAAGCTTAACGGGTTTATCGGCAAGAGTAGTTCCTTCTTGTTCTGATTGTTCTAAAAGCTGTCTTGCACGTTTTGCAGTGATAGTAACAAGAGCGTATCTGCTTTGTGTTACTTTTTCAAGTTCACCAATTGCGGGATAAAGCATCATAATAATTCACCTCATAAATTAATTTCTTGATTTATTTAAAATATCAATAATTTCGTCGCCTGCAGTTTCAACCTTGGCATTAATTACTTTGTATTGATATTTGTCAGCAAAAGAAAGCTCAAAGTGAGCCTGTTCAATTCGGTTATCAATAACCTCTTGTGTTTCGGTACCTCTGCCTGTGAGTCTTGCGTGTAGCTCATCAAGTGAAGGCGGTAAAATAAATATTGAAACGGCTTCGGGTATTTTTTCAATAATTTGAAGAGCGCCCTGAACCTCAATCTCTAAAATCACATCTTTGCCCTGGCTTGTCATGCTTTCAACATAGTCAAGACTTGTGCCGTAGTAATTGCCGCAGTATTTTGCATACTCAAGCATTTTACCCTCTTTTATGTTTTGCTCGAATTGTTCGGTAGTTATAAAGTTGTAATGAACGCCGTCAATCTCACCATCTCGAGGCTTACGTGTGGTGTTTGAAACCGAATAAACAATATTATCGTATTTTTCAAACACATATTTTAAAACGGTGCCTTTGCCAACGCCAGAAGGTCCCGATACAATAACGATGTTACCTTTACTCATCGTCGGTATCCTCCTCGTTATTGCTATCGTCAAGACGATTTGCAACAGTTTCAGGTTGTAATGATGAAAGAATAACATGGTCGCTGTCAGTTATAATAACCGCCCTTGTTCTTCTTCCATATGTAGCGTCAACAAGTACCCTGCTTTCACGCGCTTCTTGAACGATACGTTTAACAGGCGCGCTTTCGGGGCTTATAATCGCTACCACTCTTGAAGAATTAACCATATTACCAAAACCAATGTTAATTAATTTCATATTAGCCTCTACTCAATGTTTTGAATTTGTTCTCTTATTTTTTCAATAACCGATTTAGTATCAACAACAAGGCGTGTAATTTCAACCGAGTTACATTTTGAACCTGTTGTATTGATTTCTCGATTCATTTCTTGAACAATAAAGTCAAGCTTTTTACCGATTGCGCCGTCGTTTGACTCAAGCAAATCTTTAAACTGCGAAATGTGACTGCGAAGTCTTACCGTTTCTTCGCCAACATCAACCTTGTCAGCAAATATTGCGACCTCGGTAATTAAACGTTGCTCATCAACGTCTTTGTCTTCAAGAACATCTTTAATTTTAGAATATAGACGCTCTTTGTACGCTTCTATTGACTGTGGCGCTAATTTCTCAATCTTGTCAACAGTTTGTAAAATTGTATCAAGATTTTCTAAAATATATTCTTTTAATTTTTCTCCCTCAGTCAGACGCATCTGGTTATACTCTAAAAGCGCTTGGTCTAAAAGCTCAAAAACAACTTTTTCAAGCTGTTCTTCGTCGAGTTCGGCTTTCTTAAGTTTAACCACGTCAGGAAGGCGCATAACAAACGACGATGTGATGTCGTTTTTGATTTTAAACTTTTTACTTATTTGTTTAAAAGCGTTTATGTAGCCGTTTGCAAGCGGCTCGTTAATATCAACAGTATATGCATCACCCTTGCCGCTATCTATAAACAGATAAAAATCGATTTTACCGCGTGAAACTGCCGAATTAACTTTTGCTTTAAGCTTATCTTCTAAAAACAAAAAGTCTTTAGATAGTTTACAGTTAAAATCGAAATATCTATGGTTAACTGATTTTAAATCAATGCTAATTTCTTTGTTTCCGATTACACCTGATGCGCGTCCGTAACCGGTCATACTTCTAACAGACATAATACTACTCCTATTATTAATAATATATATAATATAACATATATAGAATTTTTGTCAATATAAAATAAAAAAGCCGCAAGTAAATCTTGCGGCTTTTTGCGGTTTGTTAATAAATGCTGAACATAAGTTCTGAATAAACAGGATACGGCCAGTATGATGCAGGAACTACAAGCTCAAGGCTATCGGCAGTTTGTCTTAATTTATTCATGTCTTCAAGCACGGTAAAGCAAAACTCGTTTGCTCTTTCACTAACGTTTTTAATCGATTTTGTTACAATTAAATCGTATTTAAGCTTTTCGATGTTATCGTAAAGCTCGTTGTAAAGTAACAAAGTTTGATTATGAATTTTAAACACAGCATCATTTTTAGTAAACATTTTAAGCTTATTCTTAGTGTTTAAGGTGTTTTCTAAAAATGAGCAATACTCAATAGCAGCAGGAAGAATATCTTTGCTTGCCATATCAATCATTGTTTTTGCTTCAATATTGATTGTTTTAGAGTAATTGTCATAAGCGATTTCCGCACGCGCTAAAAGTTCTTTTTCGGTAAACACTTTATGCCTTGTAAAAAGCTCAACGTTCTTCGGGTCACATATAGACGGAATTGCATCAACAGTTGTTTTTAAATTAAGAAGTCCCCTCTTCTTTGCTTCTTCAACCCATTCTTTTGAATAGTTATTACCACTAAAGATAATGCGTTTGTGTGCAGTAAATGTATCGCGAAGTATTGAATTCACTTCGTTTTCAACATTATCACAATTTTCAAGGCGAGCTGAAAAGCCAGAAAGCACATCGGCAGTGATGGTATTTAAAACCATATTAACAGTTGAAACAGACATTGAAGAACCAGGCATTCTGAATTCAAACTTATTACCTGTAAAAGCAAATGGTGAAGTTCTGTTTCTGTCGGCAGTATCCATTTTAAAGTCAGGAAGAACATCAACACCGGTGTGAAGTTTTGACACGGCAGTGCTCTCGTATTCAACGCCTTTAGAAATACATTCAACAATATCTTCAATCTCGCGACCAAGATACATAGAAACAATTGAAGGCGGAGCTTCGTTACCGCCAAGACGATGGTCATTTGCAGGAGATGCAACAGAGTATCTTAACAAATCTTGATGCTCGTCAACGGCTTTAATAACAGCTGCGAGAAAGATTAAAAACAACTTATTTTCATAAGGCTTTTTGCCGGGTTTAAACAAGTTAATGCCTGTATCAGTTGCAAGCGACCAGTTGTTATGTTTACCGCTTCCGTTAACGCCTTTAAAGGGTTTTTCGTGTAAAAGACATACCAAACCGTGCTTATTTGCAATCTTTTTCATAAGCTCCATTGTGATTTGGTTATGGTCAATTGCAATATTGGTAGCACAGTAGACAGGTGCAAGCTCATGCTGTGCAGGAGCAGCCTCATTATGCTCGGTTTTTGCATAAACACCAAGCTTCCAAAGCTCTTCATCAAGCTCTTTCATATAGTTTTTAACGCGAGTATTAAGCGCACCAAAATAGTGGTCGTCCATCTCTTGCCCCTTGGGTGCTGGCGCGCCAAAGAGTGTTCTACCGGTAAAGATAAGGTCTTTACGCTGCTCGTAAAGGTGCTTGTCTACCAAAAAATATTCTTGCTCGGCACCAACGGTTGCGTTAACACAATTAACGTCGCTATAGCCAAGTAATTTTAACAGACGCAAGCTTTCTTTGCTAACAAGGTCAATTGATTTTAAAAGGGGTGTTTTATTATCGAGCATATCGCCTGTATAAGAACAAAAAACTGTTGGTATACAAAGTGAATCGTCTTTGATAAACGCATACGAAGTGGGGTCCCAAGCAGTATAACCGCGTGCCTCAAAGGTTGCACGTATGCCACCTGAAGGAAAACTCGAAGCATCTGACTCACCCTTTATAAGCTCTTTACCACAAAACTCCATAATAACCGAGCCGTCAGCCTGCGGAGTTATAAATCCGTCGTGCTTTTCTGCGGTTATACCAGTCATTGGTTGGAACCAATGTGTATAATGCGTTGCGCCGCGCTCAATTGCCCACTCTTTCATAGCGTTAGCTACTTCGTTGGCAATATTTATGTCAAGCTCCATATGTTGACCGATGGTGTTTGTTAAAGAATCGTAAATTTCTTTAGACAAACGCTTTTTCATTTCACGGTCATTAAATACATTATAACCGAACATTTCAGGGATGTTCATAATTATTCTCCTTGTTAAGCATAATTTTATCTATTATATATTTTTTTATATTATTATGTCAAGTTTTTGTTAATATATGTAAAAAATAAACCCCTGTAAACAAGTTACAGGGGTTGGTGCCGGTGACCGGGGTCGAACCGGTACGGTATCGCTACCACTGGATTTTGAGTCCAGCACGTCTGCCAATTCCATCACACCGGCGCAAAAAGTATTAATATTATATATTACAAAAATACAAATATCAATACTATTTTCAAATTATTTGCTTGTCTCGTTGAACAAATTGTATAATTCCATAGGGAAAGGTTTTTTCATTGTGAGCGCTTGTTGAACGTCAAAATTGCAAAGTTCACCTTTGTTTAAACCGCAAACAACATTGCTGTAACCATCACATAAGAGATGAACAGCATAGTTGCCAAGACGAGTTGCTTTTACTCTATCATCTGCTGTGGGCGAACCACCGCGAAGAACGTGACCTGTAATGGTTGCGCGAGTTACAATGCCGGTATCCTTTTCGATTTTAGCAGCAAGCTCGTGGCTGTTGCCAACGCCTTCAGCAACAATAATAATAAAGTGTCTTTTACCAACTGCTTGTGCTTCACGGATGCTGTTCAAAACATCCTCATATTTCCATTCAACCTCAGGTACAATAACAGCGTTTGCGCCAGTTGAAATGCCAGTGTAAAGAGCAACGTAGCCTGCATGTCTACCCATAACCTCAACTACAGAGCATCTGTCATGTGACTCCATAGTATCACGAAGTTTATCAACCATATCAATAGCTGTATTTACAGCGGTATCAAAACCGATAGTGCTTTCACTAATACCGATATCGTTATCAATAGTTGCAGGAATACCTACACAAGGAATACCATTTTTTGAAAGGTCGGCAGCACCTCTGAAAGTGCCGTCGCCACCAATAACAACAATACCATCGATATTGTGTTCTTTACAAGTTTGAACTGCTTTCATAACGCCTTCGTGTTCTTTAAACTCAAGACAACGAGCTGAATATAAGAAAGTACCGCCCTTGTTAATAACACGCGAAACGCTGGTATAGTTCATAGCAATAATGTCGCCGTTGATAAGACCTTTATAACCTTGTCTAATACCAACAACTTCAATACCCATGTGTAATGCTGTTCTTACAACAGCTCTAACAGCAGCATTCATACCCGGTGCATCGCCGCCGCTAGTAAGAACACCGATTTTTTTAACTTTTGTGCTCATCGCTAAACCTCCAAAAATATCATCTAGTATTAGATTTTACAACACATTTTGACAAAAAGCAACTACTTTATCACAATGTTTTTATCACCAAGTAGAATTTTTAATTCTCGTATGAGAGCATTGTCTAGTGTAACGCCAATCTTTTTGGCAGTAGAAACAGTTTTGTTTGTGTCACTAAAATGAAATATACATATATTTTTGCCCGGAAATTGTCGTAATAAACCTATGGTTCTGTCATATTCAATAGAATTTTGAGACCTAAAATTAATATATAGTTTTTGGTATTGCTCTAAAATTTCACTTGCCAACGGAAAGTTTGCAAAGTTACAAACAAATTGAAGTGTTTCTTCGTCTTTTTTAGAAAACATACCGCCAACCTCAATACAATCGCCGGTGTTTAAAAAACTTCTATATTGGTCGTATTGTTTTGGAAAGAAAATTACGTCAATATAGCCTGATATATCCTCGATTTTTACATAAGCCATGGTTCTTTGTTGCTTGGTTTTAACAAGCTTAACAGTATCTACAACACCAAAAAGCTTAACTCTTTGCTCATCACTAAACTTTTCAAAATCAGATATAACGGCATAGTTACCCGAATCATACACAGGCTTAAACTTTTTTAAAGGACTGTCCGAAATATAAAGACCAAGGCTTTCCTTTTCAAATAAAAGCTTCTTTGAAAGTTCAAACTCGGGTAAAGGGTTTTTGAAAAAATCAACCTCAAAATCGGGTTCGTCTTCATCAAAAAAAGAAACCTGGTTTGTATCAAATTCATTTTTGGCAATTGCAGCATTATTTAATACCCTGTCATAAACCGAAAGCAGATGCCTTCTTGAAAAGCCAAAGCAATCAAAACAGCCGCTCGTTATCATGTTTTCAAGACCGCGCCTTGTAATGTCGCCCGAAGGTATTCGATAAACAAAATCGGTAAAATCTTTAAACATGCCATTAATTCTGCGCTCGTTTTCAATTGATACTGCAAGCTTTTTACCAACGTTTTTAATTGCGGCAAGTCCATAATATACAACATTATCGCAACAAGTAAATTCAGCACAACTCTTATTAATATCCGGGGAACACACCTTAACACCAATACGCTGACATTCGTTTATATATTCTTTAGTTTTATCGGTATTAAACATAACACTCGACAATAGCGATGCCATAAATTCGTAAGGATAATTAGTTTTTAAATATGCTGTTCTATACGCTATAAGGGCATAACCCGCCGCATGCGACTTATTAAAACCGTAGCGTGCAAACTCACTCATTTGATTAAACACGGCAGTTGCAACATCTTGTGAAATTCCGTTTTGTTTGCAACCGCCAATAAACAACTCGCGTTCATTTTGCATAATATCGGCTTTTTTCTTACTCATAGCCGCGCGTAAAATATCGGCGTGCTCATAGGTATAGCCTGCAAGCTCCCTTGCAATTTGCATAACTTGTTCTTGATATACTATGCAGCCGAAAGTGTTTTTGAGAATTGGCTCAAGTTTTGGTGTGATATATTTGATTTTCTCTGGATATTTACGGTTTTCGAGGTATTTTGGAATAGATTCCATAGGCCCAGGTCGATGGAGCGATATAGCGACAATTATATCATCAATACAGTTGGGTTTTAAACCAACAAGTAGCTTACGCATACCTCCGTTTTCAAGCTGGAACACACCCAAAGTATTACCTGAACTTAAAAGAGAATATGTTGCCAAATCATCGTCAGCAACGTTTTCAATACAAAAATCGCCTTGAGATTGCTTGATTAATTTAACAGTTTTATCGATAACTGTAATATTGCGAAGACCGAGTAAGTCAACCTTTAAAAGTCCTAATTGCTCAACCTCGTTCTTTTGATATTGCGTAACAATAACGTCGTCATTTTTTGCAAGGGGTACATAATCACTTACAGGACCGTTAGTAATAACAACCCCTGCCGCGTGAGTTGAAGCATGTCTTGGAAAACCCTCAACCGCCATTGCGGTATCTAAAAGTTTTTTCACTTCATCGTTTGTGTCGTATTGAGCCTTCAGGTCTTTATCAGATTCTAACACCGAAGAAATAGTAACACCAACATTTGAAGAAAAATGCTTAACAATTGACTCGACAGTAGAAAAAGGTACTGAAAGAACACGACCTACGTCGCGAACAGCAGCACGTGCCGCGAGTGTTCCAAAGGTGATAATTTGTGTGACAGAGTTTATACCGTAACGAGCGATTAAATAAGTTAATACCTCGTTTCGCCTTTCAATACAAAAGTCAATATCAATATCGGGCATTGAAACACGACCGGGGTTCAAAAAGCGCTCAAAGATGAGCCCAAATCGCATAGGGTCAATGTCGGTTATACCAAGGCAATATGAAACAAGTGAGCCTGTTGCACTACCACGCCCAGGGCCAACGGGAATTTCGTTATTTTTTGCATAATTCACAAAATCTGAAACAATTAAAAAATAGTCAACAAAGTTCATTTTTCTGATTGTTTCGAGCTCATATTCAAGGCGCTCTAAATGCGCTTCGTCACCGTACCTTTTTATAAGTCCATCGTGACATTTTTTGTATAAATATTCAAAGCTATCAATATTTTGAGGCGTTTTGAATTTAGGTAAATGCAGTGAATCAAAATCAAGCTGAACATTACATTTTTCAGCAATTTTAAAAGCGTTAGAAATAGCCTCAGGGGCCTCAGGGAACAAAAGCTCCATCTCTTTTTGAGATTTTAAGTAAAACTCTTCAGTATCAAAACTAAGGGGGTTTTCTTGTGTAAGAGTTTTATTCATACCAATACAAAGCAAAACCTTTTGTAAAAAAGAGTCATGCTTTTCAATATAGTGAACATCGTTGGTAGCAACTATAGGAATACCAGTGTTATTTGAAATAGATAAGATACCGTCAATTACTTTTTTATCGTTGTCTGTAAAATGATTTTGCAGTTCAAGATAAAAATCGTCGCCAAAAATTTCTTTGAGTTGAAGCGCCGTTTTTTGAGCGGTCACCAAATCATCAATTAAAATGTATTTTTGCACAAGACCCGCAAAACAACCCGAAAGCGCAATAATACCTTTAGAATGGGCTTTTAAAAACTCTAAATCGGTTCTTGGTTTATAATAAAAACCATTTATAAAAGCGTCCGAAACTATTTTTAAAAGATTGTTATATCCCTCGTTATCTTTTGCAAGTAAAACAAGATGGTTATTGTTAAAATCTTCGGCACGGAACTTGCTTTTTCTGTCGTCAGCGGCAACATAAACCTCACAACCAATAATCGGCTTAATGCCTTTTTTAATGGCTTTTTTATAAAACTCCGCAACACCGTACATATTGCCGTGGTCAGTAATTGCAAGTGCAGGTTGGCCAAGGCTTATTGCCTTGTCAATAAGCTTGTCCATTCTTGCAGCACCATCTAAAAGGCTATATTCAGTATGCACATGTAAATGTACAAATTGTTCCATTAGTTTTCTCCGATTGTCTGTGAAATCTCAATTAATTTTTTAAGTCTTCTGTTAAGACCTGAACGGCTAAAAGCGTTACCTGACAAGGCAACAAGTTCGTTTAACGATTTATCAGGGTTATCAACTCTTAATTTAGCAATTTGTTTTAGGTCACTGTCAAGCGAATCAAGACCTATATTTTTTTGAATAATTTCAATTGCCTTTACCTGTTCAACTGATTTATTTAGTGTTTTTTCAATATTATGTAATTTTGTGTTAGATACCCTGTTTGAATAGTTGCGCATTTCTTTATATATTTTAGCATCCATAAACGAAAAAGCAGCACTGTTGGCTCCAATCGAACACAAAAAACGCTCAATGCTTTCGCTTTCTTTCATATACACAACGTAATTAGATTTTCTGACGATGGTTTTTGCATTAAAATTTAAATCGTTTAAAAGTTTGTTGAGGTTTTTTGCAAGTGTGTAATACGGCGTAGAAATTTCAAAGTGATAGCGAGAGCTCGGGTTTGAAACATACCCTGCCGCCAAAAACGCACCCTTTAAAAACGCAAATTTACAACAGGTATTTTCAGTTATAACAGCACTTATTTTATGGTCAATTGTATTGTTAACACGTATAAAAAACTTGTCATAAATCTTTTCAAGTCTTTCACCGTCGACATAAGCATAATACGAGTTTAAATTTTCATCAATTGAAAAGTTAACCTTACAAACCTGATTAGAAAGCTGATTTAACAAGTTAATTGCTACAACATTTTCGGTAGTTAGCTTTAAAATGTCGTTAGATACAGTCTGGGCAAACAAAATCAGCCCGTAAAGTAAAGCATCTTTACAGCAATTATTTTTGATTTTCGACTCACATATCTCGTATTTTGTATCAGAAGAAAACGACATAATTAAATCTCACTTAATCTTGAATATATTTTAATTCACATTCGAGCTCAACATTAAAGTTTTTATAAACAGTATCTTTAATAAAATCAATTAACAAAAGAACGTCTTTTGCTGTAGCGTCACCTTTGTTAATAATAAAACCACAATGCTTTTCGCTTACCTGCGCACCACCAATAGAATAGCCTCTAAGGTTGCTATCTTGAATTAGCTTGCCTGCAAAATAACCATCAGGTCGTTTAAAAACAGAGCCTGCACTTGGAAATTCGAGCGGTTGTTTCGTTTTTCTTGCAGTTTGATATTCGTTAATTAAATCTAATGATTTATTAATATCACCTTTTTGCAATTTAACAGTAACAGAGGTAATAATATAATTTTTATTGCTAAAAAACGAATGCCTATATGAAAAATCTAAACCATTGTTATCAATAACACAAACGTTACCACTTTCGTCAACATACTCGACGCTTGAAACAACTTGTTTCATTTCGCCGCCGTAAGCACCGGCGTTCATATACACAGCACCGCCAATACTACCGGGGATACCATATGAAAATTCCATTCCTGAGTAACCGCTATCGACACAGGTTTTAGATGCTTTTGCAAGCATCACACCTGCGCCAAATTCATAGCCGTCAGTAACTTTGTTAATGTGATTAATTTTATCTGTTTTAATAATAAGCTTTTTAATGCCAGAGTCACAAAACAAAACATTTGAACATTTACCAAATGTTAAGTATTTGATGTTTGACTGGTTACAAAATACAACAATTTGCGAGACTTCTCTCGCGCTCTTTGGGTAGCAAATAATTTTTGCCTCGCCGCCGATTTTAAAGCTTGAAATATCTTTTAGGCTTATATTTTGTGCGTATTCAATGTTGTTTTGTTCAAAAAAACTTTTAAGCATTAAAAAACTCCATAATTAAAATAATGATAATTGGCTTGTTCTTGGAATGTCACCAAAAACACCGGCTTCGTTAAACATATCAACAACGGTGCCAGAAACACCTGTTCTTGACCTGAACTCTTCTTGAGAGATGTATGGTCCGCCGCTTCTTGCATTTTCGATACTTTCAGCCGCAGTCTCACCGACACCGCTAAATACCGAGAACGGCATACGAATTTTTCCGTCTTCGATTACAAAGTCGTGCGCCTTTGATTTATATACATCAACAGGTAAAAATTCAATACCTCGAGCAAGTGCTTCAATTACAATCTGATATGTAGTAACAACTTCAGCGTCTTTTTGTTTAAGTTTACCTTGTGACTGAAGGTTTTTGATAATATCTTGAAGATGATTTTTGCCTTGCATAACATCAACAGCATTAAAACCGTCGGGTCGCACGCTGAAATAAACAGTATAAAACTCGAGCGGTCGGTTGATTTTATACCAACCAAGACGCATTGCCGAAATAACGTATGCAGCTGCGTGGGCTTTGGGGAACATATACTTAATTTTCATACAAGAATCAATATACCAATCGGGTACATTGTGGTCTTTCATTTCTTGTATCATTTCGTCGGTAAGCTGTTTTGTAGCTTTACCCTTACGTACAATCTCCATAATCTTAAATGCAAGACCTTTATCAAGACCCTTGTGTATAAGATAAACCATAATATTGTCACGTGTACCGATAACATCGGCGATTGTACAAGTTTTATTTTTAATAAGCTCTTGAGCATTGCCTATCCAAACGTCAGTACCGTGTGAAAGACCCGAAATTTGCAAAAGCTCTGAGAAGTTTTTGGGACGGGCTTCAACCATCATCTGACGAACAAAGCCTGTTCCCATTTCAGGGAGCGCTAATGTACCGGTGTCACAATTAATATCAGAAGGTGTAACACCAAGTTTTTCAGGACTTGTTAAAAGGCTGTAAACCTCTTTGTCGTTCATTGGAATATCTTCAAACTTAACGTCTTGTATATCGTTTAAGTATTTAAGCATAGTCGGCACGTCGTGGCCGAGAATATCAAGTTTTAAGATAGTATCGTGAAGCGAATGGAAGTCGAAGTGAGTGGTTAAAATATCGCTGTTCTGGTCATCGGCAGGATGCTGAACAGGACAAAAATCGTAAACACTGTATTTTTTAGGTATAACAACCATACCTCCGGGATGCTGACCTGTGGTACGCTTTATACCAACGCAACCCTCAATAAGTCGTTGAATTTCAGCCTTATTACAAATAACACCTTTAGCTTCCAGGTACTTTTTTACAAAACCGTATGCGGTCTTATCAGCAAGTGTACCAATGGTACCCGCTTTGAATACATAACCCTCGCCGAAAAGTTCTTCAACATATTTATGCGCTTTTGCCTGATAAATACCCGAGAAGTTAAGGTCGATATCAGGAACTTTATCGCCTTTGAAGCCAAGAAAGGTTTCAAAAGGAATATCGTGACCGTCTGTTTTTAAGCGTGTTCCGCAAACAGGACAGTCTTTATCATCGAGGTCAAAGCCAGAGCCAACTGAGCCATCGTGGAAAAACTCGCTATATTGACATTTTGGGCATAAATAGTGTGGTGCAAGTGGGTTAACCTCAGAAATACCTACCATTGAGGCAACAAATGACGAACCAACCGAACCACGCGAACCAACCGAAAAGCCATCATCATTTGACTTTTTAACAAGCTTTTGAGCAATCATATACATAACAGAATATCCATTGTTTATGATAGAGTCAAGCTCACGCTCTAAACGCTCTTTTACATATTCGGGAATA
The DNA here is from genome assembly GCA_045593905.1 of Eubacteriales bacterium. Taxonomy (GTDB): domain Bacteria; phylum Bacillota; class Clostridia; order Oscillospirales; family QAKW01; genus RGIG9041. The sequence continues at coordinate 29,416 of JAZNXL010000071.1, forward strand.
GGGTCACCATAGCGTTCTTTACAAGTTTTTATAGCAATATCCCTGAGTTCTTGTTCACATCCCTCGAGTTCGGGCGCGTGCATTCCGTCGGGAATAGGAACAATTTCTTCAATCTGTTCAGCTATTAAAATAGTATCTTCAACAACAACTTTTTTAGCAAGTTCAGGTGATAAATACGAGAACTCTTTTAACATTTCATCGGTTGTTCTAAAATATAACGGCGGCTGAATATCGGCATCACTAAAGCCTTGGCCTGCCATAAGTATGCGCCTAAAGCACTCGTCCTCTTTATTAAGAAAATGAACGTCACCGGTGGCAACTACAGGCTTTGAAAGCTTACGAGCAAAATCAATAATATCAATATTAATTTGTCTTAAAGCCTCTTCACTTGTTACGTACTGTTCACGCAACAAATGCATATTATTGCCAATAGGCTGAACTTCGAGATAATCGTAGAAATTTGCAATTGCAAGACAGTCAGATTTACTCTTGTTTTCAAGAATAGCTCTGTAAAGTTCACCCGCTTCACACGCGCTGCCAACAAGCAGTCCCTCACGGTACGCAGCGATTTCGCTCTTAAACATAAGCGGTTTTCTATAAAAGTGGTCTATCTCAGAAAAAGTAACTAACTGATACAAATTTTTAAGACCTGTTTTGTTTTTAACAAGTAAAATTACGTGGTAACGTTTGGCATCTTTTGATTTGTAATCAAAATTATCAATTTTATACGCAGCACCAGAGGTTTTAACAACACCTTTATTAAGTAATACCTCAAAAATGCGCGAAAGCATTATGGCGTCATCAATGGCTCTATGATGGTTGAATTCATTAAAGCCTAAATGCTCGGCAACAATATTAAGTTTAACTTTTTGAAGTTCAGGAAAAGCGGTTTTGCATAAAACAACTGTATCAATGCTTCTATAAGCAAACTTAACACCACAGCCAATACAAGCTTGGTCAATAAATGAGCAGTCAAATCTTGCGTTGTGTGCTACAAGTGTTGGATAATTACCGCAAAAATTAATAAAGTCAGCAAGCGCCTGTTCAATAACAGGTGCATCTTTTACCATTTCATTAGTTATGCCTGTAAGCTGAGTGATTTCGGTAGGAATAGGTATTTGCGGGTTAACAAATGTTTGAAATTTTTCTATTACTTTACCGCCACGTACTTTACAGGCACCGATTTCGGTAATTTTTTCAGTTTTGGCATTAAGCCCCGTAGTTTCAAGGTCAAATACAATATACTCGTCATAAAGGCAGTCGTCTACAAGATAGCCCTCAACACCATATATCATTTTAATGCCATTTGCTTTTGCGGCAGACTGCGCAGCAGGATAAGCCTGTAAAACACCATGGTCGGTAATAGCTATAGCTTTATGTCCCCAAGCTGCTGCGGTTTTTACAAAATCGCCAATATCGTTGGTAGCGTCCATTGCCGACATATTAGTATGTAAATGGAGTTCAACACGCTTGGTTTCGCATAAATCTTTCTTTTCAACCTGCTTTGCAGGTGCTATAGCCTTGCAGTTTAAAACATAATCTTCTTCATACTTATCGTAAGCAATGTCGCCGCTAACTGCAATGCACTTACCTGCTTTTAAATTGCCAGTAACCTCATCAGCCTTTTCTAAAGGCAAAGTCATTTTTGCAATTATTGAGTTAGTAGTATCGTAAATGTAAATAAAGCATCTTAAACTTTTTTTATCAAAAGTCGGCTTTGAATCAAACTTAAATATTTTACCAACAACAGTAACGTTAGGTACGTATGATTCCCCTACTTCATTTAAAAGAATAAAGTTAGAACTTATTTTATTACCTAAAATTAAGTTTTCGGTATCAACCTTGAACGGAGTTGTAACCTCAAGTGGACCGCTCGAAGACCTTCTTCTGAATTTGTTTTCAGGATTAAAGTTATTATCTTTTGGTTTAGATTGCTCGCTTTTTTGAGGTGGCGGAATAATAGCACTGTCAACGGTATAAAAATTAGAATTAGGCATTTCTACAACGCAATTACTCTCGTCAAATTCAACATTATAACTAGTGCCAAATTGAGCGCAAATAACATCAGAAATAGATGCATTAACTCTCATAGAATTTAACATATCAATGCCGCCGTGTGTTAGGCAAACAGTTATTCCACCGTTTAGAAAAGTAATTTTAGAATCATTTAAAAAACCGTTAGCACCTGGGTTTATAACCCTTACATAGCTTACAATGTCTTTCCAATATTCTGTCGAAAATTCTATATTACAAAAGCTATGATTTACTTCAAACGAAGATAAATTATAACTTTTTTCTACGTCCTTAATAAATTTATTTAACGCAACAAAGTTGACATAACTTTTAAAGATTATGTCAACTTTAAGCTTTCTATATTCAGTATTTGCTGCAACCCTTGTAACAACAGCGTCTTCAAATAGCTTAATTTGAGCTTCGTCAAAGTTACAACGGTTAAACAGCGCGAGTAGTTTCTTTTCAGCCATTTTACAACCTATATTATTTCAATTTCTTTCATAAATTCATCGTAAAGATTTTCAAAAGGAACTTTTTTAAGTATTACGCCTTTTTTAAATATAAGTCCCTCGTCTTTACCGCCTGCAATACCAATATCGGCGTCCTTTGCCTCACCCGGACCATTAACGGCGCACCCCATAACAGCAACCTTTATATTTTTATTGCAGTTTTCAAGTGCATTTTCTATTTTGTTGGCAAGCGGTATTAAATCAATTTGACATCTCCCGCAAGTTGGGCAAGAAACAAAAGTAACACCGTTTTTTTGAAGTTCGAGAGCCTTTAAAATATCATAAGCAGCCTTTACTTCTTCAACAGGGTCATCGGTAAGAGAAACTCTTATTGTGTCGCCAATGCCATCACACAACAGCGAACCAATACCGATAGCACTTTTTATGACGCCAAGTTTTTTTGTTCCCGCCTCGGTAACACCAAGGTGCAAAGGATAATCGCAAGTTTGTGAGAGTTTTCGATAACCCTCAATCATTGTTGGTACGTTAGAAGATTTAATTGATATAACAATATCATCAAAATCAAACTTGTTTAAAAGCGATGTATGATACATAGCGCTCTCTACAAGTGCATCAGCAGTAGGAGCACCGTGTTTTTCAAGAATATTCTTTTCAAGTGAACCAGCGTTAACACCAATTCGAATTGGTATGTTGTGTAACCTACAAGCATCAGCAACCGCTTTAACCTTGTAGTCATCACCAATGTTTCCGGGGTTTATTCTTATTTTATCAATACCTGCGCTAACGCACTCGAGCGCAAGTTTATAATCAAAATGAATGTCAGCCACAATAGGAACTGAAATATTGTTTTTTAAATAGTATACAGTATTTACCGACTCAAAATCAGGAATAGCAAGGCGGATAATTTTACAACCTGCTTGTTCTAATGCCCTTGCCTGTAACAATGCAGCGTCATTGTCGTGACGCCTTGTTGAAAGCATTGATTGAACAATTATTTCTTTTTTATCACCAAGTGATAAATTTCCAACTCTTACTATTTTCACTTTATACCCCTAGATTAATTTTATAATATCCTTAAACGATATAAGCAACATAAGTGACAGCAGCAAAATTAGTCCTACTGCATTTATTGCAGTTTCAATTTTTGGATTAAGCGGTTTGCGCCTTATAGCTTCTAATGCGAGAAGCACGATTCTTCCGCCGTCAAGCGCAGGAAATGGCAGTAAATTTACAATACCAAGGTTAATTGAAATTAAAGCTACCATCAACAAAAGCGAATCGAGTCCGTACTGAAGGCTTGAACCTATGGCAGTTGTTGTACCTACAGGACCTGAAACCTGATTTAAATCAGCCGAACCTGTAAAAAGTGAACCAAAAAACGCATAAATCGATTTTGATATTGAAACTGTCCAGTCAAATGAATACTTAATAGAGTTTAAAAAGGAACGTTTTACGCCGTATACATAAAAATCAATAGTATAACACTTGCCTAACTGTTCATCGTCGACAACAGTAAACTCTACATCATTGATAACCTGTTTCTTGTTATCGCGAATAACAGTTACGTCTAATGGTTTTGTGCCGTTAGATGCAAGTGCATAAGATAAGTCGATATAGTTATCGATTTTATAATTATTGATTTTAGTAATTTTATCGTTAACTTTAAGCCCTGTTTCTGACGAAATTGCATTATCATCAAAGCGTGCAATAACATTTGTTGGCAACAGTGCGGTTTGCGAGTTTATTATACAAATTAAAATAAACCCTAAAAATATGTTCATTAAAGCACCGGTTACCAAAATCAAAAAACGTTGCCAATGCGGCTTATTGTTAAATGAGTTTGGGTTATCTCCGCCGCCGTCTTCGCCATCCATTTGCACATAACCACCAATCGGCAGTGCTCTGACAGAATACAGCGTCTCTTGACCTTGCTTTTTAAATATAGCAGGACCCATACCGAGCGAAAACTCGTTAACTTTAACCTTACAAGCTTTTGCAACAAAAAAATGTCCTGCTTCGTGTGATAAAATTAAAATGCCAAAAACTAAAACAGTTACGGCAATGTTAATAACAATTTGCATATTACGCCTTTATAGAATTTAAAATATAGTTTCTTGTTTGCTTATCAGCATATATTATTGACTCAATATCATTGCTATTATCAAAGCTTAAGCTGTTGATACAGTTGTCAATAATTTCGGGTATATCGGTAAATTTGATTTGTTCATCTAAAAACAGCGCTACTGCCTGTTCGTTAGCAGCATTCATAATCGTAGGATAAATACCGCCGAGTTTTGATGCTTTTACCGCAAGCTTTAAGCACTTAAACGTTTCAGTATCCGGTGCATCAAAGTTCAATGTTTTGCCAAAAAGCGAAAGATTGTGCTCGCCGCTTTCAACACGATTTGGATATGTGAGAGCGTACTTGATAGGCAAATACATTTGAGGAACACCTAACTGTGCTATTACCGAGCCGTCATAAAACTCAACGGCAGAGTGAACAATGCTCTCTCTATGAACAACAACCTCAACATCGTCAATATCAACATCAAAGAGCCATTTAGCCTCAATCATTTCAAGACCCTTATTCATAAGTGAAGCGCTGTCAATGGTTATTTTAGCACCCATTGACCAATTCGGATGCTTAAGAGCATCTTTGACAGTTACATTTTCTAACTGTTCTTTTTTCATTTTATAAAACGGACCACCCGACGCCGTTAATATTATTTTTTTGATTTTGTTGCCATCAGCGCCGTTTAAGCATTGAAAAATAGCACTATGTTCTGAATCTACAGGTATAATTTCGGAACCGTACTCTTTTGCAAGCGGCATAATAATATGACCTGCACAAACAAGTGTTTCTTTGTTAGCAAGACCGATGCGTTTTTTCGCCTTTATAGCTTCAACCGTTGGAACAAGGCCTATCATACCCGACATAGCAGTAATTATAACCGAAGATTCGGGGTATTTTGCAACCTCGATATTCCCCTTTTCACCGCCAATTACAGTAATATCTGTATCAGCCAAGCGAGTTTTGAGTTGTTCAGCCTTTTGTTCATTATAAACGCCAACAAGCTTAACACTAAATTCACGGGCTTGTTTTTCTAATAAATCAATATTATTAGCAGCACTAATGGCATTTACCTTAATGCCAAGGTCACGACAAACATTTAGAGTTTGTGTGCCGATAGAGCCGGTTGAACCAAGAATAGAGATAGAGATATTATTCATATAACACCTAAAATACAAGCGGACTAACTGTGAGTAACAACATAAACATCGGTGAGATGAAAATTAAACTGTCAAGTCTATCAAGCACACCGCCATGACCCGGTAAGAGATTGCCAAAATCTTTTATACCAAAACTACGCTTGATATATGAGAAAGAAAAGTCACCGATTTGACCGACAAGACAACAAATTAAAGCGTAAATAATAACGGTAATTAAGTTAAACTCAATATCGGCAATTGATTGATAAATATAAAAGGCACCAACTGTTACGGCAACACAAGTAAGTGTGCCGCCTATTGAACCTTCAAGCGATTTTTTAGGGCTGATGTTTGGTGAAAATCTATGTTTTCCAAATAAAACGCCAAACACATAGGCAAATATATCGGTTGCCCAAGCAAAGCATACGATAGCTACTATTAAATAAAATAAACCATGTTCAAAGGTTCGTGTAAGAATAATTATGCTTGTTAAAAATGAAGTTATGACAACAGTTAAATAAATAGAAGACGCCGAGTCAAAAAACTTAACATCTTTAAACTTGTACATTGCAAAAATGTTAAACAAGTAAACAAACACAACTGTAGCAATAGCATAACTAACAAAAAAGTTTGACACGATTGCGAACATAAGAGGAATTGCAACAGCATATAAAAGCGCTAAAGCAAATAGCATTTTATGGCTTTTAATTTTTATAGCATTTAATGCTTCGTATACGCAAAATGCCGATAAAATAGAGATGGTTATTTCAAAAGCAAAAGGAAATAATGACGATAAAACAATAGCGCCAAAAATTATAAAAATAAAGATTGAAGTAAATGCTCTTGTTAAAAAGTTTTTAATCATATACCGCCAAATCTCCTGTTTCTGTTTTGATAATCATATATAGCTTGTTCTAAATGCTTGGGTTTAAAGTCAGGCCATAAAACGTCTGCATACCAAAATTCAGCATAGGCACTTTGCCAAAGCAAAAAGTTTGAAAGCCGTTTTTCACCACTCGGTCTGATGACAAGGTCAACCTCATTAAACTCGGGATAATAAAGGTTATCACTTATCAGTTCGGTGTTAATATCGTCAATAGATATTTCGCCGTTTTTATAAAGCACAGAGATATTTTTAACTGCATTGCAAATTTCTTGCTGACCGCCGTAATTAAGCGCAATATAAAGCGTAGTATCGGTAAAATCGGCTGTAACCTTAGTTATCTCATCCATCTTTTTAATGAGTTCAGGCTTAATTTTTGACCTGTCACCTAAAAATCTGATTCTGACTTTATGAATTACAAACTCGGTCATTGCCTCGTCTATCATTTGTTCAAGAAGCTGCATAATTTTTTCAATTTCTTCTGCGGGACGTTTCCAGTTTTCAGTAGAAAACGCATATACTGTGAGGTTTTTAAGCCCCATGTCTTTAGCGTAAAACACTATTGTTTTAAAAGTTTTTACACCAACAGCATGTCCCGCAGTACGAGGAAGACCCCTGAGCTTTGCCCAGCGGCCGTTACCATCCATTATTATGCCGACGTGATTTGGCAAATTGTCTCTGTCGGCTTTGTTTTTATATTTTTTAAAAGATAGCAATATAAACTCCTATACAGACATAATTTCTTTGTCTTTTTGTGAAACTATGGCATCGATTTCTTTGATATATTTGTCGGTAAGTTTTTGAATATCTTCCTCAGTTGCTTTAAGGTCATCTTCGGTGATTTCGTGATTTTTTTCCATCTTTTTGTACTTGTCGATAAAATCACGTCTAATGTTACGGATTGCAACTTTACTATCTTCGCCGTATTTTTTACAGTCTTTGCTAAGCTCACGTCTACGTTCTTCTGTGGGCTGCGGGAATAAAAGGCGGATAACCTTACCGTCGTTTTGGGGATTGATACCAATATCAGAAGTTTGAATTGCTTTTTCAATTTCTTTTAAGAGTGAAGCATCCCAAGGTTGAATAACAAGCATTCTCGGTTCAGGTACGCTAACAGCGGCAACCTCGCTGATTTTTGACATTGTACCGTAGTATTCAACACGAAGTTTATCTAAAACTGCGGGGTTTGCACGACCTGCTCTTAATGTGTGAAGCTGTTCGTTAAGTGAATTGATGGCTTTTCCCATCTTTTGTTCGATTTCGGGATAGTTATTCGGCATGTGTAGTTCCTCCTTTATGAACGATTGTACCAATTTTTTCTCCTTTAAGTGCTCTGATAATATTATCAGGGTCTGAAAGGTCAAATACTAATATCGGGATATTGTTTTCGTTGCACATTGCAGCAGCAGGCATATCCATAACCTTTAATTCATCTTTAAGCACATCGATAAAGCTGAGCTCTGAATATTTTTTTGCATTTGGGTCTTTTTTGGGGTCAGCGGTATAAACACCGTCAACATTTGTTGCTTTAAAAATAATATCAGCGTCAACTTCAGCCGCGCGAAGTGCAGCGCAGGTGTCGGTTGAAAAGAACGGGTTACCCGTACCGCAACCAAAAATTACAACACGGTTTTTCTCGAGGTGTCTTACTGCTTTGTTTCTGATATACGGTTCAGCGATTTGACGCATTTCGATAGCAGTTTGAACACGGGCATCAACACCAACCTGTGTTAAGCCGTCAAGAAGTGTGAGTGCGTTCATGGCAGTAGCTAACATACCAATATGGTCAGCTCTTGTTCTGTCCATATGTTGATTACTGCGTCCGCGCCAATAGTTACCGCCGCCGACAACGATTGTAATTTGTGCGCCTAATTCAACGCATTTTTTGATTGTTGAGGACACTTTTAAAACGTAGTCAAAATCGATACCGGAATTTTTTTCTCCGGCAAGAGCCTCGCCGCTGAGCTTTAATAGTATTCGTTTGTAAACCAAATCTTTACTCATATTGGTTCTCCAATCTATAGTTATTTATTATATAATATATAATTTTAGTTAATTTGTAAATACTTATATATTAAATAAAAAAATAAAAGCCGCAAAAGCGGCTTAAATTAACGATATTTTTTGCAGTAAATTGGTAAAATAGCTTGGTAATTCACTGTCAAAAAGCATATATTCATTTGTTCTTGGGTGTATAAAGCCAAGAGTTTTAGCGTGCAAGCACTGACCCTCAAAATTTAATTTGATTTTACTGATTTCGTTACCGTAAACTGTATCACCTACAATAAAGTGTCCTATCGTCGACATATGCACTCTTATTTGGTGAGTTCTACCTGTTTCAAGGTTGCATTTTACATGGCAAAAACCGTTGTATCTTGCAATCACCTTGCAGTGCGTAACGGCGTTTTTGGTCGAATTACTGTTGCACGACATCTTTTTTCTATCAATCTTGTGTCTGCCGATTGGCATATCAATAGTAAGCTCGTCGTCTTTTAAATTGCCGTAAACTATAGCCTGATATTCTCTCGTACAAGAGTGGTCTTTAAACTGCAGCGCAAGTGCGTTATGAGAAAAATCATTTTTTGCGACAACTAAAAGACCGCTTGTGTCTTTGTCAATTCTATGTACAATTCCAGGACGCATAACACCATTAATACCCGAAAGTGACCCTTTACAATGATGTAAAAGAGCGTTTACTAGTGTACCGCTATAATTACCTGCAGCGGGATGCACAACCATACCTTTTGGTTTATTAACAACAATTAAATCGTCGTCTTCATAAAAAATTTCAAGAGGTATATCTTCAGGTGTAGCCTCATATTCTTTAATTTCGGGCAAAACAATTTCAATATTGTCGCCTGCCTTGGCTTTATAGTTTTTCGAAACAGTAATTCCATTTACAGTAATATTTCCGTTATCGATTAAAGACGTAATTTTACTTCTTGAAAAATCAGCGCAATATAAACAAAGCAGTTTATCTAAACGAGTTAAACTGCTTTGTTCATCAACTATAAAATTTAAAGTATTATCGTTATTGCACATCTTTATTTATATCGCTTTCTTTACTGTAAAAGAAAAGATAGTAAACCAAAAACATTATTGTGCCAAAAGTGACAAAAATATCTGCAACATTGAAAATAAAATCAAAATATCTTATTTGAAACTGAAAAAAGTCAATAACCTCCCCAAAACAGAGCCTGTCAATCATATTTCCAATTCCGCCGGCGAGTATAAAAACAAGAGAAACATCAGCAAAAATGCTGTTAAAAACTCTTTTAAAAAGCAAGTAAATTACTGCAATAATCACAACAGTTGTAACCGAAATAAACACCCATCTTGCATTTGCAAAAAGCCCAAGGCCTGCGCCTTTATTACGAACATAGTAAAGGTTAAAAAAGCCTTTTAATAGCGGTATTTCGTCATGTAATTGCATGTTTTTATCAACTAAAAACTTTGTTAATTGGTCAACAAAAACAATCAATATTGTTGCAATTATCCATAAAAAATTGCGAATGATTTGTTTAGAATTAGAGAATGTTTTTATCAATTTACGCGCCCTTTATTTATCGTCAGTTATATCAAAATCAGTGCCAAACTTAAGGTCTTTGAACTTAAAATTACGTTCAAAAGCGTTCTCGTCAACAACCGGAGTAGCTGTTTTTTCTATAACAAATTCAGCTGTTTTTTCGTTTTGATTTTCTTCTTCAACAACTTTTGCTTTAATATCATCAACAACAATTGTGTTACTGGTAACTACAGGTTGATCTTCTACCACAACAGGTTGCTCAACAACGTTTTCAACTTCAGGTAAAGTCTCTTCTATGTATTCAGACTGTTGTTCGGGCAACTCTTTAGCAACCTCTTCGGGTTCAGCCTCTTTTTGCTTAAAATCAGGAAGCTTTGAAATAGAATTAAGATGTTGTTCGTAAAGCTTTAACAACATTTCTTTAAAATCAGATACTTCTTTTTTAAGAGCATTAAGAGATTGTTCTTCATCGTCTTGCATTTTTTTGAGTTCAGAAATTTTTAGAGCTGTTGCAAGTTCGCACTCTTTAATTTGAGCCTCTGACTCTTTTTTAACCTTACTCATAATGTTCTGAGCTTCAAGCTCGGCATTTTTAACAATGAGTTCAGCTTTTTCGCGAGCAGCGGTTTCAATCTCTTTTTCTCTTCTTTCGATTTCGCGCAAAGAGGTTTCATTAAGCTTTTCAGCATTTATAATAGCAGTTTTTAAAAACTGCTCGTCTTTTTGATAATCTTCGATTTTTTGAACACAAAGCTTTAACTTTTCGATAAGTTCAGCCTTTTCTTCAAAGAGTTTTTGATAATCGTTGCAAACAGCCGCAAAAAACTCGTCTACTTGTTCACGTTTATATCCGCCAAGTACACTAAGTTCAAATTGTTCATTTTTAATTTCTTCAGGTTTAAGCATTCCTATTCTCCCTATACATATTTTAAAATTTTAATTTTAATTCTATCTTTTTTTGTTAACCCCAACTGTGAGTCAACAATGAATTTACCATATTTTCGTATTGATAAAATATCGCCATCGTTAACAATTTTATCTTTTTTAACACATTGCAAGGAATTAATAAAAACAACGCCCTGCTCAATGAGCTGTGTAGCTTTTGACCTTGAAGAGTTAATAACTTCGCTCACAATACAATCGAGTCGCATTGAAGAAACAATCAGTGAAATTTCTTCAAAACGAGGTTTTATTGAAATAGCATCATATACAGTTTCAAGTTTAACAGGATACCTTGAAATAGAACTCAAATTTGTAATTATGTAATCGGCAATACTGCTTATAACAAAAATATAGCATTTATTATCGCCAAAAATTATATCACCAACTAATTCGCGCTTTATTCCAAGTGACATTAACGCACCAAGAACACTTTGATGCGAAATATTATAATCACTTTTAAATTCAAAACTTAAAGCAGTAATAGGAAACGAGCACTCTGACTCATTGCTTACGCCAAAAGCCAAAACTGTTCTATCGGCGTTTTCATTACCGCCATAAAAACAAAACTGAATATCGCATTTTTTAAAGTAACTAAGAGCAATTGAGCG
>JAZNXL010000072.1:0-63606 GCA_045593905.1 Eubacteriales bacterium
TGCAACAATTCTTTTTTCGCTTGTGATAACGCCGTCTTTCATAGGTACGTTAAAGTCGCATCTTGCAAGAACTCTTTTACCGCAAACATCAATGTCTTCAATGTTCTTTTTGTTGTAGTTCATTGTTTTTCTCCTTTTATATATAAAATTTATTATTTTCCAAATAATTACTATATCATAGTTTGTCCATAATTTCAATGATTTTCTTAATAATATGTTAATTTTCAAAAACATATAGATATTTTATACAAGTTGTGGTAAAATTGAATGATAATAGATTGGAGAGTTACACAATGGGTTTAATCGAAAAATTATTCGGCTCACACTCAAGCCGTGAGCTTAAAAGAATACAGCCGCTTGTTGACAAAACCTTGGCGCTCGAAGCCGAGTTTGCCAAAAAGAGCGACGACGAGCTTAAGCAAATGACCGAAATACTAAAACAAAAGCTTGTGCTTTCAACCGATATTGACAGCATTCTGCCCGAGGCGTTTGCAACGGTCCGCGAGGCTGCGTGGCGTGTACTTGGTATGAAGCACTACCCTGTTCAAGTTATCGGCGGCATTATTTTGCATCAGGGCAGAATTGCCGAAATGAAAACAGGCGAAGGTAAAACAATGGTAGCAACATTACCTGCTTACCTTAACGCGCTCACAGGCAAAGGCGTTCACGTAATCACAGTTAACGACTACCTTGCAAAGCGCGACAGCGAATGGATGGGTAAAGTATACAGGTTTTTGGGTCTTTCGGTTGGTCTTGTTGTACACGGTATGACCCCCGAAGAAAAAAGACAGGCTTACCTTGCCGACATCACATATGGCACCAACAACGAGTTCGGCTTTGACTATCTTCGCGATAATATGGCAATTTATAAGCAAAATATGTGCCAGCGCGGTCACAACTTTGCCATTGTTGACGAAGTCGACTCAATACTTATTGACGAAGCGCGTACACCGCTTATTATTTCGGGCGCAGGCGCAAAATCAACACAGCTTTATGAAATAGCAAACAGGTTTGTATCGGGCCTTAAACAAATGCGTCTTACCCGCACCGACGACAAGGCAGACTACGACAAGTTTGTTACAATGGAATACGACGAGTTTGAAATGGGCAGGTTTATAACCCCCGAGCAACACGCACAGCTAAAAACCGCCGACTATCTTGTTGACGAAAAGAATAAAAACGTATCGCTTACCGCGTCGGGTATTAAAAAAGCCGAGCAGTTTTTCAATATCGAAATGTTATCCGCGCCCGAGAATATGGAGATTTCGCACCATATCCAACAGGCTATTCGCGCTCACGGTATTATGCGCCGCGATATTGATTACATTGTAAAAGACGGACAAATTATTATTGTTGACGAGTTTACTGGCCGTCTTATGTACGGCAGACGCTATAACCAAGGTTTGCATCAGGCCATTGAAGCAAAAGAGCACGTTAAAGTTGAAAAAGAGTCAAAGACCTACGCGTCGGTAACTCTTCAAAACTACTTCAGACTTTATTCAAAGCTTTCGGGTATGACAGGTACGGCTCTTACCGAAGAAGACGAGTTCAGACACACCTATATGCTCGATGTTGTTGAGATTCCCACCAACAAACCCAACATAAGAAACGACCGCCCCGACAGCGTTTATAAAACCGAGGCGGGCAAGTTCAAAGCGGTTATTGACCAGATTTGCGAGTGCCACCAAAAAGGTCAGCCTGTTCTTGTTGGTACAATTTCTATTGAAAAGAGTGAGCTTTTATCGCGTCTTTTGCAAAAACGCGGTATTAAGCACCAGATTCTTAACGCAAAGCACCACGAGAAAGAAGCCTATATTATAGCGCAGGCAGGTAAAGAGGGCGCTGTTACAATCGCCACTAATATGGCAGGCCGCGGTACCGATATTGTGCTTGGCGGTAACGCTGAGTTTATGGCAAAGGATATGATGGCTAAAAAAGGCTATTCCGATGAGCTTATTAACGAGGCCACCGGCTTTGCCGACACTGACGATGCCGACATAATCGAGGCAAGAAAAACATACACCGAATTATTTAACGGCTTTAAAGAACAAATCAAGGACGAGGCCGAGCGCGTAAAAGCGGCAGGCGGACTCTTTATTATAGGCACCGAGCGCCACGAAAGCAGACGTATCGACAATCAGCTTCGCGGTCGTGCGGCACGTCAGGGTGACCCCGGTGACACACGCTTTTATCTTTCGCTCGAAGACGACCTTATGCGTCTTTTCGGCGGCGAACGTGTTACAATGGTTATGAACACACTCAAGCTACCCGAGGATATGCCTATTGAAAACGGTATGCTCACAGGCACTATTGAGCGCGCGCAACAAAAGATTGAGGGTATCAACTTCCAGCGCCGTAAGAGTGTACTTGAATACGACGACGTTATGAACAAACAGCGTGAGATTATTTATAAACAGCGCAGAACTGTTCTTGACGGCGAAGACCTTAATGCCACCATCGAAAAAATGCTCACCGACTCGGCCGATATTATCACAGGCGAGTATATTTCGGGCGACGAGATGGAAAACTGGAATATTACAGGTCTTAAAGAGCGACTTTTACCGTTTGGCGAGCTTAACTGCGACGGCTTTGAAGAATATGCCGACTTTGCCGACGCGGTTGAACAACTGCTTCAAGATAAATACACCGCACAAAAAGAAATTTTGGGCGAAAACTTAGAAGAAGCGCAACGCGTTATTATGCTCCGCTCGGTTGACCGCAGATGGATGGACCATATCGACGATATGGACGAACTAAAACGCGGCATCGGTCTTGCGGCATACGGTCAGCGTGACCCTGTTGTTGAGTTTAAGTTCCAAAGCTACGATATTTTTGAAGAAATGATTAACAACATCAAGCTCGACACCGTAACAGGTCTTTTAACGCTTGTTGTTCGCAAGGAACAAGACCTTGAGCGCGAGGAGGTTGCAAAGGACGCAAAAGAATCGCACGGCGGCGAAAAGAGTGTTGTTAACAAAACCGTGGTAAACAAAGACAAGGTTGGCAGAAACGACCCCTGCCCTTGCGGAAGCGGTAAAAAATATAAAAAATGCTGCGGCATCGACAAATAAAAAAAGACGAGGTTAAAACCTCGTCTTTTTACTTTTAGAAAAGTCTTTTATACATACCGTAGATACGGCTTGAGCTTGCATCACTAACCATCTTGGGATATACCTGCAACACGCAATGCGTACCGCTTATGCGGTATGCGTTTTCGCCAAGCTTTTCATCACGCTTTAAATAATAAATGTAACATGCACCTTTTTCCCAAATCGGCTCATAGTTTGAAATCTCGTGAGAGCGATGTAATTCAACCTGCATAGAGTGTATGGAGTAATAATAGTGATGACCTGTTGCAATAAAAACGTCTTTTAAACTTTTATCACCTTTTAGTATCTTTTCAACGGTAATGTCGCGAAGCGTTACAACGTCACCAAACGGAAACTGTCCTGCCTCGTTTAAATCAATCTCCTGCCCGTTTTCGTTTACAATTTTATCGTCTTGTAAATCGTATTTGGGAGTACCCATTATAACAAGGTCAGAATAGGCATACGCCTCGTCCTCGCACTCAAAGCTTGTATAATAGTCGGGGCTGTAAACCTTGTTTTGGTCGTATACATACTCAAGCTCGTCACTGCGGTTATACTTTTTAAACAGGTCGTAGCGGTTAATTATAATATCTGCAAACAACGACCTGTTTATTTTATTTAATGACTGCTGATGCAACCCGTCAATGTTAACTCCTGCGCTTATAATATTTTTATATGTTTTTTCGCCCAAAAAAGTGCTTAACTCTTTAAGATAAAACATATACTTTACGTTTTGCTTTTGTATAAAGTCTGTAAAATGTGTTTCATAAAGTTGTATAACTCCGTTTTCGTTAGGAAAATATGTTTCTTCGACCTGCAGGTTTATAAATTCTCCAACCTCTTCGCCTTTTAAAACCTCAACAACCTTTATTTTTCTAATGGTATCCATAGTATACCAGTCGTCGTTTTGTGTAACCTCATTACGCTGGCGGTCATAATATTGCATTTGCTCGTCGGTAAAGGTGTTTACAGGGTAGCCAACAACAATAACATCGGCTTCATCTGCATATGCTTTTTCCTCGTTTGGAGGCGGATAAACCCAATCAATTTCACGAGAAATATGTTGTTGGTCAAGCGTTTCAAAATACTCGGTTTGCGCGATTAAATTTTTAGACGGCATTGTAATATATTCTTTAGGCTTTACGTTACACGAAGAAAGCATTAACAAACCCGCTATTAATATTAAAAACAGTCTTTTCATAATTTTTCCTCCTCGTTTATATATGTTTTAAGCCGATAAAAATGTTTCAGCGGTAACAAAATTTGTTACCGCTGATAAATTATTGTGGTAATTTGCACACGTCAACCCACTCAATATAGTTTGAAAACTTTTCGAGCTCGGCGATAGTGAGTTTTATTGCCGACTGCGAGTTGCCTGCTGCAGGGTATACCGTCTCAAAGCGTTTGAGTGATATATCAAGATACACCTTAACGCCGTCGTTTACCGCAAAGGGACAAACACCGCCTACTGCGTGGCCTACAAGCTCTACCGCCTCATCGGGAGAGAGCATTTTTGCTTTGGTGTTAAAAAATGCCTTAAACTTGGGGTTGTCAATTTTGGCATCACCCGCGCAAACAACAAGCACCGCGCCGCCGTCTACCATAAACGAAAGCGTTTTTGCAATGTGCGCGCCGTCGCAGCCAAGAGCCTGCGCCGCAAGCTCAACAGTTGCGCTTGATACCTCAAACTGTATTATTTTATCTTCGGCTCCAAAGCCTTTAAAATATTCAATTACTTTTTCAATAGCCATTTTACTTTTGCTCTATTCTTTCTTTGCCGCCCATATACGGTCTTAGTGCTTCGGGTATTCTTACCGAGTACTTGCCGTCATTATACTCAAGATTGTTTTCAAGGAACGCAATAAGCATACGCGGGGGTGCTACAACTGTGTTGTTGAGTGTATGCGCAAGGTACTTTTTGCCGTCCTCGCCTTTTACGCGGATACCAAGGCGTCTTGCCTGCGCATCGCCAAGGTTTGAGCAAGAGCAAACCTCAAAATATTTTTGTTGCTTGGGCGACCAAGCCTCAACGTCGTACGATTTAACCTTAAGGTCGGCAAGGTCACCTGAGCAGCACTCAAGTGTTCTTACAGGAATATCGAGTGAGCGGAAAAGTTCAACGCTATAGCTCCACATTTTGTTAAACCACTCCATGCTGTCTTCGGGTTTACAAACAACAATCATTTCCTGTTTTTCGAACTGGTGGATACGGTAGATACCGCGCTCCTCAATACCGTGAGCGCCCTTTTCTTTTCTAAAGCAGGGTGAGTAGCTTGTAAGGGTCATAGGAAGCGCTTTTTCGTCGGTCATTGTGTTTATAAACTTACCAATCATAGTGTGTTCGCTTGTGCCGATAAGGTAAAGGTCCTCGCCCTCGATTTTATACATCATAGCGTCCATTTCGGCAAAGCTCATAACGCCTGTTACAACGTTACCGCGCATCATAAACGGCGGTATGCAATAGGTAAAGCCTTTGTCAATCATAAAATCACGCGCATACGAAAGCACGGCGCTGTGAAGACGGGCAATGTCGCCCATAAGGTAGTAAAAGCCTTCGCCTGCAACTCTGCCGGCAGCCTCTTTGTCAATACCGTTAAACGCCGCCATAATGTCGGTGTGGTACGGAATTTCAAAGTCAACCTCGGTTTTTTCGCCGTAGCACTCAACCTCAACGTTTTCGCTGTCGTCTTTACCAATCGGTACCGACTGGTCAATAATGTTGGGGATAATCATCATAATGTTTTTAATTTTTTCGGCAAGCTCGGTTTCAAGCTTTTCGCACTCGGCAAGCTTTTGCGACTGCTCGGTTACAAGCTTTTTCATCTCTTCAGCCTCTTCGCGCTTGCCCTGACCCATAAGCATACCAATTTGCTTTGAAACGGTGTTACGGTTTTGTCTTAGGCTATCTGCCTCCAACTTGTTTTTGCGGTTTTGTTCGTCAAGAGCAATAACCTCGTCAACAAGCTCAAGCTTTGAGTCCTGAAACTTGTTTTTGATATTTTGTTTTACAATTTCGGGGTTTTCTCTTAAAAACTTAATATCCAGCATTTTATTTCTCCTTAAACTTTTTTATAAATTAAAAATCCCGAGCGCGACAAAAAAGCGCTCGGGACGAATATACAATACGTGGTGCCACCCAAGTTTACATACTACAGTATGCCTCGTTACTATGCTGTAAGGGGCGTTCCCCTCGGGCATTACCCCGACTGCTAAAAAGCGGACAACCGATTTTGAATATTTGCTCACACCAACCGCAAACTCTCTTAAAAACAAATGCTCGGTATTTTCTTTTATCGTAGCATTAATAATTATATACCAAGTTTTTGCATTTTGCAACATCAAATTGACAATAATGTTATTAGTATGCTATAATATTTATACCTGACATAAAGATACGTCTGAAATGAAAGGTACGTTGTAAAATATAAGTTTTTGCGCACCGTACCGTCGGTGCGCTTTTTTTAGGTTAAAAGGAGAATCTATGGAAACAAGAGTCGCAATTATTGGAATTATAGTTGAAAACACCGAGTCGGTAGAGGCACTAAACGCACTTTTACACGAGTACGGCGAATATATTATCGGGCGTATGGGTATCCCCTACAAGCAAAAAGATATTAACATAATGTCAATTGCCATTGACGCTCCGCAAAACACAATCTCGGCACTTACAGGCAAAATAGGTAACCTTGGCGGCATTAGTGTTAAAACCGCATACTCAAAATGATTAACCTTTTACAAAAACTAAATACCACACACTCTTTAGAACTTTTTGAGTACGAGCAGTTAATAAAAGGCTTTACGCCAGAGCTTATGTCGGTTGCGGCGGATATGGCACGAAGAGCTAATGTCTACGGCAACGAAATTTATATAAGAGGTCTTATTGAAATAAGCAATATTTGTAAAAACGACTGCCTTTATTGCGGTATCCGAGCATCAAACAAAAATTGCGAGCGCTACCGCCTTTCAAAAGCCGAAATACTCGAGTGCTGTGACGAGGGCTACCGCCTTGGCTTTAGGACCTTTGTAATGCAGGGCGGCGAGGATATGCACTTTAGCGACGACGTTATGTGCGATATTATAAAAAGCATAAAATCGCGCTACCCCGACTGCGCCGTTACACTCTCGCTCGGTGAAAGAAACTTTGAAAGCTACAAGGCGCTAAAAGAGGCAGGCGCTGACAGATATTTGTTACGCCACGAAACCGCCGATAGCGAGCATTACCAAAAACTGCACCCAAATAACCTGTCATTTAAAAACCGTATGCGTTGCCTTAATGATTTAAAGTCACTTGGCTATCAGGTCGGTTGCGGGTTTATGGTCGGCTCACCCTATCAAACCCCGCTCACACTTGCAAAAGACCTTAAGTTTATTGAACAGTTTAAGCCGGATATGTGCGGCATCGGTCCGTTTTTACCGCATAACGACACGCCGTTTGCAAACTATAGCGGCGGAGATACCGAGCTTACGCTGTTTTTACTGTCAGTTATACGCATAATGCGTCCTAACATTTTACTGCCCGCAACAACGGCGCTCGGTACTGCCGACAAAAACGGTCGCGAACGAGGTGTACTTGCAGGTGCAAACGTTGTTATGCCAAACCTGTCACCGCTTTCACACCGAAAAAAATATATGCTTTATAACAACAAAATCAGCA
The DNA here is from genome assembly GCA_045593905.1 of Eubacteriales bacterium. Classification (GTDB taxonomy): domain Bacteria; phylum Bacillota; class Clostridia; order Oscillospirales; family QAKW01; genus RGIG9041. The sequence continues at coordinate 7,744 of JAZNXL010000072.1, forward strand.
CCGGTGAAGAATCGGCGCAGAGTGTTGAAAAATTAAAACATTCAATGAATAAAATTGGATACAAGGTCGTTACCGCACGCGGTGACGCGAAAGGAGAATAATATGGCTGTTTACAACCCAAAATCATTAAAGGCTGAAGAATTTATCAATGACAGCGAAATACTTGCTACCATTGAGTACGCAGAGCAAAACAAAAACAACGTTGAGCTTATTGATGCAATACTCGAAAAAGCACGCCCCAAAAAGACCGAAACAGGCGTTAGATGTGAGGGTCTTACCCACCGCGAAGCATCGGTTTTGCTTGCGTGCGAAATCCCCGAAAAAATAGAGGAAATGTATAAACTCGCCGAGGAGATTAAGCTCGCCTTTTACGGCAACCGTATTGTTATGTTTGCGCCGCTCTATCTTTCAAACTACTGTGTAAACGGCTGTGTTTATTGCCCTTATCATTTAAAAAACAAAAACATTGCGCGTAAAAAACTAACACAAGAAGAAGTTCGCAAAGAGGTTATCGCGCTTCAGGATATGGGTCACAAGCGCCTTGCCATTGAGGCTGGTGAGCACCCCATCGAAAACCCGATTGAATATATTTTAGAATGCATTGACACTATCTACTCAATCAAGCATAAAAACGGCGCAATAAGACGCGTTAACGTTAACATTGCCGCAACCACAGTCGAAAACTACAAAAAGTTAAAAGACGCAGGCATCGGCACATACATTTTGTTCCAGGAAACCTACCATAAAGAAAGCTATTTACAGCTACACCCCTCAGGCCCCAAGCACGACTATGTTTATCACACCGAGGCTATGGACCGCGCAATGCAGGGCGGTATTGACGACGTTGGTCTTGGCGTTTTATTCGGTCTTGAGCTTTACAAGTACGAGTTTGCAGGACTTTTAATGCACGCCGAACATCTCGAGGCCGTTTACGGAGTTGGTCCGCACACAATCAGCGTTCCGCGTTTAAAACGCGCTGACGACATTGACCCCGACCAATTCGACAACGGTATTTCAGACGATATATTCAACAAAATTATTGCTTGTATCCGTATTGCAGTACCATACACAGGTATGATTATTTCAACACGTGAAAGCCAAGCTGTTCGTGAAAAGGCGCTGTCTATTGGTATTTCGCAAATAAGCGGCGCATCGCGCACGTCGGTTGGCGGCTACACCGAAAAAGAGCGCCCGCACGATTCAGAGCAGTTTGACGTATCCGACCAGCGCACACTCGACGAGGTTGTAAACTGGATGATAAAACTCGGCTACATTCCGTCGTTCTGTACCGCTTGCTACCGCGAGGGCAGAACAGGCGACAGGTTTATGCAATTTTGTAAGAGCGGACAAATTTTAAACTGCTGCCACCCCAACGCGCTTATGACACTTACCGAGTACCTTATCGACTATGCATCAGAAGATACTAAAAAAGTCGGCTTTGAGCTTATTGACAAAGAGCTTGATAAAATTCCAAACCCCAAGGTAAAAGAAATTGCCAAAAAGAATATAGAGGATATAAAGCAGTCGAACAGACGTGACTTTAGGTTTTAATTATGAACACACAAGCATCAGCTGACCGTGTCCACATTGGATTTTTCGGTCTTAGAAACGCAGGTAAATCAAGCGTTGTAAACGCGCTCACAGGCCAACAGCTATCGCTGGTATCCGACTTTAAAGGCACCACCACCGACCCTGTTAAAAAGGCAATGGAACTTTTGCCACTTGGCCCTGTTGTTATAATTGACACCCCGGGTATTGACGATACGGGTGAGCTTGGCGCACTCAGGGTACGCCGCGCTTATGACACACTCAATATTATTGATATTGCGGTTTTGGTCACCCAAAATACCGAGCTTTCGAGTGAAGAAACTGCGCTTGTTAAAAAGATTGAGCAAAAAAATATTCCGTATGTAGTGGTTTATAATAAAAGCGATATTGTAAACCACACAGGCTCGCCTGCTGTATCGGCAAAAACAGGCGACGGTATTTATGAGCTTAAAGAAACAATCGCAAAACTTTTAAAGCCAACTGAACAGGACAAAAAAATCATTGGCGACCTTATTAAAAAGGGCGACACGGTTGTGCTTGTAACACCAATTGACGCATCGGCGCCAAAGGGCAGGCTTATTTTACCGCAGGTGCAGACAATTCGCGACATTTTAGACTCGGGCGCTATTGCAATAACAACACAGGTTGAAACACTTGCCGATACACTCGCCAGCTTAAAAACACCTCCAAAAGTTGTAGTTACCGACTCACAGGTATTTGGCGCGGTTGACAAGCTTGTACCAAAAGAGATACCGCTCACCTCATTTTCAATACTGTTTGCAAGGTATAAGGGCGAGCTTTTTTGCGCGGTTAACGGCGCAAACAAGCTGGATAGCCTAAAAGACGGCGACAAGGTTTTAATATCAGAAGGCTGCACCCACCACCGCCAATGCGAAGATATTGGCACGGTAAAGCTGCCAAATTGGATAAAAAAATACACAGGCAAAAATATTGAGTTTGAGTTTACCTCGGGCGGTGAATTCCCCGAAGACCTTAACGGCTTTGCGCTTGTTGTTCATTGCGGCGGGTGTATGCTAACACCAAAGCAGTTAAAGTACCGTTCAGGTATTGCCGCAGACAGATGCGTACCGTTTACCAACTACGGCATTGCTATTGCAAAAATGCACGGCATACTCGACAGGTCGGTAGAAATTTTTACAAAATAAAAAAGAGCCTTTTGGCTCTTTTTTTATTTTAGTAATTCGAGCAGGGTATCAATGGCAAAATCGCACGATTTTTTTCGTACCTCGTTTCTACCTACGGCACCAAACTGCATTGTTTTTGTTGTAACGCTTCCGTTTATACAAAAACCAAAGCACACCATACCCTCGGGCTTGTACCTTGATGCGCCGGGACCTGCAATGCCTGTAATACCAACGCCAATATCAGCGCCCGATGCTTTTGCCGCGCCCTTTGCCATTTGAGCTGCAACAACCTCGCTTACAACGCCGTAGGTTTCAATATCGTCACCGCTAACGCCAAGCAGTTTAATTTTTGCATCGTTGGCGTAGGTTATAAAGCCCATATCAATAACGTCAGATGCGCCGACAATACCAACAAGCGAAGATGTAAACATACCGCCGGTGCACGACTCGGCAGCGCAAATTTTATAGCCTTTTTGTTTTAAAAGTTCTACAAGCAGTTTGTTATTCATAATAAAAACCCTCTACCGCCTTTGTAACAAGCATTGTAATAAACTCGGTTTCTGACATATTATCGCAACCGACAAGGCGCATTGCCTTTTTAATCTCGTTTGAAAACTCGCCGTAATCAATACCGCTCATTAATGCGGCACGGCGCAAAATACTTTCCATTAAATCACCAAAAGTAGTATACCCTAAAAAATTAAAAAGCATCAAAAAAGATGCTTTTTAAAAAAATTACTCGCCGATATGCTCGTTGATTCTCTCGAGAAGTGCATCACAGTCTTCGCCGTGAACAGCACAAGCCATTTCAATTGTTTCGCCTCTTGCCGAAGGACAGCCAAGGCAATGCATACCGATTTCTAAAAAGTATTGTGCAGTTTCGGGGTATTTATCCAAAACGTCGCCAATAATTGAATCTTTTGTAATCATTGTAGTTAGTTCCTTTCTTGTTTTTATATTTATAGTATACACTAAAATATTATAAAATCAAATACTTTATTTACAAATCATTATAATTTGGTTATAATATTATATATTATTATGCATTAAGGAGAAATACCTTGGAATTTCTTGATTTAAACAATTTACAACAGGTTAACGAATACGAAGAGTTTGTACAGTCGTCAAAAAAGTGTAACTTTGCACAATCGGTGCTTTGGGGCAAGGTTAAAACCGACTGGAATTTCAACGCAGTAATCGTGCGTGACAAGAGCGGCAAAATAGAGGGTACAATGGCGGTATTATCACGCAAGGTACCTGTTTTTAACGCTACAATGCTATACGCTCCGCGCGGCCCTGTTTGCGATATTCACAACGAGAGCGTTATGCGCCGTTTAAAAGAGGGCGTTGACGAGCTTGCAAAAAGTCTTGGCGCGTATATCTTTAAAATCGACCCCGACGTTAAAAGCGACGACAAAGTGTTTGCAGATATCTGCAAAAAAATAGGCTTTACAATGCCTATCGAGTCTAAAAACTTCGAGGGTATTCAGCCCCGCTACGTATTCAGACTCGCGCTTGAGGGCAGAAACGAAGAAGAGCTGCTCGCATCATTCCACCAAAAAACACGCTATAACATACGCGTAGCAATTAAAAAGGGTGTTGAGGTTAAGATTGAAGACACATCAAAGGTTGAGGACTTTTATAATATTATGCTCGAAACAGGCCTTCGCGATAACTTTGTTATAAGAAACGCCGACTACTTTAAACGACTTTTAGACTCACTTGGTGAGCACGCCCGTTTATATATGGCATACCTCGACGGCAAACCGATTGCGGGCACAATCGCAATATGGTACGGCAACAAGGTGTGGTATCTTTACGGCGCGTCTTCAAACAGCTACCGCAACGTAATGCCCAACTACCTTTTACAGTATGAAATGATTAAATGGGCGGTTGAAAAAGGCAGCGATATTTACGATTTTCGCGGTGTATCGGGCGACATTTCAGAGGACAACCCGCTCTATGGTCTTTACAAATTCAAAAAAGGCTTTAACGGTGAGTTTACCGAGTTTATCGGCGAGATGCGTGTTGTTTACAAACCGCTCTTTAATGCGTTTTTAAAGGTTGCCGAAAAAAGCTACCGCAGACTTAATATGATAAGGTTTAAACTAAAAAACAAAAGATGACAAAATACACCATCAGTAAAAACGATATAATTCATAACTTTACCGAGCTTTCACATAAAACAGGTGCGCTCATTATACCAACGCTCAAAGCAAACGCTTACGGACTGGGCGCAAGAGAGGTCGCATCAATACTGCGTGAAAACTTCGGTGTGCCCACCTTTGCAATATCCACCATTGATGAATACGAGGCAATTTGCGACTGTGGTGCGCGTGTGCTTTTGCTTTCGTGCTATCACGACGAGCATACAATAAAGTATATTGTCGATAACAACATTATCGCCGCAGTCGACACAATAGGACAAGCAAGGCGTATTGGCAATTACGCAGCCGAGTGTGGCAAAACCGCGTCAGTACATATAAAAATTGACACCGGATTTGGAAGATACGGCTTTTTACCGCAAAACCTTGATGCAATCAAAACAATTTTTGCAGTTGAAGGAATTAAGGTAACAGGCATATTTTCACACTTTGCATCGGCATTTGCAAAAAACCAAAAACAAACCGAACAACAGTTTGAGCAGTTTGTATCGGTTTGTGATGTTCTTATAAAAGACGGCTACAATGTAGGCATACGCCACATTGCAAACTCGTCGGCATTTTTTAAAGACGAAAAATACCATCTTGATGCAGTACGCATCGGCTCGGCGCTTACAGGCAGACTCCCCTTTGCACACAAAACTGGACTTAAGCGCGTAGGCAAGTTTACATCAACCATAACCGAAATACGCACACTTAAAAAAGGCAAAAACATAGGCTACGGAAACATAGCGCATATTAAAAAAGATACCCGCGTTGCCGTTATAGCAACAGGTGCTGCCGACGGTGTGCTTATTAAAAAAGACTACGACACCTTCAGGGTTATTGATATTTTGCGTTACGGCTATAACGTTTTTAAGCTTTTGTTTAAAAACGGCCTTACAGTTACTGTAAACGGCAAACAGGCAAAAACTGTTGGCAGAGGTGCGCTTACCCACACCTTTGTTGACGTTACAAATATTGACTGCTGCTGCGGTGATACCGTTGAGTTTAACATATCCCCGCTCTATGTCAGCGCAAACGTAAAAAGAGAGTATATTGATTAATGTTTGAATCACTTTTATCAAACAACTTAATGAAAAGTCAGCTTACCCACGCCGTCCAAAACCAAAAAACGCTGCACGCGTATATGTTTTGCGGACCTGACGGCTCGGGTAAAAAAACGGCAGCGGTTGCGTTTGCAGCAGAGCTTATGGGCGATGCAAAGCAAAAAGCATTAAAAGGCACCCATCCCGACGTTATTTTTGTTAAAGACATCGACGGCAAAGACGTGCCATCGGTTAAAACAATTAAAAACATGCGTGCCGATGCGTTTATAACACCCACCGAGGCTGCGAAAAAGGTATACATTATTGATAACGCGGGCGAACTTTCAGAGCAGTCGCAAAACGCACTGCTTACAATACTTGAACAACCGCCCTCGTTTTGCGTATTTATACTGCTTTGTCGTTCGCGCGAGAATATGCTTTCAACCATCATATCACGATGCACTGTTTACGATATGGAGGATGTTGACACCGCCGAGGGTGTTGAATACTTAAAAAAAGCACTGCCAAAAGCCGATGCTGCCACACTTGAGTTTTGCATAAAAGCATCGGGTGGCAACCTTGGTCTTGCTAAAAAAATGGCAGCCGACAAAAAGTTTAAAGAACAGGTTGAGGCTTGCGAAAACATTGTAAAATCGGCAGTTGAAGGTAACCTTTATGTTGCATCAAAATACGTTTGCAAACTGACAAAAGACGGCATAAAAAGCTTTTTGCCTGTTCTTTCAATGTATTTAAGAGATGTTTTGGTGCTTGCCACAACCAAAAATAAAGACTCGCTTATATTTAAAGACAGTATATTGAAATATGAGCAGACTTTTAGTAAAATTAAAGCAGACAGGATATATAACTGCTTAAGCGGTATTGCCTGCGCTACGCAAAATATTGAAAATTATGCAAATATATCGCTTGTAACTTGCGAGCTTATAATTGCTATCGGAGGTTTAAACAGTTGATAAATATTGTTGGAATACGATTTAAAAACGGCGGGAAAATGTATTATTTTGACCCCGGCAAACTCACACTCAAAGAGGGTGACTGGTGCATTGTTGAAACTGCACGCGGTAAAGAGTGCGGCGAGGTAGTACAGGGTAACCGTCAGGTAGACGAAAGCGAAATCGTGTCGCCTTTAAAACCTGTAATAAGAATTGCTGACGGCATTGATATTAAAAAGATGCAGCAGCTTTCAAAAAAAGAACAACAGGCGTTTGAGATATGCAGTAAAAAAATTGAAAAGTTAGGTCTTGAAATGACACTTGTTGAGGTAGAATATACCTTTGACGAGAGCAAAATTTTATTTTATTTTACTGCCGACAACCGCATTGACTTCAGAGAGCTTGTAAAAGAGCTTGCAACCACCTTTAAAACCCGCATCGAGCTTAGACAAATCGGTGTTCGTGACGAGTGCAAAATGAAAGGCGGTCTTGGAATTTGCGGACGTCCGTTTTGCTGTAATTCGTTCCTTGGCGACTTTCATACCGTATCAATCAAAATGGCAAAAGAACAAGGGCTTTCGCTCAACCCTACAAAAATCTCCGGCGCGTGCGGAAGGCTTATGTGCTGCTTACAGTATGAGCAGTCAACTTACGAGGCTCTTGGCAAAAATATGCCGCGCATGAACGCGTATGTCAGCACCCCTGACGGCAAAGGAAACGTTGTTGAGGTAAATACTCTTGCGCAAACCGTTCGCGTGTCGTTTTCAGACGGCGAAGGCACTGCTAACATAAAGCTTTATGACGTAAACGACATAAAAGTTTTAAAACCAGGAAAGAAAGACGGCGCAAACGAACAGTCCGACGAACTTGCAAAGCTTGAACAAGATTAAAAAAACTCTTGCAATATGTAAATACATTTGTTATTATATGAACAGTAAAACAAGGAGGTGTTTTAATAATGTCACACGTAATTAAAGATACATGCATCGCTTGCGGCGCTTGTGAAGGCGAATGCCCCGTTGGCGCTATCAAAGAAGGAGACGGCATCTACGTTATCAACAACGATGAGTGCATCGATTGCGGCGCTTGTGAGTCAGTTTGCCCCACAGAGTCAATCGAAGCTGAGTAATTAAAAGTCTACTTACTTAAAAAAGCATCACTTTTAGTGATGCTTTTATTTTTTTCTTGTATAATGCATTTAATTTGTGTATAATATAAATATGAGTTAAATAGACAGCGCAGGACGAAGGCGCAGTCGTTTTTATAGCAGGCATTGTATTCAATGCCTTTGTTTTCATATTTATAAAAGGAGAAATTATGCCATTAGAAGAAAAAATAGCAAAACTACAAAAACCAAAACAAAAAAACAAGCCAAAATATAAAAAAGTAAAGGCTGAAAAATCACAGGCAAAAAAAACGCAAACACCCAAAAAGGCTAAAAAGCCAACCGCAAAAACCGAAAGCACCAAAAAGCGTACCACAAAGCAAACCACTAAAAAAGCATCGGCACCAAAAACGCCAATTTTTCCGCTTAAGGTTATTCCGCTTGGCGGTCTTGACGAAATAGGCAAAAACCTTACCGCCATTGAGTACGGCGACGATATAATCATAATCGACTGCGGTCTTGCATTTCCCGATGCCGATATGCACGGCATCGACCACGTTATACCCGATTTTAACTATCTTTTTAAAAACCGCAATAAAATTCGCGGTATATTTGTAACACACGGTCACGAAGACCATATAGGCGGTCTTCCCTACTTTTTACGGGAGGTAAGCGTTCCTGTTTTTGCAAACAAGCTTACAATAGGGCTTATAAAACGCAAACTCACCGAGCATAAACTCCAAAACAGAGTAATTTTAATGGAGCACAAGCCGGGCGATATTGTAAAACGCGGCTGCTTTAGTGTTGAGTTTATTAAGGTTAACCACTCTATTGCCGATAGCGCGGCGTTTGCAATAAAAACACCTGTTGGCACAATCGTTCACACAGGCGACTTTAAAATTGACACCACCCCAATTCGCGGGCGTATGATTGACCTTGCAAGGTTTGGTGAGCTTGCACGTGAGGGCGTGCTGCTGCTTATGTCCGACTCTACCAACGCCGAAAATCCCGGTATGGCACTTTCAGAACGCAAGGTTGGAACATCGTTCGAGGCAATCTTTTCGCGTGCCGAGGGCAAGCGTATACTTATAGCCACCTTCTCATCAAACGTGCACCGCGTTCAGCAAATTATTTTAAAAGCGGTTAAGTACGGACGCAAGGTTGCGGTATCGGGCAGAAGTATGGAGGCGGTAATTGCCGTTGCAAACGAGCTTGGCTACATTGATATTCCAAAAGGCACTTTAATTCCCATTGAACACGTAAACCGCTATCCCAAGGGCGAGGTTGTTATTATAACCACAGGCTCACAGGGTGAGCCAATGAGCGCGCTCTACCGTATGGCTTTTTCAGACCACCGCTTAATCTCAATATCGGCTGACGATATTGTTGTTTTATCGTCGTCGCCAATTCCGGGTAACGAAAAATTTGTGTCAACCATTGTGAACGAGCTCGAGCGCCTTGGTGCCGAGGTTGTTGCTGACCGCCTTGCAGGCGTTCACGTATCAGGTCACGCCTGTCAAGAAGAACTAAAGCTTATACTCGGGCTTGTAAAACCAAAATTCTTTATGCCTGTTCACGGTGAGTTCAGACATCTGCTTGCGCATAAAAAACTCGCAATTGAAACGGGTATGGACGAAAAAGATGTTTTTATAAACGAAATCGGCGGTGTGCTTGAGCTTACACCCAACAGTTGTAAAATTTCAGGCTCGGTGCCTGCAGGTCAAGTGCTTATTGACGGCAGTAGCGTCGGCGATGTCGGTAACATTGTAATGCGCGACCGTAAAATGCTTGCCGAAGACGGTATGCTTGTGTTGGTTGTTGCAATATCGGCAAAAAATAAAAAGATTATATCAGGACCTGATATAATCTCTCGTGGGTTTGTATATATGCGCGACAGCGAAGAACTTATAAACGGCGCAAAAGAAGCTGTTATTTTAACTCTTAAACGTAATTTTGAACGCGACATTGTTGATTGGGCATCACTTAAAGGCGAGGTTCGTGACGCACTTACAAAATACGTAACTCACAAAACTAAACGAACTCCGGTTATTATTCCAATCATAATGGAAGTATAACAGGAGATGTTAAAATTCTCCACATAAAAAGAGAGGCTTAAAGCCTCTCATTTTTTAGTATCTAATGTCGTTTCTAATGACTGTAATCTTGCTTAAAATTGTTGCAATTTCAGCTCTTGTGATTGGTGCGGTGGGGTTGAGTTTGCCATCACTGCCAACAACAATGCCTGCTTTTACACAAGCTTTTGTTGCGGGTACTGCCCAGCCTGCAACGCTTGCACCATCGGCAAATTTTGAAAGGTCAACGTCTGCAGCTGCGTTTTTGTCAAGGTTAAGTACCTGCGAAACAGCCTGGAAGAACTCTTGTCTTGTTATGTTGTTTTCGGGGTTAAACAATTTATCAGAGCCAACCATTATACCAAGAGCGTAAACGCCTTTTGCATAGTCGTATGACCACTCGGCAATTTTACCACCGTCGGTAAACGCATCGCCAAGGCTTACGTTTTTAAAGGCTGTAGGCTCAATACCAAAGGTACGAAGTAAAAGCACTGCCATTTCCTGACGGGTTGCGTTGTTTTCAGGCTTGAATACCAGTCCTGCGCCTTCGGGATAACCGCTTACAATACCAAGGTTTGCAACGTCCTCAACATAGGCTTTTGACCAGTGCGACGACATATCGGCAAACGAAACCTTGCTTGCAGCTTTGGTAATAACTAGCTTGTATGTTCTAAGCTGGCCTGCCTCGCTTGTTACATTAACGTAAAAATATGAAACATTGCCTGTAATACCAAGCTGGAAGGTACGCGATTCTACCTCTCTGTTATTTACAGTTTTCATTGTAATTGAGGGCTCAAGTGCGTGTTTTTTGGTTGAGCTTGAATAAACATCAACAGTTGCAAAAGCATTTGTTAAAAAGTGAACATTGAGTATATCGAGCTTACCGTCAGTATCAATTTTTATAATATCGCCGTTAATTGTGCAATCGATATTTTCAACACCTGTGATTGTGTTGTCGGTAGACTTAACGTCGTTGTAGCAAACAAGTGTATAAACCTGCTCATAACCGTCGGGGTTGTAAACTTTTACATAGAATCTGTTAATAGCATCGCCAATTTTAAGTTCTTTTACATCGCCTTCTTTTGAAACAAGCTTTGTTAAAGCTGCATCAGAATAGATTTGGTAGGTTGCACCAAGTGAAACGATAAAATCAAATCTTGCTGATTCAACAAGCGCAAACGGACGATAAACAATATTTTTTGACGAATTGAATAATACAACGTTTTCTGCCGGTGAAACAACTGATGTTATTTCAGCGTCTGCCCAGTCAGCGCCGGGGCGTTTGAATGTAAGCTTATAAACGTTTGTTGCGCTGCCATCAGCTGATGTGATTTTTGCATACACAACTGTTTTGTCGTCGGGTCTTATATAATAGTTAGCATCGTTATATGCTGTTTTGCACTCGGCATCGGTAAAGAACGATACTTTGCCGCCGGGATATGCAATAACTTCAAACGGGAAAGAAAGCTGCGCTGTTTTAATGTTTACTGCTACATCGTTGCCCTCTACACGGTAGTCGGCATATTCACAGCTGTTTTTAACATCGAAAAGATATTTGAATGTTGCAACCGATTTATCAATATCGGCATTTAAAACAATAGTATATTTTGTAGCAAGACCGCTGGTGTTATCAACCGCAACAAGATAAGCCTTGGTTCTTTCGCCTAAAACATCGAGCTTATTGTTTTTAACAGGCTTGGTTGCCTCAAAATCGTAATATAACTGATAGGTTGCATTTTCAACAAACAGCGATTTTTGGTCGTAACTTACTGCATCTTTACCTGCAAAGGCTTTAGAATAAATATTAAAGCCATCGACACCGTAGCTACCCTCTGTTTTATCAAAGTCAGTGCTCATTGTACGTGTAATCCACTCAACTTTGCCAAGTCCCTCGAGCTCTGTGCGCTGAGGGTTAGCATAATAGGGTGCTACAACTGCTGTTGTGTATCTTTTATTTACATTAAAGAGAGTGCTCTTTGAGTCGGTGTTGTAGTAGTTGTGTGAAAAATCAACAACACCTCTCATTGTTGATGAAAGAGCTATATTAGCAGTTGATTTTTTGTTAGCAAATTCAAAGTTGTTTTCGTTAACTGATGCAGTAAACTTTACATCAAGACCTGTAAGTGAATCTCTGCCTGTAAGCTGAATTACATTTGTTGATTCAGGAATATTTAAAAACTGGTTGTTTGTAATTTGTGTTTTTGAGTTGGGGTCAAGACAAACAGGAGTCTTTCCGCCTTCGCAGTCAGGATAGAAAGTATTCCAAATTGTGTATGTACCCGAACAACCGTAAAAGATATTGTCTTCTACACGGTTGTGTGCATAGTTTTCACTGTAACCCGAGTTATTGTATTCTAAACGAAGAGCATCAGTAGCGCCGTTTACAACATTATCTTTAAATAAAACGAGAGCCGCACCGCCGTTGGTTTTTGACAACGAACCTGTAGCATTAACATAAAGAACTGAGTTTTTACAGCCTTCAAAATAGTTATTTATCCATAGAATATCGGTATTGGCACCACCAAAGTTACCACAGTAACCACTAATACCTATAAAACGGTTGTATTTAACATGCAGAGTTGTGGTAAAGCCACCATTTGCTGCAACAGGAAGCGAAATGCCATCAAAGATATTATTATAGATATATATTTCGCCTGTATATGCACTTGACTGATAGCAAACAAGGCTTGCCGAACCTTCGAACCTACAGCCGTCGATTGTAGTGTTATAAACTTTAGCACCAAGTGTCCAAGCGGCTGTAACAACAGTTTCTTTTGCAGGGTCGCGCAGCGGGTTTAAGCCCTTTTCGTATACAAGAGCGGTATCAACATTAGGTTCAACACCGGCATAGTTGCCTAAAATTTTAAGTCCCTGATACATAAATGTGTTGCCCTGATTAAGAACATCGCCATATGTACCTGCACCTACCTTAATTGTAAGCCCTGTGCGTCCTGCGGCTGCAACGGCTTCGGGAATTGTTGAAAACGCATTTTCTCCCTTTCTTGCTTTATAAACCTCATCGCCGTATTTTAAGTATACATACTCATCGTTTGCAACGCCCGCCCAGTTATCGTCAACAAACACCATGTTTTGAGCTTGGATAAACTGACCGTGTGACGAATCTACCAAAGCTTCGAACGGTTGATATGCAAACATATCTTGTGAAGGTGTAATAGCAAAGGCTGTATTCATTGATACGAGTAATGAAAATGAAATTACAACCGCAACTATAACAGATATAACTCTTGTTGTTTTTGTCATGTTAATGTGGCCTCCCGTTATGACTCGTTTATATATAATATAATAATACATTTTTATTATATTTTAATAGACTTAAAAAGTCAATCTGTTTTAAAAAAATATACAGCCGTTTTAGGCGGCTGTATATTTAAATTTTAAATATTGGTCAATTCCGTTTGATATAGCTTTAGCTATTTCATCGGTATTGCTTACTATCCAATCGGCATATTGCTTATAGTCGTGGAATTCAACCTCAATAAGCACGTTTGCCATTTTAGGATATTTAACCTCGGCAAACGGGCTTGATGTAAGCATATCGTTTCTGCTGCCGAGAGTATCGTTTGTAGGTGTCAGGTTGCTTATGCTGTGGTAAATAAATTGTGAGAGTTCTCTTGCACCGTCGTTATTACCGTTATAATAACAGGTTGCGCCCTGCTTACTGCCGTCGTTTCCTTTAAACGAGTTTGTATGAATTGCAACATAGCAGTCAGCTTCCATATCAAACGCCTCATCAGAGCGTTTATAATTATCCTCACCTTTTATGGTAAGGTCTTGGTCGGCAACATGAACGTCATAACCCATAGCTTGTAAAATGGGCACCATTTTGTTTGCAACCTCGGTCATTACTTTGCCCTCGGTATAGTCGGGGTACAAATTCTTGTCGTAGTTTGCGTATTGGTTAGTCATTTGATTTGACGGGCTTAAGTAAACAAGCGGTTTTTGTTCTTTAAAGCTCGAAAAATAGTAGTTTGACATCATCGCCGCACACTCGGCACGTGTAATATCTTTTTTAGGGGTTATATTTCCGTTTTGGTCGCCAAAATAAATTTTGCCGAGCGCTGCCGCAACATATTTTTTTGCGTAATCGTCAGTTTCAAAAAAGTCGGTTGCTGCAATCTTCAAATCGTTTCTTGCAGCAGCAAGTGTTGTATCAACATTTATGCCGTCTATATTGCTAACGCCAAGTATAATGCGCATCATTATAACTGCAACATCTTGTCTTGTTATGTTGGCATTTGGGTTAAACGTGCCGTCGCCCATGCCGTTTACAATATCGCTTTTAGCACAAGCGGTAACTGCATTGTAATACCACTCGCCCTCGGCAACGTCGGTAAACGATGCGTCTTTATGATAGGTAAACACAGTTTTATCTGCTTTATAAACCTGATACATCATTTGACAAAACTGTGCGCGTGTCATATTTGCTTCGGTACCAAAGCTTCCGTCGGCATTGCCAACTAAAAATCCCGCTCTGAAGCATCTTGAAACAGCAGTATATCCCCAGTGCGCAGTAGTTATATCAGAAAACACAGATGCCGACTTGGTTTTATCATAAACGATAAAATACTCGGTAAAGGTTTTACCAAAAGCAGTAATCTCTATGCTTTGACGCCCTACAAGTGTTGTATCCCATTTGCCTATATACTCATCATCTACAGGCAGTTCACCTGTTGTTTGGTCATCGTAGGTAACTTTAAATACCGATGTTTTAAAATTCGGGGTTAAACCAAGTCGAACAAACCGTTTTTCAGCCGGTACAACAAGCACTGCATCAACAACTGTTTTTTGAGGCTGTTCGGGCTGTTCGGGCTCTTCAGGTGTTTCGGGTGTTTCAGGCTCTTCAGGTGTTTCAGGTGTTTCAGGTTCTACAGGTGTTTCGGGTTCTGTGGGTTGTTCAGTCTCCTCTGAATTATCAGGCTGTTGCGGTGTTTGGGGCTGCTCTGTATTAGCAGGCGGCTCAGCCTGTTCGTTTGCATAAACAGGGGTACAAAGTAAAAGTGCCGATATTAACAACATCGGCACAAGTCTAAAAAGTTTTTTCATTTTCTTTTCTCCGAGGTTATATAAATATTTATTATAATAACATCGAAGATATATCGGGTCAACACTTTTACATTAAAATTTACAAAGTAAAATTTTGCTATGATATTTTAAGGTCAAGGCGCACGCGTTCGGTAAGCATTGATATAAATTCACCGTTAGTGGGTTTACCTTTTGTGCTTTTTACTGTATACCCGAATATACCGTTTAAAATATCAACGTCACCGCGTTGCCAGGCCACCTCTACAGCGTGACGGATTGCGCGTTCAACACGCGATGCGGTGGTGTTGTTGCTTTTTGCAATAGTTGGGTACAATTCTTTTGTAATAGAGCGCAAAATCTCGCGGTCAGACAGTGCCATCATAATAGAATCACGTATATAATCATAGCCACGTATTGATGCGGGCACACCCACCTCGTGCATAAGTCTTGAAATGTAATCAAGCAGGTCGAACTTGCCCTTTTGCTCACTGCTTACGCGTTCGCTTTTGCGTGAGTACGCCTGACGAATTCTAAGGTCAAGCACCTTGTGTTCAAACGGTACAAGTGTAAAAATATCGGCACCTGCGCAAAGGGTGTTTTCAATAACACAACCGTTTTTAATACCTGTTGCTATAACGCTAACGGTAGGGTGGCTGTAGCCTTTGATTTTGAGCATATCAAACAGACCGCAGGTGTCCATATCCTTAAGACAGGTATCGGCAATAAGTACATCGGGGCGAGAAGTCAGCATAATGTTACAGCACTCACTTGCGCTGTCACAGGTCGAAATTATCTCGTAGTCGTTTTGTTTTAAAAACTCGCATATCTCCATTGTACTTTCGTTGATTGTTGCCGCTATAACGGCGGTTAGTCTTTTGTTCATATATTTTCTCCTCTTTGTTTTTGTCTACCCAAATTATACATACCGTAAAAGTTATTTTTTTACGATATCTGTCGACAAATTTACAAAAAGAGATAAAAAAATTCTTGAAAGCCAAGCTTTCAAGAATTTATTTTTTCATAACGGTGTTATAAACCTCGTTTTTTGGTATTTTTCGGTCGTTTGCAACAAGCCTGATTGCTGTTTTTTTATCGTTACCCGAGTTTACGTAAAACTCTACGTGGTCGGCAATCGACAAGTTTTCCCAAAACATAGGCTCGCGGTTTTGCTCGTTTTGACCCTCAACAATAATAACAAACTCTCCGCGCGGCTCGGTTTGTTCAAAATGCTCAAGCATTTGAGAAATATCACCCCGAAGCACCTCTTCATACATTTTGGTAAGCTCGCGTACTACCGCGCATTTGCGGTTGCCAAGAACCTTTTGTATATCGGCAAGTGTTGTCTTAACCTTTGTAGGTCCTTCATAAAAAATAAGGGTGTTTCTATAGCTTTTAAGCGACTCTAAATGCTCGTATCTGTTCTTTTTTGTGGTCGATAAAAACCCTTCAAAGCTAAAACGCGAGGTATCAAGCCCCGAAAGCGTGAGCGCTGTTGTAAAGGCGGTAGGTCCTGGAACTGCCGTTACACTAAAGCCGTGCCGGTATAAAAGCGATACAAGGTCGGCGCCGGGGTCAGATATTGCAGGCATTCCCGCATCGGTAACAAGCGCACCGCGTTTGCCCTCTTTTAAAAGTGCCACAATCTCTTCGCCGCGCTTACGTTTGTTGTGCTCAAAATAACTTACAAGCGGCTTTTTAATATTAAAGTGGTTTAATAGCTTTAAGGTGTTTCGGGTGTCCTCTGCTGCAATAAAATCAACCAAATCAAGAGTTTCAATTGCGCGCGACGAAATATCACCCAAATTTCCAATAGGCGTACCCACTAAATAAAAATCAAATTCACGCATTGTATATCCTACTGCTTTCTTCGGTATAACTACCGTCGTCGTTATAAATTATCATATTTTTTTGAACTGTAAGATAAGGCGGCGCACCTTTTATTCCTTCAACCAGCATAAGTATCGGCGCGCTATCTTTCTTTGACTGAACAAGCTTTACTGTGCGCGGTTCGATTTTATACTTTCGCATTGCACACAAAACATCGCACATACGCGAAGGGCGGTGTACCATATACATTTTACCGCCTGTTTTTAGTATGTATGCCGCCGCGGCGCAAACATCGTCAATATCGCAAAGTGTTTCGCGGCGAGCGGCGTTTTTCATATAATCGCTCGAATCAATTCCGTGACCGTTTTTTTCGTAGGGCGGGTTAACTGTTACAACATCGAATATGCTCTTTTTAAAATGCTTGTCTATTTCTTTAATATCGGCATTTACAATGTTAAGCCTGTCGGCGCAGCCGTTAAGCTCGGCACTTTTTTGCATATTATTGCAAAAGTACTCAAAATACTCAACCGCCGTTACCTTTTCAACATCGCCGCGAGCCAAAAACAAAAACGGAATTATACCGCTGCCCGAACACAAATCGCAAACGTTATCAGTCTTTTTTACAACAGCCTCGCCTGCCAGGAGCACCGCGTCAATGCCAAAGCAAAAACGCTCGGGGTCCTGGTAGATTTTATAGCCGTTTATATTGAGTTCGTCAAGGCGTAGCATTTTATAAGTTTTCCATTATATACTCGGCAAACTGCTCACATGATGCGCCTGTGCTTCTGCCTGTGATAACATATTTCTTTTCGGTTTCAAGACAAATTTTCATAGCCTTTGCAAGACGGTCAGCCTTGTCGGGCATTGCGATATGGCGCAAAAGCATTTCGGTAGCTTTAAGCATACTTGAGGGGTTGGCATACGCACCGTCGCCACGCTCAATCATACGCGGTGCTGAGCCGTGAATAGCCTCGAACATTGCGTACCTGTCGCCGATGTTGGCGCTTCCTGCAGTACCTACACCACCCTGAATCTGAGCAGCCTCGTCAGTAATAATATCGCCGTAAAGGTTGGGAAGAACAAACACCTGGAACTTGTGACGGTTGTTTTCGTTTACGAGGTTTGCGGTCATTATATCAATGTACCAGTCCTCTGCTGTAATCTCGGGATAGTCTTTTGCAACCTCATGGCAAAGCTCAGAGAACTTGCCGTCGGTCTTTTTCATAATATTGGCTTTGGTAACAATAGCAACATTGTCTTTGCCATTGTTTTTGGCATACTCAAAAGCCGCTCTTGCAATACGTTTTGTACCGCAGTCGGTGGTTACTTTAAAGTCCATAGCGAGCTTGCCGGGAATTTCAACACCGCGTGAGCCGAGTACGTATTCGCCCTCGGTGTTTTCACGGTAGAATATCCAGTCAATGTTTAATTCGGGAACACTTACAGGGCGCACGTTTGCATAAAGGTCAAGCTCACGGCGCATTGTGACGTTAGCACTCTCCATTGTGCCGCCCTTGGGGGTGGTGGTAGGGCCTTTTAAAATAACGTCGCACGCCTTAATCTCGGCAAGTACGTCATCGGGAATGGCTTTGCCCTTTGCAATACGGTTTTCGATTGTGAGCCCGTCAATTACGCGAATTTCAACTTTGCCGTTTGCTATCTCATCTTTTAAAAGATACTCCATAACACGCTGTGCGGCTGCCGAAATGATAGGACCAATGCCGTCGCCGCCGCAAACACCGATTACGATTTTATCCATTTTGGTAAAATCTTTAACCTCGCGGTCGTTTTCCATTTTGTTTTGACGCGCAAGCTGTTCTGTAATAATTGTTCTAAACTGTTCTACTGCCGAATCAATATATTGTTGCATCTTAGTTGTTCTCCTTTGTGTAGTTTAAAAGTCCGCCGGCCTTTAAAATATCTTTTTGGCGTTTGGTAAACTCGCCAACAAGCGCTATTTCTTTGCCGCCTGCTTTAAGGGTGATTTCACCCTTGTCCATACCCTCAAAAACATTAACGAGTTCAAGCTCGTCACCTTGATTTAAGGTATCGTAATCGTCTGCGTTTTTAAATGTGAGCGGTATAATACCTGCGTTTATAAGGTTTGCAACGTGAATTCTTGCAAAGCTCTTTGCAACAACCGCACGAACACCGAGATAAAGCGGAACAAGTGCCGCGTGCTCTCTTGACGAGCCCTGACCGTAGTTAGAACCACCAACGATAATGCTGTTGCCCGCTGCCTTTGCACGCTCAGCAAAGGTCTTGTCGCAAACTGCAAAGCAGAACTGTGAAAGATAGGGGATATTTGAACGATAGGGAAGTATTTTTGCACCCGCAGGCATAATATGGTCGGTTGTAATATTATCTTCAACCTTTAATATGAGCGGAGCTTTTATCTCGTTTGTAAGCACCTGGCTTTTGGGGAACTCTTTAATGTTAGGTCCTCTTAAAACCTCAAGCTCTTTTGCCTCATTTTCATCGGCGGGGGTAATAACCGCGCTGTCATCAATCTTAAACTTTTTAGGCATTTTTACAGTAATGTCTTTGCCCATTGTTGTGGGGTCGGTGATTACGCCGTTAAGTGCTGCAGCAACTGCGGTTTCGGGTGATACAAGGTATACCTTGCCGTCAGCAGTACCGCTTCTGCCCTCAAAGTTACGGTTAAATGTTCTAAGGCTTACACCTGCAGAGTTTGGTGAAAAGCCCATACCGATACAAGGACCGCAAGCGCACTCTAACACACGCGCACCCGATGCCAAAATATCTGAAAGCGCACCGCAATCAGCAAGCATTGAAAGCACCTGCTTTGAACCGGGTGAGATTGAAAGGCTTACTGACGGGTCAATTGTTTTACCTTTTAACATTTTTGCAACCTTAAGCATATCAACAAGTGAAGAGTTTGTACAAGACCCGATACATACCTGGTCAACCTTTGTTCCTGCAATTTCACTTACCTTAACAATGTTGTCGGGGCTGTGCGGCTTTGCAATAAGCGGCTCGAGTGTTGAAAGATTAATATCGATTACTCTGTCGTACTCGGCATCGGCATCGCTTTCAAGCGCAACAAAGTCGTCTTCTCTGCCCTCGGCTTTTAAGAATTTACGTGTAACCTCATCAGATGGGAAGATTGATGTGGTGGCGCCAAGCTCGGTACCCATATTTGTAATGGTAGCGCGTTCGGGAACTGAAAGTGTTTTAATGCCCTCGCCGCCCCACTCAATAATTGAGCCAACGCCGCCTTTTACCGATAAAATTCTTAAAATCTCAAGGCTTACGTCTTTTGCAGTAACAAACGGACGAAGTTTGCCTGTTAAGTTTACTTTAATCATTTTGGGCATTGTAATGTAGTATGCGCCGCCGCCCATAGCAACCGCAACGTCAAGACCGCCTGCACCAAAAGCGAGCATACCGATACCGCCGCCTGTGGGGGTGTGGCTGTCTGAGCCGATAAGTGTTTTGCCCGGTTTTCCAAAGCGTTCAAGGTGTACCTGATGGCAAATGCCGTTGCCGGGGCGCGAAAAATAAATACCGTGCTTTTTTGCAACCGACTGAATATAGCGGTGGTCATCGGCGTTTTCAAAGCCCGACTGTAATGTATTGTGGTCGATATATGCAACCGATTTTTCGGTGCGCACGCGCGGTATACCCATCGTTTCAAACTCAAGGTATGCCATTGTGCCTGTTGCGTCTTGTGTTAAGGTTTGGTCAATCTTTAACGCGATTTCTTCGCCTGCTTGCATATTGCCCGAAACAAGATGTGCTTTTATAATTTTCTGTGCTATTGTAAGTCCCATACTAATCCCTTTCTATATCGCTTTTTATAATGTTGTCACGAGCGTTTTTAATGTGCGCAGTTGTAATTTCAAGCGCTTTTTTCTCGTCGTGGTTTTTAAGTGCATCATAAATTGCATAATGCTCTTTTATTGACTTTTCGGCACGTGAGTGACGTGAAATTGATGCTTTACGATACTTTATCATTTTGCGGTGAATAGGCAAAAGTGTATCATAATAAGCTTTACTTCCCGAAAATAGATACAGCATTTTATGAAACTTTGAGTCAAGAGATTTGATAGCATCGGCATTTGACTGCACATCGCCTTCAGAGCTTTGAATATAAAAGTTTTGAAGGTCTAAAACCTCTTTCATCTCGTCAAGCTGACTGTCAGTTATATTTTTTGCGGCACGTGCAGCAGCAATTCCTTCAATATGCGCCCTGATTTCATACATATCGCGCATATCTTCGCTTGAAATGCCGATTACAACCGCGCCTTTTGTAGTTTCTTCTATAATATGCTCTTGTTCAAGGCGTCGCAGTGCCTCGCGTATTGGTGTTCTGCTAACGCCCAGTTCTGCGGTTAATCGCAGTTCGGTAAGCAACTCACCGCGCTTGTATTTGCCTGTTAAAATATCATGCTCAAGCTTTTCAAATATTTGGTCGGCTATTGAAATACTTTTATGTTTAGTCATTATTCTTATACCTTCCGTTTGATAATTCGTTTATAACGTTTTCAAGTTCTTCGGTACAAAGTGATGATGTTCTGCCGTCTTCGTACTGTTTATCAACCCACTCTTTTACCTTTACTACAAGCGGGTCGCGTTTGTCAACTTTATCGGCACCCGTAAGCTCGTAGTTTGAGTTTATCCAGTAGGCAATGCCTGCAAGACCCGATGTTTTTGAAACCATAACCGACGCGGGTCTGCCAAGAATTTTTTCGGTGTCGAATATGTTATAAATTTCTTCGTCTTTTAAAAGACCGTCGGCGTGAATACCTGCGCGTGTTACGTTAAAGTTTTTGCCTACAAACGGTGTCATGGGCGGAATTTTATAACCCATTTTGTTTTTAAAGTAGTAAGCAATCTCGGTTATTGCGCTCGTGTCCATACCGTCGAGCGAGCCGCGGAGTGATGCGTACTCAAACACCATCGCCTCAAGCGGAATATTACCTGTTCTCTCGCCGATTCCAAGCAGTGAGCAGTTTACGCCGCTTGCACCGTAAAGCCACGCAGTTGATGCGTTTGATACCGCCTTGTAAAAGTCGTTGTGACCGTGCCACTCAAGCATTTCGCTGCTAACATCAGAGAACTTTTGAAGTCCGTAGATAATTCCGGGTACACTTCTTGGAAGCGCAACCTCGGTGTACGGAACACCATAGCCCATAGTATCGCAAGCACGAATACGAACAGGGATTTTTGCCTCTTTTGAAAGCTTCATAAGCTCGTTTACAAACGGCACAACAAATCCGTAAAAATCAGCACGTGTAATATCTTCTAAATGGCATCTTGGCATAACGCCTGCTTCAAACGCCTCTTTTACTGTTGCAAGGTAATGGTCAAGCACCTGTGCTCTTGTCATTTTAAGCTTTTTAAAAATGTGGTAGTCTGAACAGCTTACAAGAATACCTGTTTCCCTTATTCCGAGGTCACGAACAAGCTTAAAGTCTTCGCGGCTTGCTCTAATCCAGGTTGTAATCTCGGGGAATTTAAGCCCTAAGTCCTGACACTTTTTAATAGCCTCGCGGTCTTTTTTACTATAAACAAAAAACTCGCTTTGTCTGATTATTCCGTAAGGTCCGCCAAGCTTTGACAAAAGCTTATAAAGGTCAACTATTTGCTCTACTGTGTAGGGGTTCATCGACTGCTGACCGTCGCGGAACGATGTGTCGGTTATCCAAATTTCTTCGGGCATATTCATAGGCACACGTCTGTGGTTAAACACAACCTTTGGTACCTCTTCATAACTATAAATGTCTCTGAATAAATTAGGCTCGTCTACATCCTGTAACGAATACTTATATACCTCTTCTTCTAACAAGTTTGTTTTGGGAGATAAATCTAACATTGCTTCCTCCTGGGTAATTATTGTATACAATTATACAAGTATACTTTTTTATTATACTAAAAAGCACCGGTTTGTCAAGTAAAAACCGATGCTTTTATAATATATTATTTAATATTGTAATTTATTCGCTTCTGAGCGCTTCAACAGGGTCGCGTTTTGCGGCAACGCCCGAAGGAATAAGACCTGCAATAAGGGTGAGCACCACGCTTATTGTAATAAGCACTACCGAACCCTGCCAGGGAAGTACCGCGCTTAAGGTTTCAATACCAGTAAGAGCGTGGAGTATTGCATTTATTGGAATCAGCAATAAAAGTGTTATTGCAATACCCATAGTACCTGCGCAAAGACCTACAATGGTGGTTTCGGCATTAAACACGTTTGAAATATCGCGTTTTGATGCGCCGATTGAACGCAAAATACCAATTTCTTTTGTACGCTCAAGCACCGAGATATAGGTAATAATGCCAATCATTATTGACGAAACAATAAGCGAGATTGCAACAAAAGCGATAAGCACGTAAGAGATTGCGTTAACAATAGTTGTAACCGAGCTCATAAGCATTGCCACTGTGTCGGTATAGGTAATACGGTCAGCCTCGCTTGCTTTGTTGTTATATTCTTCAATAATATCCGAGATTTTGTCTTTTGCATCAAAATCTTTGGGGTAAATACTAATGTTTTGCGGTTTTTGGCGGTTTACATAGCCGAGCTTTGAAAGATTAGAGTCGTATGTGGCATCGGTACCCATAAAGCTTGATGCGTATTTTACAAGCATTGCATCGGGCATTGCAGCATACTGCGACATTGACGGGTCAGCCGAAATGTATGCACGCACCTCAGCTGCGGTATACTCTTTTTTGCCAAAGGTAAGGCCTGTGAAAAGGTCGGTCTTTTCATCGGCGAGCTGGGCTTCAACCGCAGGGTTTTTATTAACGTCATATATTAACTGTTCCATAAGCGCCGCGGTGTAGCCAACAGTACCGATAGATGCAGCTGTGCTTTCTTCTTTTGGTGTTACAATACCAACAATGTTAAGGCGGGTTGCATCTTCGAGCTTTGCGCTAATCGCAATTTCGTCGCACTCGGTAATTCTTCCCGTTTTTTCGTTATATGAATAGTAATCGGCGTTTGTTAAAACACAAAATTCAAGGTCGCAAAGCTCTTTGTATGAATAGCTTGTAGGACTGTCGATTTTGTACTCGTTTTCAGTGCCCGACTGGAGCGCAAGCTGAGCCGATTTAAAGTATTCTTTTAAGTCTTCGGTATCGCAAACACCGAGTGAATAGAGCATGTAGTCAGTAACCTGCGAGTTTTTGTCAACAATCAAAACAACATCGGTTGCCTTTTGGGGCAGTTTTCCGTAAACAACATCGTATGTGTCGGCAATATACTCGTCATCACCTACAAGCTCAGTCCACACGCTTGACGCGTTTACCATCATACCGCTTGTTTGCTGCGGTGTTGAACCCATATCCATACCAATTGCATTATACAGGTCAAACATATCAGAAAGCCCCTTGCGGTAACTGCCATCTTCATTTACCTTATATATGTTAAGCTTAGGAATATAGGTGTATTTTATATCGCTTACATATTCTTTTAATTGTTTGTTGCTATCAAGGTGCTCTTTAAAGTCTTTTAAGTTGTTCGAGGTAATGCCCTCGGTCATGGTTTCCATCATTTGTACCATAACGTTGTTAGAATATATCCGCTCAGGCTTTTGCTCATCGCCGTCTTGGTTATTAGTGAGCATAAAAGACGCCATCATAGCGGTGGTATCCATAGCGGTTTCAGTTATTGTGATGGGGTAGCTTGCCATTGTGTTTTTTTCAATGCCGTCAATGTATGCCTGAACACCTGTCGACACCGACATAATAAGCGCAATACCAATAATACCAATCGAGCCTGCAAACGAGGTCATTATTGTTCTTGCTTTTTTGGTAAGCAGGTTGTTAAACGAAAGCGAAAGCGCTGTTAAAAACGACATCGAGGTGTGTTTTTTGGACTTTTTCTCTTTTTTAAATTCCGCCTCTTGACACTCGGTATAGGGGTTTGAGTCGCTTATAACTTTACCGTCTAATAAGCGGATAATGCGTGTTGAATACTTGTCGGCAAGCTCGGGATTATGGGTTACCATTATAACAAGCCTGTCGCTTGCAACCTCTTTTAAAATCTCCATTATTTGAACCGAGGTTTCTGAGTCAAGCGCGCCTGTCGGCTCGTCGGCAAGTAAAATCTCGGGGTCATTTACAAGCGCACGCGCAATAGCCACGCGCTGCATTTGTCCGCCCGACATCTGATTAGGCTTCTTTTTAAGTTGGTCGCCAAGACCAACCTTTTCGAGCGCCGCCTTTGCACGCGCACGTCTTTCGCGCTTTGAAACGCCCGAAAGTGTTAGTGCAAGTTCAACGTTTGAGAGCACGCTCTGGTGCGGAATAAGGTTATAGTTTTGAAAAACGAACCCAACCCGACGGTTGCGGTAGTCGTCCCAGTCGGCATCTTTAAACTGCTTGGTCGACTTGCCGCAAATTACAAGGTCGCCCTCGTCATAGCGGTCAAGACCGCCCACAATATTAAGCATTGTGGTTTTACCGCAGCCCGATTGCCCAAGCACCGAAACAAACTCGTTTTTTCTAAAATTGAGTGTTACATCATTAAGAGCGGTAACCGTCTCGTTACCTGTAATATATTTTTTTACAATATTATTTAAACAAAGCATTTTCTTTCCTCCACATTACAATTCTATATCAGTCAAATTTAAAAGTAAACTATATTTTGGTAATTTAAAATTTTATTAACATTTGATTTGTTGACATATCTTACCTATATTTATTATAATTATAACATTAAATATTAAGAGGTATACTTTTAAAGATGAAACGTTGGCTAAAATATATAAAACCGTATACAGCCTATTTTATACTCGGACCGCTTTGTATGATTGTTGAGGTTATAGGCGAGGTACTTATGCCGCTGTTTTTGGCAGAGGTTATAAACTCCGCAATCGCAGGCACTCTAACAATCGGCGAGAGCTTTGGCGTTATGGGTAAAATGATACTTACCGCACTTATGATGATGGCAGGCGGTATTGGCGGCGCATACTTTGGCTCAAAGGCATCGGTAAACTTTGCCGCCGACTTGCGTCAGGACCTGTTTTGTAAACTCCAGAGTTATAGCTTTGCAAACATAGACAAGTTTTCTACAGGCTCTCTTGTAACAAGACTCACAAACGACGTAACCCAGCTTCAGAACTTTGTTAATATGATGCTCAGAATGATGCTCCGCTCTCCCGGTATGCTTATTGGCGGTATCATAATGTCAATAAAGCTAAGCCCGTCGCTCTCGGTCGTTATGGCAGTAACTTTACCGCTGCTTGTAATCTCTATTTCTTTTATTATTGCACGCGGTATGCCGCTTTTTGCAAATATGCAAACAAAAATTGACGGACTTAACTCAACTGTGCAAGAAAACATAACAAACGCACGCGTTGTAAAATCGTTTGTGCGCGAAGATACTGAACAACAAAAGTTTGAGGGCGCTAACAAAAACTTAAAGTCGGCGGGTATGTCGGCTATGAAAAATATGATTTTTATGCACCCTGTTCAAAGCTTTTTTATGTACGTAACCACAATACTCGTTATCTGGTTTGGCGCGCAGCTTGTTATAACTAACTTTGGCGTGTCAACCGCGTTTGGCGTTGGCGAGCTTTCATCGTTTATAGCATACGTTTCGCAAATTCTTATGTCGCTTATGATGGTTACAATGATGCTTATGATTTCGTCGCGTGCGCTCGCATCAGGCAAGCGTATACTCGAGGTTTTAAACGAAACCCCCGATATTGCCGATAGCGAAACCGCCGAGCCTGAACTAACTGTTAAAAACGGCGAGATTGAGTTTAAAAACGTAACCTTCAGATACTATAAAAACAGCGCAGAGCCCGTGCTTTCAAACATCGACCTTAAAATTGATGCAGCATCAACAGTTGGTATTATCGGCTCGACAGGTTGCGGCAAAACCACACTGGTATCTCTTATCCCCCGCCTTTACGATGCCGACGCAGGCGAGATTTATATCGACGGCAAAAACATTAACGACTACACACTCTATAACCTGCGTGAAGGCGTTGGTATAGTGCTTCAAAAGAACGTACTGTTTTCTGGCAGTATTGAAGAAAACTTGCGTTGGGGCGACCGCGAAGCCACAAACGAGCAGCTTTATGCCGCCGCCGAAAGCGCACAGGCGCATAACTTTGTAACAAGCTTTACTGACGGCTACGATACCGAGCTCGGTCAGGGCGGTGTAAACGTATCAGGCGGTCAAAAGCAGCGACTTTGTATTGCAAGAACGCTTCTTAAAAACCCAAAAATTATTATCCTTGACGACTCGACAAGTGCGGTCGACACCGCAACCGAGGCAAAAATACGCGAGGCATTTAAAAACGAGCTTGCCGACTCTACCAAAATCATTATCGCGCAGCGTATCTCGTCGGTTATTGACGCCGACAAGATTGTAGTTATGGACGACGGCAAAATTACAGGCATAGGCACCCACGACGAGCTTATGCAAAACAACATTACCTACCAAGAAATTTACAACTCGCAAATTTCGGGAAAGGAGGCGCAATAATATGGCACGCTCTCTCGAAAAATTGCAAAAGCAATACAACTCACACGCATCGGGTAAAAAACCGGGTATGATGATGGGCGGTCCACGTGGCAGAGGCGGCCCAAGGGGCATGGGCGGTAAGCCAAAAAACCTTAAAAACACAATCGCACGGCTTTTGGCTTACGTTGGCAAATATAAGTTTATGCTCTTTGCGGTGCTGTTTTTAATGCTTATAAACACAGTAACATCGCTTATCGGCGGATATCTGACCCGACCTATTATCAACCGCCTTACCGAGTACGTTGGTATGCAGGTTGACCCAAAGAGCGTATCGGGCGCAATCTATACCACACTCGATAACGCTATCGCCTCAGTACGCGACAGCCTTACAGGCGTTATCTCGCGCCTTGTAGGAAACGGCTTTAACAAATCGGCTGCAGAGGTTATGTTTTATATAACCGCCGCACTTATAATTCTTGCATCAGTTTACGCGGTTAACGTTTTTACTCACTACCTGCAAGCGCGTATGATGCTTACAGTATCGCAAAACTCGGTTGAAAAAATACGAAACGACCTGTTTTGTAAGCTCCAGAAACTGCCTGTAAAATATTTTGATACCCACCCCACAGGCGAGGTGATGTCGCGCTTTACAAACGATATTGACAACATCGACGTTATGCTCAATAACTCGCTGACCTCAATCGTTTCGGGCGTTGTTTCGCTTTTAGGCACGTTTGTATTTATGATAACAACTAATATTTGGCTAACACTCATAACAATTGTGTTTATTCCTGTATTCGCATTTGGCGGCGCGGCAATCGCAGGCGCTTCGCGTAAGTTCTACTCGCAGCAGCAAGCGGCTCTTGGCGCGGCAAACGGATATATTGAAGAAACGGTTACAGGCCAAAAGGTTGTTAAAGTATTTAACTACGAAGACGTTGTTCAAGACGAGTTTAAGCTTTTAAACGAGGACCTTCGCAACAAACAGTTCAAAGCACAGTTCTACGGCGGTATTATGGGTCCCGTTATGCACAACACCAGCCTTATAAGCTACGCTGCAACAATCGGCACAGGCGGTATCTTAATGGTTATGGGACTTTTAGACCCCGGCGCGCTTTCGGTGTTTGCAGGCTACTCAAAACAGTTTTCAATGCCTATTAACAACATCTCACAGCAAATGTCGTCAATCTTTTCTGCGCTCGCGGGTGCTGAACGCGTGTTTGCAGTAATGGATACCGACCCCGAAGCCCCCGATGCCGAGGGCGCAAAATCGGCTAAAGATATGAAAGGCTATGTTGAACTTAAAAACGTAACCTTTGGCTATAACCCCGATAAAGTTATACTAAAAGATATTTCGCTCTACGCAAAGCCCGGTCAAAAAATTGCGTTTGTTGGCTCAACCGGTGCGGGCAAAACCACCGTTACCAACCTTTTAAACAGGTTTTACGATATTCAGAGCGGTCAAATTACAATAGACGGCATCGACATCCGCGATTACAAACGCGACGAGCTGCGCCAGAATATTGCAATGGTATTGCAAGACACCCACCTGTTTACAGGCACTATTATGGAAAATATCCGCTACGGCAGACTTGATGCCACCGATGACGAGGTTATCGCCGCCGCAAAAACCGCATCAGCTCACAGCTTTATAATGCGCCTTGAAAACGGATATGACACAGTTATTGACGGTGACGGCGCAAACCTGTCACAAGGTCAGCGCCAGCTTTTAAACATCGCCCGCGCGGCAGTTTCAAAAGCGCCTATTCTTGTTCTTGACGAGGCTACAAGCTCGGTCGATACCCGTACCGAGCGCCATATCGAGCACGGTATGGATAGGCTTATGAAAGAGCGCACCACCTTTGTTATTGCGCACAGGCTTTCAACAGTCCGTAACTCAAACGCAATTATGGTGCTTGAAAACGGTGTCATTATTGAGCGCGGCGACCACGACGACCTGCTTAAACAAAAAGGCAGATACTACGAACTCTACACCGGCAAAAAAGAATTAGACTAATAGGTGATAGGGAAAATTTTTCAGAAGTTTTAAACTTTGCCGTAGGTTTACCCGACGGCGTACAAAGGTACGCCGAGTGGCAAAGTTTGAAAGTAGCAAAAAGCATAAATAAAAAAGAGAAATATCATTTTTTGATATTTCTCTTTCCTTTTGTTATTTAACTTTTGTTTTTATCAATCTTGATTTTTCTAATTTAAACAGCTTTTTGCGCTCTGGAGAATTTTAACATCACCTAAATAAAAAAAGACCTCGAAAGAGGTCTTTTTTTAATACTCAAATTCACCGTCGCCAATAAATTCTCTAAGCAACGAGCACTTGCCTACAAGCTTTGGGTCAAGCGGTTTTGCATCCTGCAAAAGCTCCATAAGCTCGGGCACAGCATCACTGATTTTGTTAAAGCTATCAAAATCTAAAAACTTAAACACGTTAAGCTCGTAGGGTTGAAAGGTATCAAACTCGTAGTTGGCAAAGTGTTTATACGGCAAAATATACATATTCTCGCCGCGTTGAACGCGCGGATACATTTTAAGCGTTTCAATAAAGCTTCTGCCCCTGTGCACGCAGTCGCGGTGCAAACGGCGTATAAGACGTATATACTCGGGGTGTATCATTTTGTTATCGGGTGTTTTAACGCGTGTTCGCACACTCACGTAAATACCCACCCGCTTATCTTCGGGTATGTCAATAACCGACGGATTAAGCGCGTGTATACCCTCCATAATAACAATCTCGCCCGGCTTTCGCTTTAGCACCTTGCCCGAGTCCTCACGCACGTTTTTTACAAAGTTGAACTTTGGCAAGCTCACGCTCTTGCAGGCGATAATGTCCTTTAACTGTGCATTCAAAAACGGAATATCGACGCGCGACGGACTTTCAAGGTCAATCTTATCCTCAAGTGCGAGCTTTTGCTCGTTTTCGTTCATCGGATAAAAATAGTTGTCCATCGAAAGCACGTGCGTTTCGTGACCTCGGCTGTCAAACTCCTTTTCAAGCATCATAGCGGTTGTGGTTTTACCCGACCCGCTCGGTCCCGATATTAAAACAACCGCGCACTCGGGTTTGTTTTTTAAAATGTCGTCAACAGTCGCTTTTATTGTGTCTGCATACTTTTTCTCGCAGTCAGATATAAAACCGCTGTCAGCTAATTTTTGATTAATTTCGCTTAGGGTTATATACATTAGTTATCTCTCCCACTTGCCCGCAAGGTCGTTTATCTCGCGCGCAAACTTTTCAAGGTCGCGGTTTGCACCGCCCCTGTTTTTGTCAATGGCTGCAAGCAACCGCCTGCCTGCAAGCACAAGCTTGTCAAACGCCGACGATACACCGCGTACCGCATCTTTTATAATTCTCTTTTTATTACCCTCGCTTAAGCAAAGGTTGTGTGTAAGGTCGTATTTTGCCGCGTTATACGGCGCAATAGCCTTAAAGCCAAGGCGCTCTTGTATAGTTGCGGCAAACTCGTCGCAAACAATGTCCTCACCGTGATTTACAAACACAGTCTTTGGCGGATACTTAAGAGCTGAAAGCCACGAAAGCATCATTTCCATATCAGCGTGGCCCGATATACCGTCCATCTGCTCAATGGTTGCATTGTTGTTAATTGTTTCACCAAACATTTTAACAGTCGGCTCGCCGTCAATAAGCCGTCTTCCCAGCGTACCCTCTGACTGATAGCCAACAAACAGTACTGTACTCTCTTTGCGCCATAGGTTGTGCTTTAGGTGATGGCGGATACGCCCCGCCTCGCACATACCCGATGACGATATAATCACCTTCGGGTTTAAATCAAAGTTAATTGCCTTTGACTCTTCGCTTGTAATCGAAAGCTTAAGCCCGTCAAACTTAATAGGGTCAATGCCGCGGTTTAAAAGCTCAAGTGTTTCTTTATCGTAATAATCGGTAAGCCCTGCCGAGTAAATGCCTGTTGCCTCAACCGACAACGGACTGTCTACCCATACCTCAAACCCGTCGTGGCCTTTTATAAGCCCTTTTTCTTTTATTTCGCGGATAATGTATAAAAGCTCTTGAGTTCTGCCTACCGCAAACGACGGTATAACCACGTTACCGCCTTTATCGAGCGTTGACTGTATTATGCCTGTCAGCTGTGCAACGTAATCGGGCCTTGGTCCGTGAACGCGGTTGCCGTAGGTCGACTCAATAATAACGTAGTCGGCTTTTGTTGGCGGCTGCGGGTCGCGTATAAGCGGTCGGTTTATGTTTCCAAGGTCTCCCGAGAACAGTATCGTCTCGCTCTTTTTGTCTTCGGTAACGGTAACCGATACACTCGCCGAGCCAAGCAGATGCCCTGCATCAGCAAACGATATTGTAACGCCCTCTAAAACATTATACTGCTCGCCATAGTTACACGATTCAAACTGTAACAGCGTGCGCTTTGCGTCTTCTACCGTGTAGGGCGGTATATACTCCGGCTTGCCTGAACGCTGTGCCTTGCGGTTTCGCCACTCCGCCTCGCTCTCTTGTATGTGCGCCGAGTCAAGCAGCATAATATCGCAAAGCCGCTTTGTAGCGTAGGTTGAGTATATTTTACCCTTATACCCCTCTTTTACAAGCTTGGGTATGTTGCCCGAGTGGTCAATGTGCGCGTGGGTAAGTATTACGCAGTCAATCTCGCCTGCGCTAACGGGCAGCGGTGTGTTTTCGTAAATATCCTTGCCCTGCTCCATACCGCAGTCGACCAAAATTTTACCGTGTAGTGTTTCAATAAGTGTTGCCGAGCCTGTAACCTCGTGCGCGGCACCCAAAAAAGTAATATTCATTCCATACTCCTTATCTTTTTATAACAAAGGTGGTTTTGTACTCGTCGCTAACGTGCGAATCGTCATTAAAATATTTAATCTCAAACTTGTCAGCGCCGTCAAATTCAAATAACGACACCGCCGTGTTTGCAGGTATTTCAACCTCTGATATTCGTGTTATATCGTTATAATAAAGGCGTGTTAGCAGGCACTTTATAGCAAACCCGTGCGACGTCACCGCCACAGTCTTGCCCTCGTTTTGTTCAATTATTGATTTTACCGCGTTCCACATCCGCTCATAAACCTGTGTGGTAGTCTCGCCGCCCTTTGGCGCGAACAGATGCTGTTTGTTGTGCCATATATCGTAAAGCTCGGGGTCGTGCTTTATATATTCTTTAAAGTTGGTGTTTTCGTGTATGCCTACGTGCATCTCTTTAAGCCCGTCAACAACGGTAATCGGCATATCCCGCTCCCCGCGCACCGCCTCGGCGGTCTTGTACGCGCGCCCCAAAGGGCTTGAGTAAATTCCGTCAAGGTGTATGTCTTTAAACCTGCCCTTTAAAAGCTCAAGCTGTTTATAGCCCTTTTCGCTCGGGTCAAAGTCCGACGCTCCTTGAAATATGTCCTTTAAATTGCCAATCGTCTGACAATGCCTTATTAAATATAATTTAGTCATTTTAATTTATATTATTCCTCCGGTTGATAGTAACAGTCATCCGCCCATTTTAAAGCGTTGGTGTCAATATAATTCCACACGTTTAAATAATCGTTCTCGTCACGAATTATATGGTCATAAAACGAGCGTTGCCAAAGCCTGCTATTATATTTGCTATTGGTAAACGATTTAAACCGCCCGATTATATCATACACCCGTAGGGGAGGGTCTCCGTGCCCTCCCGTTGGGTCTCCGTGCCCTCCCGTTTGTATTTGAATAATCAAATGCACGTGGTTTGGCATTATTACATATTTATCAACAAATACGTTATCGTAATTATTATTAATATATTCAATTGACTGCTTTACCACCTCGCCGATTGGCATAAGGTTTATTGTCGGGAGGGCGCAGAGGCCCTCCCCTACAATGTTTGATAATATATTCTTTCGCTCGTGGGTGCATATTGTTATAAAATACGCGCCACCGCTTATGTAATCAAAACCGCTTAACCGTATTTGTTTCCGTTTGGGTAACTCGTTATTGTTCATATTTTTATTTTATCACAACCAATAATTTCCCGCAATATTTATTTATAAATCACCTCCCGTTTGGGTCTCCGCGCCCTCCCGTTTGGGTCTTTGTGCCCTCCCGTTTGGGTCTTTATGCCCTCCCGTTCGGGTCTTCGTGCCCTCCCGTTTGGTCTTCGCGTTTTGTCGGGAGGGGATGGAACCCCTCCCCTACATTACCTAAAACGCAAATTAAAAAAGCACCCGTTTGGGTCTCCGCGCCCTCCCGTTTGGGTCTCCGTGCCCTCCCGTTTGGTCTTCGCGTTTTGACGGGAGGGGATGGAACCCCTCCCCTACATTACCTAAAACGCAAATTAAAAAAGCACCCTTTTGGGTGCTTTTTATATTACGCTTCTTTTCTTTTAATTACGGTTACCAGTGCAATTAGTGCCGCGCTTATTGTCAGCGTCATAAACCAAACGTTAATGTTTTGGTTATCGCCTGTATTGGGCACAACGCTCTCGGGTTTTTGTTCAGGAGTGGGTGTAGGCGCCGGTGTAACTACTTTTCTTTCACAAAGCACGTAGTACTTGCTTCCGTCAGCTCTGAACGAAATTGTGCCGTCTTCGTATGTGTATGTGGGTGTTGTAATTTTGCCGTTTGGCGAAACACCAACAACGTACTGCGACTCAAGACCCGAAATGTTAACAAGTGTGCCATCGTATAGGTCAATCGCCTTACCGTCGGCGCCAATGTAAAACATATAAAACGGAGCCGCTGTAGCTGTGTCTTCGGGTAGCTTGCCTGCTATAAACTTATAGGTATCGCTCTCTTTGTCGGTTATAGGCATAACCGCAAAGCCTGCAATACCCTCGTCGTAAGGGTTTATTATCGAAACGTTTACGTTTTTGTCAGTTATTACATCGTAGTAATCGCCGTCTTCTTTGCCAACAAAAACATTATCAGGGAACTCGGCGTCAATAATTGATGCCGGAATAAACGTTCCATAAACGTCTTTTGATTCAGTATAAACAACCTCATCAGCAAAGCAGTTTACTGTAAACAGCGACAAAAGTATTAAAACTGCAACTATACAAGATAGCTTTTTCATTACACACTCTCTCCTTAACTAATAACCGTATTAAGTAATACAGCGCCCTCGCTGTAATAGGTGTCTGGTTGATATGCCATAACTTTAAATGTAATCTCGTCGTTTGCTTTTATATTTTCGCCAAGCTCAATATATTCAATATATTGCCCCGGTTTAATAATGCCTGTGTCATAAATTTTGTTGCCGTCTTTATCAAGCGCTCTGAGCTTTAGCCAAACGTTGTTTTCTTTTATGTTTGCAAAATAAACGTATGTTTTGCCGTCTTTTAGCTCGGGTTTTCCACAAAAACCAACTTTAAAACCTAAATCGTCTTGCCCCAGTATACTATAGCCTTCAACTTTGTTTGCATCGGGCATGCCGATTATAGCGTTTACTTCAAACTCGGGCGGTACAAACGGCGGTTTTGCATTAGCCGCCACAAGCACAACTATCATTGTAATAAGCGACACTATAAATAACCCGCCTAAAACACCAATTGTAATTTTTTGTTTTTTGTTCATTTATCTTTTTCCTAAAATTATTTAGTTTTGTTTATAACTATATTCATTATAGACACAACTTAATAATTTTAGCTACACGGGCCGCGCGCAAGGAGCACGGCCCGCTCGGCTATACTAAGTTAACTTAGTTATAATTTAAATTAAATTTAAATTATGCGAGTGTAACTACAACAGTACCGATAACAGCTTCTTCAGCGTTGTCGATTTCACCAGTAACGGTAAGTGTACCAACACCTGTTTCGTTCCAAGCAAGAGCAGCATCGTCAAATGCAACTGTACCACTTACGTCAAAGCCGTCTTTAGCAGCAAATGCAGCAGAAACGTTTACATCTGTTGATGATTTGTTAACAACAGTGATTGTGTTTGATGTTGAAGCCCATTCGTATGTTGCGGGGTATTCGTTTGCATTTGCATCCCATTCGCCAAATGTTTGGGTATAGGTGAATTTCATTTCGCCATAAGTAACGTCAATTACGTATGTTTCGCCGGGGTCTGAATCAGCAATATATTTACCGTATACATTTACAGCGTCTAATGCACCTAATTCTTCAGCAGTAAGAGCGAAAGCGCTAACTGAAAGTGTAGCAACCATCATGATTGCGAGGATAATGCTAATTGTCTTTTTCATAGTTTTTTTCTCCTTAAGAAAATTTTTTATGATTTAATTAGATTATATGTAATCTCCATCCGCACTCCTTGCATGTGCGTTTGGTGAGGAGATACCTAAAAAATTAGTGTTACCTACTGTACCGTTACTTGAAGCGGTATTTCGGTATTTACAACTGCTTTTTCGCCTGTGTCCTCATGGTAATAGTAAAGTACATATTTACCATTATAAACACCGGGAGAAAGCACAGCGTTGTCAAACAAATCAAGTCTTCTAATACCGCGTCCCGGTCTTATAAGTCCTGTTTGCGCAACAACCACGCCTTTTATTTCAAGTTGTATAAGCATATTCTGATTTGACTTTGCGGGGTTGTCAAAACTCATTGCTGCAGTTTTGGTTGCAAGGTCAACCACAATTTCTTTTCTATATCTTAATGACATTGCACCGCCACCCTCTTGCTGTTCAAGCTTTTCGGTGTCCTTATCGTTAAGGTCAATTGCGTTTTTATCGTCTTCTTGCGGTGCGTAGTCAGGTGCGAGTACGGGGGTGGTGTCCCTGAAGAACACCGCCCATACCGTCACTGATATTGTTGCTAAAAGCAACAGTAATAAAATTATTATGATTATTAAAGAGCTTCTATTTTTCTTTTCCATTTAAAACTCCTTATGCATCAATGGTCACTGTAAGTGTACCAAGTTTTGTGCTTGTTGCCAATCTATCTTTTGCGTCAGCAACTTTTCCTGTTAGTACAAGGTAAACAGTAACCGACTCGCCTTCGCCTTCAGGTTGACCTAAAGGTTTACCGTCAACAGCGTTTACAACCGATGCAACTGGTTGTTCGTCAACAATCTTAACAATTGAACCAGCCATTTCGTCGCTTTCAAAGGCTGCATCCTTTTCAAATGTAACCTCTGCCTCAACAGGTGTAAGGTTAACATTATCAACAGTTACAAAGTTCGAATCATTTTCATCAACCTTAGTAGCTGTCCACTCCTGGCTATCATATTTACCTTCTTCAACGTTCCAGTCAGATTCACTGTACTCAAAGGTCATTGCGCCCCAGCTTACGTTAACAGTAATGTTGTCATAAGCCTTCATTGTCATTGCGTAGTCGAGGTAGTAGTCGCCACCGTTACCGTTCTTATCTTTGAGCTTAATACCCTTGATGTTTGTGTAATCGGTTGCTGCTTCATCAACTACAGGAGCAACTGCTGTTACATAGTTGTCTTCAATGATACAATCGTTTGCTTCGTGGTTTGTAAAGCCTTTTGTAAGACCAACAATCTTGTTGTCTGTAACAGTAATTACAACGCCTGTCTTGTCAGTCAACAACGAACCCACATGGTAACTTGAATTGTTATACTGGAGAAGTGCATTTGCATCGTTAGCCTTGTTAATATAGTTGTTAGTGATTGTAAGAGTTTTTGTTGTAAGCGGTTCAAGGAACATTACACCATCATTAGCCATATAATTAAACACGTTATTGTTTAATGTAATAGGTCTTGTTGCATCCGCTATAGTCGAACCATTGTTAGCAATGCTGACACGGAAGTTCGCGGTTGTTGTGCCTTGGAAGTTACAGTTCTGATATGTGTATGAAGAAACTTTTGCAGATGTCTTAATGTAAGAGTTTTCGGATGTTCCGGTAAGGTTGTAATATAAACCGTCAAAGTTTATGTTAGCAAATACCTTTTCGTCCTGGAACAGTCTCTTAACTGCGCCTACAATCTGGAAGTGTTCAACGTTAAGAGTGTTTGCGTTGTCATAGTTAGATGCAACAGCATCAAATACTCTAACGTTTGCTTCAAATCTATTGTTTACAAGGTTAACTGTAAGCGTACCGCTTTGTGCGTTACGAGCAGAACCGTTAAGGTCGAGCTGAGCAGTAAACTTAAAGCCTCTTACTGTAACTGTACCCGTTACGGTATCAGCTATTGTGAGTCCGTTTGCAACAAAGCTATCATCGAAATCTTCGTTTGCAGTCCAATCAGCGCCGTTTGATGCGGTAGCTGACCAGTTTGCATCGCCCATCTCATTCATAGGAACAGTATCCCAGTTGGGTGTATAGATTTCAACAGCTCTATCAATTGTAACTATGCTGCCGTCCCACTTGGTAATAATTACCTGAGTTGCTTCAGTATCGAGTGCATCTTCAAGATTATTAAACAAGTTTGTACCGTATGTGAACGAGTAGGTTGTGCCTTCCCATTCTCTGTTGATAATGTCGCCATTGTCAGCATTTACTATGCTTGTATCAATAAGAACTGCATCGTTTTTAATAACCTTATCTGTGTCATCATAACTACTGAACTCATCGTAGCTTGTAACGTAAATGTTTTCGGTAAGGTCGTCATCAAGTGATTTAACCTTAACCATGTCTTCGCCACAAGTAATTACAAGACCGGTTGAGTTACCTACTGATGCATTTGATACACCCTGACCAGCTACAACTTCTTCGAAATCAGGTGCGCTTGCGCTATCGCCTGCTGTTACAACAAGGTTAGCACCATACGCACCAAGACTGCTCGGTGTTGCGTTAGCAAACGCAAGGCTATACTTGGTATCAATAGAACCAAGGTTGCCAAGCCATGTTGTTTGTCTGGTTGTTTGGTCTTTTGTATCAACAGCAACGAACGAGTATTTATCGCCGTATTGCTCGTTGGTATCAAAGCCGCCTATAGCGCCTTCGGTTGTAAAGTTGCGAATAAATCTTGAAACCTCAGCACCAAAGCCTTCGGCCATTTCGTTTGTGCCACGGTTGAATACTACAGGGTATGTACCACCTGTAACTTTAGCCGCATAGCCGAGTATGTCTGTACCAAATCTTTCCTCACTGGTAAGACCGCTTGTCATGTTACCAAGCATTACAAGTAAGTCGGGATTTGTACTGTACTTAGCATTGTATTTTGTTAAAACTGTCTCAGCATCAGCCGCGCCGCCTGTTTTGTTAGCAACTGCGAGTGCTCTGAAGTTAGGTGATGAGCTATCTTTAAGCGGAGCCATTGTTATAGGCTCGCCTATAACCCACGCGCCGTAGTCAAGGCCTTTTATGTCGCCGCTTGCGTTGTAATAACCATAAGAGTTATAGTTACCAACTACACGGTTCATAACTGTGTAGGTTTTGCCTGCAAGCTCAGCTT
This sequence comes from Eubacteriales bacterium, assembly GCA_045593905.1. Lineage (GTDB taxonomy): Bacteria > Bacillota > Clostridia > Oscillospirales > QAKW01 > RGIG9041. The sequence goes on from JAZNXL010000072.1 coordinate 46,360, forward strand.
TAGGAATTCTTACAGAGTGGGTTGTTTCGGTACGAAGCTTACCACTGTGTGCAGCAAGCCAGAGCTTGTTGTCTACCTCAATATAACCTGCAACCTTAGTGCCTGCAGTTGTTTGCCATACTACCGAGTAGTACTCGCCACTGTCAAATACAACAGGGTCGGTGATAATAGCAGTATCTGCAACATCAGACTTAATTTCGGCTGTTGAAATACCAGCTGCAGTATTAATGCTGGCAGCGTTCACAGCTGCGGCTGCTTGTTGTTCTTGTTCTTCCGGTGCTACAGGTTCTATTGTACCGGTTGTACCGGTTATTTTGGTACCTGTAAAAGTATTATACATAATGGAATTAGGTGAATAGTTACCAGTATAGTACCATGTAACATCGTATTCGCCGCCTGAGCAGGTAACAATCGAAGACGAGAAGTTAGTATTTCCATCGCCATGAGAACCGGCAATTGCAACGGGATATTTAATTGAACCGTAGTTTTCATTCAAACCGTAGCTTGTATGAATATGACCGCCAAGAGCAAGGTCAGTACCAAAGTTATACAAGGTATCACAATAGGTTGCCTGTAACTCATTGCCAGTGCAAACGGCAGCAGGTCCGTGGTTTATTACAAAGGTGTATTGCTTTTGTTCGTTATAACCGCCTATTGACTGTAGCCAGTTATACTGTTCGGTGAAGTACTGCGCAAAATTATTAACACCACCGTAGTTTACAGCACTGTCTCCCTTATCCTCACCGCTATCGAGCAAGATAATTGAGGTAGGACCGTAGTCAATGTGTGCATACATTTCGCCTGTGCTATGAGTGAGATATTTTTCAATCTCTTTTGCATAGAAGCCGCGTTTTTCGTGGTTACCTACAGTGTAGATAATCGGTTTTGTACCGCCGCTGCTTGCAGCGTACATAAACTCAAACAGTCCGTAGTACTCTGCTTTATTCGCTAACTGGTCGGTAATATCACCGTTCAGAACAATAACGTCAGCATTTGCGTGTAGTGTGCTCATACGCTCTTCAACAAAATCGAGCATAGCCGACTTTTTGCTTGCGTCATCAGGCTTAAAGTGAGTATCCGAGAACGTAGCAAACTCAATATTATCTGTGCTGTTTGAAGCACCGTTAAAGTTGAACTCGCCATCAATACCTGATACACTGTATGTTTTACCATCAAGTTCTGAATACGGAACGCGTACTGTATGGATGTAGTCAGCTGCGCGTACTACACCGTTTTTCTCGTCTTTGTATGGCTCAGAAACACCGCTAATTGTTACGGTGCCTTGGCTTGCTTCCTTAGTACGCCAAACGATGTTGTACTCGTTATTGTCGCTTATAAGAACAACAGGTCCAAGTTCCTTTTCGTCTTTTGCAGGGTCTGTTTCGGTGTAGTCACCAACAAACAATTTATATTCGTTAGAAACTTCAGTCTCAACAGCTTCGCCATTAGCATCGTAATAATAGAAGCTTTCATTAGCAAACGAAAGTTTAACTGTGTAGTATGTATCCGAAGATGTATCAAGAGTAACAACCTCTTGACCACTGCTATCTGTCACTGTAACATTCGGTCTTACGCTTCCCGCAGGTGCGTCTGCATAAGCGTGTTCTAAAATGATACCCGTTGTAACCGTTGCATCTTTAGCAACCCTTACAACGTCGTCAACTTCGGTACTGTCAATGGTAAATAAATCGTCATTTTCAAGTCTTAGCGCAGTGCTCGACATTGTCATATCGTAGTCAACCCAGTATCTACCTGCGTTACCGTTTCTATCGTTCAACGGTTGACCTATTGATTGAGTTACATACTGGTCATTTGCATCCATCAAGGTTATAAAGTTATCTTTAGGTGTAAACTGTGTTGTAAGAGCTGTACTAATGCCTGTATTAACACTATAGCTAATAACCTTGTTGCCCTCAAATGTAAGTGTACCGCCGCCGATATCGTGACCAATCGGCACATTCGAGGCTATAAGTTTCGAGGTGCTTGGGTTTGCCGATTTATCCATATAGTTGTTTGTTACAATAAACTCGCTTGTGTGGTTAGGCTCTATTGCAAGTTGGTTGCTGGCAATAGAACACAATAATACGTTGTTATCGTATGTAACGGTTCTTGTAATATTGCTATAGTCTACGCCGCCCTTTGCAGACTTACTGTTAATACTGGGTTTTAATGTTACACTTGATGTTTCACCAAATATGTATGAGTTTTTAATAGTAACTGATGAATCAACACACGATGTTTTTAACCACTCGTTAGTTGTAACATTAGTAACATTATAGTATAAACCGTCGAAGGTTACATTAGCAGGGGCGTACCAGTCTGCATATTTGTGCATTCTGTTGGTTAAACCTCTGATTAAGAAGTTGGTAACATTGAGTGTGTCTGTGTTATTTACGCTGCCGTAATCAAAGTTGAATACAAATTCTTCGCCAGACTCAAACTTACAGTTTTTAAATGTGTAGGTAGAAGCCGCAGCGTTGTTTGCGCGTTTTGCCGAAAGACCTACCATCTTTGTAAATTCAAAGCCGTAAAGTGCAACTTCGCCTATTATAGCGTTGCTGATTGTAACACCGGGCACCTCAAGGCCTTCGTACCAGCCGCCTGCGGTATCTCTTTCAACCCACTCAGCGCCGTTAGCTTTTGCAGCTGACCATGTGCCGTTATCAAATGCGGCATCTGAATCAGCATTGTTATCAACAATAAACGGTTTTGTATTCCAGTTGGGTGAGTAGATACTTACAGCTTTTGTAATGTTAAACGCTGTACCGTCCACCCACTCGGTAACAATAATTTGCGGGTTTTCAGCGTTTTTGGCAACCGCAGCAGCTTCGGCTTCGGCATAATTGTCAAACGCATTATCGCCTTTTGTAAACGAATATAGCTCGCCGTTCCACTCTGCAGAACACTCACCTTCAGATGCCACATTAGCAATTTCGTCATTGTTGCTCAAGAGAACAGCTGTATTTTTAATATCTCCACCAAGGTCGTTAGTTGTAGTAACAAACGGTTCGCCTTCGCCCGAGTAATATTTAACTGTGTAACTTCTGCTTACTGTGGGAGAGTAATCGCTTGTTACGGTGTATAACGTATAGTCGTTATTAAATGTGCCCGTTGCCTTGCCGGGTGTTTTGTATGTGGCAACAAATGCATTTGCAGGGTCAGCGCCCTCTGCAAGCTTAAACGAAATTATACCGCCTACAAACTTAACTCTATCAACAATTGCTGCATTGCTTGTTGAAACAGAAGCAATTGTAAGCTCGCTGTTTTTAACCTGAGCTACTGTATCAGAACCAAAGTTTACATAGTAATCGGTGCCTGCACTTACCTCGTAACCAATATCGTCACTCGGTCTTGTGTGAGCATCGGTTTCAGTTGTTGCAAATGTATCAGCATAAACGTTTGATGTCGTAGCTGCTAAAACGCTGTCGTTGAGTTTTGATTTTGCAAAACCAACAAACTTGTTGCCGTTAATCTCAAGATTCTCAACAACCGGACTGTCACCTGTGGGAGCAGTAAATAAGTTGTTTGCTTTTGCGCTATTTGTTTCAATTACAACGTTATTGTTAAATGCAAAGTTAGTAGCGTGTCTGCCTTCCAAACCGTTAAATGCAACAATCTGGGAACCATCCGCAGCAACGTCATACATAATATTGTTGCTGATGTTTACGGTATATTCGTTTTGTGCAATAACCTTGTCATTTGAGTGAATACCCGAAATGAAAATAAACGGACGAGGAGTTTTACCGTCATATAACTTATTTCCTCTAAAGTTAGAGTTAATAATGTTAAGCACGGTTTCGCCAACGTAAGGACCGTTCTTAATAACGCCAATGTCGGTGTATATGTTAGCATCGATATCATCAGCATCAAAGTATAAGCCGTCAAATGTTGTATACGGTAAGATTGTTTCGTTAACAACGTGGAATTTAGCTCCAACATTTACAATACGTACATCCTTAAATTCAACGCTGTCCTTGTAATCGGTTGCCCATGTTTCAGTGGGCGGTGCGGTTATTTCAGGACTGGTTGAGTTAAGGTTCCAACCGTACATAGCACGACCTGCTCTGCCTGAATTTGCATTAAACAAGAGTGTAGTTGTGCTATCAACAACAATGTTTTCAAAGGTTGCATCAAGCTGTGCCGCTGCAGTTGTACGTACTGTATCCTGATATGTACCCTGCATTGTAATACCGTTAAACTTAAGTTCTTGTTCAACATTATTGTTTTCATTAAATGCTATCACATTAACTTTTGTGCTGTTAACCTGGTCCCAAGCTTCATTAAACTCCCAATCAAAGTTGTTAGCAGCGCTTGCTGTTGACTTATCGTTGGGGTTAACGCCGTAGTTAGAACCGTAGAAGTTAGCACCGTAAGCAACGTTGATGTTACCAAACTCACCTGCGGGAAGAATTACGTTCTTGCCTGCAAAGTCAGCGCTGGGTGCAGTTGTATTATTTGTATAAACGGTTGAGCCGTTAATTGTAAATTTGTAAACAGTGCCTTTAAATGTTGAGTAATATGTGTTATCAGGTAAAATTGTTACACCCTTCCAAGGTGTGTAAACAACAGTGTCGCCTGTAATACCATCAATTATACCTGCATAGTCTACGGGCTGTTCTAATACAACAACTACTGTATAAACACGTGTGTAGCCTTCTTTTGTTACCTTATAGTATACAGTCGGAGTGTTGCCAAGCTTTTTAAGTTCAGCTTTTGTACGGTTTTCAACCGCAATTTCCTCGGCACAAGCCTCGTCATAGAAATATCTGCCTTCCGCTCCGTTTGCAAGAGCAACTGTAACATTGTTAAGTGCATCGTCGCCTGCGCGGTATGCTTCAATAACAGCAAAATCGCTTGCAAATACGTCGCCTGCATCCTGTTCATTAACTGTAAAGCCTTTAACAGCAATGTCAGAATACTTAATTGTCATATCGTAGTCGAGGTAGTAATCGCCTATCTTGCCGGTAGGACCTGCAAGAGCATAACCTGTTTTACCTTCGTATGAATCTTCGCCATCACCAAGTGTTCCGTAAACATAGTTGTTTGCAGGTGTAAAGTCGGTGGTAATAGCAGGCGAGAAACTGTTGGCAAAACCAATAATCTTGTTGTTTTCAAATGTAAGCGATGTTTCCTGACCGCCTGTAAGTCTTGAACCAATTGTAACACCTGAATAGATAAGATATTCACCGCCGTCAACGTTTTTGTCCATATAGTTGTTTGTAACAACCATACTGGTTGTGTCGTGCGACTCGGTGTAGAGCATACCATACGCCTGTTTAAATTTTAAGGTGTTGTTGTGATATGTCGCAACACGTGTACCTGACGCAAGATTTTGTTGGTTAGCGTGCGACGCAATCAATCTCCATGATTTTGCCGCATCAGCAGTACCGTAAATGTACGAATCTTTAAAGGTAATAGACGAAGCACCTGCTGCGTATGTCTGCGCGTAGTTGTTTCTATTTATTTTGGTAACATCAAAGTACAAGCCATCAAATGTTACGTGTGCAGGCATTTGATTGTATGTAAAGAGGTTTACTGCATCTTTAACATACATATTAACAACATTTAAGGTCGCTGTATTATCTTTTGTGATATACGGAGCAATAACGTCGGCTGTTTCCGATTCAAAAATACTGTTTTTGATTGTAATAGTACCCGATGTAGACTGATGTTTGGGTAATATTACAGCGGTATACTCAAAACCGTAAACACCAACATCAATGTTTGTTACTGTTGTTTCAAAACCGTTAGCTATAAAGCCCGATTTCCACTCGCCGTTTTCGTTCCAATCAGCGCCGTTCGATGTGAGAGCGTTAAAGCCATCAGCCATTTCGAGCATAGGAACAGTATCCCAGTTGGGTGTGTAGATGCTTACCGATGTGGTAACTGAAAGCTTGCTGCCATCCCAACCGGTAACAATTACTTGCGGGTTTCCAGCATTTACGTGCTCAAGAGCAGCAGATAATGAGTTAAACGCATTTGTACCGTATTCGAACGAGTAAACTGTGTCGTCCCATTTTTTGTAAACGGTATCGCCATCTTCTGCATCTGTAAGGTCAGTATCAACGAGTACGGCTGTGTTTAAAATAGTTTCGTCGTCATTTGATTTGTTTACAAAAGCAGTTACATTATAATTATTAACGTTAAATAAATATTCCTCTGATGCATAACCGTCAAACTCAACTGTAACGTTAAGTAACAATTTTTGTGTAAGGTCAATTTCAGTAACGTCTTCGCCTGATATAACGTCTTTAATTGTAACTGTGTCAGCGTTAACGCTGCCTACAGGTTTATCAGCAGCTGCGTTTGCAATAATTTGCTCTTTTGTAATAGTACCACTTGTGCCTGTTACAGCTACGTTTGTGCCGTCAACAGTTACGCTTGTAGCATCACCCATAACAACACTGTCAAGTGTAAGAGCTGCGCTCGATTTTGTCATACCGTAGTCAAACCAGTATGCACCTGCGTTGCCGTTGTTGTCCGAAAACTCAATACCAACTGCAGTTTTTGCTGCCTCACCTGTTGCAGTTGTCACAAAGTTGTTTGCAGGTGTAAAGGTATTTGTAATTGCAGATGCTACGCCTTTGCCTTCTGTATATCCAACAACCTTGTTGTTTTCAAAGGTAACTTCGCAACCGTTTACTCTTGAGCCATATGCAACTTGAGAGTCTAAAACAGGATTTGTTGTATCTGCCGATTTATCAATGTAGTTACCTGTTATTGTAACAACTGTTGCATCGTACGGCTCCATATATAAACTGCCGCGGCTTTGTTTTGATTTTAATACGTTGTTTTCGTATGCTACAACACGCGAGTTAACAGTATTAATACCATTAACGCTCGGTTGGAAATTATAGCTGGTTGTACCATATAAGTATGAATTTTTAATTGTAAATGTCGAGTCGCTTGCCGAGAATTTAAAGTTGTGACCTTTTTGAAGATTACCAACATTAAAATAGAAGCCATCAAATGTTACGTTAGGAACAAAGTGTTCATACGGCATTATGTTCTTTGAGTTTTTAACGTATAAGTTTTTAACGTATAACTCGTCGGAATTATTAACGCTGCCGTAATCTAAATGGAACATTGTAGCGTTTGTGCCGTTATATTTATTGTTTACAAACTTGTAGGTTGCTTTTGTAGCATTGTTTGCGCGCTTTGCATTAAGCGCAATACCATTTGTAAACTCAAAGCCGTAAAATGCAACTTCACCTGTAACAGCGTTGTTGATTGTTACTGCGCCCATTTTAACGTCAGACCAGTTTTCTGTGTTTTCTGTCCAGTCTTTACCGTCAGAGTTAACAGCTTTCCACTCGCCGTCCTGAGCGTCTCTTGTAAACGGCATTGTGTTCCAGTTGGGTGTGTAAACGCTAACGGCTTTTGTAACAGTAATTGCGCTGTTGTTCCAACCGGTAACAATAATTTGTCCGCCTGCATCTACTACGCTTTCAGCAGCGGTGTATGTACTAAATGCATTAGAATCAACTTCAAACGAGTACCAAGTGCCGTCCCATTCTCTGTAGACGGTTTCTTCACCACCAGCAATAGTTGTATCAACAAGAACTGCTGTGTTCTTTATAACAGTGTCTTCGGTATCTTGTTTTGCACTAAACGCCGATACGGTAGATTTGAAATCGTTAACATCAAGCATGTATTCAATGCTATCATAACCCTCAAATTCAACCTCAATATTATATAAGGTAGGAGTTTGAGTTAAAGTGATGTTGTCATCAACCGGGTTTTTGTTAATGTCAGTTATTGTTACCTTGGGCTCAGCGCTGTCATCGGGAGCATCAGTCATTGCGTTTGCAATAATTTGCTCTTTTGTAATAGTACCACTTGTGCCTGTAATAGAAATGTTTGTACCATCAACAGCTACGTCTATATCGCCAAATTTACCTGTTTCAAGTGTAAGCGATACGTTAGACTTTGTCATTGCGTAGTCGTAGTAGTATCTGTCGGGTGTGCCATCTTCAAGTGTAAGAGCAGAGTTTTTAGCTGTTGAACCGACAACTGCTTTATATGCATCGAGAGTTGTTTTGTTCGCCTTTACAATAAAGTTGTCATGTACTACGGCTGTTATTACACTTGCAGAATATGCGCCCAAGTTCGGTTCTGAATAACCAAGAAGCAGGTTGTTGGTAATTGTCATATTGACAGAAGTAAATCTTGCAACGCTGGCGGCGTTTTGGAACAAAGCAGTAAAAGCTGTTGTGTCCATAATAAAGTTGCTATCAAGCTTTACGTCGGAGTATGAGTTCATAATTAAACCAATACCGCCGTAAGCGGTACCGCGTGAGTTTAATAAGATACTGTTTTCAAATGTAAGCTTTCTTGCTACCAGGTTCGCGCTAGGAATTACTTGATAGAACTGCCAATAATGACCTGATATAGAGCTATTTTTTCTAATGTTTGAGTTTTTAAATGTTATGCTACTGTCAAGAGCGGCAGATTTAATCTGGTCAACCGTATTACCATTACTGGTATAACTTGCATTAACAGTATCAAGATTAATCCATAAACCGTCAAATTCCATGTGTGCAGGAAGCGGTCTAGTGTCACCAAACATACGCGAGTTTGTTCCTGCAAGGCTCTTAATGTATACATTTTTAAATGTAAGTGTATCTGTGTTGTTATAAGCGGCAGTGCCAGCCTCGTTAAATAAGCCTTGAGCATTGAGGTCTTGGCTATCTACAACTGTATTTGAAATTGTAACGTTTGTTGTGTAAGTATCTGATGTTCTGGGTGATTTACCGCCTAAAAGGATATGGCTCTTTACAGTAAAGCCGTGAATGCCAACGCTTCCGTCAATATCAGCGTCTATGCAAATGTCTGCAACGTTAACAGCAGATGCCGCATATGTTTCGTTTACTGTCCAGTCGGCAGCATCTGACTTGGTTGCTTGCCATGTGCCGTTATCAAATGCAGTCTCAGCTGCATCATCGCCAACTACGAACGGTTTTGTGTTCCAGTTGGGCGCATAAATGTCAGCAGCCACATCAATTTCAATGTTGCCACCATTTAAATCAAGAACGATAATATCACAGCCGCTTGTAATTTTACCGGCTGTTTTTGCTGCAGCAAACGACTCAAAAGCGTTTGTACCCACAATAAATGAGTAAAGCTCGTTTTCCCAGCTTTTTATAACAACGTTGCCGCCTGCTTCGCCCGAAAGGTTTGAGTCAATAAGAATGGCGTCTTTTGTGGGGCCGTTATCGTGCTGTTCGTAGCCTTCTGTTTCGTCATCAAAAGCAGGAGCTGTTAAAGTTCCTACATTTAAAGTATATGTTTTAGAATCAATTCCTTCGTATGCAACAGTAACTTTATAATTGCCTGCTAACTCAGTATTAATTGCGCCAGTGGTTTGGTTGGTTGCAGTATTTTCAATTGTTACTGTAGGTTTAACAAGTGTTGATTTGCGCTCACCGAGTTCGGTGTCAATTTTTGTGCTATAAGAAGTGTTATTTTCAACAAAGTCTGAAGCGTTGATTTCGCCTACGTCGCTTACGGTAATTGTAGAATTCTCATTATCTACAGTTGCCGATACACCGTTAATTTGGGTGTCACCATCAACAAGTGGTATTGCACCGCTCCACTTTGTCATATCATAGTCGTAGTAGTATGCGCCTGCACCACCTACAGGTGCTGAAAGCGCAACACCTACCGCAGTTGTTGCAGCGTCGCCTGTTGACGATGTTACAAAGTTGTTTACAGGTGTAAACTCATATGTAAATGTTGTGGGGAATGATTTTGAATAACCAAGTATTTTGTTGCCCGAGAACACAAGTTCTCTCTCTTGACTGCCTGTAAGTCTTGAACCAATTGTTGCAATGTTGGCCGTATCGATAACGTATGCACCGCCATCAGCAGTTTTATCCATATAGTTGTTGGTAACGTAGAGCTTATTTGTATCGTGCAACTCCATATAGAACATACCGCCCGATGCCGAGTGCTTAAACACGTTGTTGTTGAGTGTTACAACGCGTGTGCCGGCTGCAGGATATTTGTTATTATTATGCGAGATACTAAACCTATATGAAGTGTTTGTGCCTTTGAAATATGAATTTTGAATAGTAACCGACGAGGTTGTTGCTATACATTGGAAATAGTTATTGTTGGTCATGTTAGTTATGTCGTAGTAAAGACCATCGAGCACAACGTTTGCCGGCATATGCGGTCTGCTCTGACTTGAATACTCAAGGTTTTTTGCACCATTCATATATACGTTTTTAACTACAGCAGTATCGGTATTGTCGCTACCAGAGCCATACTGGTAAAAAAACATAGCATTGGTAGGAGCCTTATAAATACCATTAATAAACTTCATGGTAACAGGACTGTTAACGTCAGGTGTTCTGAATGCGCCATACGCACCGCCCCAGCCGATTACGTTGTTTACAGCAAAACCATAAACCTCTGCTGTACCCGAAGTTAGCGCATTGGTGTAGTAAAGGTTTTTAACTTCGATTGCATTATCTGAATAAGCGTCGTTAACTGTCCAATCTGCGCCGTTTGATGCAATAGCATTAAAGCTGTCGCCCATCTCGTTCATAGGAACCATATCCCATGCAGGTGAGAACACTCTTGACGGCTTACTGATGCTAAGAGATGCACTTGTAGAGCTTGCAATACCTAAAACGATAATATCGATAGTATCATTTTCATTAGCCGATGCATAAGCACTTTCGATTGTTGTAAAAGCGTTTTCACTATACTTGAACGAAAACTCAATTCCGTCCCATGTTCTTGTGAACGACTCAGCTGCCTGCTCATCGGTAGTGATACTATTATCAACAAGCAATGCAGTGTTTTCAATAACTGCATCCTTTCCGTACAATGCTTCGTACTCAGCTTGATATGAGTCAGCAAACGCAGGGGCTTCGCCCTCTGCAAACGCAAAAACTGATACTGACGACAGTACCATTAAAGCCGCTAGTATCAGTGATATAACTCTCTTTTTCGTTTTAAACATATATTTACACTCCTTGCGCATAGTAGTGATATTTCTTCTAACTTACATTATACACAAGCCCCTATTAATAGGCAAGTTAAATTTTGAACTTTTTGTAAAGTTTGTGAAAAACGCACAACTCTTCTCAAAATTTATTGGTAATTATGCAATGTTTACAAAAAAACGATAAAAATTTTGTAAAAAACTGTAAAATTTTTCTTTTTTGTATGGCACACCATAACACTTGTGTTTTGCACGTGCACATACCACAACTTGTTGTGATTATAAACAAAAAACGACCGAAAAATCGGTCGTTTTTACTAAAATTTCTGCACGGTAAATTCATAAATGTAGGGTGCGGCGCCCACGACGCACCGTGTAGGGCAAGGGCTTGCTCTTGCCGCAAACTGCGTTTTTTCTCTCCCTCAGTCACCTTGCGGCGACAGCTCCCTCGTCAGAGGGAGCCTATCATTTCACACGCAAGGCAAACCCCGAATTTTATACACTCGTTGCACGATGTTTGGCACAATTTTTTAATATCCTTGCACACTGTTGCGCCGCATTTTTGTTCAAATTTATCGCAGATTTCGGCGCAGATTTTATATGTTTTTTGCTTTGAAGCGGGCGTTTCTAAATCGCCGTCGCTGTTTTTTAGACCTGCTAAAAATATCACTCCCGAAAGCGCTCCGCAAGCCTGATTTCTGCCACCCATACCCGCGCCAAAACCTTCCATGGCGCGTGCCACAAACGCAGTATCCAAGCCAAAATCTTCGGCAAACGGCATGGCCACCGCCTGCGCACAGTTAAAGCCTTTATCGTGAAATTCCATTGCTTGTTTTGTTTTTTGTTCTATGTTTTTCATACGCTTTTTCACCTTGTTTTTTAAAAAAGTATACTATTTTTGCAAAAACGTGTCAACTAAAACAAAAAACTAAACGTTTACAAAAATACACTTATTCTATTTTTAAATTGAGACGGTGTACGTGACAGATAGACACTACTGCGTTGTTCTTAACCGCGAAAACAGTCTTTTTTATTCCGTGGTTTATCCTTCGTTGCCTTTATAAGCATTTTTACCGCTTTTTTTCGCCTAGACGCTTCTGTCGGGAACTATACTTTCGCCGCGACTGCTCAAGCCGCCGAGCGGAGGAAGAGTCCACCCGTTTTTACCGTTAAACGGAACGCAATGATAGTATTTGATAAGCTCACGGAAAAAATCTTGCGCCTCGTTGTCTTTAACAATAAGGTCGGCAGCAATTTTAATGGTGCCAATATCATTTTCACTTGATTGGGAACAATCTGTATACGCTTTGTAGCGTTTGTAGTCTAAAATTGCGCGAATATAGAGAATACGCCATCTCCAAGCGTTTTTTCTCGATTTTAAAAGCTGTAAATCAATTTTTTCTGCCAAACACTTTGCTCTTTTTGCAACATCCATATCCGGCATCAAACGCTCGGGACGTCTTGCGCATCTTTCGTGGTTGATTTCAATAAGTCGCATAAGCTCCAAGGCGTCTTCAATAACCGCTGGCGAAGATGAGAATTCGTAATTGATATATTCCGCCAATATATCGGTCCATACTCTGTCTTTTTTCCAATAATAGCCTACGAACTGTATTTTTGAAATATCCTCATAAATACCCTCTGAATACGGAAGTCCGCCATCTAAAATATTTTTGGAATCGTTCCAGATTCTTTGAAACCTTTCGGGTAAGGGGTTTGCGCCGTAACCGCCCCAGGGATGTAGCCCCCACATACTGATTTCGGGGAAGTTGACAATCGGCTTGATAAGTTTATGCTCAAGCGGATATCTGGGATATTCACGATGCGCATCTACCATTAAATAATCTGCCCAACTCATATCGCCTGCGAGGCGTTTATAAAGGCCCTCGAACTCGCCTTCATCATCGGGCACGTCATACGCCCAGGTCGAAATAATATACTTTGCGCCAGGGTGTAAGCGGTTGGCTGTCTTTTTAAACTCAATGCAAGCGTTTAAATATCCTCTTGCGCCCCAGGGACGACAATCTTTACAGCCACAACCGCCCTCATCATAAGGCCATGTTAATATGTACTCCAGTTGTTGCTCCTTAAAGGCTCCAAGCAAAATATTCCAAACCCTACGCATATATTCAAGTCCGCTCGGCTTTGAAGTACAGATATTCCTTCCAAGGTCACCCCTGTAAGTTAAATTGTCGGGAAGCACACTGCTCAGCTCCGCAGGAGCATCCATAAAGCCTTGGTTAACACAAACAAGAAGACCAATTTTCATGCCTCGCTGTTTTGCTGCATTAAATATTCTTTTTACTCTTTCTATTTCCGACTCAAATTCCGACTCAAAATTTTCGTCTTGTTCATTTAACGTAACTACAGGAACAATACACAAAATTGTATTGTATCCCCAAAGAAGCAAATCGTCTAAATATTCATCAAGCGCCTCTTTGGTAGCCGCGTGATAAAAATTATAAAAATGTGTTGCAAAATACATAGCTCTGAAGCTGCACTCAGGCGTTACCACTCCGTCGGTAGCCTGTGGCATAAAATCATTTTCGTTCCATTTTGCCGTATGCAAAAACTTGCCAATACCAAAATAAAGTCCTAGTTCATCACAGCCTGTGATGGTCCAATGATTATTTTTGCCGCAAATCAAAAAGCTTTCTTTATCGGCAATGGTTTTGTCTATTTGCAATTCAATTATCATTCCATCATCAGCAAATTCAACGTCTATTCTTTTGGCAACGGTTTTGCAAAACAACTCGCCGTGATTTTTATATCCGTTGGTTTTTAAGTTTATTTTCATAAGTTGCACCTCTCTCCCTTGACAAACCAAGTGATTTACAATACCATTATAAATATGATTTTTTTCTAAGTATTTAGAGAATTTGACATGTTTTTTGCACTATTAGGTCATATTTTTAAAAAAGGAGTTTTTTACTGTGGCTTATCATCAATTGTTACCCGTAGAAAGCATACTATCGGTAGATGGATTTTACAGTGTTTATAACACAACGCTATCAAACCACATTACAAGCGGTGAGTTACACGACTTTTATGAGGTGGTGTACGTGACAGAAGGATACTATTACGTTGTTCTTGACGGCAAGCGACACACCGTATCGCCGGGTAGCTGTGTATTTTTTTCGCCTAACACCTATCACTCGAGCGACGGAAGCACGCCGCTTAGCGCTAATATACGTATTATTAGTTTCGAGTGCAAATCAGAGTGTATTAAGCGGTTTGACAACCGAGTTTTTGCTCTGAGCAACAACGAAAAAGACTTGTTTTTTAAAGCTTTTGATGCCGCCCACAACTGCCTTGCCTATTCACCGAGCCACACTCTTTGTCTTAAAGAGGGCGCCGATGCTGCCCAATTGCAATACGCAAAGCTGCAATTCGAATCGTTTTTGCTTGCGCTGTACAAAAAAAGTGTGCCGCTACCAAAAGAGTCAGGACGGAATACCGCGCGCAAAGAGGAATTTAGGCGTATATCCAACTATTTAAAAGAAAATCTGCACCGCCCGCTCACACTAACTGTCATAAGTGAAGAGTGTTCGCTCAGCATATCTAAGCTAAAGGCAATATGTCGGTTATTTTGCGACTGCGGACCGATTGACTATTTAATATCACTGCGTATTATCCGCGCAAAATATCTTATTTTAGATGGCGAGTTGAATTTCTCAGAGATTGCCGAAAAAACAGGCTTTGCAACTCCTCACTATTTTTCCAGAGTATTCCGCGACCGAACAGGTATGTCACCCACCGAGTATGCTAAATCACCTAATCACAATATTTTTTAATAGCGAAAAGGGATACACCGAACGATGTATCCCTTTTGTTTTATAAATCGTGACGATAGTCTACACCGCCACAGGTTTTTTCAAAAATGCATACTATTTTTTCTATTCTTTCAAAACAATCTGCATCTTCTAAATTGCTATCTTGTAAAACGTTCTTGATTTCTCGTAATGCTTTATAGCATTTTAATTCTATAATCTCTTTTGCATCAAGCTTTAAATCAGGAAAAGTGATTTCCATTTTTTGACTTTCTAACGCGCTTATCAATATTTCTTTATATAGTTCCATAATTTTATCCCTTGTTTTATTTTAAACAATATCACATAATGAGATAATTGTCAACATCTCATTATGTGATTATGCATAATGTATGTGACAAGGAGAATATATTATGCGATTAAAAGAAATACGAGAAGATTCCGATATAAAACAAAAAGAAATAGCCGATTATTTGCACATCAAGCAAAACACATATTCACAATACGAAAACGGACAACGGCAAATACCAATCGATACATTAATTCAAATTGCAAAATTCTATAACACAAGTGTCGATTATCTTTTGGGGCTTACCAACACAAAAGAAAAATATCCCAAATAAAAAATGACCTCATTTGAGGTCATTTTTTTATAGATTATATTTTTCCTTTGTGGTGTTGATTGACGCAATTAAGATTCGACGAATTTTGCCACAATCGTTTTTTAATTCCTCATATAATTCAGCGCTGATTATATCGGTCTTTGCAAACAGCTTAAGCCAATATTCAGTTTCATAGCATTCTTTTAATGCTATTTGAAGTTTTGACACAAAATCAGCCTTGCTTTGCGCGTAATTGGCTTCATGAATATTAGCGCCTATGCTGGTACCGCTTTTAAGGATTTGAGTTTTTAGAACACCCTTGCCTTGAATCTTATCATTTAGTTTTACAATTTTTACTGCAAACTCAATAGAAAGTTCAATCAAAAGATTGTCAGACATTTTTGGTTCTCCTTATAATGAAATGCGCAATAGCGCATGAAATGATTTCATCATGAAATGTAACTAGTGTTACATGAAATAAAATTTGCCAAATAAATTTCATATAATAATGCGCCGCATCTATTAGATACGGCGCATTTCATGCTTTAGCATTTAATTCATAAAATGAATTTCATTTGCCATAAGGCAAATTTCATTGCAAATAATCTGCGATTATTTGCAAGCTTCTTCAATAGCAACAGCACAAGCAACAGTCATACCAACCATGGGGTTGTTACCTGCACCGATAAGTCCCATCATCTCTAGATAAAAGGGACTATGTCACTCATCAGTAGAATTTATATAACTTTTATTATTATTTAATTTCCCTTTTTCTATTGTAATGATTATTAAATTATGCTATAATTTGTTTGAAAATAATGTTGTTCGTTTTGTTCGTTTAAATCTGCTATAATATAGTTAATGAAAAGCGTTTTATTACATATACTATCAAGAGAGCATAAAGTAAGTCCTATAAACCGCTATTTTCAAGGTAAGTGTCATGTGTTGGCACCGGTAATAGGCAATATGCTCTCGTTTTTATTTGCAACACTTATTTAGGGGGATGTATAATTGCAACATTTATATGTAGATGAATCAGGCTCCATGAGTAAAGACTATGCTGATGATTTCCCATATTTCATTATTTGTACTGTTAGAGCTAAAGACCCAGATAAATTAAAAAAACTATACAAAAGATTTGTAGCAAAAAACTTTAAAAAACTCAAAGAAATTGATAACGGCAAAATGTTTGATGGAAATAAATTTAAAGAATTAAAAGGATTTTCTTTTAATTATGAGATGAAAATGAATTTTATTAGTTATTTTTGTCGTCCTGATTTATTGGAAATTTACTACATAAAAGTTCTTAACAAAAATCTTTCATCACCCAAACTATATAAAAACACTGCTCGAGCATTTAATTATTTATATAAATTAATGTTACAGTGTTTTCTGAAGAAAAAACTATTACCCAATGATGAATATATGATTCAATTTGACAATAGAAATCAAAAAAATGAAAGTATAAATTCCTTAGAAGATTATTTAAACATGACGTTACACTTTGAAGGATACACAGATGAAATAACCATCAAATATTTCAACTCAGAAAATAATTGTCTTATACAAATTGCTGATGTATTCTCTAATATATTCTACTCATATTGCATAAACGAAAAAAATTATAATGAAGAAATAAAAAAATTAAAATCAAAAAAAGTGATAAAAGGTATTTTTCAATTCCCTATAAATTAATCATTGACTTTTATAAATAATGTGATATAATGAAATTGCTAAAAGTAAGTCCTATAAAGTGCCATCTTCTAGGTAAGTGCTATGTGTTAGTACCGCTTGTAGGCAATTAGTGTAAAAAGAGCGATTAGCTCTTTTTTGTTTTATGTATATAAAGTACACTTTTTATAAAGTGTACTTTTTTATTGAAATAAATTATAAAAAAATATAGACACATCATCCTTGAAAA
>JAZNXL010000073.1:0-26770 GCA_045593905.1 Eubacteriales bacterium
CACCTTAAAATGCAAAAGTCCCAGTTCAAAACAAGGCACAAAAGCGTTAGTATACCTTTGTGTATTACGAGCATTTTTAACGCAGTTTTGTGCCAAAATCTTGCTTTTTAAGGCTATTGTTCCTTATGAGAAACAGCCTAAAGGGTGCATCTTTTTATTGGTGGAGGCGAGGGGAATCGAACCCCTGTCCGAAAACCGTCCCATACAACTTTCTACGGGTGTAGCTTTATATTAATATTCCCGCAAACAAACATTATAAAGCAAACATTTGTTATTGGTAGCTTCATAATACAAGCATTACTCAAAGCTTTGTAATACTCGTTCACCACTAATTGTGACACCCGCCTGCGCTCGTGGTCCTTCGCATTTGGATGACGCCGCTAATTAAGCAGCGTAAGCTAATTTATTATTGTTAGCGTTTAATTTTAAAGTTACACATTTTAAAGAGGTTGTGCGCCTCTACCCGCTTATCGTACTTTTCGGTCCCCGTCGAAACCATTGCGCCCCCATAAAGCAAGAGACAAATACATTATAGCACAAAATTAGCTGTTGTATACCTCTTGCTTTAAAAAGTCAATACTTTCCTTTACCCATGCCTGCGGCTTTTTATAATTCCATTTTGATTCTGCACTGTCAGTAAAATCGTTTGAAAGCGCAAGACCGTGCGGACCTTTTGGATAAATATGCATTTCAAACAAAATATTGTTTTTTGAAAGCGCCTGTGAGAGTAAAATTGAGTTCATTACCGGCACAACATCGTCAGTTGCGGTATGCCATAAAAACGTCGGCGGAAAATCAGAGGTCACTCTGTTTTCAATAGAAAAATATTCAATATCTTGCTCGCTTGGTTCTTTGCCTAAAAGGTTATTAAAACTGCCTTTATGCGCAAATTCGCCTGCAGTTATAACAGGGTAACTGAGAACGAGTGCGTTTGGTTTGTGTTCATCTGTAAAGCCGAGCGCCTTTAAAACGAAATCTTCGTTCCAGAAAGCTCCTGCGCTTGCCGATAGGTGACCGCCTGCTGAAAAACCGCAAAGCGAGATTTTATCAGGGTCTACAAGCCAGTCGTCAGCGTTTTTTCTTATTGTTGCAATAGCGGTGTAAATTTCATAAAGCGATGTCGGAAATACTGCAGGTGCGCAGTTATATCTTATTGTAAAAACAGTAAAGCCAGCTGCTAAAAATTGAAACGCAATCGGCTCGTGCTCTCGAAGAGAGGTGTTTTTGTAGCCACCGCCTGGGATAACGAGCATTGCAGGATTTTTTCTATCGGGCTGCTTTAATTCCGTTAATAAATCGCGGTTAGGTATGTAACACTCGAGCTCGGGTGCCTCTAATGAGGCATCAAGACCTAAAGCGGCATAGTCAATATCAAGTTTAATCTTTTTGTATTCCATACTACCCTCTAATACTGTTTAAATTTTAGATTTGCAGCAATATTGCGGTCAACCTCTTTTTTAGCTATTGTTTCGCGTTTGTCGTAAAGCTTTTTACCTTTACATAGTCCGAGCTCAACTTTTACCTTTGAACCGTTAAAATAAAGTGATAGCGGTATAAGCGTAAGCCCGTCCTGTTTAATTTTGCCAAGCAAACTCATTATTTCACGCTTGTGCATAAGTAGTTTTTTGTCACGAAGCGGGTCTTTATTAAAGATATTGCCTTTTTCGTATGGTGAAATGTGCATACCTTTAACAAAAAGTTCTCCGTCATCGATTGAGCAAAAGCTATCTTTAAGGTTTACGGCGCCGTTTCTGATAGACTTAACCTCGGTGCCATAAAGCTCAATACCTGCTTCATAGGTTGACAAAATAAAGTAATCAAAATATGCTTTTTTGTTTTTTGCTATAAGTTTGGTTTGTTCTTTCATCGTATATCCTTGATGATTTGCTCCGGAGGAGTATCAAGCTGGTCCGGATTATTAAAATATGATTTCATTAGTTTAAGCGCCGATGCAAAGTAAAAGCCGTCGCAAATACGCTCGTCGGTAACAACGGTAAAATCAACATATTTTTTTTGAATTACGTCGCCGTTTTTATTAAGTTCATATGCTTTTCGTTTTGCACCGTATGCCAAAAATACCGGAATATTACCAAAGTCGTATAAATGATGGAAAATCGGCGGTATGCCAAGTGAACCCATTGATGTGATGGCGAGCGAAGCGTGGAACGGGCTTAAGTGTGTTAAAAACCTTGGTAAAAGACCAAAATAGTCTAAAAATCTTAAAAGCGCAACAACGCCTCTTAATACAAAGCCGGGGATATAAGCTAAAAGCTTTAATAGCTTTTCAAAGCCGGTATCTTTTTCACCTTCGTCAGCTTTTACCTTGTTTTCGTCAACTAACTTATTAAAACTGTGGTACACGTCTTCAGGTGACATACCCGGAGTCATATAGAACTTGATACAGGTATCTTCAGATTCAAGTGTCATCTGCTTTTTAATAGTCATCATAACTTCAATGTGGTCACGTGTGAAAACTCTTTGACCACGAATAAATCTGTTAATAGCGGGACGCTGTGAAACAGTGCGCGCATAAACAGTTAAAATAAGGTGAAGCATACCAAAATTGGTAAGCCCCTCTTTTCTTTTTCTTCTTATGTATTCTTCGGCTTTTTCAATGTCGAGACTATCGCTGATATAGTTGAGTGAGGTGTTTCTTGTTTTCATTATATAAGGTTCAACAAGAGACATTGGCGGAAGCGTTTTTAACCTACGCCCCTCCTTTGGATATTTACCCATATTCAAAATCCCCCAAAAAACAATTTTTAAACATTATATTATTTTTCGGTAATTTTGTCAATCAATATAAATATCGGACGGCAAACGGTTTTTTAAACAATTTTTAAAAAACTATTGCAAAAAATGTTGGTATATTATATAATAACCGATGGAAAATTATTTTTGGAGGATATTAAAAATGGTAAAAGTTGCTATTAACGGATTCGGTAGAATCGGTCGACTCGCTTTCAGACAGATGTTTGGTGCTGAGGGTTACGAAGTTGTTGCTATCAACGACCTTACAAACCCTGCAATGCTTGCTCATCTTCTCAAGTACGATACAGCTCAAGGCAGATACGCTCTTGCTGACACTGTAGTTGCTGGTGAAGATTCAATCACTGTAGACGGCAAAACAATTAAAATCTATGCTGAAAAAGATGCAAAAGACCTTCCCTGGGGCGACCTCGATGTAGACGTTGTTCTCGAGTGCACAGGCTTCTACACATCAAAAGCTAAAGCTCAGGCTCACATCGATGCCGGCGCTAAAAAAGTTGTTATTTCAGCTCCTGCTGGTAACGACCTCCCCACAATCGTATTCAGCGTTAACGAAAAAACACTTACAAAAGAAGACAAAATCATCTCAGCTGCTTCTTGTACATCAAACTGCCTTGCTCCTATGGCAAAGGCTCTTAACGATTATGCTGCTATTCAAAGCGGTATCATGACAACAGTACACGCTTACACAGGCGACCAGATGGTACTTGACGGTCCCCACAGAAAAGGTGACTTCCGTCGTGCTCGCGCTGCTGCTGCTAACATCGTTCCTAACTCAACAGGTGCTGCTAAAGCTATCGGTCTTGTAATTCCCGAACTTAACGGCAAACTCATCGGTTCAGCTCAACGTGTTCCCGTTCCGACAGGTTCAACAACACTTCTCGTTGCTGTAGTTAAGGGCAAAGACGTTACTAAAGAAGGCATCAACGCTGCTATGAAAGCTGCTTCTTCAGCTTCATTCGGTTACACCGAAGAAGAACTCGTTTCTTCAGATATCATCGGTATTACCTACGGCTCACTCTTCGATGCTACTCAAACAATGGTAACAAAAATCGACGACGAAACATACCAGGTACAAGTTGTATCATGGTACGACAACGAAAACTCATACACCAGCCAGATGGTAAGAACAATCAAATACTTTGCAGAAATGTAATCTATTTTAAAAGTTTAAAATGCTCAGGTCTTTTGGCCTGAGCATTTTTTTGTAATAAATTCATTGCCGTGTTCATAAATTAGTACAAAAGTTACCAAATATAATGGAGGAACGGCAATGACTGACACATCAATATATAAGGATATTGCAACAAGAACAGGCGGAGATATTTACATAGGTGTAGTCGGCCCTGTTCGCACCGGAAAATCAACGTTTATTAAAAAGTTTATGGAAACACTCGTTATACCAAACATAAAAGACGAGTATAAAAAAGAACGTGCTCTTGACGAATTACCGCAGTCGTCGGCAGGTAGAACGATTATGACAACCGAGCCAAAGTTCATACCCGACCAGGCGGTTAAGGTACATCTTGATAACAACGCAAACTTTAATGTGCGTATGATTGACTGTGTTGGCTACATTGTAGAAAACGCACTCGGCTACATTGAAAACGAACAACCGCGAAAGGTAATGACGCCTTGGAACGAAAACGAAATGAACTTTGAAGACGCGGCTGAAATCGGTACAAAAAAGGTTATTTGTGAGCATTCGACCATAGGGCTTGTAGTTACTACCGACGGAAGCATCGGTCAAATCCCGCGTGAAGATTATGCGGTAACTGAACAGCGCGTTATTGAAGAACTTAAACAAATTAATAAACCGTTTGTAGTTTTACTAAATTCAATGTTTCCTGAAAGTGACAGTGCTAAAGAGCTTTGTAAAAAACTTGAGGCTGATTATAATGTTCCTGTGCTTTGCGTCAACTGTCTTGAACTTGACCAACAACAAATTGTTGACATTATAAAAACAGTGCTTATGGAGTTTCCTATAAAACAGCTCGAGTTTGATATACCCGAGTGGATAAGTTCACTCGATAGTGAGCACTGGCTAAAATCGGCACTTTATTCACAAATAAAAGAGCAAGCCAGCGATTTAAAAACAGTAAGACAAGTGAACCGATTTGCAACAAGCCTTAAAAATGTTGACAACGTAAGCGGATGTGATATAAAAAGCCTTGATTTAGGGCAGGGTAATGCATACATTGATATGCGCTTTGACAAAGAGTTGTATTATAAAATCTTAAGCGAGAGCGCAGGTGTTGCAATAGCAAACGATGGCGAACTTATTGATTTTATTAAAAAAATGTCTGCCGTTAAGCAAAAGTACGAAAAAATCAACTCCGCTTTTGAAGAGGCGAGTGCCACAGGCTACGGTATTGTAAATCCCGGTGTTGAAGACTTGTCGCTTGACGAACCCGAAATATTTAAACAAGGCAGCAGGTTTGGTGTCCGTTTAAAAGCATCGGCACCGTCGTATCATATTATTCAGGCAAATATTAAAACTGAGGTTGCACCGCTTGTGGGTAGCGAAAAGCAAAGTGAAGAACTTGTTATGTATCTTATGCAAGACTTTGAAGAAGACCCGTCAAAAATATGGGAATCAAATATTTTTGGTAAATCTGTTCACGACCTTGTTAACGAAGGTTTACAGGCGAAACTTTCAAAAATGCCCGACGATGCCCGTGTCAAACTACAAGAAACCTTGTCACGCATAATCAACGAGGGAAGCGGCGGACTAATTTGCATAATTCTATAAAAAAAGCAGCGTTGCTGCTTTTTTTATTTACAATTATCGACAAAAGTTATATAATTTCATGTAGAATTTGTAAAAGGAGAATGCTATGTCAGAACAAGCAATTAAGCGGCCGCTTTTGTGTGCTACACTTATTAGCTGTATAATGTGTTTTTTATGTTCTGGCTTTTCAATAGTAGGTCAGCTTGGGTTCGCCTTTGGAATAGTATTTTGCTGCCTGCTTGTTTTGCCTTTTAAAACAAAACTTAAACCAACTGTTTTGCTAACGGGACTGCTTTCAATAATTGTAGTTCTGTCTTTTTCTTTTCATCAGTTAATTTCAACGCAACCTGCATCAAAAACATTGGGTAAAACAATGTCTGTTTCGGCAGTTGTTTTATCTGTAGATGATGAGAACGCTGATGTTTTGTGCTATAAAACTAACAATGAGTTTTCTCTCTTTAAGGCAAAGGTATATATTGACCAAACTAATGATTTTACACCCGGTGCCACAATAAAAGGTGATTTTAACTTTGGCAATACGCTGCACAAGAGCGGTAATAATGGTATTAAGGTTAATGCTACTGCAACTAACGATAGCATAGAAATTGCCGCGCCATCAAACAATTCGGCTATTTACATTTTACATAAAATGCGCACTAACATTATAAACGTAATGCCTTTTAAAAGCACTGACACAAAAGCGTTTGTAAAGGCTATGATTCTTGGCGATAAATCAGATGTTTCGGGCGCGTTTTTAAATATGATAAACACTGTGGGGCTTTCGCATATCCTTTCTGTAAGCGGCATGCACCTTGTTTTTTCAGTAATACTAATCGACTTTTTTATGTCATTGTTTTTAATAGGGTATAAGCCAAGGGCAGTTGTTGCTATAGCAAGTATAGTATTGTTTACAGTTATAAGCGGTTTTGCTGTTTCTTGTATACGCGCGGCAATAATGCTCTCAATATTTTATATAGGACGTATATCTGAAAAATTTCCTGATAGCCTGACCTCGCTTTTTATGTCGGCATATGTAATTTTGGTTTTTACACCCTACAATATTTTATCACCATCGTTTTTACTGTCGTTTTTTGCAACGCTCGGTATAATAGTGCTGTCGCCTTGTTTTAATGCGTTTATCAAGATTAATGTAAAGAACAAATTCTTAAGCAAAGT
Organism: Eubacteriales bacterium; assembly: GCA_045593905.1. Classification (GTDB taxonomy): domain Bacteria; phylum Bacillota; class Clostridia; order Oscillospirales; family QAKW01; genus RGIG9041. Next base: position 6,677 of record JAZNXL010000073.1, read on the forward strand.
TGCTTATTATTTTTCAGGAGTGTTTGTAATGTCGGTATCTGCATCGCTTGCGTGTTTGCCGATAATTGCAATATTGTTTCAGGGTATAAGTGTTATTTCTCCGCTTGTGAACATTATTCTTGTTCTTCCTGTACAAATTCTATTTTATATCGGCATTTTGGGTATTATTCTTGGAACCATAACCCCGCTTGCGCCCTTGATTTCAATTTTGGGTGACGGCGTCTTTGCGGTTATTGAATTTGTTGTTGAAAAATGCTACTATATTAAAAATATAACATTTACTGCGGGCAACGTCTTATTTTATCCTGTAGTTTCGTTAATAGTGTTGCTTGTTATAGGTTTGATTATATTCAATCGCAAGTCGGTGTTAAACGTTATTGGCGCAATGTATATTTTTGGCGTAGCTGTTTTTCTTTTGACACTTTTTGCGGTAAACACCACGCTGTTTCGAAATAGCGCCAATGTTTGTTTTGTAGATGTGGGACAAGCCAACGCATCGTTTGTCGCGTTTGACGAGCAGGCAGTTGTTTTTGATTGCGGCGGTAACTATTATGCGCTTGATAATCAACTGAAGTTTAACGGCGTTAAAAAGATTAAGCTGCTTGCACTTACGCATACCGACCTTGACCATTGCTCGTCACTTGAAAAGCTTATTGATTCGTATGCAATTGAGCAAATAGTATATCCTGAGTTTTCAAAAGTCGAGAGTATAAAAGGCTACATATCAAATATAAATACTACTGCTATTTCAAAAGACACCGTATTCAAAATCAATAACTTTATAACAGTTGAAACTTTTGTTGAAAAAGCGTATAATGTAAAATATTATTCAAATGTAAGCGCGGCTTATAAGCTTAATGTGTATAATAACTCTGTGCTTTACACAGGTGATATGAATATTTATCAGGAACACTCGTATCTTGACTACGGTAAAAAGCTTGATTGCGATATTTTGTCAGTTGCGCATCATGGCTCTGCTAAATCTTCGCATACTGATTTTTTACAGCTTTGTTCACCGGAATTTTCAGTTATAAGTGTAGGTAAAAATAACAATTTTGATTTACCGTCTGCGCGTATTGTCGATAGGTTGAATAAAATGTCGACCGTATTGCAAACATCAATTAATTCCAACATCAATTTTAAATTTACTCCCAAAGGATACAAATGCCAAAATGAGTATTAAAACAATTACCGACAACTTAAAATCGCTTCAATTCAGTCCACTTTATTATATTTTTGGTGAAGAAGAGTATTTGAAAGAGCATTACTATTCTTTGCTAAAACAAAAATGCTGTACCGAATTTGTTGAGTTTAACACCATTGAGTTTTTGCCAAAAACCTTTGATTTTAACGACTTTGAAAACTGTGTTAACAGCTATCCTGTAATGGCTGAACGCAAGTTTATAGGTGTTCACAATCTTGAAAATTCGCATGTTACTCAACAATTTTGCGAGTTATTAAAGCAAATTCCTGAATACTGCACCGTTGTTTTTTATGACAACGAACAAAAACAACCCGCCGATAAAAATCTGCTTGAAAACGCGGTTATGAGTGCAAACGGAGTTGTGGCAAACGTTGAAAAGCCTTCGGGCAGTGCGCTTTCTAATTGGTGTATGCGGCATTTTAAAACGTCGTCTAAAACAATATCTTCGCAAAATTTAAGCTATTTATTGTCGGTAGCCGATACCGATATGCGTTTTTTAGCAAACGAAATTTCAAAACTATGCTCATTTGTAAAAGAACAAGAAATAACAAAAGAAGATATTGATAAGGTTGTTACAAAAAGTATTGATGCTAATCGCTTTGCGATAGGTGATGCCTTTTGCGCAGGCGACTATTCAAAAGTTCTTGATATTATTGATAAACTGTATAAACAAAACAGCGACGATACCGAAATTGCCTATGTGTTTTTTAAACTGTTTACCGAACTGTATAAAGCAAAAATTGCACTTAAAAACGGTGTTCAGGCTGGGCAGCTTGCTTTGGAACTCGGTATTAAACCATCATTTGCCGCTACAAAGGCAATGAAAAATGCAAGACTTTTGTCATATGAGTTTTTAAAGCAAGCAATATTACTTTCAATAAAACTTGATTTAGATTTTAAAAGAGTTTCGCAAAACAAACGCGACTTGATTAATTTCTATATTGCCGAACTTATTGACAGGAGACAAACCATTGGAAAAGCTCAAGATTGATAAATTAATAGTGGTTGAAGGCAAGTATGATAAAATCAAATTATCAAATGTTGTTGATGCAAATATTATTGACGTTGGCGGCTTTTCGCTGTATAACAACAAAAATCTAATATCAACCTTAAAATCTCTTGCAAAACAAAACGGTGTAATTATACTTACCGATAGCGATGTTGCAGGCTATAAAATACGCGTACATTTAAATAAGATATTGTCGGGCTGCCAGATTCAAAATGTGTTAGCCCCGCAAATACAAGGCAAAGAATCAAGAAAAACCTCCTACTCTAAACAAGGTTTTTTAGGTGTTGAGGGTATTGATGACGCCACTATTTTGTCACTTTTGTCACAATATTCCAACTCTGATGTCAAAAAACCAGGGGATATATCGGTAAGCGACTTGTATGAGCTTGGCTTTTGTGGTAAACCAAATAGCAAACAAAAAAAGAACACACTGCTTAAAAAACTTGGAGTTCAGCAAAATATTTCTAATAATTTCTTGTTGAATTTGCTGAATCAGCGCTTTACAAAACAACAATTCTACGATTATGTAAATAATTGTTGAATTATCTCTGAATAAACAATATACAATTTTGTTGCTTATTGTCGATAATTAAAAATTTCATATGTATACTAAATGTTAAATATTGTTTACAATTTATGCAAATTGCACAAAAACCACCTTGTGATTTTTTACAAAGGTGGTTTTTTGTCGCTTATGCACAATAAAATAGGTGAAATAACAGTCAAAATGGTAAATATAAAATTTAAAAAATTTTTTAAAATAAATAGTGAAAGTTTTTGCTAATTATATTTAATAATTTTATTGAATTATTTTTTGCGTTTTGGTATAATTTCATACTGTAAAGTAGTGTGCACGTTTCGTACGCGCACATAAAAGTATATTAAGAATTTTTTTAGCGGAGGTATCCATAATGTCTAACAGCAAAAAGTCAAACTTCATAGTTAGATTGCTTTGTGTGTTACTTGCAGTTATGTTCCTCGTGTCATCTCTTTCTATCTGTGTTTTCGCAGAGGGTGAAGTTGAATCTGAAGTTTCGGAACAAGTTACCGAAACCGAAGAACAAACTTACTCTGACGAAGCGGAAGAAGGTTATGGCGTTGTCTCTGACGATGACGAAGAAGAACTTACTGACGAAGAACTTAAAGAGCTCTACATTGAAGGCTTCGAACGTACAGGTGAATACGCTGAGTACTTTGAAAAATATTTAGAGTACAGCAAAAATTTACCTGAAATTGTAATTGACCCTGCTTCTTACGAGTCGGCTACAGCAGTAGTTGTTGCTCACCCTGAATACGAGGGTGTTCAAAATGTTGTAGAACTCCAAAAAGATGGCAACGGTGAACTGGTTTACGTGTTTAACGTAGCTGAAACCGGTATGTATGCGGTTGAGTTTACATATTTCCCACTTGCAGACACAATTACAAGAGACCTTGAGTTTGCGCTCTATATCGATGGTCAAGCACCTTTCAGCACTGCTGAAAGCTTAACCTTAAAGCGTAATTGGGCAGATGAAACTGAAATTAAAACCGATAGCATCGGCAACCAGCTTCTTCCTTCTCAAATTCTTAAACCCAAGTGGATTACAGCTGATTTCTATGACCCCAACGGCAACTACAACGAGCCGCTCATGTTTTTCCTTGAGCAAGGTGAACATAGAATTACTGTAAAATCAATCTCGGGCACATTCGCGCTTTCGCAAATTCGTATTCATAACGATGGTGATTTGCAGCCGTACGATGAGTATATCGCAGCTAACGATGCAAACGGTGCAAAAGATGCAACAACTTACTTTGAGCTCGAGGCTGAAGACTATGTTGATAAATCAGACTCAATTTTACAAAGAGCTTTTGATAGAAGTGACCCCAAGGTTACACCTTACAGCATCAGTAAAACTGCTCTTAACACCTTTGGCGGTTCAAACTGGAACACCAGCCTTCAAAGAGTAAATTATGAGATTGACGTTAAAGAGTCAGGCTACTACGAGCTTACTTTCAGATTCAGACAGTCATTTATGCGTGGTACTACCATCTACAGAAAGCTTTTTATTGATGATATTGTACCTTTTGCAGAGGCTGAATCTCTTGCATTTGATTTCGACTCGGGCTATCAGGTTGTAACTGCCGGTAAAACTGTTGATGGTGAGTTTGTTCCTTACAAAGTTTATCTTGAAGAGGGCAAACACACAATCTCGCTTCAGGCTGTTATAGGCAAAATGGCAAAAGCCAGCCGTGACGTTGAACGTGCTGTTTACAAGCTCAACTATATTTATCGTAAAATCATTATGTTTACAGGTACATCACCTGATACATATCGTGACTACGAATTGTTTGATAACGTTGAAAATCTTAAGGCTATGTTCCTTCAAATTTCTGACACACTCAAACAAATCAAAGCTGATGTTGATGCAGTTTCAACAAACGCCGGCGGTGAGAGTGAAATACTTAACACTTTGAGTATGCAAATTGACAGCTTTATTGAAAAGCCGTATACAATTCCCTCACGTCTTTCTACTTTTAAAGATAATATCAGTTCACTTGGTTCGTGGATGATTAACATTAGAAATATTCCGCTTCAACTTGATAAAATTGTTTTTGTAGGTCACGGGGTAGAAACAAAATCATATAAAGCAACCTTCCTAGACAAAGCATCTCACGAGGTTAAAGCATTTGTTTCTTCATTCGTTGATGATTATACTGCTATCGGTGGTCAGTCAGGTGACGAAGAACACGCAATCACAGCGTGGGTTGGTACAGGTCGTGACCAGGCTATTACACTTAAAACACTTGTTGATAACTATTTCACTCCCGACACAGGAATTAAAGTAAACGTTTCACTTGTTCCTCTTGGAGTTCTTTCAAAGGCTATCGTTGCAGGTCGTGGTCCTGATGTTGCACTTCACGTTTCGAGAACTGAGCCTATGAACCTTGGTTATCGTAATGCGCTTGTTGACTTAAAGCAATTTGACGATTATGACGAGGTTATTAAGCAGTTCAGTGCGTATGCAACTGTACCTTACGAATTAAAAACAACTGATGCTGACGGTAACGCTATTGATAAAGCTTACGGTCTTCCCGAGACACAAAACTTTAATATGATGTTCTATCGTAAAGACGTATTCAGCGAGCTTGGTATTGAAGTTCCTAATACCTGGGATGAATTTGACCAAGTACTTCCTATTATTCAAGAGAACAACATGACTGTTGGTGTTGAGTCAGCGCTTACAACAGGTTTGTTCTATACATTAATAATGCAGAACGGCGGCGACATCTATGCTGATGACGGTTCACAAACAAGATTTACCGAGCAGGTAGCTGTTGACTCGTTCACAAAATGGACTAACTACTACACACTTTACGATTTCCCAATTTCATACAGCTGGTATACACGTTTTAGAAACGGTGAAATGCCGCTCGTATTTGAACCTTATTCAAATATTACATATCTTGCTGAATCGGCACCTGAACTTGCAGGTCTTTGGGGCGTTGCTCCAATTCCCGGTACTGTTGATTCAACAGGTAAAATCGACAGAACTGAAACATCGGTTGGTCTTTCAGCTGCTGTAATCGTTGCAAACAAATCTAAAAAACCCGAAGTTAAAAAGACTAAAGAACAAGACTCATGGACATTCCTTAAATGGTGGGTATCAAGAGATACAATGGCTGACTACGGTAACCGTATCGAAATGGCTATCGGTCCTGTTGCAAGATACACAACCGCTAACGTTGAAGCATTTGAGCTTCTTAACTGGACAATGGAAGAAGCAAATGCTATTAAGGCTCAGCGTGAGTTTGTTAAAGAAATCCCCGAACTTGTTGGTGGTTACTACGTAGCTCGTTCAATCGTTAACGCGTTCAGAAACGTAACCAATAACTACACTAACCCAAGAGAAATGCTGTTCTACTACAACGACCAGATGAACGACGAGATTTGGCGTAAACGTATAGAATACAACTTATCAGTACCGAAGGAGGCGAAAGAATAATGGCTAAAGTTTCAAATAAAGAATTAGAACTTCTTAAAAAGAAGAGACTAACCTTCGGCGAAAAGGCTCAGCTTACTTGGAGACAAATGAAGGATAACAAGGTAAATTACTTCCTTATTCTTCCGTTTCTTGTTTTCTTCTTCTTGTTTACAATTTTGCCTGTTTTAGCGGCAATCTTCCTTTCGTTTACAAGATACGATATTCTTAATGCCCCTGTTTTTGTTGGCTGGGACAACTACATAAGAATGTTCCTTGAAGACGAGGTATTCTTAATCGCTCTTAAAAATACAATTCAGTTTGCTATTATCACAGGTCCTGTTTCGTATTTCCTTTGCTTTGTGTTTGCATGGTTTATCAACGACCTTCCGCCTATTGCCAGAGCAACATTCACCGTTGTTTTCTATGCTCCTACACTTGCAAACATCTACTTTATTTGGCAATACATATTCAGTGGTGATATGTACGGTCTTTTAAACTCAACACTTTTACAGTTTGGTATTATTGACGAGCCTATTATCTGGCTCTCAAATACCGACTATATGCTCGACATCGTAATTTTCGTTCAGTTATGGTGTTCGCTTGGTACAGGCTTCTTGGCGTTTGTTGCCGGTCTTCAAAACCTTGACCCCTCACTTGCCGAAGCTGGTGCTATTGACGGTATCAAAAACAGATTCCAAGAACTTATTTACATTATCCTTCCCCAGATGGGCGGTTCGCTTATGTTCGGTTCGGTAATGCAAATTTCTTCAGCCTTCTCAGTTGGCGGTATCTCGTCAGCACTCGTAGGCTTCCCGTCGGTTGACTATGCTGCACATACAATAGTGCTTCACGTTTCCGACTTTGGTCACACACGTTTTGAACTCGGTTATGCTTGTGCGCTTTCAGTTGTACTGTTTGCAATGATGCTTGGTGTTAAAGCAATCGTTAACGCACTTCTTAGCCGTATCTCACATGAATAAAGAAAGGAGAGTAATGTAAAATGTCAAAATTAAGACGAAATAAAATTGCATTAGCCGGCGATATTACTACATATGTAATGTTGTTGCTTTACGGCGCATTTATGGCATTACCCCTTGTTTATTCAATTATTCAGGCGTTCAAACCCTATAATGAGTTGTTTATCTTCCCGCCGCGTTTCTTTGCAAGACAGCCTACCATCGCAAACTTTACTCAGCTTTTCGATTTAACATCTTCAACCTGGGTACCGTTTTCAAGATACGTATTTAACACAGTTTTAAATACAATTGTAGGTACGGTATTACATATCATTGCTGCTGCAATGTGTGCTTATCCGCTTGCTAAAAACCGTTTCCCCGGCAAAAAGCTTATATTCAACATCGTAGTATGGTCGCTCTTGTTCTCGGGCGGCGTTACTGAAATTCCTGTTTATCTTGTAATGTCATACCTTGGAATTGTTGATACATATTTTGCTTTCTGGCTCCCTGAAATTGCTGTTGCAATGGGTACCTTCCTTCTCAAACAAAATATGGCTGAAATTCCTGATGCTATGATAGAGGCTGCGCGTATTGACGGCGCAAATGAGTGGACTATTTTATGGAAGGTTGCAATGCCTGCGGTTAAACCTGCTTGGCTTACTCTTGCAATCTTTGCCTTCCAAAGAAACTGGAACGCTACATCCTCTTCATATATTTATACTGAAACAATCAAAACACTTCCTTCGGCACTCAGCCAGATTACTGCAGTAGGTTCAGTAGCCCGTGCAGGTGAGGCTTATGCCGCATCAGTGTTAATGCTAATTCCGCCAATCATATTCTTTATTATTGCTCAAAGCAGTACCGTAAAGACTATGGCTCATGCCGGTATTAAGGGTTAAGGAGGGGACAGCTATGAAAACAACATTAAAATCAGTTTTAATTGTCGCTCTTATCTTTGTTATGGCAGCGACAATGGCTCTTCCTGCTTTTGCTTATGTTCCTTATAATACATATAACTACAACTTCTACGGCGAGACCGTAGGTAGCCCGGCAGGATATGTACCTGAAAAGCTTTTACTTGCTGAGGACCTTGGCATTAGCGCTATCCACAGCCCCAACGACATCTACGTTGACGATAGTAATAATCAAATTTATCTTCTTGACCTTGGTGGTGTAAACGCAAGAGGCCGCCTTTCAATCTTTGATGAAAACTTTAACCTTATCAGTGAGTTTAAATACTTAACCGATATTAACGGTGAACAGTATTCTCTTAAAAACCCCTGTGGTGTTACAACTGATAAAAATGGTTATATCTACATTTGCGATACAGATAACGGCGCACTCTTAAAGCTTACTCACGAGGGCCAAATCATTATGAAATACGAAGCTCCGAGTGATGATATATTTGATGAATCAAATACATACAAGCCCTACAAAATTGTAATTGGTATTAACGGTTCTGCTTACGTAATTTCAAAAGGCTGTCTTGAGGGTATTCTTGAGTTTAACCCCGAAGGCGAGTTTGTTCGTTTCTTCGGTGCTCCTAAGGTTCAACTTTCAGTTGGCGACTATCTCCAAATCTATTGGAGAAAAATCTACCGTTCATTTGGCGGTGCCGATGTTGATGACTTGTTCGTAACATACGTTCCTACCGAGTTTGAAAACATTGATATTGACCATAACGGCTTTATCTTCTCGACAGTTATTGCTAACGAAAAATCTACCGAAGAGGCTTCAAAGCTCAACTTTACCGGTACAAACACATTAAACCCCACATCAAAATCAACTAAGAAAGTAAACGACACTCTTTCTACAAACTACGGAGACTTACAAGTTATTTCGAAGAACCACGATAACAACTTTGTTGATATTGTTGTTGATAAAGACGGTTTCTTCTCAATGCTTGACACAAAACTTTCAAAGATTTTCGAGTATGATTCTGAAGGCAACCTCGTATTCGTATACGGCGGTGCAGGCGAACAGGTTGGTACATTCGGTAATGTTTCAGCAATGGCAAAGCTTGGTAAAAAGACACTCGTTATTGATAAAACAAGCTGTGCTATCACAGTGTTCAAACTCTCTGACTACGGTGAGGCTCTTCACGAAGCTGTAAATTATTATAATTTAGGTCTTTATGCAGAAGCTGACCCTGCGTGGCGTAAAGTTTTACTTTACAATGCAAACTCAGACCTTGCTCATGTTGGTATAGGTAAGGTTTACTATTCAAACGGCGAATATAAAAACTCTATGGAAGAATTTAGACTTGCTAATGACCGCGAAAACTACTCAAGGTCATACGCGCTCTATAGAAAAGAAGTTATAAGAGCTAACTTTACACTTGGTGCAACACTTCTTGTTATCTTGTTTATTGCTCTTATCATTTGGCGTAAGTATGGCAAAAAAATCATTGCCGCAATTAGAGAAAAGAAAAATGGAGGTGTAATTAATGGATAAGTCATTTGCTTTTAAAGGCACTATTAACCCTTTAAGAATTATTAATCACCCCATTGAAACAATTGAAAACCTTAAAGAAAAGAAAAACGGCTCATTTTATTGGGCAACAATAATTTTGGCACTGTTTACTTTTTCTGAAATTCTTTTAGCAGTAACAAAAGGCTTTATATTCAACACATCGCGTATTGAAGACTTTAACTTGTTTATGGTACTTGCGCGTTCGTTGTTTATGGTTTTACTCTTTGTTGTTGCTAACTGGGCACTTTGTACATTGCTTGACGGCGAGGGTAGAGTAATAGATATTTACATATCCACCTGTTACTGTTTAATTCCGCTTGTTGTTATCAGGTTTGTACAGGCAATTTGCTCAAATCTTTTAACCGCTGACGAATATGTTTTTGTTGGTATGGTTGAAATTTGCTTTAATGCTTGGTTTGTTATTTTGCTTTTATTCGCATTAAAAACAATACACAACTACACATTATCAAAAACAATTGGTAATGCACTGTTCACTATCGTAGCAATGGCAATTATCTTCTTTATTGGATTTTTGTTTATTGTTCTTGTACAACAGTTGTACATCTTTTTCGCAACAGTTATTACCGAAATCATTATGAGATAGAAAGGAGAGGGTACTAATGAAAATTAAAAGAATTTTATGTTGCTTACTTTGTGTACTTTTAGTTGCTTCGTCACTCTCTGCTTTCGCTTATGCTGATGAAGAAACAACCGATACAGCTGAATCAACCGAATCAACTGAATCAACTGAATCAACTGAATCAACTGAATCAACTAATGTTGAAGATATCGTAATTACCGATGCAGATAGAACAGGCGACGGTACAACCGGTAATCTTGCAGACCTTGAATTATTTACTCTTGCATCTGAAAACGACAATCTTGCATTTTATGTAAATGATATCAGCGGTTTCTTTGCTCTTTTAAACAAAAAGACAAACGACATTTGGTATTCTAATCCGCTTGACTGGGAAAAGGATAAAATTGCACAGGCTTCTAACAAAAACCAATTAAAATCACAGCTTGTAGTTACATACCTTAACGCAAGCTACGACATCATTAACGTACCATCTTCTGAAGCACATATCGTTTCAGAGCATATTGGTAACAAGCAAATCTTTACATATGTATTTAGTGGTGCTACAAGAAACTTCTCAATTCCTGTTTGCTACGAATTAAAGGATGATTATCTTGATGTAAGCATTCTTGTTGAAGATATTGAAGAAAATTCCGATGCAAGAATTACACAAATCACACTTCTTCCTTTCTTTGGTGCAGGCGGTCTTAACGACAACGGTTATGCTCTTATTCCTGATGGATCGGGTTCGCTTATGACCTTTAACAAAGAGGTTAAGAACCTTTCGCAATACGTTGGTTATATATATAACCGTGACGTTACAGCTTCTGCTGAAAATACATCATACGTTGACCTTAACGAAACAATCAGTCTTCCTGTTTACGGCATTAATAAAAACGGTGCAGGCGCACTTGTTGCCATTACAAGTGGAGCAGGTACATCAGCTATCAAAGCGAATGTAGCTCGTCTTTTTAACTCATACAACAGCGTTTGCTCACACATTCTTATGAGAGATACACAAACACGTAAAGACGCTACAGGTTCGGCAGGTGCCGGTGTTTACTACAGTGATAACAGGTCAGGCGACCTTTCACTTCGCATTTATCCTCTTGAAAGAGAAAATGCATCTTACATTGGTATGGCTAAACGCTACAGACAGTATCTTGTTGACGAAAAAGGCCTTACAGAACTTGGTGAAAGCAATGTATCAAATGCACTTAACGTTGAGCTTTTCTGCTCGGTTAAAACACCTACTCACTTTTTAGGTATTCCTTATACCGGTGTTAAAAAATTAACATCATTTGAGGATACTCAAACAATCATTACCGACCTTAAAAACAGGGGAGTAACAAATCCTGTTATTACACTTACCGGTTGGGAATCGGGCGGTCTCGAGACCACACTTAACACCAAGGTTAGTGTTGAGAAGGAAGTAGGTACTACAAAAGAGTTGAAAAAATTAATCAGCTTTGCTGAGGAAAATGGAACAACTCTTGTGTTTGATAACGATGTTAAAAACTTCTATGCAGGTACATCACAGGTTAAAAAGTTTAAGCATACTGCTTTTTCACTTTCAAATACACCTGTAACTATCTTCCCATTCTCTAAATCACTTAATAGAACAACAATTGCAGGTAAATACAACAACATTATTCACCCCGAATTTATGGTTGAGTTTGCTGATTCAATTGTTGATAATTCACTCAAATTTGGCATTAAAAACTTTGCATTCAACTCGGCAGGTACCGACCCGTATGCAGCATACAACAGCGAGCGTATGGTTACAAGAGATGTATCTTCTGATTACATTGAAGAGCTCTTTAAGAATGCTAACGAAAAAACTGATGGTATTGTAAGCACAAAGGTAGGTAACTCGTTTGTTATTTCAAATGTAGATAACCTTACTGAAACTCCTGTTTACTCAAGTAACCTTATAATGTCACAAACAACAGTTCCGTTCTATCAAACAGTTCTTCGCGGTTATGTTAACCTCGCTGTAACACCTCTTAACTTATCTTCAGAGGTATCTGAACTCGAACTCAAGTGCGCTGAGACTGCATCAAGCCTTTTCTATCAGCTTATGTATTCAGAATCAACTGCATTTGAAAACACATCATTTAACGACTACTATGCTTGTTCATACACCGACTATGCTCCCATCATCGAGGAAACATATGGTAGAATGAAAAAAGTATACGAAGCTGTTGGTTCAAGCACAATCGAATCTCACGATATTATTGGTGATGTTCGCGTAACATCATTCTCAAACGGTGCAAAGGTATATGTTAACTATGCAGATACACCTGCAACTGTTGGTGATGTTCAAATTGACGCAAGAGCTTATCATGTTGTAGGAGGTGATAGATAATGGCAGCTACTGTTAACACATTACCTGAAAAAACAAAAAAGAAAAGACGCGGAATTTCTTACGAAAATAAGCAGGGCTTTGTAGGCTTTATGTTTACATTACCTTGGTTTATCGGTTTTATAATGTTCTTCTTTGTTCCTGCTATTAAGTCTATCCAGTTCTCATTTTCGGATATAGCAATCTTTGAAAACTATAAAACAACATGGAACAACTTCCAAAACTATATTAACATCTTTACTAAAAACCCAAAATTCTTACAAAACCTTTCAGCATCATTTACTGAACTTGCAATCAATGTACCTATTATTTTGGTATTTAGCTTGTTTGTTGCTGTTTTACTTAACAGAAAGTTTATTGGCCGTGGCGTTGCCCGTGCGGTATTCTTCCTTCCTGTTATTGTTACAACCGGTGTTGTAATGACTGCTTTTAATGGCGGCGGCGACAGCTCAAAGGTTTTTGAGGGTGAGGTTTCAAACGGTATTATGTTCACTACCGTTAACGCAACTTCTTTGTTATCACAGCTTGGACTTTCATCTGAGATAACAGGCTATCTTACACAGGTTGCCGATAGAATATTCGACGTTGTTTGGGATTCGGGTATCCAGATTATTCTCTTCCTTGCAGCTCTTCAAAGTATTTCACCTGCTCTTTACGAAGCTTGTGATGTTGAGGGTGCTACGGCCTGGGAAAAATTCTGGCTTATCACTTTCCCCAACGTTTCACCGATTATTCTTGTTAACATAGTTTATACAGTAGTTGATACTTTCTCTGACCCGTCGAACCCTGTTCTTGCTCAGATTAACAACTTAATCACAAGCGTATTCGACTATGGTACAGCATCGGCTATGATTTGGGTATACTGCTTAATTATTCTTGCAATCTTAGGCTTGGTATTCCTGATTTGTAAAAAACTCATATTCTATTCTGAAGGTTAAGGAGGTGAATTGTTTATGAATATTACAAAAGCTATAGTTTCTCAGTTTACAACTCATAAAGGTAAAAAGACTGACAAAAGACTTTGGTTTAATATTTTATCAAACTTATTTGGTAAGGTTGCTGTAGGTATTATCCTTTTAGGTCTTTCATACGTTATTCTTTATCCTCTTATTTTCTGTATTTCACAGGCAATTCGTCTTCCCTCGGATATGTATGACCCCACAGTAATCTACATACCCAAAAACTTTTCGTTACAAAATTTTAAAGATGCATGGGACTTCTTAGAATACCCCAGAATTCTTATGAACACTGTTAACGTTTCACTTTGGCCTACACTTTTACAGCTTGCAACCTGTGCTCTTGCAGGTTACGGTCTTGCAAGATTTAAGTTTAAAGGTAAGGGTATTTTGTTTGGTTTGGTTCTTTTAACATTTATTATCCCTCCCCAAACAATTTCAGTTACCACATATACAACATTCCGTTATTTTGACCCGTTCTATATTTGTTCAGGTCTTAACGCTGTAGGTGTTCTTCCTGAACCCTTTATTGAAATAACCGATACAATGTGGTCGTTTATCCTTCCTGCACTCTTTGCAAGTGGTCTTAAATCAGGCTTGTTTATATTCGTTTACAGACAGTTCTTCAGAGGCATACCAAAAGAACTTGAAGAAGCTGCTTACATCGATGGTTGCGGTGCTATTAAAACCTTCATCAAAATCATCATCCCTAATGCAGTTCCTGCTTTTGTTACAGTATTCCTTTTAAGCCTTGTTTGGTACTATAACGATTATTACACAATTCCGCTCTTCTTACCTAAGACTGAAATATTATCAAACTCGCTTTCAAATATGTTTGTTAATATGACAACAGTTGGTGGTCTTTATGCAGGCGTTGACACAATTCTAATCTATCCTATCTGGCGTGCCGGTATTATTCTTTACATTTTACCGCTTCTTGTAATCTTCTTGGTTTTCCAAAAGAAATTTACAGAATCAATCGCACGTTCTGGTATCGTAGGTTAATAAAAAATCACTACCGAAAGACAATCGTCTTTCGGTAGTTTTTTTATCCAAGCATAACGTCAAGTAACATCATTGTGGCAAATCCCAAAACAATTCCCATTGTAGAAAAATACGTTTGCCTTGAGTTGCGTTGACACTCAGGTATTAGTTCGTGTACTGCAACAAGTATCATAGCACCTGCCGCAAACGATAATGCAAACGGTAAAATTGTGTTTATATATACAACGGCAATGGCACCTAAAATTCCAGCAACAGGCTCAACCATTGCCGACGCTTGCCCCATGAAAAAGCTCTTTTTTCTTGAATATCCTTCGCGCCTTAAAGGTAATGAAACAGCCGCGCCTTCAGGAAAGTTTTGTAATGCAATTCCTATTGCTATTGAAATAGCACCCATTAATTCTTCAGCGTTTGTACCGGGGTTTCTTAATGCCCCGAAGGCTACGCCAACTGCAAGCCCCTCGGGGATATTGTGTAAGGTGATTGATAAAATAAGCATAATTATTCTGTTTATCTTATCGCTCTTGTCTTGTGTATTAGAGTTAACTCTTTTTGTTGCAAAACATACAGCCTTGTCAGATATCCACATAAATATGGCTCCCGCCAAAAACCCGATTGTTGCAATTAAATATGATGGTGTGTTGTTATTTTTTTCTGCAAGCTCAATGGCGGGTTGCAATAATGACCAAAAACTTGCCGCAATCATAACACCCGAGGCAAAGCCAAGCATCATATTAAGCAGTTTTTGGTTTGGTGACTTAAAAAACAATACAGTTGCCGAACCAAGCGCGGTAACTCCCCAGGTGAATAATGTAGCAATTAATGCCATTAACACTATTTCGTTCATATTACACCTCCACTATTTATTATATTAAATAGTGTTTTTTAGGTGTTTTTTACTACTCTCTTATTAACGATAAAGAGTCGAGCGTTATAAACGAAAGTATCCCAACGCTTGCAATAACCTTTGTAATTAGGTCAGTGGCGAGAAAAAACGGGTTTATAAAGTTAACTGATGCCAAAGCCAAAACTCCCCAAACAAGCGAAAATTTAAGGCAAATATAGCCATTTAAGTTATACTTTTCGCTCGTGTAGTCCCACATGGTTTTGTGTAATCCTTTTTTTATTACAATTCCTGCAATCAGTTCGTATGCTGTGCAAATGGCGGCGCATATTATAAACTGTAAAAATAAACTGCTAATGTTATTTGTCACAATGGTGCAGGTTGCAATACTTATGCCGTATAAAACACAGTATGGCCCGTTTAGTATTCCGCGTTTTAAAAACCGCTTTGTTTTAAAAAAGTAAAAAACAATTTCAATTATCCAACCTAAAACTGAATAAATACAAAATATAAAAAATAAATCTATCATAAAACCCTCCTTGCTTTGTGTATATTTTTAGCAAATTTAAGGCAAAATATTTAAAAATGGAGGAATTTTTATGATAGATAAATCAAATTATAATGAATATATAAAAAATAAAACACCTAATTCGCCAATTGTTAAAAATTGTATGAGAGCATTTTTTGTTGGCGGACTGATATGCGTGATAGGACAAGCAATATCTGATATTGCAGTTAAATGCGGCGCAGGTGCTGATAATGTTAAAATAATAACGCCAATATTACTGATATTTTTAGGCGCAGTTTTAACAGGTGTTGGTGTTTATGACAAACTCGGCAAATTTGCAGGCGCAGGCAGTATTATTCCTATTACAGGCTTTGCAAACTCGGTTGTATCATCAGCAATGGAGTTTAAAAAAGAAGGCTGGGTAATGGGACTTGGAGCTAAAATATTTACGGTCGCAGGCCCCGTTATTGTGTATGGCGTTGTTACAAGTGTAATTTACGGCTTTATTTATTGGTTGATTTTAGTTGTATAGAAAAATAGCGGCAGAGAGATTACCAACGCTTTGCCGCTATTTTGCTGTTATGCCGCTTGACGACGTTTCATTCGTTGCCAACTGATATATCCGTAAATATCATTAACCAAAAATGCTATAAAACAAACAACAACCGAGATGTATTTTAAATCATAAGCACTTGCCATTATCCATAATACTATTAGAACTATATCGTTGGCGGCGTATGCAATTGCAAACGTTGGACATCTGCGAAAGGTTAAGTACACTGCAATAAAACTGGTTGTTACTGACATTGTGCTTGGGATTATATTTGCAGTGTTAAAATGCTTTAGAATAAAATAAAAAGCAATTGTCACTATAAGAGTTAGCGTCCACATTAAAAGGTGTTCCTTTTTACTGATACTATTAACCTTAACCTCTGCTTTGTTTCCTTTATATGGATTTTTAAGCCAAGAAACAAGTGCGAAGAGTGCCATTGGCATAGTCATTCCAATATAGGTAATCATTTCGCCGTAATAAGCAAATGTAAAAGAAATAATACCATATAACAGGCTGAAAACTATCATAAGTGCTTGACCGATGGGATTCCCCTTGGCGTTGAATATAAGTGAAGTTATACCGATTAAAGAAGCGGTCAAGGTTAAATAGCTTTCTCTGTCAAAAACACAAAAAGACATTATAATAACAAAAACGGATACCGACCATAAAAAAAGCTCGGTTTTAGAAAAATAATTGCGTATTGTTTTCATATAAACCTCTAAAAAAATAAGCACCCGCAAACACATCTTCTAAGACCTAACGATGTGTAAACGAATGCTAACGCATTTCACTACCCGGTGGCAGTAATATTTAGTTTTTAGTATTATATCACAAATTTATAAACAAGACAATATAAATTTCAAAAATTGGTGTATTCTATATGCACAATAGCAGGCTCAGTTATTGTTAGCGGTTATCTCTTGGTAAATATTTGCGATTTTACCGGCGCGAACTCCTGCTGTTTTTATAAACTCCTCAAGCGTAAGCTTGTCATATATCAGGTCTTCTTTATCAGTGGAATGAGAACGAACTTTAAATTCAAAATTAAGTATTTTTTGCTTTGGCTTATTTTGTAGTCTTTCAATAGCAGTTTGCCAATTTATTTTACCGTCATAAGGTAAAAAATGCAGGTCGTCAAAACCCGAAGGGATACCTTCAGGGCTTCTCAAACCAAGGTTATCGTTAATATGTGTCATTATAAGTCGGTCACCGTATGCTGCCAAAAAATCGGTATTGTGCGGATAGCAAAAATCGTGGCCAGAATCCCAGCAAAAACCAACGTGTTGTCGGTTTTTATAACGTGTCATAAGCGCTTCAAGATATTCTTCGCCTTCAAGGTTTTCAAAAGCGACCAAAATATCTTTTTTCTCGGCGTGGTCAACCATATTATCAAAAAAACTAAAATTAAGCGGTTCACTCGGAAAGGTGTAATAAAGTCCCGACCAACCGTGTATTACCATTAACGGAATATCAAACTGTGCGCAAGCATCAATGCAACTCATAACGTCTTCTTTAATTTCGGCAGACTCGGGTAAGGCGGGATGCCATAGTAAATTAATGTCTTTGTGTGGCGCGTGCAATGATTGAATTATCATATTGTTGGCTTTAACACAAGTATCAAGCTCACATAAATTTAAATCTTTTGACCAAACCGGCGAAACTGCAAAAAAACCTGCTCTTTTTAACAGTTCGATAACCTGCGATACAGGTAAATCATATTTAGGTTGTAAAGAAAACCCAATTTTGAGCATTTATTACCTCGTACAAAATATTTGCTACAAAAGATTATATCACGGTGTTGTGGTTATGTAAATTGTTTTAAGACAAATATTTGAAACAAAAATGTTTAAAATAAATTTATAAAAAACAAAGGAGAAAATACGTTGCCAAAAGCATTTGAATTTAAAAATAGAATAAACATAATAAGCTATGCTAACGTTGTTGGCAAGTTTGAGGGCGAGGGACCGCTTTCGAAACATTTTGATATGATAGTAAACGACGAATACTTTGGCGAAAAGACATATGAAAAAGCCGAAACCAAGCTTCAAAAGACTGCGCTCGACCTTGCACTTCAAAAGTCGCTTTTAAAAGCGACAGACCTTGACCTTATAGCGTCGGGTGACCTGCTAAATCAGTGTATGTCGTCATGTTATAGTGTAAGAGATATGGGCGTGTCGTATATTGGTCTTTTTGGTGCTTGCTCAACAATGACGCTATCTACAATAGTGTCGGCATTAACGATTGAGTGCGGGTATTCTAAACTTGCAGCAGGTGTTACTTCGTCGCATTTTTGTACCGCTGAAAGACAGTTCCGTCAGCCGCTCAATTACGGCGGTCAAAAACCGCCAAGTGCTCAAAGAACGGTAACGGCAGGCGCAGCAGTTATTTTAGGTGCGCAAAAAAGCAACGTTTATATTAAAAGCGTCTTAATCGGCAGTGTTGTTGATTTTTTGGTAACCGATGCCAATAATATGGGTGCGGCAATGGCACCTGATGATGTTAAAATAAGACCATACCCAACACACGAGGGTATGGTCTTTTTCTACACACAAATCTACATAAAGGGAGGCTTATCACACTACATAATCTACATTCATAAAAGACAAACTGTCAAAAATAATTATCGTAAATTTCTGCTTTTTCTCTCTCGTGTTCTTAATCGCACTCTCTTGCAACCTAATGTTCAACCCAAGACACGCCGGCCTCCAGGGCGGCGGAGCAGTGATGTGGTGATTCAGATTATTAATGTGGGATTTTTTACAATTATGTGGTATAATTAGTTCGATAAAATTTTAGTTTATAGGTGAACAGATGACTAAGCGTATCGCAAATATACTTACTTCGTGTCGCATTCTCGGCAGTGTTTTGTTGTTGTTCTTTCCTGCATTTTCCTTAGGTTTTTATATCATATATTTCTTCTGCGGTTTAAGTGATATGCTTGACGGAACGATTGCGAGAAAAACGAACACCGTCAGTAGTTTCGGCTCAAAATTAGATACTGCCGCTGACTTTGTTTTTATGGCAGTATGCGCGGTTAAAATATTGCCTGTGATTAACATTTCCATTTGGATGTGGATATGGATAGTCATTATAGCAATTATTAAAACTGCGAATATTGTTTTGGGATTTGTTTGCAGGAAAGAATTTGTAGCTTTACATACCGTTTTAAATAAAGCTACGGGATTATTGCTCTTTCTTCTGCCTTTTACGTTACAATTTATTGAACTAAAATACAATTTTGCGGTTGTATGTGCAATAGCATCTATTTCCTCGATACAAGAATGCTACTACACAATAAAGGCAAATGAAAAATAAGAACTTGTCGAGCAAACAGCAACAACGAGTTGCTTGTGATTCAGCCTAAACTCCGCTATAATAAAAATACAGAAATAAAAGGCGGTAATGATATGGAAACTAAAGATATTATTCTCGAACTGAGAACTAAAAAAGGAATGTCGCAAGAAGAACTTGCAGAAAAGGTGTTCGTAACCCGTCAGGCGGTTTCTCGTTGGGAAAACGGTGAAACTACGCCGAATACCGAAACATTAAAACTGTTATCAAAACTATTTGATGTATCTATCAATACGCTTCTCGGCTCTCCGCAAAAACTAATTTGTCAATGTTGCGGTATGCCTCTTGAAGATTCTAATACAAGTCGCGAAAAAGACGGCTTTTTCAATGAAGAA
>JAZNXL010000074.1:0-61549 GCA_045593905.1 Eubacteriales bacterium
AACGACATGGCTACGATCCGACTTATCACGTAATAAAATAGCGAAAATTCTATATTATTGCTCAAAGCATTTTAAAGAGGATATTTCTATTGATGATATCGCAAATGCCCTTGATATTAGCAAAAGCACAGTTTCTCACGCATTTTGTACTCACCTTAAAATCGGGTTTTGTAACTACATAAACACATTAAGGCTTGTTGAGGCACGCAGGCTTTTAAAAAACACCGATATGAGCATAACCGATATTGCGCAAAGCGTAGGGTTTGAAACAATACGAACATTTAACCGCGCATTTTTAAAAGAGCGCGGAATATCACCCTCGCAATACCGAAAAAATCACAAAGAGAATAAATAACCCCTAGTTACCGGTGACAAAATTCACTTAAATTTAAGCTTAAAATATAAAAAAGGTTGAGTTTAACTCAACCTTTTTTATTCACATACCTCAATTAAAAAGCTAACAGGTCTGAAACCATCGTTACACGAAATCATTGCCGATTTTTCATTTTTCATCCAGCCGTCATAAAAGTTGCCGCCACCGTTTGCAAGTTCTGTAACAAACGGCGAAACGCTATCCCACGCGCTGTCGCAAAAGTTCTCGGGTTTTTGTCCGTTTTCGCTATAAAACACCTGTCCCAATTTTATATCACAAGCGTGTTCTATAGGGTTTTCATATTTTTCAATCAAATCGTCATAGCGCGCTTTGCGCATAACTGTTATTTTTACTTTTTTCATAATATACTCCAATTTTTTATAATTATAATACAAAATTTTACAAATATCAAATGAAAAGTAGTTTGATTGTAAAACATTGATTTTTATAATGTTTATGGTACAATATTGTTAGTTGTACAAAATTCAACGGAGTAGTTTTATGAAATTAGAAACTGACAGATTAATTTTGCGTCGTTGGTTAGAAACTGACGCCAAGAGTTTATATGAATGCGCTAAAGACCCCGCCGTTGGTCCGATTGCAGGTTGGCCTCCTCATAAAGATGTTGCCGAAAGCTTAAATGTTATAAAAAACGTATTAAATGGCCCAGAGTGTTACGCTATATGCGAAAAATATAACAACAATGCAATCGGTTCTATTGAACTTAAATTAAGCGGTCACACTGATATGACTGATAAAGATGATGAGTGCGAACTCGGATATTGGCTCGCAAAGCCGTTCTGGGGCAGAGGATATATGCCCGAGGCAGCTAAGGAACTTTTGCATCACGCATTTGAAACGTTAAAAATGTCCATTGTCTGGTGTGGATATTATGACGGGAACAACAACTCAAAACGAGTACAAGAAAAATTAGGCTTTATTTATCATCACACTTGCGAAAAAGTTGATGTTCCGTTAATGAACGAGATTAGAGTTGGCCATACCAACGTTATGACAAAAGAAATGTGGCAAACCTTGATTTCAAAAGGAAAACAACCTTAAACATATAAAAAAGAGTACCACCAAAATAGTGGTACTCTTTGATTTTGAGAGTAATTATCTCTTTGAGAACTGCGGAGCACGGCGAGCTGCTTTAAGACCGTATTTTTTACGCTCTTTCATTCTCGGGTCACGAGTTACAAAGCCTGCTTTTTTGAGCATGGGTTTGAGTGTTTCGTCTGACTCGATGAGTGCTCTTGTGATACCGTGTCTGATAGCACCAGCCTGACCTGTAACGCCGCCGCCGTTAACGTTTACGATAACGTCGAATTTACCGAGTGTTTCGGTGAGCTCGAGGGGCTGACGAACGATAAGCTTGAGTGTTTCAAGACCAAAGTAATCGTCGATGTCTCTGCCATTGATGGTGATAACACCTGTACCGGGAAGAAGTCTTACTCTTGCAACTGAAGACTTTCTTCTACCTGTGCCGTAGAAATATGCGTCGTTATTATACATTAGTAAAACCTCCTTACTTTACGAATAATTCGGGTTTTTGAGCTTGTTGCTCGTGCTCAGCGTCTGCAAATACTCTGAGTCTTGTAAGAGCAAGGCTTGAAACCTTATTTTTGGGAAGCATTCCCTTTACAGCGATTTTAACAAGCTTTTCGGGGTTGTTAGCAAGAAGCTCACCGTATGAAACTTCTTTAAGACCGCCGATGTGACCTGTGTGATGTCTGTAAAACTTATCTTCTGCTTTTTTACCTGTGAGAACGATTTTGCCTGCGTTGATAACGATTACGCAGTCACCGCAATCAACATGGGGTGTGTAGTCAGGACGGTGTTTACCCATAAGTATCATTGCTACTTGAGCTGAAACTTTACCAAGCGGTTTGTTTTCAGCGTCAACAACGTACCATTTTCTCTCAACGTCCTGAGGATTTTTCATAAATGTTGACATAATACAAATTTCCTCCGTTATTTATTTGACTGTGTTATTATAATATAGCGTTTTTGTTTTGTCAATACAATTTTTTTATTTTTTTAATTTGTGGTTTACTTTCTTTAAAATGCTCTTTTTTTCTCTTGTTTTCTCTCGAATGCTCACTTGTCATTTTTAATATTGACATAAAAAGCTTAAGAATTTAAAATTATTACGAGGTGATTTGATGCAACTTACAATGAGCAGGATACGAAAAGCCATTGATGAATATAATATGATAAACCAAAACGAAAAGATTGCAGTTGCAATTTCAGGCGGAAAAGACTCAGCGTTATTGCTTGCGGCTCTTGCTTCTTTATCAAAATTCCACCCTAAAAACTTTAGCGTTTGCGCAGTTTTTGTTGACCTTGGGTTTGGTAATATTGATTTAGACGGCTTAAAAGCGTTTTGCGAGAGCTTAAACGTACCGTTACATATACAAAAAACTGAAATTTCAAAAATTGTGTTTGATTACCGAGAGGAATCGAATCCATGTGCACTTTGTGCTAAAATGCGACGAGGCGTTATACACGACCTTGCACTTGAAGCGGGTTGCAAAACGATTGCGCTTGGGCATCATATGGATGACGTTGTTGAAACAGTGCTTATGAACCTGTTTTATGAGAGTAGGCTTGGTTGCTTTATGCCATCAACCTATCTTTCGCGAAAAAACGTTACCGTTATACGACCAATGATATATCTTAACGAAATGGAAATTAAGGGTGCGGTTAACAGGCTTAACATACCTGTGTTTAAAAATCCCTGCCCTGCTGACGGCAACACAAAGCGCGAAGAAATAAAAGATTTAATAAAAGACCTTTCAAAAAAATACCCTAACATTAAAAAGAGTGTATTTGGTGCACTTGAGCGCTCGGGTATTGACGGATGGGGTAAATAATAAAAAACGGGTGAAAATCACCCGTTTTTTATTATTTTTGGAAAATATATAGAAAAATCAAGTTATATCATTTTATAAGGGTCTAAAATTTCTTCAAGCTCTTCTTTAGGTAAAAGATTTTTTTCAATTAATAAGTCTCTGATATTTCTACCTTCTCTGAGCGCTGTCTTTGCAAGGCTTGCAGCCTCGGTATAACCAATGCTTGGACAAAGCGCGGTAACAATGCCTATGCTGCTTTCAACGTCATCGCGACACTTATCGGTATTAACAGTAATACCGTTTATACAGCCTGATACAAAGCCTTTTATACCATTTGTAAGGGTGTCAAGGGACTCGAAAAGGCAGTAAAAAATAACAGGCTCAAAAGCATTTAGCTCGAGCTGACCGCCCTCGGCTGCAAGTGTGATTGTTGTATCGTTACCCATAACATTAAACGCGATTTGGTTCATAACCTCAGGGATAACGGGGTTTATTTTGCCCGGCATAATTGATGAGCCGTTTTGTCTTGCAGGGATATTAATTTCGTTAAAGCCTGTACGAGGACCAGATGACATAAGTCTTATATCGTTTGAGATTTTTGAAACAGTGGTAGCACACGCTTTTACAATACCCGAAACATAAACAAAGGCATCAAGGTTTTGGGTTGCATCTACAAGGTCTTCAGCCTGTTCAAGCTTAAGACCAGTAACATTTGATGTTACAGGAACGATGTTTTTTATGTATGTTGCGTCGGCATTAATACCTGTACCGATTGCAGTACCGCCAAGATTAAGTACCGAAAGTTCTTTTATTGCTCTTTTAAAACGCTTAATGTCGCGCTCTACAGCCGATGCATAAGCGTTAAACAACTGACCAAAGCTTATCGGAACGGCATCTTGCATTTCGGTTCTGCCCATTTTAATTACATCACTAAACTCTTCTGCTTTTTTAACAAACGCGGTTTGTAAATCGTGTAAAACGCTGATAGCGTTTTTTAAAAGACGGATAGTTGCAATTTTACCGGCACTGGGGTATACGTCGTTTGTTGACTGACCGCAGTTAACGTGGTCGTTTGGATGAACGATGGTATAATCACCTTTTTCGCCGCCCAAAATTTCTATTGCGCGGTTTGCAACAACTTCGTTAGCGTTCATATTAAGCGAAGTACCTGCGCCACCTTGAAATTCGTCGACAATGAAATTATCAAGATATTTACCCTCTAAAATTTCTTGACACGCCTGTACCATTGCGTTTGCTATATCTTCACTTACAACACCTGCATCGCGGTTTGCTATTGCTGCAGCCATTTTTATTTCTATAATTGCCCTTACAAGTTCAGGATGGCATTTTGACCTTGTAATTCTAAAGTTTTCGGCAGCGCGGAGTGTTTGAACACCATAATACGCATCTGCAGGAACTTGCTTTTTACCAATTGAGTCTTTTTCTTCTCTATAAGTTATCATTTTGAAAGTCCTCCGTTTCGGTCTTGATTATAGCAAAAGGTTATGCTATAATCAAATACATATTAAAATATAAAAACTATAACTTTGGAGTTATAATATGTTTACAAACAAAGAGTACATACTTGCCATATATAAAGAAGGTAGTTTTTCAAAGGCTGCACAAAAGCTTTACATTTCACAGCCGTCGTTAAGTGCGACTGTTAAGCGTCTTGAAGAAAAGCTGACTCTTCCTATTTTTAACAGGTCAACAACACCCATTTCGCTTACCGACTTTGGTAAAGAATACATTAAGTACGCGCTTGAGTTTGAAAAGCGTGAGCAAGATTTTAGCAAATTTATATTCGACACAAAAGGGTTGCTTTCGGGCAACGTGCGAATTGGCGGAAGCAGTCTGTTCTCGTCGTTTATGCTGCCCGAAATGATTTTTGAGTTTAAAAAGCAATACCCTGAAATTTTGTTTGAAATTTCAGAAGGCAACACCAAAGACCTGATAAATAAAACAAACGACGGCGAGCTTGATATTATTATCGATAACACAGTAATTAACGATGAGCATATTCTTGCAACCGAGTATACAAACGAGTGCATAATACTTGCAGTACCGATTGGGCTTGAAATTAACGATAAGTTAAAAAATTACCGTTTGACATCAGATGACATTAAAAACAACAGGCATTTTGATAACAAATTTTTAGTTGCTCCAAACAAGTTTAAAGACGAAACATTTATTTTACTTAACACTGAAAATGACACAGGCAAGCGCGCATACAAGATATTTAAAAATCACAAAATAAACCCAAAAATTGCTTTTCATCTTGACCAGCAGGTTACAGCTTTTAACGTATCGGTTACAGGCATGGGTATTTCGTTTGTAAGCGATACGTTAATTAAAAATATGGACACTGAGCCGCCGCTTTATTACTACATACTAAATGATAGCGAAGTGCACAGAAAAGTTTATTTTTACACTAAGGGCGACAGGTATTTATCGGTGGCTTGTAAAAAGTTTATTGAGTTTAGCATAAACAGCATTAAATAATAGATATTGACAAAATAGTTGTATAATAATATAATATTACACAATGGTATTGATAAAGAGGGTACAAAAACACCGTTTTTAAGAGAAGCGGCGGTTGGTGCAAGTCGTAAACAGGGTTTTGTACTGTAGCTTTTGAATCGGGAGAAAGAAATTAAAGTAGACTCTCCCCGCATACGCTGCGTTATGGCTATTAAGTGGCAACATTGTTGCAATTTGAGTGGTACCACGGGTAAATTATGCTCGTCTCATTTTTATGAGACGAGCTTTTATATTTTAAGGAGAACAACTATGGCAAAAGAACTTGAAAAGGTTTATAACCCATCGCAATTTGAAAAAGACATTTATAATATGTGGCTTGAGCGCAAATATTTTCACGCTGAGCCCGACAGCAAAAAGGAACCGTTTACAATTGTAATTCCCCCGCCCAACGTAACAGGTCAGTTACATATGGGTCACGCACTTGACGAAACGTTACAAGATATTTTAATAAGATATAAGCGTATGCAAGGCTTTAATGCGCTTTGGATTCCCGGCACCGACCACGCAGGTATTGCTACACAAATTAAAGTTGAGCAAATGCTTCGTGAACAAGAAGGGCTTTCACGCTACGACCTTGGACGCGAAAAGTTTTTAGAGCGTGTTTGGGAGTGGAAAAAGCTTTACGGCGACCGCATTGTAAACCAGCTTAAAAAGCTCGGCTCGTCATGTGACTGGGACCGCGAACGCTTTA
This sequence comes from Eubacteriales bacterium, assembly GCA_045593905.1. GTDB lineage: Bacteria > Bacillota > Clostridia > Oscillospirales > QAKW01 > RGIG9041. Next base: position 6,461 of record JAZNXL010000074.1, read on the forward strand.
CAATGGACGAGGGTTGTTCAAAAGCTGTTAAAGAGGTTTTTGTTAACCTTTACAACAAGGGTCTTATTTACAGAGGCAACCGCATTATTAACTGGTGCCCCAACTGTATTACCGCGCTTTCTGACGCAGAGGTTGAATACGCTGAAGATGCAGGTTATTTTTGGCATATCCGCTACCCTGTTAAAGACAGTGACGAGTATGTTGAAATTGCTACAACCCGCCCCGAAACAATGCTCGGCGACAGCGCAGTTGCAGTAAACCCCAACGATGAAAGATACACCCACCTTGTTGGCAAAACACTTATTTTACCGCTTGTTAACCGCGAAATTCCTGTTATTGCCGATGAGTATGTTGATATTGAATTCGGTACAGGTTGTGTTAAGATTACACCCTGTCACGACCCCAACGACTTTGAGGTTGGTAAGCGCCATAATCTTGAAGAAATTCTTGTGCTTGACGACAGCGCAAAGGTGAACGAAAACGGCGGCAAGTATGAAGGTCTTGACAGATACGAGGCAAGAAAACAAATTGTTGCCGACCTTGAAGCAGGCGGATACCTTGTTAAGATTGAGCCGATTTCGCATAACGTTGGTAAGTGCTACCGCTGCGGTACTACCGTTGAGCCGATTGCGTCAAAGCAATGGTTTGTTAAAATGCAACCGCTTGCAAAAGATGCTATTGACGCTGTTAAAAACAAAGACACCGAGTTCGTTCCCGAAAGATTCCAAAAGACATATCTTAACTGGATGGAAAACGTTAGAGACTGGTGCATTTCGCGTCAACTTTGGTGGGGCCACAGAATTCCCGCATACTACTGTGACGACTGCGGCGAGATGGTAATTTCAAAAACCGACGTTCACGAGTGTCCTAAGTGTAAGTCTGCAAACATTCGTCAAGAAGAAGATGTTCTTGACACCTGGTTCTCGTCAGCACTTTGGCCGTTCTCTACACTCGGCTGGCCTGAAAAGACCGATGAATTTAACTATTTTTACCCCACAAGCGTACTTGTAACAGGTTACGATATTATTTTCTTCTGGGTTGCAAGAATGATGTTCTCGGGTCTTGAACACACAGGCGTTGCACCCTTTAAGCACGTGCTTATTCACGGACTTGTACGCGACAGTCAAGGCCGTAAAATGTCAAAATCACTCGGCAACGGCATTGACCCGCTCGAGATTATTGACCAGTACGGTGCTGACGCATTAAGATTTACCCTTGCTACAGGTAACGCGCCCGGTAACGATATGCGTTTTTACAACGAAAGAGTTGAAGCATCGCGTAACTTTGCCAACAAAGTATGGAACGCTGCTCGTTTTATACTTATGTACGCTACAAGCGAAAACGCAAGTGACTACGCTATTGATATTACAAAGCTTACCGACGAAGACAAGTGGATACTCCACACATTCAACGAGGTAGTAAAAGACGTTACCGACAGCCTCGACAAGTTCGAGATTGGTCTTGCGCTTCAAAAGGTATATGACTTTATTTACGACAGCTTCTGTGACTGGTACATTGAACTTGTAAAACCGAGACTTTACGAAGGCGGCGACAGTGCTAAGCATGCGCTTTCAGTTCTTGTTAGCGTATTTGCAGGCACACTTAAAATGTTACATCCGTTTATGCCGTTTATTACCGAAGAGATTTGGCAGTCAATGCCTGTTGACGGCGATTCTATTATGGTATCGCAGTTCCCTGCATATAATAGTGACTATGTATTTGAAGACGAGTGCACAAAGCTTCAAAACATTATGGAGTCGATTGTTGCAATAAGAAACAGACGCGCTGAAATGAACGTGCCGATGTCTAAAAAGGCAAAGCTTTACATTGACGCAAGAAAGCCCGGCGCTTTTGACGGCAGTGAAAAATTCTATTTAAAGCTTGCAGGTGCAAGCGAGGTTATATTTGGTGTTTGCAACGAGGATAATGCAGTTAAAATTGTTACAATGGCAGCTGATTTATACATTCCGTTTGAAGACCTTGTAAACCTTGAAGAAGAGCGTGCAAGACTTAATAAAGAGCTTAAAAAAGCACAAGACGAGCTTGACCGCGTTACTAAAAAGCTTGCAAACGCAGGCTTTGTTGCAAAAGCACCCGAGGCTCTTATTAATGCCGAAAAAGAAAAGCTTGTTAAATACGAGACACTTGTTAAAACTCTTACCGAGTCAATAGAAAAACTTTAATTATGAATTACGAACAAGCAGAACAATTTATACACAAAACACTAAACTTTGGGTCACGACCGGGGCTTGAGCGCATAAGTAAGTTATGTGAGCGCCTCGGCAACCCGCAAAACGACCTTAAGTTTGTTCACGTTGCAGGAACAAACGGCAAGGGCTCAACCGTTACAATGATTGCCTGTGCACTTGAGGACGCAGGCTACAAGGTTGGTAAATTCACCTCGCCCTACGTTTACGATTTTCGTGAGAGAATTGAAATTAACGGACAGATGATTTCAAAAGAGGACCTTGCCAAGTTTACAAACATTGTTAAAGAGCAATGTGAACAAATGGACGACCACCCCACCGAGTTTGAGATTATAACCGCTATCGGCTTTTTATACTTTAAAAGTCAAAGCTGCGATTACGTAGTGCTTGAGGTTGGTATGGGCGGACGGCTTGATGCCACAAACATTATAAACTCCCCTGCCGTTGCAGTTATAACATCAATATCACTTGACCACGTTCAGATTCTTGGCGACACCGAGCAAAAGATTGCTTTTGAAAAAGCAGGAATAATCAAAAACGGTTGTTACTGCAGTGTTTATCCGCAAAACAGCGCCGAGGTTACAAAGGTATTTGAAGACAAGTGTGCCGATGTAGGCGCTAAAATGTTAAAAGCTGACCTTTCACAGCTTAAGGTTATGGCGGTAAAGCAAGAAAAGAATGTTTTTGAGTACAAGGGTGTAAGATACAACACAACCTTCAGGGGTCCTCATCAGATATACAACGCGCTGAATGCTATTACTGCACTCGAAGCACTTGGTATTGAAAGTGAGCATATTGTATCGGGTGTTAACAGGGCAACCGCTCACGCAAGGTATGAGGTTATACATCAAAGCCCGCGAATTATTGTTGATGCAGGTCACAACCGCGACGGTGTTGAGCAGCTTATAAAAACACTTAATGCTGACAAAAAAGTAAAACGGCTTATCGTGGTGTTTGGTATGTTAAAAGACAAGGCATACCAATACGCAATACGCGAGATTGCATCAATTGCAAACACAATGGTTTGCGTAAAGCCTGATAGCCCAAGGGCTCTTTCGTGGTACGATATGAAAAACATTGCCGAAATGTTTTGTACCGATTGTTATGGCTTTGACGAGGCAGAAGACGCTGTAAAGCTTGTGCTTAAAAAGGCAACACCAAACGACACCATACTTATTTGCGGTTCGTTTTACATTATTGAAAAAGTCGTAAAACAGCTTAATACGTTACTTTAATCGACAAATTATTAAAAGACTTTTTGTTATTATAACGAAAAGTCTTTTTTATTTTAGGAGAAAACTATGAAAGTGGAATTTAAAATGTGCGGTGAGCGACTGACGGCACTTATGGTTGGCGAGATTGACCACCACACTGCAAAAGGTATATGCGAAAAAATTGATTTTAGGCTAAATGTGGACAAGCCGCAAAAGCTTGTGTTTGATTTTTCTGGTGTTAGTTTTATGGATAGTTCGGGACTTGCGGTTGTGCTTGGCCGAAAAAAGCTATGTGATAAGATTGGCGCAAAGGTTTATGTTGCAAACATTGGACAGGGCCCAAAAAAGATACTTAAATTAGCGGGCGCGGACAAGTTTATAGAATTTTTGGAGGATTAATATGAAAAGTGACAACAGTATTAAAATTGAATTTTTATCAAAATCGTGCAACGAGGGGTTTGCGCGTGTTGCGGTTGCGGCACTTGCAACCCAGCTTGACCCTACACTTGAACAAATAAGTGAAATTAAAACGGCTGTAAGCGAAGCGGTTACAAATTGCATCGTTCACGGATACAAAGACAAAATAGGCAAAATATACATAAACGCAAGGCTTAACAAAAACAAGCTTACAGTTACAATACGCGACAAGGGCTGCGGCATTGAAAATATTGAAATGGCGCGCGAGCCGCTTTTTACAACGGGAAATGAAAACGAACGCTCAGGCATGGGCTTTACCATTATGGAATCGTTTATGGACAAGGTTACGGTGCGCTCACAAATTGACAAAGGTACACGCGTTACAATGAGCAAGATAATTAAAACAAAATCGGAGATGTAATATGCCGTCGGCAATAGAAGAACAAAAGCTTGTAACCGAGAACATGGGGCTTATCAATCTTGCGGCTAAAAAATATATTGGTTTTGGTGTTGATTACGAAGACCTTTTTCAAATTGGCGCAATCGGGCTTGTTAAGGCGGCAAAGGCATTTGACCAGAGCAAAAACATTAAGTTTTCAACCTATGCGGTAACCAAAATTATTGGCGAAATTAAAACTTATTTAAGAGACAACGGCGAAATTAAAGTTCCAAGGCGGGTAAAAGAACAAAAGTTTAAAATTGAAAAGGCACACTCGCTTTTGTTAAAGCAACTCGGGCGTGAACCACGGATATCAGAAATTGAGCAGTATACCGGTTTTAGTGCAGATGAAATTATATACGCACTTGATGCAACACAAAAATCAATTTCACTTGATATACCGCCCGACGAGGGCGGAATAACCGTAGGCTCGTCGTCTGAAGAAGAATATATAATAGATAAAATAATGATTTCGCAAATGCTTAATACCCTCTCTCCCCAGGAGCGTAAAATTATTGTTTTACGCTATTTTAAAGATAAAACTCAAGCTCAAATTTCGAGGGCGCTCGGTCTTTCGCAGGTGCAGGTTTCGCGCGCCGAAAAAAAGATTTTAAGTAAACTTAAAGAAAACTCAAAACTATAAATAAAAATTAGCACTCTTTTGTCGAGAGTGCTAATTTTAACATTTTGTACATAGTTTGTTAATTATTTATTAATAAATATAGAGTAGACTAACAGTGAAACAGTTAGTGGGAGTTTTAGTCTTTTAAAAGGAGATGTTAATAATGAATATAAATAAATTCACTGAAAAATCGGTTGAAATGTTGAACAGTGCACAGGCTGTTGCAATCGACAACGGAAATCAGCAATTAGAGCAGCTTCACCTATTGCTTGCACTTGTTAATCAAAAAGGGCTTATAAATCAGCTTTTAATTAACCTTGGTTGCAACGAGGCACAGTTTGCAAGCGATGTTTCAGACGCGGTTATGAGACTACCTAAAGTCACAGGTGCCGGTGGTGACGTTTATATGTCGCAAGAGGTTGCAAATGCGCTTTCAGTTGCCGAAAAGACTGCTGAAAATATGAAAGACGATTATGTATCGGTTGAGCATATATTTTTAGCTATAATTTCAAAGCCGAGTGCTGATGTTTTAACTATTTTAAATAAGTACGGAATCAAAAAAGACGATGTTTTAAATGCGCTTGTAAAAATACGCGGTAACACACGCGTTACAAGTCAAAACCCTGAGGACACTTATGACGCGCTTAACAAGTACGGTACTGACCTTGTCAAACGCGCAAGAGAACAAAAAATGGACCCTATTATTGGTAGGGATGTCGAAATCAGAAACGTTATAAGAATACTATCACGAAAGACTAAAAACAACCCTGTTTTAATTGGTGAGCCGGGTGTTGGTAAAACAGCTATTGCAGAAGGTCTTGCACAGCGCATTGTTAAAAATGACGTGCCTTCGGGGCTTAGAGATAAAACAATATTCTCGCTTGATATGGGTGCGCTTATTGCCGGCGCTAAATATCGCGGTGAGTTTGAAGACAGGCTAAAAGCGGTTTTGAACGAGGTTAAAAGCAGCGACGGTCAAATAATTTTGTTTATTGACGAGCTGCACACCATTGTAGGCGCAGGTAAAACTGACGGAGCTATGGACGCGGGCAACCTTTTAAAGCCTATGCTTGCACGCGGTGAGTTACATTGTATAGGCGCTACTACCCTTGACGAGTACCGCAAATACATTGAAAAAGACCCTGCTCTTGAACGAAGATTTCAGCCTGTGCTTGTTGAACAACCAACAGTTGCCGATACCATTGCAATTCTTCGCGGTCTTAAAGAGCGGTATCAGGTTTTTCACGGCGTTGAGATTGAAGACGCAGCACTAATTTCGGCGGCAACGCTGTCTGACAGGTATATAACCGACAGGTTTTTGCCCGACAAGGCTATTGACCTTGTAGACGAAGCGTGCGCGCTTATACGCTGCGAGATTGACTCGATGCCGCAAGAACTTGACGATATTTCGAGAAAAATTATGCAACTTGAGATTGAAAAACAGGCTATTAAAAACGATAAAGACGCTGTAGCAAGGCTTGAGGATATTAAAAAAGAGCTTTCCCAGCAAAAAGCCGAGTTTGACACAATGAAAGCAAAACTCGATAACGAAAAGAGCGCGATTTTAAAACTTTCTGACATAAGAAAGCAAATTGAGGATATAAACAAGCAAATTGAAAACGCCGAACAAAATCACGACCTTGAAAAAGCGGCAAAGCTAAAGTATGGCAAACTGCCTGAGCTTACTAAATTACTTGCCGATGCAGAGGCTACCGCTGCTGCGACAAAGAGCGAAAACTCTCTTCTTCGTGACAAAGTTACCGACGAGGAGATTGCACGAATTGTTGAACGTTGGACGGGAATACCTGTATCACGCCTTGTAACAAGCGAAAGGCAAAAACTTTTGAATCTTGATAAAATATTGCATAAGCGTGTAATCGGTCAGGACGATGCCGTAACACGAGTGTGTGATGCTATTATCCGTTCGCGTGCAGGTATACAAGATGACAACAGACCAATCGGGTCGTTTATGTTTTTGGGACCTACAGGCGTTGGTAAAACCGAGCTTGCAAAAGCACTTGCCGAAACTCTTTTTGACGATGAAAAGAACATTATAAGAATTGATATGACCGAGTATATGGAAAAGTTCTCGGTATCAAGGCTTATCGGTGCGCCTCCCGGATACGTTGGTTTTGAAGACGGCGGACAACTCACCGAAGCAGTAAGGCGTAAGCCGTATTCAGTTGTTCTTTTTGACGAGGTTGAAAAAGCACACCCCGACGTATTTAATATACTGTTACAGGTGCTTGACGACGGAAGAATTACCGACTCTCAAGGGCGCACGGTTGATTTTAAAAACACCATTATAATTCTCACATCTAATCTTGGCTCGTCGTATCTTTTAGAAGGTATTGACCAAAACGGCAATATTAAAGATAGTGCAAAAGAGCAGCTTGATGCACTTTTAAAACAAAGCTTCAGGCCCGAGTTTTTAAACCGACTTGACGAGATTGTGTATTATAAGCCGCTTACAAAAGACGATATTTATAAAATTATTGAGCTATGTATTAACTCACTAAACAAGCGTCTTGCTAAAAAAGAGATTGAATGTTCTCTTACAAACGGTGCAAAAGATTATGTAATAGAAAATGCCTACGATGCCGTTTATGGCGCAAGACCACTAAAGCGCTTTATACAAAAACACATTGAAACCTTAATAGGCAAACAAATTATTGAAGGCAAAATAACAGACGGCAGTAAAATTGTTATTGATATTGACGGCGACAACCTAATAGTTAAGTAATAAAAACACCTTTCTTTGAATAGAAATTATTTAAAGGAAGGTGTTTTTTATGGTCGAAAACATACCCCAAAATATAATTTTAGAGGGACGAAAAAAACTACTCGTATCGGGAGTTTGTGATATTGATAGCTTTAACGACATACAAATTAACGCAATAACCAATCTTGGTGGGCTTGTAATTAAAGGCAGTGAACTACACATAAGTAAGCTTTCGGTTGAAAAAGGCGAGCTTGAGGTACAAGGAAAAGTCGATTCGCTTGTTTACACGCAAATTAAGCAAAAAGGCGGTATGTCGGTTATTAAAAAGATTTTTAGCTAAGCTATGGAACTCTATTTTTCGAAACAATTTATAATTTTTTTATACTCACTTTTAACAGGTAGTATTATCAACATTGTTTATGATGTTTTTAAAATAATGCGAAAAACATTTAAGCACGGGTTTTTGGCTGTGTTTATTCAAGATATTACATTCAGTTTTATTTCGCTTTTTATATCGATAGCATTTATAAGCGTTTTTAACTACGGGCAAATACGCGGGTATTTAATATTCGGGCTTGTATCGGGATTTGTAATAACACATTTTACTATAGGTAACCTGATTGTTATAGTTTTATCGCGTATTTTTAACCTAATATTTGCGCCTTTTCGATATATTTATAATAAATTTAAACTTTTTTTAAAAAAACTCTTTATTTTTACTGAAAAAAGGTTTATTATTATAAAGGAGTATTTTACTAAAAGAAAGGAAGGTGCAAAAACAGGTGGCAAAAGTTTCATCAAGAAAAACAAGCATATTTGTAAAAATAGTTTTCGCAATCGTTATCGCTTACCTGCTTTATGTACTAATCGACCTTCAGGTAAAAATAAACGCAAAACAATCAAACATTAACGACCTATCAACTCAAATCTCGTTAATGAATGACGAAAACCAAAAGCTTAAAGATGACCGCGATGCCGAAATCGACAAAGAATATGCCGAAAAGATTGCTCGCGAACACGGTTACATTAATTCAGACGAAAAAGTTTACGAAATCGTATCATAAACGGAGAAGACAAGTTCTTCTCCGTATTTTTTTGTAAATTTTTATATATTTTTAATAAAAGTTTTGCAATAACTATTTATTTTTTATTAAATGTGTAGTATAATTTAGTTGGATAGAAATATCCAACTAAATTATACGGAGGCAAAAGTATGAAAACAAAATTCAACCTTAGAAAAACGAAGTTATTTGAAAAAGAAATGTTATTAATTGAGAAAAAACTTACACGCCTCGATAAGTTTTTTAGTGACGGCGCCAACGCAACAGTTACAGTGAACAAAGTCAGAGAGAATATGTCGGTTGAAATTACTGTAACCGACAAAGGTATGATGTTTAGAGCCGAGCGCAGCGGAAAGAGTGTAACTGCTTGTGTTGACGAAATAATCGACCTTTTAACAAGACAAATACGCAAAAACAAAACAAGACTTGAAAAACGAATTTATCAAGGTGCCCCACTTGCCTTTGACAACGAGTTTGTTGATGAGGAAGATTACAACATTATAAAAACCAAAAAAATAGCCTTAACACCAATGGACGACGAACAGGCTATTTTACAGATGAATATGTTAGGTCACAATTTCTTTTTATATAAAGACGAAAAAACGCTAAACGTTTGCGTTGTATATAAACGCAACGACGGTGATTACGGAATAATCGAAACCGAATAAAACAAAAAAGAGTAGCCAAATGGCTACTCTTTTTTTATTGGTCTTGATATTCTGTATCGATTGTTGTTTGTTCTGTTTCGGGTTGTTGTTCGGGTTGTTCTACAAAAGCCTCTTCAACTGTTTGCTCAGTCTCTTGTTCTTCAAAGGTAACAGTTTGAGTTGACTGCTCACGGGCTTTTTGTTCGTTACACCAAAGCTCGTAACCACTGGGTTTGTTCCTGAGCGAAAACAAAATAAACGGCTGTGTAACAGGGAAAATAATGCTTAAAACGATAAATAAAACAGCTTTATCAAACGCATATTCTTTATATATTCTGTAGTATGCAATATAAAGGTATACTGAGCAGCATATTGAAACAACAATTGATACTGCGCTAATTAAACTGCTTATAATGTTTGATGCAACCGCCATGCTTGTAATCGAAGTAATAATTGTGCCTACAATTGAAATGGGAATAGAAATAAGCGGCAGCAAGAATGAAATTAAATACAAAGTGAGAATTGTTTTTGCAAGCTTTGTTTTTTTATTCATTGTGCGATTAATATCGTCTGCGATATCACCGGTTAAGTATGCGTTTGCTATTGGAATAAATGCTAAAACCGGGTTATTAATATTGCGGCGTTTTGCAATGGTATATAGCCCTATTGCATTGAATATGTAACACACAATCGAAACGGCAACCGAAAGCAAAAGAAACAGCAATATTGCTACAACAATTACACCAAACACTGCATCGTCAAGATAGAAAAACGGTGTTGAGTCAAAGTCGTAATTATAGTCGTAATTAAATGGTATGTTAAAGTTATACATATTGTACCTCGTTATTTCTTAAGAGCGCGTTGAAGCCAAATCATGCCGATGTCAAGAGCATCGTAAAGGCTTTTTTTCTCGCTCTTTTTTAATAAACGTTCATTGGGCGGAAGTGTTTCGTCGGTAAGCAAAAGCTCAAGTGAAAGCTTTGTAGGAACGTCGTTTTGGTCGGTTGCCAAAACATTTATAAAGATTATGTGTGTTTGAGACGGGTCGCCAAAATAGAACCAGTTTTTGCAACGAACGAGCGGCAAACCCTTGTATGTGAAATATTTTGAGGTCTGTTTTTTATCAGCCATAACTTTCTCCTTTTTTCTTTTTTAATAATGATAGCACATTTAACCTATTTTGTAAAGTAGGTTAAAAGGACAAATCCGAATCTGTTTTAAAAAGGCGGATTTGTTCTTTTAACCTAAGATAAAATATATTTAATATGTTGTTAATTAATTAAAAATATGTTACAATACTAAAGACACTTATTCGGAGGAAAAAATGATAGATTTAGAGCTTGAAAAAATCAATTCGCGGCTTTTACAAATGAACGAAATGCAAAAAAGTGCTATTGAACATACCGAAGGTCCGCTTTTAATACTCGCAGGTGCAGGAAGCGGCAAAACCACCGTGCTTATTAGCCGTATTGCTAACATTATTGCCCTGCAAAAATGCGCGCCTTACAATATTCTTGCAATCACTTTTACTAACAAGGCAGCAAAAGAACTTGTTACAAGAATTAACGATTTATTGGGCGAAGCCGGTCAGGGTGTTTGGGCATCGACCTTTCACAGTTTTTGCGCAAAGGTTTTAAGACGAAACATTGAGCATATTGGTTACTCAAACGATTTTTCTATTTTCGATACTGACGAATCGCTAAGGGTAATCAAAGACGGACTTAAGCATTTTGGCATTGACCCGCATATACTCGCGCCGCGTGCTGTACTTTCAAGAATATCGCAAAGTAAAGACAGGCAAATTTCGCCTGCTGATTACACCGCATATTTTGGAAACGACAGCTTCAATAACGATATTGCGCGTTTATACGAGTATTATACAGTACAGCTTAAAAAATCTAACGCTCTTGATTTTGACGACATAATAGTAAAAACTGTTGAACTTTTTGAAAGCAACGACGATATACTTAATTACTATTCAAATAAGTTTAAGTATATTATGGTAGACGAGTATCAGGATACAAACCCAATACAGTACAAGCTTATTTATCTTTTGCAAAAGGTACACGGCAACCTTTGTGTTGTTGGTGACGACGACCAGAGTATTTATAAATTCAGAGGCGCTACCATTGAAAACATTTTGTCGTTTGAAAAGCAGTTTAAAAACGCAAAAGTTATACGCCTTGAGCAAAACTACCGTTCAACAGGCAACATACTAAATGCCGCAAACGAGGTTATTTCAAACAACAACGAAAGAAAAGGCAAAACCTTATGGACCGCCTCAGGCGATGGCGAAAAGATACAAGAAAACAGACTGGAAGACGAGTATCAAGAAAGCTTATTTATTACTGATACAATACTTGACGGTGTTGCTGTTGATAATATGCACTACGGCGATTTTGCGGTGCTTTACAGAACAAACGCACAGTCAAGCACACTCGAGCGCACACTCGTTAAAAGCGGTGTGCCGTACAAAATTGTAGGCGGCACAAGGTTCTATGAACGAAAAGAAATTAAAGACATACTTGCGTATATGTTTTTAATTCACAACACCGCCGACGATTTAAGACTAACACGAATTATTAACGAGCCAAAGCGTAAGATTGGTCAGGCTACAATTGATAATTTAAAAGCAATTGCTTTACAAGAAAACATTTCAATTTTTGAGGCTGCAAAGCTTTCTAATATGTACGATGCAACACTGCGCGCATATCCACGGCTTAATGATTTTACAAATCTTATTGAAATGTTAAAGGCGCACTCTAAAAAGGTACCGCTCTCACAGCTTATAAAAGATATTTCGGTATATACAGGCTACATTTCTATGCTCGAAGCCGAAAACACCGACGAGGCTCGTGACAGAATTAACAATATCGCCGAGCTTGTATCAACTGCGGCTAACTTTGAAGAGCAAAACGACGACACAACCCTTGGCGCATTTTTAGAAGAAATTTCACTTATGACCGATATTGACAACCTTGAAGAAGGCGATGACAGGGTTGTGCTTATGACACTTCACAGTGCAAAAGGTCTTGAGTTTGACAACGTATTTATTGCAGGTGCAGAAGAAGGGCTGTTCCCCGGTCAGCGTGCTATTGAGTCAAACGATGAGCTCGAAGAAGAACGCCGTCTTATGTACGTTGGCATCACACGCGCTAAAAAGAAGCTATATATTACCCATACTGTTCACAGAACACTTTACGGTAACACTAAATACAACAAGCCATCACGGTTTTTAGAAGAAATACCAGATAGCCTCATAAACTGCCTGTACACAAAGAACGAACGCACACAAACCACCTTTTCAGGCCCTGCTTTTTACACCACTATTCAAAAGCCGTCGCAGGTTAAGGTATCGTTTGCAAGCACAGTTCCCTCGCCCGTTATTAAAAAGCCTGCACCCGCCGCAGCTGTTAAGTTTGACTTTGAGCTTGGCGACAGGGTTATGCACAAAACATTTGGTGTTGGTACTCTTAAATCAAAAAAACCAATGGGCAACGATATTTTGCTCGAGGTTGAGTTTGACAGCGTTGGGCCTAAAAAGATTATGGCAAACTTTGCAAAGCTTACAAAAGCATAAAAACACACCCTTACGGGTGTTTTTTTAATTTAGTTAAGTGCGATTTTTGCAGTATCACGAGCAATAACAAGCTCTTCGTTTGTAGGAATTACGTAACCTACAACCTTTGAATCGGGGGCTGTGATACATGTGTTTTCTTTAATATGCGGAATGCTATTTGTTTCGGGGTTAATCTTAACACCAAGATATGTTAATCTTTCTAATACGCGTTGTCTTAAAAGCGGGTCGTTTTCGCCGATACCTGCTGTGAATACAATAGCGTCAACACCGTCCATTGCAGCGGCATAAGAGCCAATGAACTTTAAGATTTGATAGTGTTGCATCTCGATTGCGAGTTTTGATTTTTTATCGCCTGCTTCAGCTGCCTCGTTTACAGTACGGCTGTCGTTTGAAAGGCACGAAACACCCAAAAAGCCTGATTTTTTATTGCACATTGTATCGAGCTCTTTAGCTGAAAGGTTTTCTTTTTCAGCGATATATGTAAGAACTGAGGGGTCCATTGAACCGCAGCGTGTACCCATAAGGATACCGTCAACAGGAGTAAGGCCCATTGATGTGTCGATACATTTGCCGTTTTTAACAGCCGAGATTGAAGCGCCGTTACCGATATGGCAGGTAATAATTTTAAGGTCTTTAATATCTTTGCCCATTAAACGAGCGCACTCGCCTGATACGTATCTGTGTGATGTACCGTGAGCGCCGTAACGACGAATTTTATATTTTTCGTAATACTCGTAAGGAATTGCAAACATATATGCTTCTTCAGGCATTGTTTGATGGAACGAGGTGTCGAATACTGCAACCTGCGGAACATCTTTACCCAAAACGTCAAGACAAGCTTTAATGCCGATTACGTGAGCAGGGTTGTGAAGCGGTGCAAGAGCTGAAAGCTCATCGATTTGAGCAAGCACTGTATCGTCGATAAGTGTTGAGGTTGAAAAGATTGCGCCACCCTGAACAACGCGGTGACCAACAGCCTTAATTTCTGAAAGTGAATTTAAAACTTTGTCTTCACCTTCAACAAGCTCGTGGATAATAAGCTCAAAAGCGTGTTTGTGGTCGTTAATGGGGAGCTTTTTCTTAAATACCTGACGCTCCTCTTCACCTACTTTGTAACCGAATATACCTGTTTCTTCACCGATACATTCGCAGTTGCCTTTTGCGATAAGTTTTTCGCCTTCCATATTGATTAACTGGAACTTGAGTGATGAACTACCTGCGTTAATTACGAGAATATTCATTTTATGCCTCCGTAAATTTTATTTATAACTTTTTAACTAATTTATTATATATAATTTTTTTGTTAAATTCAACTCATTTTTACAAAATAGTCACATATTGCCGCAACAATATTATCACTTATTTGTTCTTTGAACTCGTTTGTAATTATTTTTTCGTATTCGGTGGGGTTACACACAAATCCACACTCAATTAAAACTGAAGGAAAACAAAACTCCCGGCAAATGCTAAGGCTTTGGGCTTTTGCTTTGCAATCGGGGATTTTTTTAGCTATTGCATCAGCAACTTTTTTTGAGGTGTTTCTTGAATACAAAGCAAGGGCACCAACTCCCCTTTTATAATCAGTTTCAACCGAGAGTGAGTTGTGATGAATCGAAATACAAAGGTCAGGTGTTGCATTTCTAATTATTTGAGAGCGTTCTTTTAGTAGCAGAGTACTATCGTCAGCGCGTGTTAATACAACATTTGCGCCTTTTTGCTTTAGCTTGTTTGCAACAATTAACGAAAGGCTCAGGTTAAGGTCGGCTTCGGTTGCACCGTTTTTACCGGCGGGACCGAGCGCACCTGCATCACTACCGCCGTGACCTGCGTCAATTACTATTGTTTTATTTTTTATTGACGAATTCGGTTTAAGTATATAAACAACAAGCTCTTTAGCGTTTTTTTGATGCGCATAAAAACCGCCGACGCCGTTTTTAGCATTTAGCGTATATGTATTAGCGTTGGTTTTTTCAAGGGCAAAATCGCTGCCGTTTAAGCATTCGAGAGTGTTGCTGCCGTAAGTATTGATAACAAGTTCGCCGTTTTCATTAACTGATGTATACGCCTCAAAAGGTGTTTTTGAATTAAAAATTAGTGTTTGGTAATTTTTCTTATCTATTTTTGGCTCATACTTTTGCTTTTGGTCGGTTAAATCGTTAACACCCACCCACTTGCCGCTTGATAATCTATACATATTGTTAGCATATCCGCTAACAAGGCAGGTGCTACCGCTACACATCTGATAATTTTGCATCATCGAGCCGCCAAAAGCAGAATCAAATATGTATGCATCGGTATTTGCATACATTAAGTTAGGCTTTGACAAAACCTTGATGTTAGTAGACACACCAAGGTCGGTTATTGTTTGACCGTCGTCTATAAAGTAAGTTATAATTCCGTAATCAATATCGCTAAACAGCGCGTTTGTCATTGTAATTTGCGCACTGAAGGTAGAAACATCGCCATTTGTTTCGGTTTGCACAAAATCAATTTGTTTTCCACTATGTAAAGCGAAAACATTTACGCCCGTTTTTGCTTTGAGGGTTATTGTGACAATTTCATTTGAAGAAAAACCGCACTCACCCGAAGGATACAAGCTACCCTCAACAAACATTTTATCGTTAAGTTTTGATACTTGAGTTTGGTTTTTGCGATTAATTACAACAGTTTTAACAGTTTGACCGTTAGTAAAAGTAAAAATGTTTTTACCTGGCTTTAAATCAACAAAAGCGGTAAAATATCCGTTTTGAGTATATTCAATTTCACTATTATTTAAAAACAGTTTATAGTTTGTGTTTGCAACGCCTGAAACTGAACAATTTTGGGCTGTTGTTGAATAGTTATTTGAAGGCGATGTGATAATTAGCTCGTTTGTTGTAAAAGCAGGGGTGTTTTGAACAGTAAACTTATTTTGAGATATTACGTTTTGACAACCAAGCGTGTTATCCTTTATGTTTTGGTATCTGAAAAACACCGAGCCGTTTACACTATTATTTGATTTACAATAGTCAATTTGTGATTGTATTTGCGACGCGCTTAAAAACTCGCTGTCCTCACCAAGTTTATACAGTGCGTGACCAACAAGCAGGTCGCAATTGTACTTTGAGCAAAGCTCACTCCACCAATCAACAAGCGTTTTAAAATTGGCAACAGTGTTTTCGGTCGACCAATAAATTTGCGGACAAATATAATCTACCCAGCCGTTTTTTACCCATGTGTATGAATCGGCAAAAATAGCTGAATATGACGACATACCGCTTGTATTTGAGCCAAGTTTATTTTGCGATTTATTATCCCAGATACCAAAAGGACTTACACCAAAAACCGCATTTTTGTTTTGTTTATGTACTGCGTTGTAAACTTGTTTTACAAGCTTGTTTACATTGTCACGCCTAAAATCTTCAACCGTTTTAAACTTTGTGCCGTATTTTTTATAGTCGTCACTATCGGGATAATCGGTTACGTTATAAGGATAAAAGTAATCGTCGAAGTGTATACCGCTGACATTATAGTTTTTTACAATTTCTACCGCGCCGTTTGTTATAAGCTCACGCACCTCTTTGAGTGCGGGGTTATAGTAAACATAGCCATCTGAGCAAGTAACGGTATATTCAGGATGCTTTTTAGCAGGGTTTGAACTTGAAAGTGTGTTAAGTTGTTCTGCTTTACATATTCTATATGGGTTTATCCATGCGTGCAGTTGAATATTATTATCTTTACACAGGTTTGAGAGGTATTCAAGCGGGTCAAAATTGTTATTTGGAGCAGTTCCCTCGGTACCGCTTATTACCCTGCTCCACGGAAAGTAGTTCGATTTATAAAGAGCATCGGAATTAGGTCGAACCTGAAAGAAAATTGCGTTAATATTTGATGTTTTACAGGTTGAAACAATATTTTCGAGTTCTAATTTGAGCTGGTCTTGTAAAAGACCCTGTTTTGATGGAAAGTCGAGGTTATATACACTCGAAACCCAAACGCCATTTAGGTAATCGCCTTTTGCCTGCAAGCAAAAACACGGCATTGATAAAATCAATACCGTGATTATGGCTATTAGAATTAGCTTAAAGTATTTTGTCATAGCAGTCCAAGTTCGCAGTCGGTCTCTTTATAAGCAAAAAGATTATACTTTTGTTTTACCGAGTTATAATCAGATTTATTATCAAATGTATATGCTGTCATATCATAGATTATGAACTCGTCCATAAAAATAATTTGGTGGTCAGCTTTGCCATCAATTTGTATTAAATACGTTACGTTAGAAACAGGAATTTCAATTGCGCTATGCTTTGTGAGTTTAAATGATTTTAGCCAAGAGCAAATGTTTTTAATATCAGCAGGCTCGGTTATAAGCTTTTGCTTACAGTTTTCGCTCGAGTTTGATTTGAATGTAATTGAGTTTACACTGTCACTGTTTATTTTTATAACTGAGGTTGTTTTTTGGGCACAAGATGTACACGAAAGCAATAAAACCGATATTATTAAAACCAGTAAAATACGTTTCATTAAAACTCCTCCGTTTTATATTCCACAACTGTGCCGGTGTTTGCGTTAATATTGGTAACAAACACCTTTTTTTGAACAAGAGAGATATGCTCTATTTGGTAAGTGGGCGCGCCGTTTAAATAGCCAACGCTAAGCGAGATATAGTTGTAGTGAAAGTTATCATTCAAGTGGGTTGCCGCTGCAATTTTTATAGCCTCGTCAGAATCAAGCGCAAAAGTTGACGGGTCAATAGGCGTTGCTGATTTTATTGCATCATACGGCTCATTTTTATACTCGGCATAATCAGGTGACGAAAACTTTTCGATTTCACCCGTGCGATTGTTAATTTCAACAACAAGTATATCAGAATAATTAAGCTCGTCAGGGCGCTTATTTGTATAAATATAGGTATATGTGCCAACATTTTCGCTGTTTACCACATACGATGCGTTATAAAGAGAGTAACCCTCTTTTTTACGAAGCTTAAAGTTTTCTACAAGCGAATTATAAACAGCAACAATGGTGTTACTTGATTTACCAATACTGTTTTTGGTGCTTGAAAAGCTACAACTACAGCAAAGTGTAAATATTAAAGCGGTTATTAAAACTGCGCTGACAATCTTTTTCAAAGCTATTTTCCTCATAAACTCTTTAAGTAATTAACTTCTTTTTCGGTTAAACGACGGTAACGGCCCGATGTTAGCGTACCGATTGAAAGCTTGCCGATACACTCACGCTTTAAGCGTACAATTTCAAGGCCAACCGCCTCGCACATACGGCGAATCTGTCGGTTTTTACCTTCGTAAATAGTAATGCGAAGAACAGTTCTATCTTCTTTTACCTCGTGCAGTTCAACATCGGCTGATGATGTTGTATAGTCAAGTTCTTCAAGATATACACCTGTTGAAAGAGTTGATAAAACTGCAGCATCAACTGTACCTTTAACGATTGTGCGATAGGTTTTGGGAATTCGATTAGACGGATGCATAAGCTTGTTTGCAAGCTCACCGTCGTTTGTTAAAAGTAAAAGCCCCTCACTGTCTTTATCAAGTCGGCCAACAGGATAAACACGAACACGTTCACGGTGTAAAAGGTCGGTTACGCACTTTCTTCCAAGCTCGTCTTTTGCGGTGGTTACATATCCGCGCGGCTTATACATCATAAGATACGTTAATTTCTTTTTATGCGGATATATTTGTTCACCGTCAACCTTTACCGAGGTTGCATCAACGGGCACCTTGTCGCCAAGCACGGCAACACGGGGTCCTATTGTTACACGGCGTTCTTCAATAAGTTTTTCAGCGGCTCTGCGTGAGCAAATACCGCAGTCGGCCAAGAATTTTT
The DNA here is from genome assembly GCA_045593905.1 of Eubacteriales bacterium. Lineage (GTDB taxonomy): Bacteria > Bacillota > Clostridia > Oscillospirales > QAKW01 > RGIG9041. Next base: position 25,196 of record JAZNXL010000074.1, read on the forward strand.
GAACACGTACTAATTCAGTCATTTAAAAAGTCCTTTTATGTATTTAAAAAATGTTAGTTTTGGTTTAATTTTAATATCAAGCTCGGTTTTGGTAACAAGCTTTGATGATGCACACTTAACACCGTTTATAAAGTAGTCGACTCTGCCTACGGTCTGGTTTTTTGCCTTTGGTGCGTACAAAAAACCGGGTGCGATAATTTTGGTTGTTATTTGTGCACCGTCAACCAATGTGGCATAAACATCGGTATTGTTTGTGCAGTCTATTTTTTCACCGCTTGGGCTTTTTAGTGTTACGTTTACTGTTCCCGATTTTGCAATACAGGTGTTTTTAACCTTTAAAAACCCGCTCTCATAAGCGGATATGTGGTCGTTCCAGTCGTCAGGCGCGTTGAGTGTTACACACACGAGCGTAATTTCGTCTTTTTTAGCAGCCGACACAAGACAACGCCCCGCTTTTTTGGTAAAACCCGTTTTAACACCAATAGCGTAGTCATAAATAGATAAAAGCTTGTTATGGTTTTTAATGTACCTACCGTTTTTTTGATTTTTATAAGGCAGGTACGCCGATTTTGTTGCAACTATTTTTGCAAAAGTCGGGTTATTTAAAGCAAATGCTGCAAGTTTTGCAAGCTCAAGCGCGGTTGTGTAATGATTATCGTCAGGTAACCCCGACGGGTTTGTAAAGTTTGTGTTTACAAGCCCAAGCTCTTTTGCTTTGTTATTCATAAGCGCCACAAAGCCATCAACAGTTTTTGCAGTAATAATTGCAAGTGCGGTTGCAGCATCATTACCCGAGGTCAGCATAAGACCATATAAAAGGTCGAGTACCGAAAGCCTTTCGCCTTGTACAAGGTACATTGACGAGCCCTCAATATTGCAAGCCTCTGCCGGAACTTCGACAACACTGTTCAAGTCGAGCGTTTCGAGCGCAATTAATGCCGTCATAATTTTTGTAGTTGATGCCATTGGCAGTTTTGTGTTTGCATCTTTCTCATCGACTACGGCAAGTGAAGACTGTTCAATTAATACCATCGAACGCGCACTATATGCGTTTGCTGAAAACGGAAAAGATAAAAAGGTTACAAGCACCAAAACAAAGCAAACAAGTTTTTTAATTTTAATCACCTCTTGTAAATTTTACAAGAGCGTTTTATAAATTATTCTTCGGTTGTTTCTTTTTTGTTTTTTACAAGAGCGCTCACCTGGTCAACAAGCTCGGGAATTTTTGTAAAAAGCTTGTCTAACTGGTCAGGTGTTTCAGACACATTTACAAGGCGTACATTACCATCGGTTATAACCAAAAACGCAATTGGTGTTATTTTTACACCGCCGCCTGCGCCGCCGCCGAAATTATCTTTTTCAGGGAGTTTTCCAAAACCTGAACCGCCTGAAACAAAGCCCATTGAAACCTTTGAAACAGGAATTACGGTTGTTGAATCATAAAGTACGATTGGTTTACCGATAACGCTGTCAACATCAATCATTTTTTTAAGACCGTCGATTGCGTTAATTAGAGTTTTTTCTACGTGGTCTGACATATTTAAATCTCCTTTAATCAGTCGTATATTTTTATTTTACCACTTGCATACGCCTTTATCAAGGTAGTGACAAGTTTTAAAAGGTATGTGGATATATCAACATTGAATAACACCGTTGTGTGCTGTTGGTTATAATCAGCATTAATTTGTATATCTGCCGTTTTAGCTTTTAAAATTTTTGCAACAGTGTGTATTGCGGCATTAATTCCGCCAAACAAAAGTGCGGTGGAACAAGGGTCATCGGTCGACACTACAATATGCGCTTTTATTTTTTTAACACTGAGCGCTCTGATTAGTGACTTAGCAACTGACAATGTAGTTTTAAACGAATTTAGCTTTTGCATAAAGGTCTGGCCGTTTTCTTTTACCGGCGATGTCGGTTTTTCAGATTTTTGTTTTTTTGATGTCGGAAGCGAAAATTTAAAAAACAGCACTTTTACATAAAGCTTAAAGCCTTGACTATAGTAAACGCAAAGGCTTACCGGCAAAAACAGTATTAAAATTATTAAAGCTAATATGACTGCTAACCAAATCATAACGGGAGTACCTGCTGTGCAGGGTCGGGGTGTGCCTCGTTATATTCCTCGGGGATTTCGATTGGAGGAAGCGGCGGAAGTTTGTCGATAGAGTCGATGCCAAAGCAACGCAAAAAGTCGGGGGTTGTGCCATAAAGATGGGGTCTGCCCGGTGCGTCAAGGCGTCCGCGTTCTTCTAAAAGACCTTTTTCTATAAGTGAGTTAATACCATAAAAGCAGTCAACACCGCGAATTTGTTCAATATAGCCTTTTGTTACAGGCTGGTTATACGCAACAATCGCAAGTATTTCAAGAGCTGCGTTTGAAAGCGGAGTGTTACGGCGGTGGTCAAGTGCGCGACGTGTAACCTCGCCATAAAAACCGCGTGTTGTCATTTGGTATGCGCCCTCAAGCTTGAGTATTGTAAAGCCGCGTTGGTTATCGTCGTAATACTCAATCATATCGGTTATAACCTCATCGAGTACCTTAACATCGGTTTCGAGAGTTTGCGCGAGTTTTTGAGCATCAATAGGCTCACCGCTTGCAAACAGGATAGATTCAATTGCGCCTGTTAAAAAATTAAACTCCATGTTTATTCTCCTTAAGGTCTAAGTAAATATCGTTGCCTGTGCCGTTGATTGAGATGCGTTCGTTTTTAGAAAGCTCTAACACCGCAAGAAAGGTAGCAACAATATCTGAGCGTGTTTTTGAAGATTTAAAAAGCGAAATAAAGCTCACCTTACGAGCGCGAGTAAGAACGCGTAAAACAGAGATTATTTTGCTTTTTACCGATGTAATTTGTCTGCCGACAATTCCTTTAAAGTTACCTATTGGCGAGGTAGTTATGTATTCAAAGCGGGTGCGCGCGGTGCGGTAAGCATCGGCAAGTTTTTCGGGGATATACACGCGTGTATGTTTTTTATCAAACTCGATAACCTGCATTTGACGTGCGTATGTAATACCCGCGTTTTTATTAAGCTCGCGAAGCGGCTCAATAATTGATTTATAGCGTTTGTACTCAGCAAGCGAACGCGCAAGCTGTTCACGCGGGTCTTCTTCCTCTTCTTCGGGTGAAGGCAGAAGCATTTTTGATTTTATGAGCATAAGGTGAGCTGCCATCTCAATAAACTCGCTTGATACCTCAAGGTCCATTTTTTTGAGGTCATCAATATACTCAAGGTATTGGTCGAGTATTAGCGATATAGGAATATCGTATATGGATACTTTGTTTTTTGAGATTAAAAACAGCAATAAATCGAGCGGTCCGTCAAAAACCTCAAGTTTAAAGACCGGCTTTTCCATTGTTTTGCCTCCTTAAAAAAGAGTGGATAAGAATTTTGCAACATAAAATGCGGGGTATTTAAAGATTGTTGCAAGATAAGAAAAAAGTGTGTTCTGGACTGTATAAATTGCGTTGCCCACAAAATCGGTTGTGAGCACTAAAACAAAAAACGCAATATAAATATAGTTGCCATAGCGGATAAAAAAGTTATTAAACGAGTTTGGCATAAAATAGCCAAGTATCCGCGAGCCGTCAAGCGGATAAACAGGAATAAGGTTAAATACCGCAAGACCGATATTAAGCATTGTTAAAAGATAAAAAAACTTGTAAACTCCAAACAAAATTTCTGTGCCCGATATTGCATAAGCATACATTGTCACCGTTGCAACAAACGAACCGAAAAACGCAAGGATAAGGTTTGATGCAGGACCTGCAACAGCGGTAAGCATCATTCCTTTTTTTACGTTTTTAAAGTACATTGGGTTTACAGGCACAGGCTTTGCCCAGCCAAACCTTAAAACAATCATCATTAAAAGACCGACAGGGTCGATGTGCGCAAGCGGGTTAAGTGTTAGCCTGCCCGACTCTTTTGCAGTAGGGTCACCCAGCCTGTATGCCATATATCCGTGCGCGCACTCGTGAAAGGTAAGAGAGATAAGTGTTATAGGCAGAATATAAAGAGCATCTTCGAGCAGTCGTAAAAGACGGGTAAGCATTTAGTTTTCCTCCGAGAGTACGCTCTCGATAATGTTTAAAACCTCGTCCCTTCCCTGTCCTGTTTGCGAAGAAAACGGAATTACGACAGCGCCCTCAAAGTTATATACCTTTTTAAGCTCTTCAAGGTTTTTTTGCGCCTGTGTCTTTGAAAGCTTGTCTGCCTTTGTTGCAACAACAATAAACGGCATACCTTTTTCGTAAAGATAGCTTCCCATATCAACGTCGAGGTCAGATGCTCCGTGACGTAAATCGACTATAGAAATTGCAAGGCGCTTGTCTGAATCAGAATTAAAATAGTCTTCCATAAAGATAGACCATTTACGCTTTTCAACGTAAGAAACCTTTGCATAGCCGTAACCGGGCAGGTCAACAAAATAGAGCTTGTTGTCAATATTATAAAAATTGATTGTTGCGGTTTTGCCAGGTTTTGCCGAGGTACGCGCGAGTGATTTACGGCGTAAAAGACAGTTTATCATTGAGCTTTTGCCAACGTTTGACCTGCCGCAAAATACAATTTGCGGTAAATCATTTAAAAACTGTGATTTTTTCACTGCCGAGATTTTAAGTGAAACGTTATTGTAATTGGGCTTCATAAACCCTCCTGTTTTCGTTCATTTCGGGTGTAATGAGTGTTTTTTGCTGTTCGTTTATTTTTGGCGAGTATTCGAGTGCTGCCGAAAACACCTCGCTTACATTATTTACAGCAACAAAGTTTAAGCTGTTATACACAGTTTTATCAATATTTGCAAGGTCAGGCAGGTTTGACTCTGGTATAATAACGGTTTTAATGCCATTTTTATACGCCGCCATTGTTTTTTCTTTAAGTCCGCCAATTGCAAGAACGCGTCCTGTAAGTGTGATTTCGCCTGTCATTGCTACTGTGTTTTTAACAGGTGTTAAGGTAAGCGCCGACATAAGTGCCGATGCTATTGCGATACCTGCCGAAGGTCCGTCTTTGGGTACAGCGCCTTCGGGAAAATGAACGTGTATATCGCGTGTTTTATAAAAATCGTGGTCTATATCGTAAAGACGGCTGACAGAACGAATATATGAAACGGCAGCGCGAACGCTTTCTTTCATAACATCGCCAAGACTGCCGGTGCAGTCAATTTTACCGTTACCCTCAACAACCAAAACCTCAACATTGAGCAGTTCGCCGCCAACGCTTGTCCAGGCAAGGCCGTTTACAATGCCGACCATACCTGCATTATAAAGCGGCTCGTCACGGAATTTTTTAACGTCTAAAAACTTTTCGATATTGTTAGGGGTGACACGAACTGATTTACACTCACCCGACACAATCATTGCAGCGGTGCGGTGCATAATCTCACCGATTTTACGCTCAAGTTCACGTACACCTGCTTCGCGTGTATAGTTTTTAATAATTGACGAGATTGCTTGGTCAGTAATCTTTATTTGTGATGCTTTTAAACCGCTTTGTTTACGTTGCTTGGGTACCAAGTAGTTTTGAGCAATGCTTAACTTTTCGGTATCGAGATAGCTTGAAAGCTCAACAACATCCATTCTATCAAGAAGCGGACGCGGAATTGTATCAAGTGTGTTTGCAGTTGCAATAAAAAACACATTTGAAAGGTCGAGCGGAAAATCGAGATAGTGGTCCTCGAAATTAACGTTTTGCTCGCTGTCAAGAACCTCTAAAAGCGCTGATGCGGGGTCACCGCGAAAATCAGAGCAAAGCTTGTCTATTTCATCAAGCAAAATAAGCGGGTTGGTCGATTTTGATTTTTTAACTGCTGCCACAATGCGTCCCGGCATTGAGCCGACATAGGTACGGCGATGGCCGCGAATTTCGGCTTCGTCACGGATACCGCCGAGCGAGATTCGTGCATAGTTTCTGCCTGTTGCGGTTGCAATGCTCTTTGCAATTGAGGTTTTACCAACACCCGGGGGACCTACAAGGCAAAGGATACGGCCGTTATTTTTGCAGAGTGTAGACACTGCAAGATGCTCAATAACAAGACGTTTTACCTTTTCCATACCGTAGTGGTCAGCATCGAGCACCTCACGGGCTTTGTTAAGGTCGGTTGTAACCTCGGTAGTAACGCCAAACGGCATATCTAAAACTGTGTCGATATATGCTTCGATTACCGAGCCCTCGTGTGACATTGGCGGCATTTTTGAAAGCTTATCTACCTCTTTAGTAAGGCGGTTTATTACAACCTCGGGTGCGTTTAATTCTTTTATTTTTTGACGGTAGCCTGTAATATCTTCGTCGTAAGCCTCACCCTCACCCAGCTCTGACTGAATTGCCTTTAGTTGTTCTTTTAAATAAAAGTCGCGCTGGTTTGAGTCGATTTGGTCTTTAACGCGGAGTGCAATCTCGCGCTCCATTTTTAAAATTTCGATTTCGGCGTTTAAAAACTCAATAAGCTTGTCGGCGCGCTCATAGGCATCGGCAATTTCAAGAAGCGGTTGTTTGCGCTCAAGACCCATAAAGGTGTAACCGATAACGTTGTCGCAAAGCGCACCAAGCTCGGTTGCGCCAACAACGGCTGCTGCCGCATCGTCAGCAAGTTTTGGAATAAACTCGCAATAAAGGTCGAAAAGGTCTCGGATAACACGCATAAGCGCTTCTTCTTGAACACCTGTTTGAACAGGGTCGCAAACGATTTTGGCAGCAAGCGTTTTAAGGTGACCTGATTCTTTATAAATTTGTGAAAGGTTAACACGCTCGGTACCCTTTACCAACAAACGAACTGTATCGTCGCTTACACGAATAACCTGTTTAATTTTTACAAGCGTGCCGATTGTGTAAATATTATCAATACTCGGCTCGTCTTCGGTAATATCTTTTTGTGATGACATTACCATAACACGACCGGAGTGGAGTGCGGTTTCTACTGCTTTGTTTGACGATTTACGTCCAACATCAAAGCTAACCTTTGTTCCGGGCATAACAACAAGACCGCGTGTTGCCAAAAGCGGATAGGCGGTATAGTTACCCTCGGTTTCATATATATTAATTTGCTGTGACATATAAATTCCTCTAATACATTATAATATTAATTAATTATAATATAAAAGAGTATATAAATCAATAATATTTTTTGAACGCACTGTTAAATATTAAAAATGCTGACGCAAATATTATAATGGCGCACAGTACATACATTACCGAAAATGACTTTAAAACCGAAATTGTAATTGCAAAAACTACCGTAACAAGCACGGCTTTTTTACTATTAATCTCAAAAACCGACTTTAGCATTATGCCCGACTTTAAAAGGCAAAGTGCGCCAAGAGCTGTAATAATTACAGTTTCGTACCTATCGACAAACGAAGCAAGGTAGGTTGTTTGCCACATTTTTAAAATTGGCATATCAAAATTGCAGTAAAGTTTACTCGAAAGGGTTGACATTGCAACAATTGTTGTTACAAGAAAATAGACAGGCATTAGCACATAAGCAAAAATTCCGACAGCACGGTTAGTCTTTTTTATATGCCCAATTACAAACACCGAGTCAACCGATGAAAGTGCAACAAGCGGTAAAACTGATTTTATGTTAAAATCGAGGCACTTTGCTTTTGAAAAATCTTTATTAACAATACTGAGCACAAGTACAATCAACAAAAACACTATGCAAAGTGACGACATTACGGCAGTTGTATATTTTATTGCATAAAAAGACGAAAGCGCAATAGCGGTAATTACAAAAACCGATAAAACTAAAACGAGCGCGACGTAGGTTTTATTTAATACAAACCTGCCAAAAAGCGCACAGGCGGTAAAAACCGATGCAGATGACGAGCAAACCGTTCCAATTGTAAAAATGGTTTTATTTAATGGTTTAGTCATATCAAGCGCAGGGTGCATTGAAAAAACAAGCGCCATAACAACGCTTGACAAAACGGCGCAGAAAAGAGAAACAATATCGCTTTTTAAAAACAGTGCAACGCTCATACCCGATGCGCTGATACAAAAAATGTATAAAAAATCTACAAGCTTGGTTTTCATTAATTTACTCCTGTTATTTGTGCAAGACCGTCTTTGTTAATATACACGTAGTTATCGTTTTTTAAAAAGCTTATTACGTTAGGTACACGGTGTTTTGAGTTGCCCACCGTTTGTTTTATCTTATAGGCAAGCGAAAGACTTTTAGCCCTTGTGTTAGAGTCTTTTTCATTTTTTAAGACCTTTGACGCTTTTGATTTTGTAGTAACACACACCGCCCTTACGTTTGCACTGTCAGATGCTAAAAAGTCAGCTACTGCTTGCTTTTTCGAGGCCGACTCGCTTATTAAATACAGCTGTACCGAGTTTAAAAACATTAAATTATTGTTTTTAAGCTCGGCATTATACAGGGCCTCTTCAACTGTAAAGCCCGTACCCTTTACATAATCGGTTTTACTTAAAAAGTCGTCGGTTGAGGCAGTACAGATTTCAGCTGTTACAATAAAAACGTTTTTACTGTAATCAATAGCAAGACCGCTCACTAAATCGTGTTTTGAAACATCTTGCGGCGATGTTAGGCAGGCGCAAACTACTATTGTTATTGCAGCCAAAAGTGTGTAAATAATATATTTAATTTTCATACTTTACCCTGCCTTTTTGTGTTGTTTGAAAAGGGCGGCACTCGGTAGTTTTGCTTATAAATCGGTGCACGCAAAAAGGTATCGTTTGGCGGATAGCTTGGAAAAAACGAATACATATATGTTAAAGGTATTCCGAGAGAATTAATGTTTGCAAGTAACAAAAACAGCAGTATAAGCGATATAAAAAAGCCGGGCAGACCTGCTACTGCCGACAGTAAAACAAAGCCTAAGCGAATATAAAAAACTGCGCCCTTAAGGTGCGGGACCATAAGCCCCATAACACCCGAAAAAGCTACGATTATTACCGAGGGCGCCGATACGAGTTTTGCATCAACTGCTGCTTGCCCAAGTATTATTGCGCCAACAACATTTAGCGCAAGACCAATGCTTGATGGCATACGGGTTCCTGTTTCCCGAAGTATTTCAAAAACGCCAAAAAGCAGTAAAATCTCAACAATTATCGGCACGGGAACACCTATTCGTGACGCGCTTATGCTATAAAGCCACTCGGGCGGCAGCATTGATAGGTGGTGGAGTATAACGCTGATATAAAGCGACGGAATTATAAACGACATAAAAAAACCGATTGCACGCAGTACCCTGCCGACATTGGCATACCAGCAGTTTAAATAATAGTCATCGGGGGTTTGAAAGTTTTCAATAAACAAAAACGGAAGAGTAAGCGCAGTTGGTGAACCGTTTAGAATTATACCCACCCTGCCCTCGAGCAGTTTTGATGCAAAAACATCGGGGCGGTTTGTTCTACCGTAGGTTTTAAAAAACAGGCTGTTTTTTTCTTTTATAAACTCGGCAATATAGTTAGTATCGGCAATATAGTCGGTATTGATTGACTCGAGCTTTTGCTTTATTATTTGAACATATTCAGGCTTTGTTATGCCGTCTATATAACAAATTGCAATACGGGAGTTACTTTGCTTTCCGAGCATTATAAACTCGTTTTTAAGGTTATGTGTCATCAGCCTTTTTTTAACAAGTGAGAGGTTTGTAACAATACTTTCGTTAAAGCCCTCTGAAGGCCCTATTACCGACTGCTCGGTCTCTGGCGCTGACACGGCGCGTTGCATGAAGCCCTTTGTATCAATAGTAATAACACAGTCTGCATTGCCCACGAAAACAACGGTATCGCCGCTTGCGACGTTAATTACCGCCTCGTCAAAGTTATAGCAAAGCTTTGCGCTAAATGCAAAAACACCCGCATTTAAAACATCGGTTATATTATCGGTAATAGGCATATTTGAAAGCGGACCGATAATGTCGCGGTTGACCATGTCGCTGTTTACCATACAGTTATTAAGTGCTATTGCAAGCCTTAGGTTGTTATTATGTTTGTTAGTTATTGTTTTTAAAACAAACAGGTCGTCCCGCTCATAAAGTGTTTTAAAAGCGTCGGTATTTTTTATAAAATCGTTTTCAAAACGCAAAGTTACACTCTCCTTTTATTTTTTATTAGTGTAACCAAAAAAGAGCAACTCAATCGAGTTGCTCTAATATTTTAATGATGGGGCTTTTTAAAATGCCAAGCGGTTTTAGGTTGTATTCATAACTCCACTCTACGCCCTCGGTACGCCATGCATCAGGACCTATCCAGGTATTACCGCTGTTTGCGTTATGCAAAGGCGCAAACGAATTGTTGCGGTTGCCGTAAAGTGTGAGTGTTACTTTGTGCTTTCCTGCCTTTAAGCTATCTACAAGCAGTTTATACGGCGGAAGCACAATTCTGCCTTTTTTCACGCCGTCAACCTGCACTGAAATAAGAGAACCGCGATAGCAGGATGCTTCAATTTCGACAGCGCCGTCTTTTTCAAGCTCTACGTCGAAAGTGTAGTTTACGTTTGCTGCATAAAACGGCAGCTTTTGGCGCGAAACATCGCCAAAGCCGAGCTTTTTGGGTGCTTTTACAAGTGTTTTTTGACAGCCCTGTAATTCAACACCAAAATCGCCTAAAATGTAGCACCACTCAATATTGGTACGCTCACCGTAAGCAAATTCAAGCACTAAGCTGTTTGTACCTTGTTTTATGCAAGGAATCGGGACAGTTCCGATTGACTCATCGGTAAAGTAGCCTGTTACGTTGTTTTTAACAGGCTGTCCGTTAAAGGTGATTTTAACACTGTCGGCATCTTCAACAGCGAGTAAAGCACCGTCAATTTCAATTTCGCTTTCAAAGTCAAAATAGAGCGTTACCTTATGCGACGGTGGGTCAATACTCATAGCATACGGCTGTGTCTGGTCAGAGCGATAGTTCAGCATATTTCTGAACTGTTTTGAAATGCGAAGTACCTCTTCTTCAGGCATTACTGCTCCGCCATCATACGAATATTTTGCAATATCAAGAAGTAACACGTTCGGCTCTGACAGGCTGTAATCAACTGTGGTTTTAATATCAAATTGATTAACAACGTTATAGTTTTGTTGCTTTTTAGGCTCAGCCACGGGAGTCTCGGTAAGCTTTAAAAGTATACTGCCGTAACCCTCAAGTGTATAGTTGATTTTTGTGGTGTTGTTGGTGTGAGTATAATCAAGCTGATATATTTCACCTGTAAGTGTGTCGTATAAAGTGGGTATATATTCACCCTTTATTGTTATTGTAAGCTCGTCGAGGTAAATAACGTCGTTTTGCGCTTTTGAGTGACGTGTTTTACCCTGCTCACCCGAGTGCGCAATAAATAACCATTTGCAGTCGGTGTCCTGTCTTAGTGCATAAACAAGCTTGTCGGCATTAAAGCCGTTTTTGTCTTTGATTGTTACGCATTTAACGTTACTGAGCGCCGACACTAGCTCAGCGCAGTCAAAACTGATTGTTTTTGAGATTGAGTACAATTTTTGAGCAACGTTTGATTTTACGCCGTCAACAAACTCGGGACATCCGCCCATAAACACAACCTCGCCGCCGTTTTGTTTAAACGCCTTTAAAAAGTCAAGCGTTGTCTGTCTGAGTGTTAAACAACCCGGAACAACAACTGTATCGTAATGCATTTTACCTACCGCACAACCGTTTGCAAGATTTGGCAAGGTCGATTCGCAGATATAGTCAAAATCAAGGTGGTTGCTTATAAGCCAGTTTGTTACGTTTAAAAAGTTGTTTTCTACTGAGTTTGTAACAGTTGACGTTTGTGATTTTGGACCTGATGCTATCCACACGCTCTCAACAGGGTGTATAACGCCTACCTTTACTATTGGTGTACCGCGAGTGAGTGCGGTATTAACTCTTGCAAAGTGGTTTTCGATATATGAATACTCGGTGTACCAGGGCGATTGATAACCGATAGCGGCAGGATAGTCGCGCTTTGCCTCACCTTTCATCGACACCCACGCAAGATGCGGAACACGGACGCTAACACCAAGCGCCGCTTGCCAGTCACCCTGAAGCTTGTGACCTCTGAAATCAAAGTCCCAGCCCGTTACGCCGTAAAGCTCTGATAAAACACCCTCTTTACCGTATTGGTGAGCAGCCGACTGAGCCTGTTTTGCTGTTGTAAACTCATAAAAATTACAAAGCATATCAATGCCGGGAATACCCATATAACCGTAGTTACGCATTATTTCACCGCAGGTTGTTGCCTGTTCTAACAGTTTTGGTTCTCTGAGGTAATGGCCTGTAAAATCAATTCCGTTTTGTTTGCACCAATCACCAATTTGCTTTGAAAAGTTTTGGCTGAACTGATGCGCAACAAAATTAAAGTAACGGTATTTTGTTATGCTATCACTTTTATCTTTTTTGTTCCACGCAAGTTCGGGAAGCTTATCTAAAAAGTCCTCGCCATACATTTTAATGTATTCTTCTTCAAAAAAGCGTGTCCAGGTAAATACCTGACGGTCTTTGCTAACCGGTGTTGGCAAAAACATATCTTTTTCGTGGTTGGCATTTGGCTCGTCGGTAAAAATTGCAGGTACTGACTTTCCAAACCTGTCGCCGATTACCTCTTTATAACGCTCATGGGTTACGTTTATAAATTTAGCCACTGCTTGTTTATCCATAGCGTCAATATATGTTTGATAGTTAAACCACGCATCCTCTTTTTCGTTTACGCAGTAGGCAAACCATTTTGTGCCGTTTGCGGTATCGTTTATATTGATACGGCGGTAACTGTCGAGGTACCCGTCGGCATCAAGCACAACATCATAAACCGCAAGTAAATAAGGCTCGCCTTTTTTGAGCGCCTCGGCTTTTTTGGTATTCCAGCCTTTATCTTCACAAAACAGCATTAAGCGTTTGCGTCGGTATGGCTTGTGTTTTGTAACTTTACCGCCTGCAGGACCTGACGACCAACGGTCTTCATCATACAGCCACGCAAGCATATTAAGGTCTTCTGCCTTATCACAGCACGACTTTACCATATCCATAAACTCGTCGCCTAAATACTCGGTAGCAAGACCTGTGCGTGAGTGCATATGAAAACCGCCAAAGCCCATTATGTTAAAATGCTCAATCTGTGTAAGCAGTGTTTGTTTGTTTAGCTTACAGTTCCACGACCAGAACGGAGTTGCTCTGTATTCTGACGTAGGATTTATAAAAAGATTAGTATCAAGTGTTTGAGTTTTCTTCTTTTTATATAGCATAAAAACACCTCTTAATTATTTGTTGACTTTATTATATTTTACAGTTTATAATAAAACAAGGTATATATTTTTGTGTTTTAGGGGCGATTTTGTGATTAAAGTTGATATTAAAGACAAATTCAAAGAGCTTGAGCAAAACGGGTTTACAGTATACATTGCAAAAAGCAACAACGCCAAAATGCACGGACACAGCTTTTTAGAGTTTACCTATATTGAAAAAGGTGAATTTGAGCATAGCTTTGAAAACAAAAAAGAAAGACTGACACAGGGCGATTATTTTATAGTTGACTATGGAACCCAACACGCATACAGGTCAATCGGCGACTCGCCTGTTAGCGTTATTAACTTTTTGTTTTATCCGTCGTTTGTTGACAGAACGCTAAAAAAGACTGACAGCTTTGAAAAAGTTGTCAACTCGTATCTTATAAGGTTTAACTACACCGCGCTTAACTCATCACCGTCGGGTGTTGTTTTTGGCGACAAAGACGGCAGTATTTATAAAATTGTCGGCGAAATTTTAAACGAGTATCAAAACAAACAGTCGGGCTATCTTGAGTATATACGCTCTCTTTGTGCGCAAATGCTTATTATAATTATGCGCAGAATTGAAAAAAGTGGTGTAAAAAGTACAAACAGCAAGCTAATTACAAGTATTACTGATTACACCAATGAGCACTATAATCAAAAGTTAAAGCTTTGTGATTTTGCAAAAAAACATAACTATTCGCTATCGCACCTTTCAAAAAAGTTTTTAGACGAAACAGGTATGAATTTTTCAGAATACTTGCAAAAGCTTCGCATTGAAAAAAGCTGTTCGCTTTTAGAAACAACAGACCTTTCGGTTTTACAAATTGCAACCGAGGTTGGATATAACGACATTAAGTTTTTTAATAAAATTTTTAAAAAACAGCTTGGAATTACGCCAAGGCAATTTAGAAATTTAAGTAAAAAATAAGTAATACGGGGGCAATCTCTTTCATAGTATGTATTAAAATATGGGTGAAAGAGGAGTGTCAATGTATTACAGCTGTGACGAAAGGGCAAAGGAATTTGCAAGGTATATAATAGACAACAACGCAACTGTGCGAAAGACGGCATCGGTTTTTAAAATTTCAAAATCTACAGTACATAAAGACGTTAGCTACAGGTTAAAAAACATAGATTATTCGCTATATAAACAGGTTAAGGCCGTGCTTGATACCAATCTTAAAGAACGTCACATACGTGGCGGAATCGCCACAAAAAATAAATATTTGAAAAGACAGGATATTGTGTAAATATCCTGTCTTTTTTATTGACTTTGTTAAAAGGTGTTGCTAAAATCAAGGTAACAAGGTTAAGGAGTTTGTAAAATGAATATTACTTTTGCAAAAATCGGCAATAACCAGACGGTTGATTTTGCCTATAACGAACTAAAACGAATATTAAAACAAATGGACCCGCTATGCTTCATTGACGGCAGAATTTATGAAGAATATGACGGAACAGTCAAAAACGTTATCTGGCTTGGGCTTTGCGACAAGGTAGAAAAAAACACTTTAGACGACAGCATTTTAATTGACGTTAAAGACGGTGTTGGTGTTATTACAGGCTCAAACTACCGCTCGGTGCTTATTGCCGCTTACCGCTTTTTAAAAGAGCTTGGTTGTGCGTTTTTACGCCCAGGCAAAGACGGCGAAGTAATACCTTGTAAAAAAATTAACAAAGCCGCTGTTAACGTGTTTGTTAAAGAGAGCGCGTCCTACCGCCACAGAGGTGTGTGTATTGAGGGCGCTACCGCCTACGAGCACGTTGAAAATATGATTGACTTTTTACCAAAAGTTGCAATGAACGGCTACTTCTTTCAGTTTTTAACACCTACTGCGTTTTTCAGAAGGTTTTACAACCGAAAATATAACCCATACATTGACCTTGCCGACGTAAGCGAACAAGATATTGAAAGAATGGTAAAATCGCTTGAGGTGGAAATTTCAAAGCGCGGGCTTGACTACCACGCAACAGGACACGGCTGGACCTGTATGCCGTTTGGCATTAACGCTAACGGCTGGGATGTTTTTGACGAAAGCGAATTTGACCCCGAAATTTTAAATTATATGGCAGAGATTGACGGCAAACGCGGATTTAAAAAAGGTGTTCCGCTTAACACCAACCTTTGCTATTCAAACCCTGTTGTACGAAATAAAATGACTGATAGCATTGTTGAACACTGCAAGAAAAATCCGCAGATAAACTATATGCATTTTTGGCTTGCTGACGGTACAAACGGACATTGTGAGTGCGAAGAATGTAAAAAGAAAAGACCGTCGGACTTTTACGTTGAAACACTTAACGAGCTTGACAAAAAGCTGACAGCTGCAGCAATTGATACAAAGATTGTATGTTTAATTTACGTTGATTTGTTATGGGCACCCGAGCAAGAGAAGATTGAAAACCCCGACAGGTTTGTGCTTATGTTTGCGCCTATTACACGCACATACTCAACTGCTTTTGCCGATTGCAATACTGGCGAAAACATTGAACTCCCGCCGTATGTGAGAAATAAGCTTGAAATGCCAAAATCAGTCAGCTTAAACCTTGCAATGCTTAAAAAATGGCAAAACGAACAGCTTTCGGGCGACTCGTTCGACTTTGACTACCATTTAATGTGGGACCACCTTATTGACCCCGGTTATTATTCCTGCGCTAAGCTTTTACATAAGGATATGGCAAACCTTGATAAGATTGGCCTTAACGGTATGATGAGCTGTCAGGGTCAGCGCGTATTCTTGCCTACAGGTCTTCCCTTTTATTCAATGGCGGCAGGGCTTTGGGATAAAAAATCAAAATTCGAAGACGTTGTAAACGAGTATTTTACAGCGGCATTTGGAGATGATGCAAAAACAGTTGAAAGCTACCTTGCATCGCTTTCGGAGATTTTTGACCCCGTTTATATGCGCCGCGAAAAGAAACGCGACCCCGATTATATAGTTTCAATGGCTAATAGAGCAATCGCAGTAGCGCTTCAGTTCCAAACCGACGTACTTTCAACAAAGGGCGACAAAAACCCGCAATGGCGACTTTTAAAATACCACGCGCCAATGGTAATTGAGTACGCAAAGCTTATTACCGCCTACCTTTCAAAAGGTTCAACTGAAGAGATAAGAAACGCTGCAAAAGAGCATCAGCTTGATATGTTTTATAAAATTGAAACTGAAACACACGATGCGTTTGACGCACATTTGTTCAGACGAATTTATGACAGACATTTAGATAAATTTGTTAAAGAAACCGAATTTTCAGTAGTATAAAAAAGCAACCCACAATAGTGGGTTGCTTTTTAATACTTTTCTACAATGTTTTTTAGCAGTGCAAAGGCGGAGTCGTATTGCGCTTTATATACTTTATCGGTCTTTGCGCGGGTTTCGTCATATGTTCTTATACAAACGTAATAGTTTGACTTTGTTTTTGAAAAGCCTTCAATTGATGAAAGCATTCCTGAGGCGGTGGCATCGAAACGGTCAGCTTGTAAAAACTCGCTCTCACCTATATCTGAAATATCCATTAAAAAGCCTGCGGCTTTTAGCTCGTTATAGTTTTGCTCGTCAATTAACATAAGCACGTTTTTGCCTGCGGCAAGGTTGGCGGCGCGTGATGCGCCTGCGGTTTGCGCCTCTTTAACAGTTGTGCCGTAGCTTATTGAAATAACCTGTGCGTTTGCCTCGCCGTCGCCGTTTGTATCGGTTGCAAAGCCCGAGAACAAAACATCAAGCTGACCAGTAAGGTCGGCGTACTCATGCGTAATATACAAAACATTAACATCGTAGTCTTTTTTGTTAACGCAGCTACCAATAGCAATTGACAGCGAAATTAAAAGCACAAGCGCAACAAGGATATAATTTTTATAATAGTACCATAGATTTTCTAACTTTTTTGAAATATCCATTATTTTTCTCCGTAAAACAAAGAATCGGCATAAGACTTTAGCTCATTAAGGCGCTCTTTTGAGAGCGCAGGTGTATCTTTTAAGGGGTTATTAATACCAAGGTTTTCGTACTTGAAAAAGCCCATTGTATGAAAGCCTAAAAGCTCATATTTTTTAATAATCGGCTTATATTTTTGCAAAAAATCACAGTAGCCTTTAACGTGTTGCTCGGTATCGTTAATACCAGGGACAATAACTGTTCTGACCCAAATTGGTTTATTCACTTTTAAAACATAGTCAAAAAACGATTTTACAAGTTCAAAGTTACCGCCTGTATATTTTTTAAAATCGCAAGCTTTAAAAAACTTTAAATCGCAAATAATAAAGTCGGCAAGGTCAACAGCTTTACACACATCATCAGTCAGCGAAACTGCGCAACAGGTGTCGATTGCGTATGATATGCCATCTTCTTTTAAAAGTTTACCAAGCTCTACGATTTTTTTAGCCTGAACAAGCGGTTCGCCGCCCGAAAAGGTAACGCCGCCGTTTGATTTAAAGTAAGGCTTGTAGCGTTTAATCTTGTTATAAAACTGTTCTATCTGCTTTTGCTCACCGTTTTCGATATCCCAGGTATCAGGGTTGTGGCAATATACGCAACGAAGCGGACATCCGCTTAAAAATATACCGTAGCGAATGCCCTCGCCGTCGAGTGTTGCAAGTGATTCAATAGAATGGACTTTCATATTATAAGCTTTCGTGGAAAGTACGTGAAATTACCTCGAGCTGTTTATCTTTAGAGAGTTTATGGAAGTTTACGGCATAGCCTGAAACTCTTATTGTAAGGTTGGGGTAAAGCTCGGGGTTGTTCATAGCATCAATGAGTTTTTGACGGTCAAAAACGTTAACGTTAAGGTGTTGTGCACCTTGTGCAAAATAACCATCGATAACTGCTGTAAGCTTTTCTACACGGTCGCCAAGGTCGGTACCAAGTGTTGAGGGTGTGATTGAGAAGGTATTTGAAATACCGTCACGGCAACAATCGTAGTTGAGTTTTGCAACCGAGTTGAGCGATGCAAGAGCACCCTCAATGTCGCGGCTGTGCATTGGGTTTGCACCGGGAGCAAAAGGCTCGCCTGCGCGTCTGCCATCAGGAGTGTTACCTGTTTTTCTACCGTAAACTACGTTTGATGTAATTGTAAGAATTGAAAGGGTATGTTTTGAGTTACGGTAGGTGGGGGTTTTGCAAAGTTGTTTATAAAAATATTCAACAACCCAGGTTGCAATTTCGTCAACGCGGTCATCATCGTTACCGTATTTTGGGAAATCGCCTTCGGTTTTAAAGTCGACAATAAGGCCGTCCTTGTTTTTAATAGGTGTTACTTTTGCGTATTTGATTGCGCTGAGTGAGTCAACAAGAACCGAAAGACCACTGATACCAAAAGCCATAAGGCGTTCAACAACTGAATCGTGGAAGCCCATAATCAAGCGCTCATAAGCGTACTTATCATGCATAAAGTGGATAACGTTCATTGTATTAACATACAGTCTTGCCATCCATTTCATATATGTTTTAAGTGCGTCGATAACCTCATCGTAAACAAGTGGGGTTTCGTCATCAAATATTTTGCCGTCGGGTGCAATCTGGTCGCCGTTGAGTTCTTCTTTACCGCCGTTAAGCGACATTAAAAGAACTTTAGCAAGGTTACAACGAGCACCAAAGAACTGCATTTGTTTGCCGCATTTCATTGCTGAAACGCAACAAGCGATTGCGTAGTCATCGCCATAAGCAGGGCGCATAACATCGTCGTTTTCGTACTGAATAGCATCGGTTTCAATTGAAACTTTTGCACAAAAGTCTTTAAAGCCTTTTGGCATATCGTTTGACCAGAGAACAGTTATGTTAGGTTCAGCTGATGAGCCAAGGTTATAAAGAGTTTGAAGCATTCTGAACGATGATTTTGTAACAAGTGTTCTGCCATCGGTACCCATACCGCCCTCTGAGCATGTTACCCAAACGGGATCGCCTGCAAAAAGGTCGTTATACTCGGGTGTACGAAGGTGACGGATAAGACGGAGCTTGATAACGAGGTCGTCGATAAGCTCTTGTATACCTTCTTCGGTGATTGTACCTTCTAAAAGGTCGCGTTCAAAGTAGATATCTAAAAATGTTGTGATTCTACCAATACTGTTAGCGGCGCCGTTTTGTTCTTTTTGGCCGCCGAGGTATGCAAAGTATAACCATTGAACTGCCTCGTATGAGTTCTCTGCAGGGCGTGTAATATCGCAGCCATACTGTTCAGCCATTGTGATAAGCTGTTTCATAAAATCAATTTGGCGGTCAATGTCTTCCATTGTGCGTATATTTTCGTCTGACATATCGCGTGCGCCGAGCATTAAACGGTCAGCCTCTTTTTGAACGATAAGTCTGTCCATACCGTAAAGCGCAAGGCGGCGGTAGTCGCCGATGAGTCGGCCTCTGCCGTATGCATCGGGAAGACCTGTTAAAACACCTGAACGACGGGCTTTGCGCATTGTTTGAGTATATGCACGGAAAACACCGCTGTTGTGGGTTGTTTTATACATAAACTGTTTTCTTACGTCGTCGCCGATGTCGTAGCCATATGCTTTACAAGCCTGTTCAGCGTTTCTTATACCTGCAAAGGGGTTTACTGCACGATAAAGCGGACGTTCGGTTTGAAGACCTAAAATAATGTCTTCGCCTTTTTCGATATAGCCGGGGGCATATGTTAAAATAGATGATACTCGGTTTGTTTCAATGCCGAGTACGCCACCTTTTTTTTGTTCTTCATCAAATAGTTTTTGAACACGCGCATACAATCGTGATGTACGCTCGGTGGGACCCACTAAAAATGAATCGTCACCCTCGTAGGGCGTATAGTTCAATTGAATAAAATCACGAACATCAATGTTATCTGTCCAACTGCCATGCTTAAAATTTCTCCAAGCGTTCATTTTTTTATCCTCCAAAACAATTAATTTCCAACAAGATATTATACACCAATTTGCGTTTTATGTCAATTAATATAGAAAAAACCTGTGCTTAATTGCACAGGTTTTTTTGATGTGTTTTGAGTTTTTTATCAACACTTGATTGCAAGGTTTCAGCAACGATTGGGGTAAAGTTTGAGCTGCGTGCTTCGTAGCCGCCCTCGGCATAAGCCTCGGTTGTAGGAAGGTAGCCCGCACCACCGTTTGTACAACAGGTTGTAATAACGTAAAGGTCGGGCGCGCTGTTACGTGCAGCCTCGGCATATTGTGTAAACGGTTCACCGCCAAAGCCAACAAAGGCAAGCTCGCCAACGCCTAAAACAGATACTGCTACCTTTTGGAAGAGTGTTTCTGAAGGCAGACGCAATACCCTGATAATCTCGGCGCGGCCTGCCATATCGGGTTTTTCAACAACACCTGCTTTTACGTCCTCGTCAAGCTTTTTAAATCTATCAATCTCGTCGATATATGTAGTGTTGGTGGGGATATAAACCATTTCAACACTCGAAGTTATTTTACCCGCTTTTTTGGGTGTTGTGTTATCCCAAAGCTTTAAAACGGTATCGGTTATTACCCTGCCCATATGTTCAGCCCTATGATAACCCGATTGCACTTCTTCTGATTTTATATTTACGTGGTTTGTATCGCCTTGCGCACCGTTGAGCAAGATACAGCTAACGCCGTCAAGCGCCTTTTCGGTGTATCTTCTTACAAAGCCCGGCCAGTCGGCTGAAATTTTGGTGCCGCCGATTGTATCGGGGTGGGTTGAAAAGTTAACAAGCGCAATATCATTTTTGCCTTGGCGATTAAATCTTATAAGACGAACAGTGTTATCTGATTCACCAAGCGGACGAACAACCATATTTCTGCGTCTACCGGGGTTAGTGGCTGTTGTGCCGTCATTTAATAAAAATCTACGAATAAACGAGATTTCCTCAGCAGTTTCGCCCTCGGCAACGCCTACAGTCGCCTCGCTCATATCGGCTATTGCCATTTTGGCAACGTCAATCATCCTGCGATTAAAAATGTTAAGATAGTGCTCATCTTTAATATAAGAGTGGTGGTCTTCGGCTGAAAGCGCGGGTTTTACACCCATCATAATTGAGGTGTGTTGATGAAGACCCTGAAAATATAAAAACTCTTCATTAACTCCTGTGGCCTCAGATACAAGCTTTCTGAGCTTTGTAGCAGCGCTCTCGTGGAAATATAAAATATCAGCAGCAATAATTACCGCTGTGTTTTCGCCGTCGTTAACAGCAATAGCATTAAGTTCTATCGGGTCTAAAACGCCGTCAACCTGACGTGCGTTAAAATAGCCTGCAAGCGGTGTGCCAAACGGCGGTGTGATATCAAGTCGTGAAAATCCTACTTTAAACATAGTAATATCTCCTTAAAATTAAAGTCCCATTTGTAAAATAACTTTGGGTTTATCAACCATACGTATAAGCGCCCTTGTCGACATTAAATGGTCGTAGTAGCGTTCAATTTCTACCTCGTACTTACCAAACTTATCAAAAAACTCGGTTGCAAGCTTATAAGCCTCGTCGTTGTTGTTTTGGCATCTTTCAATCATAAATCTTGCAAAGCCTTCGCAGTACTCGGTATGTTTAGAAAGCAAACGCCAAGAAACTGTTTGCGGTCTTGTGGGCTTTACAAGGTGGTTTTTAGCAAGTTCCCTACCCGCTTTTGCAATTTCTTCAACCTTTAATAGCTTGGTTACTTGTGACGGGTCGTAGTATTTTGAAAGTGACTCATCAACCGATGCGCAGCCTGTCATAAACGCAAAATCAAAGCAATCGCTTATGTTTTGCAAATATTCAAGAGCGTCTTGCCAGCCCTCGCCATAAACGTGCGAGAAATAGTCGGCTTTAAGCTCTTCGAAGTCTACATCGCGGTTGAGCAAGGTTTCGGCATATACATAAATTGCAAAGCCAGTCGGGAAAAAGCTACGTTGTGAGCCATCTTCTACAAAGCCGTCAAGATTGATGTATTTGAGCGCACGTATATCTTCATAAATTCGTTTTGCTATGTAAAGACCGCTCGGGTCTTTGTACTGGTGTACCCAAAAATGATATTCGTATGAGAAGCAAGGACCGTGCCAGTTTTGTTGCCAAGCATCTAAAAGCGCAATGTTTTCTTCGGCAGAAACGGGATATTTCCAGTCGTTACGAACATATTCTTGCGGTTTTGGTAAAACTGTCCCCTCTTTAAAGCTTTCGTGGTATGCGCGTGTGATTGGTGCATATAAAAGCGAAAAGCGGTCGGGGTTTTTAATTGTGACCTTTTGAGGCGGGAACATTGTATCAACATACGCGATAAAGACAATACGTGTTGAAAGATTGTTTTGTGTAAGTTGCTCATCAAGCTCATTCATTATCATAAGATAATAATCGCTTGGGCTTAGCTTTTTACACTCGTCGCACTCGCAATGGTTGCGTGTACCGTCGGCAAGCCAAACGTGTAAGTAGTCAACATTTGAGTGGGTTTTTGCATAGTTAACAATGCCGTCAACCATTATTTTTCTAACCTTGGGGTTAGACATACAAAGATTGGTGTTAAGCGGCACTCCGTTGTGGAAATCTCGTTTGCCATTAACAAGCGCAAGACATTCTCTTTGCTCGTCGGTAAGTTTAAAATCGCTCACCTTCCAACCTTCAGTTGACGGAATACCAAACGGCTCGGCAGTCCAGCCATGACCCATATCGTGAAACATAAGTCCGCGTTTTGCAATTTCAACCTCGCACTCGCGTTTCCATTGCATTACCTGCTCGTACGGAACAGGCTCGGCAATACGGTTTTTTTCGTTATATCTATGCGAATAGTAGCAATTATAGTAGGCATAGGGGTTGTCAAACTCTATCATATACACATTGATTTCTTGTTTTGCGTAAAAATCAATGGTTTCAAGCATACAGGTTTGGCTTTCGGCGCCCTCGTTACAGTGACCGCGAAAGCGGTGGTCTGCTTGTTTATGGTATTTTATAGGCTCAATATCTTTAAGTGGGATATGCTCACCGTCAACACCGGGATAAAGCCAACGGCAACCGTTAAGGCGCAAAAATCTATAAACAGCAAAAAGTACGCTGCGCGGGTTTGAACCCGCGAGAATGCCTCCGTCAACGTCGGTATCGATATGTACGATATCATCTAAAACGGGGTCCTCGGCATCGTTTTTAAGCCCGAAATCTTGCAAAAGACCAAGACGGAAGCCGTCTTTGGCATCGGGTTCAAAAACAATTTCGATGTCGCCGCAATACGGCATCATCATACGCAAATACTTTTTAAGTTGTTCCGCAGCAAAAACAACTACGTTGTCAAAGCGGATAAGTTTAATTTTAAGCATAAATTTATCTCCATAAAACCTTTGTTGGCTTCATAATAACATCTTTAAACGCCACATTCAAGCGATTTTTTAAAAAAACACAAACAAAACAGTATTGTTGTATAAACATTGAAATTTGTATGTTGTTTATGGTATACTAACGGTAGATTTTTGCCCACTCAACCAACAGTATGTGTATTTTATTGTAATACTACACTATACTTAAATCGAAAGGAGGATACCGATGGACCAAGTAAAGATTGGAAGATTTATTGCCGAGCGCAGAAAATATATAAATCTTACTCAAATGCAATTAGCCGAAAAGCTAAATATCACCGACAGAGCGGTATCTAAATGGGAAAGAGGCAAAGCAATGCCTGATTCTTCCATTATGCTTGAACTGTGCGGTGTTCTAAAAATTACAGTAAACGATTTATTAAGTGGGGAGAAAATTAGTATGGATAATTACAATAAAGAATTAGAAGACAACTTACTTGAAATGGTCAAGCAAAAAGAACAAGCTGACAAGAGATTGCTAAAATTAGAAATAGTCCTGGGCATAATCGCTATCTTACCGCTTATAGCTGCAGCAGTAATAGTAAGTATTGTGCCGATGGAGGAATGGAAAAGCGGATTGCTCGTTGGACTCAGCCTGCTCCCTCTTTTAATTGCAACTCCGTTTGCATTAAAAATCGAGCAAAAAGCAGGCTACTATGAATGTCAAAAGTGCGGGCACAAACATATTCCCCGGTACAGCAGTGTATTCTGGGCGATGCACATAAACAGAACAAGATATATGAAATGCCCAAAATGTGGCAAAATGTCTTGGCAAAAAAAGGTTATAAGTAAAGACTAAACAAAAACACCCTATGGCGTTTGCCATAGGGTGTTTAATTTTTATTCAGGTTTGCTTGGAAGTACAATCATTGCAATAATATATGCAATAATTCCCGAGCCAACAAACAAGGAAACAAGAACCCACGCAAGACGTATAATAGTGGGGTCGATATCAAAGTATTCTGCAATACCGGCGCACACTCCGTCAATCTTTTTGTCAGTGTTTGATTTATACAGTCTTTTTTTCATAATCTTTAGTCCAAAGGTTTCATTGTTGGAAAGAGAAGAACGTCGCGGATAGATGCGCTGTCGGTAAGAAGCATTACGAGTCTATCAATACCAAAACCGAGACCGCCTGTGGGCGGCATGCCGTACTCAAGTGCGGCAATAAAGTCGTAGTCGACTTTGGCGGTTGTGTTGGGGTTTTCTTCTCTCTTTTTAGCAACCTGTTTTTCAAAACGCTCGCGTTGGTCAATCGGGTCGTTGAGTTCTGAAAACGCATTACCGAACTCGGTTGCGTTAATAAAGTACTCAAAGCGCTCGGTAAACGCAGGGTCTTCGGGTTTACGTTTTGCAAGCGGGCTGTTTTCTACAGGGTAATCGTAGATAAATGTGGGTTGGATAAGATTTTCTTCAACAAATGCATCAAAGAGTTCAGCAAGAACTGTGCCCTTTGTAGCATCGTCGTCAACTTCAATGTGTTTTGCTTTTGCACAAGCACGTGCATCCTCATCAGTTGCCCATTCGTAGTAATCGCAGCCGCTGTATTTTTTAACAGCCTCTGCCATTGTGAGTCTTTCCCAATGGTCAAGGTTGATTTCTTTGCCCTGGTATGTGATTTGGCGGGTACCGCAAACCTTATCAGCAAGAAGCTTATAAAGCTCTTCAACAAGGTCCATCATACCGTAGTAATCGGTAAATGCCTGATAAAGCTCGATTGTGGTGAACTCGGGGTTGTGTTTTGGGTCCATACCCTCGTTTCTAAAGATTCTGCCAACCTCGTAAACACGGTGCATACCACCAACGATAAGGCGTTTTAAGTAAAGCTCGGTCTCGATACGAAGGAACATATCGATATCAAGTGTGTTATGGTGGGTTTTGAAAGGACGAGCTGAAGCGCCGATTTCAAGCGGAACAAGAATAGGTGTATCAACCTCTAAAAAGCCCTTACCGTCGAGGTAAGCACGAATCTCTTTTAATATTTGTGAACGCTTAACGAATGTATCTTTTACCTCGGGGTTAACTATAAGGTCAACCTCACGTTGACGGTAGCGGGTATCAAGGTCTTTAAGGCCGTGGAACTTTTCGGGAAGCGGCAAAAGTGACTTTGATAAAAGCTGAATTTTTTGGGTATGGATTGAGATTTCGCCTGTTTTTGTAACAAAGACAAAACCTTCAAGACCAATAATATCACCAATGTCGTATTTTTTAAACTGTGCATAAGCATCTTCGCCTACATCGTCACGACGGATATAAACCTGGATATTACCTGTTGAGTCTTGAATATTGTAAAAACTCGCTTTACCCATAATTCTACGGGTCATCATTCTACCTGCAACACGAACTGTTTTTTCGGCATAACAATCGTAGTTTGATTTAATATCGTTTGAATAAGCGGTTACGTCGAACTTGGTAATTGTAAAGGGGTCGTTACCCGTATTTTGAAGTTCGGCGAGTTTATCTCTACGAATTTGAAGTATTTCGTTTAAAGAAAGCTCGGGAGCCTGTGAATTGTTTTGATTGCTCATTATTTTTCTCCGTATGGATAATTACTTTATAATTTCAAGAATTTTGATGTTAACTGTACCGATGGGAGCCTCAACAGTTACTTTTGCGCCTGCTTTTTTACCAACGAGTTGTGAACCGATAGGGCTATCTTCTGATACGAGTTGAACACCCTCTTTTGACGAAGAATTTACAACGTCGTACGAGTTGACAATCTCAACTGTTTTTTCTTGTTTGGTGTTTACAAACAAAATTTTTACAATTGAGCCGTGACGAATTTTGTCGCCGCCAACGCTTGCTGTGTCGTCAATTATAACTGCTTTTTTAAGTGTTTGCTCAAGCTCGGCAATTTTTGCTTCGACAATTGCCTGCTCGTTTTTAGCTTCGTCATATTCACTGTTTTCTGACAAGTCGCCGTATGAACGTGCAACCTTGATTTTTTCAGCGATTTCTTTACGTTTTACTGTTCTTAACTCTAAAAGGTCTTGCTCAATTTTTTGTTTGCCTTCGGCAGTAAGCTTTACAACCTTTTCGGTCTCTTTAGTCTTTGTTTCTTTAGCCATTGTTAGTCTCCTTCAATTGTATTGAGAGGGTATAATATTTTTTTAAGCGACCTCGGTTAAACCGAAGTCGCTTATATGTTTAAAAAATTACTTTGTCATGCTTGCAACTTCTGCTGCGAAATCGTCTTGTCTCTTTTCAAGACCTTCACCCTTTTCGTAAGTTACAAACTTAACGAGTTTGATAGCGAAGCCAAAGTCTTTAGCTGATTGAGCGATATATTGTTCAACAGATACTTTGTTGTCTTTAACGTAAGCCTGCTTTAAGAGGCAGTTTTCTTGATAGTATTTGTTGATTTTACCCATAACCATTTTTTCGATAACAGCTTCGGGCTTGTTAGCGCTCTTGGGGTCGTTTTTGATTTGTGCGATAAGGATGTTCTTTTCGCTCTCGATTACCGATGCGGGAACTTCTTCGGGGCAAAGGTAGTCAGGAGTCATAGCAACAACCTGCATACAAATGTTTTTACCGAGGTCTTGGAAATCAGCACTGTCAGCGTTTTCGGTTTCGAACTGAGCAACACAAGCTGCGCTACCGCCGCCGTGTGTATAGCTTACGAGGTCACCCTCAAGGCGCTCGAAACGACGAATTTTCATGTTTTCGCCGATTTTTAAGATTTTTTCTCTTAATACGTCTTCAACAGTATCGGTTGTGTCTTCGAACTTGCAAGTTAAAAGTTCTTCTACTGTTGCGGGGTTGTATTTAACAACTGCTTTAGCAGCGCCAACAACAAGAGCCTGGAATTCAGCATTTTTAGCAACAAAGTCGGTTTCTGAGTTAACTTCGATAATAGCGCCTACTTTGTTTTCGCGGTCAATATATACATGAACCATACCGTCAGCAGCAATTCTGCCTGCTTTTTTGGTTTGAGCTGCAAGACCTTTTTCACGGAGTATTTCTACTGCCTTTTCTTGGTTACCATCAGCTTCTGTAAGAGCTTTTTTACAATCCATCATACCGCAGCCTGTCTTTTCACGGAGAGCTGCAACGTCTTTTGCTGTAAAGTTCATTATTAGTTCCTCCTGCAATTAAATTATTCAGCTGCTTCTTCTACAGCTTCCTCTTCTTGAGCAAACTGCTCGCCTTGTTTACCCTCTAAAATAGCGTTAGCCATTGTTTCAGCAATGAGTTTTACTGCTCTGATAGCATCGTCGTTGCCGGGGATGGGGTAATCAACTTCATCGGGGTCACAGTTAGTATCGACAATAGCTACTACCGGGATACCAAGAGCGTGTGCTTCTGAAATTGCGATTTTTTCTTTTTTGGGGTCTACTACGAACATAGCAGCGGGAGCTTTTTTCATTTCTTTAATACCGCCGTAGTTCTTTTCGAGAATTTCTTTTTCGTGGAGAAGCTTTAATACTTCTTTTTTGGGGAGAAGCTCAAATGTGCCGTCTTCTTCCATTTTTTCGATTTGGCAAAGTCTTTGGATGCTCTTTCTGATTGTTTTAAAGTTTGTGAGCATACCGCCGGGCCATCTTTCGCTAACGAAGTACATACCTACGCGTTGTGCTTCTTCGCGGATTGAATCTTGAGCCTGTTTTTTAGTACCTACGAAAAGTACTTCGCCGCCGTTTGCTGCGATTTCGCGAACAAACATATAAGCTTCTTCGATTTTTTTAACGGTTTTTTGAAGGTCGATAATATAAATACCGTTTCTTTCTGTGAAGATGTACTCAGCCATTTTAGGATTCCATCTTCTTGTTTGGTGACCGAAATGAACACCTGCCTCTAATAATTGTTTCATTGAAACTACTGACATTTTTATGTCCTCCTTAAATAAAGTTTATACCTCCATACGAACATATACCCGTCAAACAGCCAAAGGCGCGGCTGCAACTTGTGACGAAATTCGTATGTGCGTATTACAAGCAAAGATTATAACACATTGATTTTAAAAATGCAATACTTTTTTATATATTTATTATATATAAAAGACCGCACGTTTTGTGCGGTCAAAAAATTACATATTTTGCTTAAAATTATCGCCTGTATTTTCAATATCGCGGTCAATAAATTCAAGGTATTGAGCAAAGTCGTTAAGGTAGTGTGTGATATTGCCGATGCGGGCATCGAGCTCAGTTTTTGATGCTAAAATGTTGTTCTTCATTTCGTCAAAGTCTGAACGGAGTTTTAAAAACTTATCAAAGGTATCAGAAAGAAGAGCGTTTGCATTGCTTTGAGCATCAAGACAAATTTGAGTTGCGTCTGATTTTGCCTTTATCATAAGCTCGGCTAAAATTTCGCGTTGGTCGTCGTATGCCTCAGCCTTTTGACGAAGCTGCTCTGTTTCGGCGTTATCAGCCACAGTTGCCTGTGATGCCATTTCAGCTTCTATTTCAGCACGTATTTGTGCTTTTATAACATCTAATTCTTCAGCTGAAAGCTCACGTGGAGCAGCGCCTTCTTCAAGCTCTTTTTGACACTTTAAAAGGCGATTTTCGGCAGTTTCAAGCTCTGATTTTAGTGTTTCGAGTTGTGCGTTTAATGACGCAATATATTCAGTTACCTCGGCTTTATTATAGCCTTTAAATTCAGTTTTAAAAATTTGGTTTACAGCCATTTACTTGACCTCCGCATAAAAATACAACTTAATTGTATCACAGCGAAAAGTAAATTGCAATATTTTTTAATATTCAAGAATTTTTGGAACACCGTTTTTAAAAATTATTGAGCCGTGAGTGATTTCAACATTATTATACTCGGTGTCAAAAAGCTTTGGTAAATCGCCTTTTTCAATAAACGGGCTGACAATTTCGGGGTCAAGCTCAATACCTGCAAGGTTAACGCTGCTAACCTTGAGCGCTGCCCTGCCGTCTTGGTTTTTGAGAGTTGCAGTGAGTGACATTTGTTTATCAACAATGGAAGAAATTATTGTTTCGTATTTTTTTAGTTTTGAATGTGCTTTTAAAAGATTTTGTTTATTACTTATTTTTGCACTCATATTAATTATGCCTTCATCGAGTTCTATTTTAAAATCTTTTAAGTAGTCGCCTTCAAAAAACATTTTTCTTGCAAGTTCGGTAAGCTGGTCTTCGGTAAAAGAAACCGCACCGACATTGTCGTTGGGCTGATAATATTCGGTTTCAGTAGTTTTTTGAATTTGGGTTTGTGTTTGCTTTTTTTGTTCAGCTTTTGGAATTTTTCTATTTAAAACTGTTACAAACATAAATGCCGACGCACCTATTAAACATAGCGAAATAACAAAAGAAACAACCATTATTTTTTTGTTTACCATTTTATCACTCCTTTAAGATAGTTATGTTTCGTTTTATTTATTTTATAATTGTTATTGAAAAAATATACCGACTGCATTATAATTGTTTTGAGGTGATAGAATGAAAAAAAGCGTATTTAATGCTTTATTATGTATAATTATTGCACTTGTTATTGCAGCAAGCATTTTTGTTTTTGTAAAACCATCAAAAAAAGACCCCTCCCCCGCACCAGAAACTGAACAACAGCAGCAAGAGCAAAAGAAAGAAAAAGAAAAAGAGAAAGAGAAAGAAGAGGAAGAGGAAAAGAAAGAAGAGGAACAAGAGCCCGAGCCTGAACCCGAGCCCGAACCCAAGCCAGAGCCCGAACCCGAGCCTGTTACCAAGCCTGACACACCTGTTTCAAACGAGCAGCCAACCGTTGATATCACTGTTTACACTATGCCTACAAGCTACAAAGATTTTGCGCTTACAAAGGGAATGAGTGCAAACGAGGCTTATAATAAACTTAATTCGTTTTTACAGTCTAAATATTCAATTCTTATCAACAAACAACACAAGGTTGAGTCAACCTATGCACCGACTGACCTTGTAACATTGAGTGGGTTTTCGTATCCGCTCGAAAGCACTGCAGCAAACGCTTTAAAATCGCTTGTTACCGATGCAAGAGCAAACGGCATAACCGACCTTGTATTGTATTCAGGCTATAGAAGATACTCATCTCAAAAGACGAAATACGAAACACGTATTCAAAGATACTTAAACGAAGGATATTCACAAGAAAACGCCGAGAAAAAAGCGGGCGAATATATTGCTCCCCCAGGCTCGAGTGAGCATCACACAGGGCTTGCGGCTGATGTTTGTTCTTCAGCGATAGTTAACAAATACGGATATTTGTCTGACTCTTTTGATACTACAAAAGAGTACAGGTGGTTAAGAGACAACTGTGCAAACTACGGCTTTATTGTGCGTTATATGAAAGGCAAAGAAAGCATCACAGGCTTTTTATACGAGCCGTGGCATCTTCGCTATTTAGGTGTAGAACACGCAAAGGCATGCACAGGTCTTGGACTTACTTATGAAGAATACCACGCACTTTTAACAAAGCTTTGTAACGAGGCAAAAGCTGACGCGGGAGTATAATTTTATAAAGATTGTAAAAAATAAACCACGAGGTGATTACTTCGTGGTTTATATTATTTTAAGGTGTATTATTTTATATTTCACCGTGACGGCGGCGGTGAGAATTATGGGCAAGCGCCAGATTGGCGAATTGCAGCCGTGCGAACTTGTAATAACAATACTTATTTCAGAGCTTGCATCAATACCGATACAAGACCTTAATATGCCGATTCTGTACGGGATACTGCCCATTTTAACGCTCGCAGCGCTTGAAATCGGGGTATCATTTTTAACACTGAAGTCAATAAAATTCAGACGATTATTCTACGGAACGCCAATAACCATTGTCCGCGACGGAAAGATTGAGCAAGCAGAAATGGAACGTGCAAGGGTATCGGTTGATGATTTAGCAGAGGCTATGCGCACCGAAGGAATTGCCGATATACGCGACATTGGATACGCTGTACTTGAAACAAACGGCAATATGAGTATAATCGACAAACAGCAAGGGCAAATGCCCGATATAGTGCTGTCTGACGGCGAGTTTGACAACAAAGCAATAAAGAGGCTGGGCATTAAAAAAAGAGATATAATAACAAAAAGCAAGGTAAAAACCAAAGACGATTTGTTTTTGGTTTTGTATGATAAAAACGGTAATTACTACATTGTAAAAAAGACAACAAAATGAAAAGAAACATTATATTTTTAGTATTGCTTTTACTATTGATTAGCGCAACTGTTACAGGAGAATATTTATACAAAAAAGACTTTGAAAGCGGTATAAAAACTCAGCTTGAAGCGGGTGATATAAATGCGCTTAAACAAAATATAAAATCGCAAAAGTTTTTTGCAAAAATGTTTTATCCAAAGCAGGTTATAGAGGGGCTTGAAGACGAAACAAAACGGCTTGAAGTATACATTGAAAACGACCAAAAAAGCGATATAGAAATTACAAAAGACAAGATTTTGGCATATATAAAGTGACCTAAAACCTACTTTTTGCATAGTATAAAGCAAAGGAGGGTCGGCGGTGAGAATTGACAGTTGTAAAGCCGTAGGTCTTGCCTTTGTTTGCTTTGCTATGGGTACCATTATACAAATTTTTATACCTAATTTGTTTATTGTGATACTGTTTGCAGGGCTGTTGCTTTTTGCAGGAATTTTACTGCTAAAACTATGAAAGAGAGGCGTTTTTGTGAAGGTTGTAGTTATTAAGCCGCCACGGCTTATATCGGGTATTTTAAAAAAGGTTTTTAAAATACATAATTAAAATAAAAAAAGACGGTTTTAAACCGTCTTTTTAATTATTTTGCGTTTTTTGCAGTTTCAACGAGCTTTGTAAAAGCAGCTGCATCAGTTACAGCGATTTCAGCAAGCATTTTTCTGTTAAGAGTAATGCCAGCAAGTTTTAAACCGTGCATAAACTGTGAATAGTTGATATCGTTCATTTTGCAAGCAGCTGAGATTCTTGTAATCCAGAGTGAACGGAAGTCTCTCTTCTTTTGCTTTCTGCCGATATAAGCGTTTGTAAGTGAACGCATAACTGCTTGGTTAGCAGTTCTGAACTGTTTGCTCTTTGCACCGTAAAAGCCTTTAGCGAGCTTTAAAATCTTTTTTCTTCTTTTGCGGGTTGTAACCGCACATTTAATTCTTGCCATACTATGTCAATCCTCCGATTCTTATTTATAAGGAATAAGCTTTTTGATTGCCTTTACGTTTGTTTTATCGGCATAAGCTTCTTTTCTGAGTCCTCTTTTACGTTTGGTGGACTTTTTGTTTAAGATGTGTGATCTGAATGCGTGTGCTCTTTTTACTTTTCCGCCTTTTGTGATTTTAAATCTCTTTTTGGCGCCTGTATGAGTTTTGATTTTACCCATTGTTTTTGCCTCCCTTATTTTTTAGGTTTAAGCGCCGGATTAGGCGCCAGTACCATTATCATATTTCTGCCTTCGATTTTTGCAGGTTTTTCAACAACTGCGGTTTCGCCAACCAATTCAACAAAGCGATTTGCTATATCAAAGCCGAGTTCGGTATGAGCAAGTTCCCTGCCCTTGTACTTAACAACAACCTTAACCTTGTCACCGTTTTTGATAAAACGCTGAGCGTGTGATGCTTTTGTTTGAATATCGTGTGTGTCGATTTTAAGTGTCAGCTGTATTTCTTTAATAGAAATAACATTTTGATTTTTACGGGCTTCCTTTTCTTTTTTAGTTTGCTCGTAGCAATATTTACCAAAGTCGATAATTTTACATACGGGCGGGACAGCCTTAGGAGCAATTTTTACAAGGTCAAGGCCACGTGCCTCTGCCATTTTAATTGCCTCTGATGTTTTGATGATACCGAGCTGATTGCCCTCGTCATCAACTACTCTGACTTCCTTATCTTTAATATCGTTGTTGATTGCTAAATTCTTCGCGTTAATACCCGCGCACCTCCAAAGCAAAATTTAAACAAAAAAACGAGCATAAATGCTCGTCTCGATAATATTAAGCGACACAAAAATGAGTGCCGTTTTAATATTAACCGTATAGGCGCGATTGTCATACGGTGAGAACGAACAAGGTTCTGCTTCTTTTTTGCCTATACATATTAACACTTAAATGCGCGCTTGTCAATAATTTTTTTAAAAAAATAAAAAACTCTTTACAAACGCGATTTTGTGTTGTATAATAATTGACGTTGCTGATGTAGCTCAGTAGGTAGAGTACATCCTTGGTAAGGATGGGGTCGGCAGTTCAAATCTGCTCATCAGCTCCAAAAAACACGACTGTTTATCAGCCGTGTTTTTTTATTTGTTTATAAACATTAACAATATTTTTAGCAAATGCCTCGGCGCTGTAGTCTTGCAAAAACTTTTGGTACGCATTATCTGACAACAGTTTTGCCTTTTCTTTATCATTTACAAGTTGTAAAACTGCGCTTGAAAATTCATTGATATTACCAACAGGACAAATTACCGAGCAATAGCTGTTTGCAATTTCTTTAAAGCCGTCAGCATTACTTACAATGGTAGGAACACCCGCGCTCCAGCTTTCTACTACCGAAAGCCCAAAGCTTTCGTACTTTGAGGTTATGCAGTAAATATCCATTGCGTGATACGCGCGTTCGGGGTCAAACACTGTGCCTGCAAAAACGCACTTTGAGTAAATACCGAGTTTTTTGGCAAGCGATTTCATATCGTTTAAAAGCGGACCGTCGCCGCAAAGTAAAAACGCAATCTTATCGTTAGCCTCGCATACCTTTTTAGCAGCAAACAAAAGCGTTTCGTAGTCTTTTTCGGCGCTGAATCTTGCAACACAGCCTACTACTGTTTTGGTAGTATCAATACCAAAGCTTGCTTTTGCTTTTGCGCGTTTATCTTGATTTGCAATACCTATATTACCTACACCGTTTTTTACGGTGTATATTTTTTTATGGTTAAAACCAAGCTCGCAAAGGTTTAAATACGCCGCGTGCGATACTGCAATAGCGTATCCGCCGATTGCTCTGTATGCAATTTTATTAATAAGACCTTTAATGCCGTAGCCTGCGTTAGACAGCGTGTGCTTAGTAAACACCGTTTTTGAAACACCTGCAGCGGCAATTCGTGCCGATGCACAGCCGTGAGTGTGAACAATATCATATTTACCCTGCTCTATTATTTTTCGCATTATAGGAATTGCTTTTACATCGAACGATTTGTCGGGTGTAAAGTCAGCAAATATTATTTTAGCGCCGCTCTTTTTCATTATTCGCGCGGCATTGGAGTTGGCAGGCAAAAGCACTGTTTGCTCTACCTTTGTTTTATCGCAATACTCAAGGCAGGTTGCAACGTATGTACCCGCGCCGCCTATATTCGAGTCGGACAAAACGTGTAATACTTTTATCATTTTACACCTCAATTAAACTGTTTGTTATAATTACTTTCTTCTACATATTTATATAGGTACTTAACTATAAGTATTGAAAGCAGGGCAAAAACTGCGCAAACCAAAACGAGTACGATTATATTAATTTTTGAAATTGCAAAAACAAATAAGCAGGCAATTACAACCTCGCAAAGCTCTATCAAGGTATATACTGTAAAGGTTTTTAACGGTTTATACTTGTGACTTACGCGTTTTATCATAAATTCGTTAAGCGCGAGGCAAAACGCGGTATAAACTGTAAAAAACAGTGCAAACGCAAGGTGTGAATAGAGCGGTAAAAACGCAGAAACTACTGTTCCGTCTTTAAAAAGAAGATTGCCCTCATAAACTTGTGAAAAATCAGAACGAATTGCGGCTGCAATTACTGAAATCAACATAAAAAAGCAATAAATTATCATAACTGCGCCGCCCGAAAGACCAAAGCCTGCAAAGAACGAGCTTCCTTTGTCAAACTCCTGACGATTATAGTAAATTGCGTTTAAAATAAAGTATCTTGCCGCAAAAACAATCGCAAAAAAGATAATAGCAAGACCTATTTTATAAAACGCCTTAGAGAAATATGCTGTCATATACAGTGATGCATCGCCTGAAAATGCAAAACGAATTAAAACAAGCAGTAATATCAACATTAATATAAAGCCAAGCGCACCGTAAAGGATATGTAACGGATAGAGTTGTTTGTTTTGCTTTTTAAAAACAACCGCTACCGCGCACGCTGATGCAACAACAAGCAGTATTGACAAAACATAAAATAAAATTGCATTAAAAACCATAAACTCACCTATGCCTTTTTCATAAACACTATAAACAGCGCAACCGATACAGCAAGGAACAACGCGGTTGACACCCAAATCAAAACAGATGAGCTTACAAAAACAATTACGCTTAACCAGAAAAGGTAATAAACCGCCGAAAGCGCGTATGCAGTAGCTCTTGAGCCGAGTTTTAAAGCGATTTCGGCACAAATTGAGTTAAGTGTGTAAATTATGCCGGTAAAAAGAATTGCCGTGCCCGAAAAGATTGCAAAACCGGGTGTAACCTGTTGTTGTTCTATTACATTAAGAGCAACAAAAACAAGCGCGTTTTGAGCAAGCACAATACCTGCGCTAAATCCAAGCGAAGAAAATTTGTTTTTTGTTTCGTCTGCTATAAACTTTTTAATTGATATTAGTTTCAGCGATTCGCACACAAAAAACAAAAGCACAAGCATTACACCAAAAACAGTACCCGCTATTGCAAGACCGGAAGTTTCGTCAGAAAAGGTAATACCCGATAAAAACACGGTATTAAGTGCGATAAATGCCACAAATACGGCGATTGCGCTTATAAAAAAGGAACCAAAGCCGTATGCGATTGTATCGTAAGCGATTTGCTTTTTAAGTTTTGACAGTACAAAAAACAATATAACCGCCGCAGGCAAAATTAAGCCTACGGGAAGAAAAAGCAGTGTTGTATAGTTAAAGCCCATTATTTATTTCCGTCCTTTACTGAAAGCTTTGCCGAGGTCAAGGTGTTTTGCATAAGCATTGCAATGGTCATAGGACCTACTCCACCCGGAACAGGTGTA